>CAZJPV010000021.1:0-41777 GCA_964547985.1 uncultured Syntrophaceae bacterium
CCTTTTTATCCGACAGGGCTTTTTAAAAAACTTTCAACAAATGAAGTAATAATATCGTTCCATATCGATGGGTTCAACACACCCTGTCAAGTATCGTATGATGTTTCACAGAGGCTGTGAGGTTTTCAGAAACGGCGCCGGAAGGAGAGTGTTTTTGCGAAAATGTCTGGTGGGGGGCGTCGAATGCCGGCCCTTCACTCACTCGACGATGAAATATGGCCTTAGGGCCGCGAATTTTTTGTCCTTGATCCCCCTGATGGACCGGAGCTCAGAGATTTTCCTGAATCCGCCTGCCTCCTGCCGGTATTCGATAATCCTCGTCGCAGTCTTCTCCCCGATGCCCGGCACGAGTTCCAGCTCGTCAGTCGTGGCCGAGTTCAGGTCCATCGGAAGACCGAGGGCGAATCTCTTCGCCCCGCTCATCCTTTGGACGGTCACGGAGGAAATACTCGCGTGATCGGCGGTCCGGATGGTGACCACCGAAGCGTTCTTCAGTCGCCCATTCAAATTCGCACCGCTCGGCTCCAATTCCGTGCCGAGTCCGACCATCACCATGAAATCCAAAACGCTCGATCCTTCCGGGATGAAATAGGTGCCGCGGTGCTCCGTCTGACCTGCGAGCTCCACGATCACCGATCCGCTTTTTTCATCACTGTAAGGCGGCCGGCCGGCCGTCGGTCCGGAAAAAACAACGGGGGCCATGCTCCTAAAAAAACAAAGGGCAACCGTTATCATGACGATAACCGCTGCCCCGCGTATTTGATCCCGTGTTTTCATTGCTCGATGAGGAAGCGCTTATAGGGTCAGTGGATCCGGCGCGTCGAGGCGCCTATTTCAACTTTTCGAGCCCGAAGGTATCGTGCAGGACCATGACGGCCAGTTCCGTATATTTCGCCTCGATGACGCAAGAGATCTTGATCTCCGATGTGCTGATCATCAGGATATTGATCCCCTCGCTCGCGAGCGCGGAAAACATCCGGGACGCCACACCGGCATGACTTCTCATCCCGACCCCGACGATCGAAACCTTCGAGATATTCTCATCGTATTGAACGCCCTGGGCCCCGACCTCCTTGGCCGCGACCTCAATCATCCGCCTGACCTCCCGGATGTCTTTTCTCGAGACGGTGAAGGAAAGATCGGTGAAGGCATCGATGCTGGCATTCTGGATGATCATATCCACCGGGATATTTTTGTCGGAAAGCGGGGTGAAAAGGCGTGCGGCGATTCCCGGTCTGTCCGGAACGTGGACCACCGTCACCTTTGCCTGATCCCTGTCATAACTCACCCCCGAAACGACGACCTCTTCCATTTCGCTATCCTCCTTCGTCACCAGTGTTCCCACATCATCATTAAAGGATGACCTCACGAAGACGGGGACGTTGTATTTCTTGGCCAGTTCCACCGACCGCGGATGAAGAACCTTCGCCCCCGCACTGGTCATCTCGAGCATCTCGTCATAGGAGATCTTTGAGAGTTTGATGGCCTTGCTGCAGAGATTCGGATCGGTGGTGTAGACACCTTCGACATCGGTGTAAATCTCGCACACGTCGGCTTTCAACGCTGCGGCAAGGGCAACGGCACTGGTATCGGATCCGCCTCTGCCCAGCGTGGTGATATCATTCTTGGCATCGACACCCTGGAATCCGGCCACCACGACGATCCCGTCTTTTTTCAGTTCCTCCGCGATGTCCTTCGTGTCAACCTTCAAAATCCTGGCCCGCGCGTGTGCCGAGTCCGTGCAGATTTTCACCTGGTGGGCCAAAAAGGACTTCGCCCGGTGACCCATCTTGTTGAGCACGATGGCCAGGAGCGCGACCGTGATCATCTCGCCCGTCGCGATCAGGGCGTCGTATTCCCTCTCATCCGGCCGGTCCGAGGCCCCGTGGGCAAGACCGATGAGCCGATCCGTTTCTCCGGCCATGGCCGAAAGCACGACCACCAGCTTGTTCCCCGCTTCCTTCGTCCGGATCACCCTCTCCGCCACATTCCTGATTTTTTCGAGATCGGCGACCGATGTCCCCCCGTATTTCTGTACAATGAGACCCATCTATATGAAACCTCCTTGGGATAACGCTTGCGAGATCTTCGCCATCCTGTCCGCCGGGCCGGATATCTTTATTTCCCTGGTGTTCTCGTCGACGTACCGGAGGTGGACGATAAAGCATTTTTCGACCGGCAGTACACTTTCGATTTTTTCAGCCCACTCGATGACGACAACACCGTCCCCGTAAAAATATTCCTCGTAACCCAGGTCTTCGAGATCCACCGGCCCTGAAAGTCTGTACACATCCAGGTGGTACAACGTGATGTCCCCGGGGTATTCGTTGATCAGCGTGAAGGTGGGGCTCGTCACGCGATAGCTTGCGGACACGCCCATGCCCCGGGCGATCCCCTGGGTCATGCAGGTCTTTCCCGAGCCCAGTTCTCCCATGAGGGCAACCACATCACCGGGCGAAAGGCACCGACCCAGCGTCTCCCCCAGGCGAAAGGTGTCCTCGGCACGCTTCGATACCATCTCCAGGGTGAATGCGCCTTCCCCCATGGAGGTGTCCCTTACATTTTCTCTCGAAGAAAGAAAAGAAATATTTTTCATCCAGCGTGACTCATGCCTCCATGACGACCAGGGCAGAGGCATAATGATCGGTGTGAGTCACGCTCAGGGCGACGTGACGAACGCCCCGTTCTTTCAACGCCCTTTTAACGGCGGCATTCAGGCTGAAGGCCGGCTTTCCCGCGTCATCGTTCAGGACCTCGATATCTTTCATGGTCAGGCCCCGGAGGCCGCCGAGGGATTTGATGAAAGCCTCCTTGGCGGCAAACCGCCCGGCATAGTGGACAGGGGCCCGCACGTGCTTCCTGCAATAAGCCACCTCCCCATCCGAGAAGACCCTTTTTTCAAATCGCTCCCCCCACCGTTTGAGCGCTCTTTCAATCCGTTGAATCTCCACCAGGTCGATCCCGATACCATAAATCATTTCAATCCCTCGACAGGGTATCAGCCATGGCCGAAACCCTCTTCATGAATCCGACGTCATGGACCCTCAAAATATTCGCGCCGTTCATGATGGCGGCCGTCACGGCTGCGGCTGTTCCTTCGATCCGCTCTGCGGGTATTTTAACTCCCGTGGCCTTCCCGATGAATGCTTTCCTGGAAGGTCCCAGCAAAATAGGCCGTCCCAGCGTCTTCAATTCACGCAGATGCCGGATGATCCTGAGGTTATCTTCTGCCTTTTTACCAAAACCGATACCCGGATCAACGATAATATTTTCCCTGGTCACCCCTCCGGCTACGGCCTTTTCTATCCGCTCGCCCAGAAACCGAAGGATCTCCCCCATCAGGGAGCGGTAACGAAGATCCCCTTCCTGCATCATCCTGGGAGTGCCCCTCATGTGCATAAGAATGACCGGGACCTGACTTTCCGCCGCCACCTCAAGCATTGTTCTGTCAAAACGCATAGCACTGATATCATTGATGATCTCAGATCCCGAATCCATGGCGACCCGTGCAACTTCCGCTTTCATGGTATCCACGGAAACCGGAATGCGGATACGATGGCTCAGTTTCTCAATGACGGGGACTACCCGCTTGATTTCCTCCTTGCGGCTCACCCGCGTCGACCCCGGGCGGGTCGACTCCCCGCCGATGTCGAGAATATCCGCTCCCTCTTCCTCGAGCCTCACCCCGTGATCCACGGCTTCATCGATGCTCTTGAACCGGCCGCCATCGGAGAAAGAATCCGGGGTCATATTGATGATCCCCATGATCAAGGTCCGGCCGGCAATGGTGATCTTCCTTCTCGGCGTTTTCAGGACAAAGACGTCCCTTCGGAGGTTGGAGATAAGATCTCCGATGGCTGAGGCCAGTTTTCGTAAACCGAGGGGTTGATGGGAGATCTTCTCCGTGAATCGCGCGATCTGCTTTTCCGTTCCCATGAGGATGACGTCCGTTCGGCGGACCGTGCAGTCAATCGCCCCCCTGGAAACGGCGGCGTCGCCGCCCAGAGAAAGCATCTCCTGTTTGATGATGTTCGCCACCGCGGGCTTGAGATCATCGAGCCGAATATTCATCCCTGACATTTTCGGCACCATGGCTTCAATTCCGTAAGGATCGACCCCGATTTCTTTCAGGCTCCGGACGGCCTCTGCGAGCGATGAGATTTGAAGGTATCTCAAATATCGACCCCCTCATCGGGCTTTAAAAAAACGGTGCGTTGAGACGCACCCTGTCGCTTCTCCTGGAACGATGTCGGAACGGAATGGGTAAGGAGGGGGGAGGAGGATCTTCTCAGTGAAGGGCCTCTTTCGTTTCATCCCCGGTCCTGCCGCTGATGACCTGGTCGAGTTCATCGGCATTGAGGACTTCCTTCTTGATCAGCTCGCCGGCGATGTTGTGGAGCTTGTCGATGTGATTGGCCAGAAGCGTCTTGGCCTGCTCATAACATTCCATCACGATGGTGCCGACCTCTCGGTCAATCTTCCGGGCCGTCTCCTCGCTGTAATCCTTGTGCGTGGCGATCTCCCTGCCCAAAAAGATCTGCTCTTCCTTCTTGCCGTAACTCAATGGGCCCATTTCGTGACTCATGCCCCACTCACAGACCATCTTCCGGGCCAGGGCTGTTGCCCGTTCGATGTCGTTTCCGGCACCGGTCGTGAAATCCTTTAATACGAGTTCCTCGGCGGCTCTCCCCCCGAGAAGGATGGAGATGTTGTTGATGAGGTACTTTTTCGGATAGGTATGCTTTTCATCGATGGGCAGCTGTTGCGTGAGTCCCAGAGCCCTTCCCCTCGGGATGATGGTGATCTTGTGAATCGGGTCCGTCCCGGGCAGAAGCCTCGCCACGAGGGCATGGCCGGACTCATGGTAGGCCGTAATTCTTTTTTCATCGTCGCTGATGACCATGCTTCTGCGCTCCGTCCCCATGAGCACCTTGTCCTTGGCAAATTCTAGGTCGCTCATGGTGATCTGGTCTCTGGATGTCCGGGCGGCGTGAAGGGCCGCCTCATTGACCAGGTTTTCGATGTCGGCCCCTGAAAAGCCGGGCGTGCCCCTGGCGAGCACGGCAAGACTGACATTATCTTCAAGGGGCATCTTCCGCGTGTGAACTTCCAGAATCTTCTCCCGGCCTTTGACGTCCGGGAGGGGAACGACGACCTGCCGGTCGAAGCGCCCCGGCCTCAGAAGAGCCGGATCCAGAACGTCGGGCCGGTTCGTCGCCGACACCAGAATGACGCCCTCGGAGGACTCAAAACCGTCCATCTCAACGAGGAGCTGGTTCAGCGTCTGTTCCCGCTCGTCATGCCCGCCGCCGAGCCCCGCACCGCGATGCCGGCCGACGGCATCGATCTCATCAATGAAGATGATGCAGGGGGCGTTTTTCTTCCCCTGGGTGAACAGATCCCGGACGCGGGACGCGCCTACGCCGACAAACATCTCGACAAAGTCGGAGCCGCTGATACTGAAGAAGGGCACGCCGGCCTCGCCGGCAATCGCGCGGGCCAGCAGGGTCTTCCCGGTCCCGGGGGGACCGACCAGAAGGACGCCTTTGGGAATTCTCCCGCCGAGCCGCGTAAATTTTTTCGGATCCTTGAGAAAATCGATGATCTCCTGCAGTTCGAACTTCGCCTCGTCGATCCCGGCCACGTCATCAAAAGTCACTTTCTTCGAGCTTTCCGTCAGAAGCCTCGCACGACTCTTGCCGAACGACATGGCCTTCCCTCCCCCCGCCTGCATCTGCCGCATGAAGAAGATCCAGATAGCGATGAGGAGGATCGTCGGGAACCACGACACGAGAACCGTCAGGTACCAGGGGGAATCGTCCGCGGGCTTGGCCGCGATCCGGACCCCCTTCTGCTTCAGGAGAGGAACCACACCGGAATCTTTGGGGGCGTAAGTCTTGAAGCTCTTCCCGTTCAGGAATTTCCCTGAAATGTTGTCACCCTGGATGCTCACCTCCAGGACCTGCCCGTTTTCAACGGACGTGATAAAATCGCTGAATATGATGTTCTCGTATGAGTCTTTGGGCTGGCTGAACAGATGATAGAGCATTACAAAGATCAAGCTGATCACAAGCCAGAGAGCTATATTTTTCTGAAGTGGATTCAACAGGTATACTCCTTTTCTATAAAATAGATGTTCTTTCCGTAGGAAATGGGTCTATCCAATGGAAATTGAATTACAACAGAACTCCTTGAATATCAATTAATTTCTATTTTCAAAACGCTCTTCGTCCTGTCCCCGATCTTCACTCTATCCGACAGCCTCACGCCCGGGATCCACAGGATGGAATCCCGGTCAACGACAATGGGAAGCCGACCTCTCTCGTCCCTCGCAATCTTTTCATCGATGAAGAGGTCCTTGACCTTCTTGCGACCCCTCATGCCCAGGGGCTGAATCCTGTCGCCGGGGCGGACGTTTCTCACCATAACCGGCGGCGTGATCCGGTCGTAATCCATGTAGGCCCTCTTACCGGAACCGAACCGGACCTCGTCTGTCTTGACGAGACCGAATTTCAGCGTCAGGCCGAGTTCCGCAATCTTGATCGACCCGGGTACGCGAACGCCGTATGAAAATTCTTTCGCGACCCCGGACCCTCGCCGGTCTTTTCGCTTTTGAGAGAGTTCCTTCGCCCCCCTGTCAGCGGTGGTCATCACGAGCCTGCCGTAGTCACGCTGAACCCGGACCCCCCCCGGCAGATGGAGGACCTTCCCCGTTGTGCCTTCATTCAGGAGGCCCTGAACGGCCTGGACGTGGGTATAGCCGAATCCCTTCTTCGTCCGCGCCCGAAGCTGAAGAAGCCTGAGGATCATCCTTTTCTGCATGGCTTGATGAAGTCCTTTCAGGTCCTCCGTTCTCACCCGGAGGGTGTTTCCATCGCCCCCGATGCCCCATTGGGAGACGAGGCCGTCCACGACGGTATTAATGTAATCATTTTCCTCGCGAATGATATCGGCCAGATGGGCGATATTTTCTTCGACGCAGGGGTTGTAGCTCCTGAGAACGTCCCGGAGGAGATGGTGACGAACCCGGTTTCGATGGAATGCTTCCGATTCGTTGGTGCTGTCCAGGACATAACCGAGCTTTTCCTCTTTGAGAAAAAGGATGAGCTCCTCCCGGGTCGCCTCCAGAAGCGGTCGGATGTAGATATCGTCTCTTACGGGAAGCATTCCCTTCATCCCTTCGAGACCGCTCCCCCTGAGGAGGTGCATGAGGACGGTTTCGACCTGATCGCTGCGATTGTGGCCCAGCGCGACCTTGTCAAAGCCGAACTTTCTCCGGGTGGATTCGAGGAAGCGATAGCGCGCCTCCCGGCAGATTTCTTCGAGATTCCCGCCTGTCTTTTTATCTCGAAGCCGGGGATCCATGCGCCTCTTTTCCAGGGGGATGGCGAGTCTTTGAAAAAGATTCTCGACAAAGGCTTCCTCCGCCCGGGACTCCGCACCGCGAAGCCCGTGATTGAAATAGGCGCCGCCGATCCGGACGCGCCATTTCCCGGAAAGTCGCTGCAGGGCACGAAGAAGGGCAACGGAGTCCGGCCCGCCGGAGACGGCCACAAGGACCCTGTCATCGGGCCGGAGCATGCCGTACTTTTTGATCGTCCTTTCAATCTTGGGGAGAAGTTTCATTTGAAATACAACTTTAATTCGTTGATGCTCTCGTACGTGTAATCCGGTTTCAGGATCAGCAGGGTATCGCGCGGAACCAGGCCGTTTAGAAAGGCGCAGCTCAGCGCCCCTGCGTTTCTCGCCAGGAGGATATCCTGTGTGCTGTCCCCGATCACGGCCGTGCGGTCCGCACCAGCCCGGAAACGGTCCATGAGCGGTAGGATCAGCCGGGGATCGGGCTTGAAGTAAGGCGTCGAGTCGCCGGCGATGATGTCATCGAAATGCGCCTCCAGCCCCAAAGCCTTCGCGATCGTCATCGTAAAGGCGTAGTTCTTGTTCGTCAGAATCACCTTTCGTTTGTTGTGGAAATGCTGAAGGATCTCCCGGATCCCGGGATAGAGCCCCGTCGTGTCCAGCAGGTGTTCCGCATAGAGGGCCTTGAACGTCGAGAGGGCATTGTCAAAGAGGTCCCGATGCTCCTCCCCAAGGGTCCTTTCGATCAGCTTTGTGACGCCGTCACCCACAAAACCGATGATCTTTTCCCTTTCAAGCGTCTCAAGACCGAGGTCCCGGAGCATCAGATTCACGGAGGTTGCAATATCCTCGCCGGAACTCACCAGGGTTCCGTCAAAATCAAAGACCATGAGATCAATCGCTTTCATGGGGCTCCCCGCCATGTAAAAATATAATTTTCTTCAGAAAATATATATAATCCCCCGTGGGATTACAAGAGTCAAAAGGGGGTGTGCGGGCATGGAAATCTTATTTTCATTGACGGTTTTCGATTATCTGTGATAGTTCAAACCATCCGCTTGGATCCACTGAGGTTCGGACTGAGACGGAAGGTTTGAAGAACATACGGAGATACCGGCTTCAAGAGGCCTTCCTGTGCAGTCTGGAAGGCCTCTTTGTTTTTACGGGAATAGAAGGGATGATAGATCGTTCAGCGAAAGGGGAAAGCGCAAAGGATGCCGTCGCCATTCTCGGCCTCGGCAAAGTGGGCACGGCCGTCGGCTTTTTCCTTCGAGGCGCCGGCTACCCCATTGCCGCCGTGGCTGCCCGCTCCATCGAGTCCGTGTCAAAAGGTGCGGAATTCACCGGCGGCACGGCCTTTGTGGACTACACGGAAGCGGCCAGACGGGGACGCATCGTCCTGATTACGACTGTCGACGACGCCATCGCCCCCGTCTGTGAAAGGATTACCCGGGAAGGAGCCATCGATCCGGGGAAGAAGGTCGTGCACATGAGCGGTGCCTGTGGGCTGGATGTCCTTCAGCCCGCTAAGAGAGCGGGTGCCTCCGTGGCCTGCATCCACCCGATCCAGTCCTTCGCCGATGTCAAAAATGCCATCGAAAACATCCCGGGGAGTTCTTTCGGCGTCACCGCCGACGGGGACAGCGAGGCGTGGGCCCTGCGGATCGTTCAAGACCTGGGCGGGAGAGCTTTTATCATTGCCGATGAGGACAAACCCCTGTACCACGCGGCGGCGTGCATGGCCTCCAACTACCTCGTCACCCTGATGCATCTCGTCGAAGGCATCTACCTGCGAATCGGTCTCAGTAGTGACGATGCCCTGCGGGCCTTCTGGCCTTTGGTCCGGGGGACTATCCGGAATATCGAAGCGAAAGGGACCGTCCAGTCGCTGACGGGACCCATAAGCCGCGGCGATGTCGGCACACTGAAAAAGCACCTGGCGGTTTTCAACGAGAAAATCCCCGAACTCGAATTCCTATACAGGACCCTGGGCCTTCAGGCGGCCGATGTGGGGTTCAAGAAAGGAACGCTCTCACTGGAGAGGGTTCAGGAAATTAAAACGCTTCTTACGGGAGGGAGATCAAAATGAGCACACAGAGCAAGATCACCAGTGTCACGACCGCCGTCGTCCGGCAGATGAAACAGAAAAAAGAAAAGATCACCATGCTGACGGCCTACGACTTTGCCATGGCGTCCATGCTCGATCAATCGGGCGTGGACATCCTTCTGGTGGGCGACTCCCTCGCCATGGTCGTCCTGGGTTACGAAAGCACCATCCCCGTCACGATGGACGACATGATCCGGCATACCCAGGCCGTGGCCAGGGGAACCAAACGGGCGATGGTCATCGGTGACATGCCCTTCATGTCCTACCAGTCCTCCGTCGAGAAGGCCGTCGAAAACGCCGGTCGGTTCCTGAAGGAGGGGATGGCCCACGGAGTGAAGCTGGAGGGCGGCGAGGAGGTGGCCGAAGTCACCCGCAGGATGACCTCGTCGGGTATCCCGGTGATGGCCCACCTGGGTTTGACGCCCCAGTCGGTCCACCAGCTCGGGGGATACAAGGTACAGGGCAAAGAGGCAAAGGCGGCCCAGAAGATCATGAAAGATGCCAAGATCCTTCAGGAAGCGGGCGCCTTTTCCCTCGTTCTGGAATGCGTCCCTGCAGGGCTCGCGAAGGACATCACGGAATCCCTCGAAATCCCCACGATCGGCATCGGCGCAGGCATTCACTGCGACGGACAGGTTCTCGTTATCAACGACATGCTGGGACTCTTCGAACGGTTCACGCCGAAGTTCGTCAAGAAATATGCGAATCTGAATGTCGAGATCAAGGCCTCCGTAAAGCAATACGTGCAGGAGGTCAGGGCGGGCCAGTTTCCCGGGCTGGAGCATTCCTTTTAACAGATGAACAGAGGGTCTAGGGGATCGGGTCCAGGGTCAAGAAAGAATGAAGCTTCATTTCCGTTGGTCTTTCCATACTAGAGCTTCTCTTCGAGCTTTCCCCCGCTGAAAGCATCGATGGCTGATTTCAACGTCCCCGAAGCGCCGAGGTATATTTTCACGCCGGCCGTCTGGAGTGCCTTCGTGGCCTTGCGACCGATATGCCCCGTAAGCACCGCGTCCACCCGATGTCCGGCTACGAGATTCCCGGTAGCCGTTCCCCGGGTCACTCACTGGGCGCGGGCACCCGTGTTTTCAATAACCTGAAACTCGCCTGTTTCCATGTCCACGAAGACATAGAAAGAACAGCGGCTGAAACGCGGGTCCACCAGATCCGTCAGATCCGGTCCCGTTGATGAAATGGCGATTTTCATTCCTCTCGCTCCTTCTCCTTCTCTTTTGATACGCCCTGCCGGATTCCGTCCCTCCGGACCGGGCGGTTTCTCACCCCTGACCGCCCTTCTCCCGTTCGATCCCCTCGAGAAGTTCATTCGTTTTTTTCACCCTCTCTGCCATTTCTTTCAGGATCGAATGAACAATTTTTGGGTTCTCTCGCAGGATGGTTTCGAAATTATCTTCCCGTATCTTGATGAGGCGCGTGTCGTCCTCCAGGGCGATCACCGTTGCCGTCCTCGGCGTACGGAGCAGCATGGCCATCTCTCCGAAATACTCCCCCTCTTTCATCACCCGCAGTGCCTTTTCTTTCCTCCTGATCTCCACGGCCCCGCTGAGGATGTAGAACATATCAAAACCTTCCTCCCCTTCCCTACAGACAACCTCACCCCGGCTGTAGGATCCGGCAAACCGGTCCAAGATCCTTCTGGGCCCCTTTCTCACCGGGATGGACTTCTGCAGAAGACCCGAAAGCAGAAGGGTTTCCCTTCTGCGAATGTTGGCCATGATCTCCATCCCGAAAAGAATGACGACAAACTGATAATACACCCAGATGATGAGTATGAAGATCGCCTTCAGGGAACCGAAGGTGACGCCGTAATTGGGGTTGAACTTCAGAAAGAGGAGAAAGATCGGTTTCGTGGTCAGCCACAGCGCTGCCGTGATGAATGAACCGACCAGGAGATTCGTAAACTTCAGCTTGACGGGACAGAAAATGAGATAAAAAAGCATGATGACCAGGGTCGTGAGGATCGGCGTCGCGATCAGGCTGAAAACACGGAAGAGGAAGCTCGGGCTCTTTGTGTAGGGCGTCATGAGGGAGGCGTAAACGGTTTCACCGAGGACTACGCCGATGAAAAGAACCAGGATGATGAAGACGGCGAAGGCATTGACCAGTTTGTCCTTCCAGTACGGCGCATCCCATTCTTCCTTGAAAATCTTCAGAAAAGCAAATCTCAGAGATGATGCCAGTGGGGTGACCGCCCAGAAAAGCGCGACGATGCTGAGAAGGCCCCACGTCTTTTGCCTGGCCACGGCATAGACCTCTTTGAGAAGAACCTTGTGATAGGCGGGAAAGATCTGCTCGGTGAGCTGCTCGATCTCCTTCGCGGCCACCTGGGAGGAGAGAATAACGTTACTGAGAAGATAAACGATAAGAATCAGAAGCGGGATCAGGGAAAAAAAGCCGAAAAAGGCAAGGGTGGCCGAAGTCTCCAGGCCATTGTTCCGTTTGAAGGACTTGAGGGACTCCCTCAGAATGATATAGGGATAACCGAGCTTCTCTTCGGGATCATTGATTAGAATTTTTATCTTGTCATACATATCGTTAACTAAAAAAATTCTCTCTCAGCGGTCAGACGGGAGCACCGGGAGTTCGATGCCGCCACTGGTGTGCCCGGTGGGGGATTATAGATAATGGGTTCTGTCCTTGTCAAACATTGAAAAACAAATTCCCGGCATCAGTGCTTCCTGAATCGAAGCCCGGAACCGAAACGCCGGTGGGGGCTCCCCTCGTCCGGGTAAGCCCGATCCCACCCATCAAAACCATGCATGATCGGTCACTTGCATCCCGTTGCCGCAATTGACAGCCCCCCTTTTTGGTGCTAAAGAAACTCGATACAAGAATTCTTTCTGGTACTTTCAACACAAGGCCACGGGATCATGTTCAAGAAATTTTTCCTGAATCTATCGCTCAACAAGAAGCTCGTCTTCATGATGCTCTGCCTGAGTGCCCTGCTCCTTTCGGTGCTGTTTATCATTTACGTGCAGTCCGAGCGCGCGCTGGAGAAACAGCTGGAAACGCAGATCGTCGAGCTCACACAGGCGATCCAGGTCGGCGTCGAAGAGGTCACGGGAAGCGGGGCAACCGACGAGATGCGACTGAGACAGTATCTCAAGTCCCTCAAGTCCAAGGGCATCAAGGAAATTTCCATCATCAGTAACAAAGATGAAATCATCGCGAGCACCAATCCCAAGAGCGTGGGCACCCCAGTCGGTCCCAAGAAGAAAGAGCTGATCATCAAGGCCGAACTCGGTGATCGGGCCGTCGATGAAGAGGGCAAGACTTACAACGTCATCATCCCCGTCATTGCCGGGGAGGCCCATTACGGCTACGTCCATCTCCAGATCAACGCGGATAATTTCTCCGAGCAGCTCAAAATCAATACGCTCAAGAGGATCGGTGCCACCCTGCTCGTCTTTACCCTGGGAATCGCCCTCTCCATCTTTCTGGCTTTGAAATACACGGAACCCATCCACAACGTCGTCGAGGCCGCGAAGAAAGTCGCCGCCGGTGATCTCGACCAGAATCTGACGGTGGACCGAAAGGACGAGATCGGGGAACTCAACGAGAGCTTCAACTACATGGTGCGGAAGCTGAAAGAGGAAAAAAGGCTCGAGGAGCGACTCCGGGAAGCGGAACACCTCTC
This sequence comes from uncultured Syntrophaceae bacterium, assembly GCA_964547985.1. Classification (GTDB taxonomy): domain Bacteria; phylum Desulfobacterota; class Syntrophia; order Syntrophales; family UBA2192; genus JAPLJU01. The sequence continues at coordinate 13,122 of CAZJPV010000021.1, forward strand.
GGCGGTGGGACAGCTCGCCAGGGGAATCGCCCACGAAATCCGCAACCCCCTGAACTACATCAGTCTCTCCATCGACCATCTCAAGGAAAAATATTACCCTGCCAACGACACGCAGAAGAAAAATTTTGAAAACCTGATCTCCTCCATGAAGCAGGAAGTTCACAGACTCGACAAGCTTGTCAGTGATTTTCTGGATTACGGAAAACCGCTTCGCCTGAGTTTGCAGCCCGTAGATACGAAGCAGCTCCTCTCGCACATCGTGGAAATCATCAAGGCCAAGGCGGACACCGAGCACGTCCAGATTATCGAAAACTACGATTTTCTACCGGAGCTGATGCTCGATTTCGATTTGATGAAGACCTGTCTTTTTAACATTGTGACCAATGCCTTTCAGGCCATGCCGGAGGGCGGCACACTGACATTCAAAACAGCGAAAGGCAACGGGAAATTCAACCTGCAGATCACTGATACGGGTGCGGGTGTTCCGCAGGAAAACCTCGAAAAAATATTCGAACCTTTCTTCACCACAAAGAGCAACGGCCTCGGGCTGGGCCTTGCGATCACGAAGAGGGTCATCGAAGAACATGGCGGGAAGATTGACATGCTGAGTTCGGAGGGCAAGGGAAGTGAAGTCTCCATCACCTTTCCCGTCGCGGGCAACTGACCTTCCCGTTTACATCCAGTAGGAGTATCCAGACGACTATGGCCGTGATTCTCGTCGTTGACGACGAACCCCTTCAGCGGGACATCCTGAAAACCATCCTGACGGATGCGGAATACGAAACCCTTACCGCATCGTCCGGCGAAGAAGCCCTCAGGCTCAACCGGACCTACAATCCCGATCTGGTCCTGACCGATCTGAAGATGAAGGGAATGGACGGCATCGAGCTTCTGGAGAGATTAATGGCCAGGGAAGAGGCCCCGACGGTCCTCATTATGACGGCTTTTGGTACCATCGACTCGGCCGTTGAGGCTATGAAGAAAGGGGCCTTCGACTACATGACGAAACCCCTCGACAGGGACGTGGTCATCATGACGGTGCGGCGGGCCCTGGAACGGACGGAACTCCTTCGAAAAAACCTGGAACTACAGCAGGCCCTCATGGACAAATTCAAAATCGAGGGCATCGTCGGTAAGTCCAAGGCCATCGAGGATGTCGTCCGGGTCATCAAGAAGGTCTCGCACAGCTCCGCGACGGTTCTCATCCTCGGCGAAAGCGGAACGGGCAAGGAACTCATTGCCCGCGCGATCCATTTCAACAGCCAGCGCGCGGCAAAATCTTTCACCGCCATCAACTGCGCGGCCATACCGGAAACCCTTCTCGAAAGCGAGCTCTTCGGGTATGAACCCGGCGCCTTTACCGGGGCCAGTTCCCGCAAGATAGGCCTCTTTGAGGCGACCAACGGCGGCACCATCCTCCTCGACGAAGTGGGCGATCTCCCCCCCATGACGCAGTCCAAGATCCTCCGGGTCCTCCAGGAAAGGGAGGTCAGGAGGCTGGGCGGCAGAGATTCCATCAAGGTCGATGTCCGGATCATTGCGGCAACAAATCAAGACCTCGAGAGGCTGATGCAGGATAACAAATTCAGGGAAGACCTCTTTTATCGCCTGAAGGTCGTCACCATCGAGTTGCCGCCCCTCCGGGAACGGCGGGAGGACATCCCCGAACTCGTGCAGTTCTTCCTGCAGAAGTACAATCACGAATTCGGGAAAAGAATCAGGCGGATCGACGGCCAGGCCACGAAGGCCCTGACGGATTTTCACTGGCCCGGCAACATCAGGCAGCTGCAGTCGGTCATCGAAAAGGCCGTCCTCATGTGTGATGCCGAAACGATCTCAATCCAGGACATCCGGGATGAACTGACGGGGGGGCTTCAGCAAAAAGGTGTTCTCGATTTCGAATTGCCCGACGAGGGTCTTTCAATCGAAGAATTTGAAAAGATCGTGTTGAAAAAGGCCATGAAGAAAACGGATCACGTCGCTGCCCGGGCGGCCAAGCTCCTGGGCATGACCTACAAGACCTTCTGGTACCGGTGGGAAAAGTTCAACCTGGACGAATCCTCTGCCGATAACCCCGATGAGTCTCTCTTTGATTTTGAAATTCCCGACGGCGGCGTCAACTTCGAGGACCTCGAGAAGGCGCTGGTCAAAAAGGCCATGGTGAAAACGAATTACGTTGTTTCAAAAGCCTCACGACTGCTTGGAATGAGTGAAAAGGCCTTCCGGTCGAGATGGGAGAAATACGGCCTGAACGAGACCTGAGCCCGGCGGCTCCCCTTGCCATACGCCGGATTCAAAAATCCCCTTCCACAGATAGCGAATATGTATTATATAGATAACGGCGATACCCGCGATGTTCAAGTGCTGTCCGTGAACTCAAACACCATTCCAAAGGAAAAGTTTGGAGAGTTCCATTGGACGATACATCGCGTTTTTTCCTGCAATCACTCTCACAGGTGATAAGAGTCAGCGCCCTTGGCAATATGTCATCTGCCGTTTAATCATCGGTTTTTCTGAAAGAAAAAATCCATAGTAAGAGGATAAAAAATGAGAAAAAAAATGGCTAAATTATATTTCGCTCCGATCATCATCCCCTCACTTCTCTTTTTCCTTTATGCCTGTGCCACCGTGCCCCTCACGGGCCGCAAGCAACTGGACCTCGTTCCCGATTCGCAACTGATCTCCATGAGCTATCAAGAATACTCCTCCGTCATCGGGAAAGCAAAGTTATCCACGGACCAGGAAAAGGTAAACATGGTGAAGCGTGTGGGCAAGAGAGTCGCCGCGGCAGCGGAAGATCTTCTTGAAGAGAAAGGCCTGGGATCGGAAATTAAAAATTACAAGTGGGAATTCAATCTCATCCAGGATGACAAGGTGGTAAACGCGTGGTGCATGCCCGGCGGGAAGGTGGCCGTTTACACGGGGCTTCTGCCCATCACACAAAACGAGACGGGGCTGGCTGTCGTCGTGGGTCACGAGGTTGCCCATGCCATTGCCAAGCACGGCGGCGAGCGGATGAGCCAGGGGCTTCTTACTCAGCTCGGGGGGATCGGGCTTGCCGTCGCCCTGTCAACGCAGCCGGCGGCGACCCAGAGCATATTCATGCAGGCTTACGGCGCGGGGACCCAGGTTGGTGTTCTTCTTCCCTACAGCCGCCTTCATGAGTCTGAAGCCGATCACATAGGCCTTATTCTCATGGCTAAAGCGGGATACGATCCCCGGGCTGCCGTCCCACTGTGGGAGCGGATGAACCAGAAAGGCGGGGCCAGACCCCCCGAGCTTCTCTCGACCCACCCCGCACCGCAATCGCGGATCAGAGATATTGAATCGCTGATCCCCGATGCCATGCGGTACTATAAACCCAGGTAAATGAGACGCAATTTTTTCACCAGCGTGGTGAGAGTAAAACTCTGCAAAAATACCTTAAAAAAGGAGGAAGACGGAATGTTTAAGGAATTCAAGGAATTTGCCATGCGCGGCAACGTCGTGGACATGGCCGTGGGCATCATTATCGGCGGTGCTTTCGGGACCATCGTCAAATCCCTGGTGGATGACGTCCTCATGCCGCCCATCGGTCTTTTGCTCGGTAATGTTGATTTTGCAAACATTTTCGCGGTGATCAAGGCAGGTAAAATTACCGGTCCCTACGCGACGCTTGCCGAGGCCAAGGCTGCCGGCGCCGTGACCATCAACATGGGTATCTTCATAAACTCTGTGATAAGCTTCCTGATCGTTGCTTTTGCCGTATTCCTTCTGATCCGTCAGATCAACGCCATGAAACGGTCGGAGGAAGCACCGGCTGCGACCAAAGAATGCCCCTTCTGTTTCTCAGTGATCCCTATAAAGGCCACTCGCTGCCCCAGCTGCACATCAGAAGTCAAGGCATAATCTGTCGGTACCCCCCCGGGTCTGATAAATCGGTGGGTATTTTTTATATTCGATGTGGTTTGGCGTCGGCATTCGAACGGCCGGCTTAACTTATAACCTATTATAATGACTTAATTTTGGCAAACAAAGGGGGCGGATCGGCCACCGGTCACCAACGTGAATTGTCTTGATCAGAACGTGACCTGACACTGAGTGTCAACTCGGGTATGAACTCCTTCCTGTAGTGCTTGAACTCAACGTCTGACAGAAGACAGAAGATTACAATCAACAATGATTAGAAATGCAGAAGGCAGAGCCAAACAGCTCTACCTTCTTTCATGATTGAATACCTCCTTCTATGATTTTCTAGGCTTCGGCCCGCAATTTCCCTTTCAGCCTTCAGGAAGGCCGAGTACTGGATTAGACTATAGGCAAGCGAAGGGCGGTAAGATCAGTTTACCGGCGCTGATCCTGTGTAGTTCGGGTTGATGAAGTCGAGTTTCGCGACGTAGTGCTCCCTTTTTCGCCCTTCTTGGCGCACTCCTCACACTTATCCTCGGCGTTGAGCATCCATGAGACCCGTCCGCATACGACACACGTCTTTGTGTAGCCCATGGCGACACCTCCTCAAGCCCGTTGGGGCAATTTGCCCGCCCGGGGAAACCGGCAAGAAGACAATTACTGTCTGTAGGAATGGAGGAACAGGAAACTACCGAAAAGGATGAGCAAACAAGAACAGATCTGAATCCGAAGATGGACCCCGGAGGAAGCGGGCTTTCACTTTTCTAAATTTATTATACACGCCCGGCAGGGAAATGCAAGGGGTTGCACGGCCAAACCGTAACTTATCGCACCCACCCAGCTTCAAATCAGCAGAAAAACCAAAAGTGGAAAACTGCGGCCTGGAACACTTCCTGACTAAATGCTGCAAGCGCAACTGCTTTCAACCAGTAATCCTCAACGTTACCCACTATTTAAAATTAAGAACTTGCAGGTGAAGTATGCAGACGGGACTTACTTTGACACCATTTGTAAAGTCAACAGTCGTTTATGGCACATGAATACCATTGCAACCGCTTGAAAAATGTGCGATTATCCGCCTCAATATTTCCTGGCCCTTTAAAATCAAAATCGGCGATTTGAAACAGTCAGCGGCTCTATTTGGACGAACGCCATGAAATCCGTCCGATGAACGGAACGCGTGCAGAGTTATGAGGGGTTAGCGTAACTTAAAGCATATGCCCTCCAAAGATGATCCCAGACAGAGAGGCCTCATCGCTCATCAGCTCACGCCGGGACAGATCTTCATCCTCAGCTTTGCCGGCCTGATCCTGGCAGGCACTTTCCTCCTGTGGTTCCCACTCTCCTCTTCCGGTGAACACATCGATTTCATCGACGCCCTCTTCACCTCCACGTCCGCCGTTTGCGTCACAGGTCTTACCGTGCTCGATATCGGGAAGGACCTCTCTGTTGCCGGTCAGATCATTACGATCTTTCTTTTCCAGATCGGCGGGCTGGGAATCATCACCTTCTCGGCATTCCTCTTCGGCATCATGGGCCGGGGGATCTCTTTCAAGGATCGAGAGATTGTACAGACAACGTTCCTTCACACACCGAAGCGTAATTTCTTAATGATTCTCAAGGCTGTTATCATCTCAACCTTGATCATCGAAGCTATCGGTATTATCGTTCTCTTTTTCCGTTTCTCCCAGGAATTCCCTTCCGGTACGGCCTTTTATTACGCTGTCTATCACGCCATCTCGGCATTCAACAACTGTGGCTACTCGCTCTTCTCGGACAGTCTGGTGCGTTACCAGGCCGACTGGATCATCAACCTGACCTTCATGATCCTCATCGTAACCGGCGGGATAGGCTTCGTGGTCCAGCATGAGGTTGCTTCCCGGTTTCGAAGCAAGCAGAATCGTCTCTCCGTTCACAGCAAGATCGTTATTTATGCCACGGTATTCCTGATCCTCTCAGGCGCCCTCCTTTTCTACATTTTTGAAAGAAACGCTATCCTCAAAGATATGCACGTACATTCCCAATTCCTTGTTTCCTTTTTTCAATCCATCACGCCCAGGACGGCCGGATTCAATACCGTTGACATCGGCAGCCTTCAGAATGAAACCATTCTCGTCATGATCATCCTCATGTTCATCGGCGCCTCCCCTGGATCAACGGGCGGCGGCATCAAGACGACCAGCGCGACACTGCTTCTTCTCCTTATCTGGAACCGATGGAAGGGATACGAAGAGGTGAACGTCTTCAACCGGACCATCCCCAGGGAACAAATCACCAAAACCATCTCGATCATCTTCGCGGCGGCCCTGTCCATATGCCTGATCACCTCTATTTTGCTTTTTTTTACAGGAGGAGGAAATCTGCCACCCCAACAGAGCCGGCATTTCTTTGTGGAGTATCTTTTTGAAACGGTCTCCGCCTTCGGAACCGTGGGCCTCTCCATGGGGATTACACCGAATATGAACGATATACAGAAACTGGCTATTATCATCATGATGTTTGCCGGAAGAGTGGGTCCCCTCACCCTTGCCTTCGCGCTTGCGCTGCGATCGGCCAGGAAGGGGATCACTTACGCGGAAGAAACGGTGATGGTTGGATAAAGGGGGCATGCAGATGAAAAGAGTCATCGTTGTCGGTTTGGGGATTTTCGGCTACAACATAGTCAGAGAGCTTTATGAGAACGGTGTCGAGGTGATCGCCATCGACAAAAAGAAGGAAGCTGTCCAGGCTGTCAGGGACTTTGCCACCAAGGCTATTATGGCTGACGGCACGGACAAAGACGTGATGGACAGTATCGGGATCCGGGAAGACGACATGGTGATCGTCTCCTTCGGAGAGGATCTTGCAGCAAGTACTTTGATTACGCTTCACCTCAAGCAGATGAAGGTGAAGGATATCATTGTCAAGGCCCCCAATGAGGAGCACAAACTCATCCTGGAAAAGGTCGGGGCCACTGAGGTGATCATCCCGGAAAAGGAAATGGCCGACAAAATTGTTAAAAGCATCGTGTCCCCGAATGTGCTGGACTATATCCCGCTTTCGGAGGACCACATGATCTGCGAAATCGCCACACCCAAGAGCTTCATCGGCAAGACCCTCGGCGGCCTGAAGGTCCGAACCAATTACAACATCGGTATCATCGCGATCCGTGACACCCTGACGGATCGCGTGGAGATGGTCCCGCCGGCGGACTTCGTCTTCAAGGACAGCGACATCCTCGTCGTCATCGGCAAGGAGGCGGATATAGACAGGATCAAGTAAGGGACTACTGAAGGATACCGGCGAAAAGGAGATCGACGACGAAATCTAAAATAATGCCATATAATAAATAAGTTACGGGCGGTTTTGAGAAACTACTTAAAGTCAATCGCCCTTTTATTTTACGCTGTTCTGTCAGAAATTTTTTAGAAAGATTCCGATACAATTTTTGTAGTGTAATATTGAGTGTATTTCTTGGTCAAATAGGGAACCGGATTGAAAACTGACCTTGGATGTTCGAAATGCGGTTTAATTATTGACAGTGCAGGATCGATGTGAACCGTCAGAGTTCCTTGAGCCCCTTGATCCGGGCGGCCTTCATCTCGCCGTACTCCCTGCGACAGCGGTAGTAGCTCTGCTCGGTGATCCCCATCTCCCGGCAGATCTGCGCCAGGTTTCTGCCGCGGGAAAGCTTCACGTCCGCCTCCCGAAGCAATACGATAATTTGTTCAGCCGTAAATTGTTTCTGGTTCATTTTGACCTCTTCCAAAATCCAACTCAAGCCCAGGCATCACCTTTGAAATAACTTTTAAGGGCCTTTAAGATGAGAGCCTCATTGGTACTCGCCGTATTCCTGTTGCCTGCATGGACACGATGCTCGAAATATCTGCGAAGAACTTGCACGATAGCATCCCTTTCTGAATCATTTCCCGTGATCTTCCGCTGGGCGATATCATTTCCGCAGCTCATTGCAATCCTCTTTGCTCAGCAATTTTCTCTTCGATTTTCGCTGAAGTAGCGGGATAAAACAATACGCCGAAGATATGATTTCAGGTAAGAAAAAAGTATTAGGCCTGAGATACGAATTGTAAAAAAGGGTTAGGGGGAGAGAGGAAGCGAGGTGGTGGGGACCCGCTTGGCTCGCCTGCGCTGCGCATCCCCATAGAGTCTCCACACGCAGAGGGAGACCCCCAGAATGAGGAGCCCAAGCATGAAGGTCGGCGCCGTATCGAACCTTTCGTCGAGCCACCAGCCGGCATACAGAAAGAGGAACGAGACGATGGCAATCACAAAACCCCAGGTGCTGAGCATAAGGATGTCACGATGCTCCAGTGCCCCGCTGGATTTCGCAGCTGCCACAAAGTCGACCATAGACCCGCCAGCTATTGGCGGTTCCACAAAGTTGTCCGGGGCCCTGCCGGCCTTTTTAGGTTCCAGAAGGTCGACCCGGAACTCAGATCGTACGATCCGAGACTCAAGACGTTTGAGGCGTTCTGCTTCGACTGGATTCATTAAATTGAACCGTCACCGGAGGTGTTATGTGTAGGTCACATAGTTTGTTGAAATGACCGTACCAGACCGGAAGGTCCGTGAATAAATATTTCTAACAAGTCGATATCCAATGATAATTTACGATCCCCTGTGCGGCGGGGCACCCTTGACATATAGGCCAGAAGGCCTTTTCTCTTCAAGAAACGTTCAACGGGTTGAAAGAAACAATGAAAAAAATTTCATGAGACATGAGGAAAAAACACAATCCGAGGGTGGTGCGCAAGTCGGTCAGAGAAAGGAAATGTGCTCACCAGGATTGACGCGGATCGACGGCCCTGTGCGGCTTGGCAACTAGACGGTAGCACAGAATCCAAAAAGGGGTTAGGATGAATTTCCTAACCCCTTGAATTTATTTGGTAGCGGGGGGTGGATTTGAACCACCGACCTTTGGGTTATGAGCCCAACGAGCTACCGGACTGCTCCACCCCGCGTCTTGAAAACATCTTAATTTTACTGGACTTCCAATGTCAAGGATATTTTAGGCAAACCAGAGTTGATGTCTGTCCCCGGAAACCGGTCCCCGAATTCCTTTTATGATCAGGACCCTTCTTAAGAAAAGAAGACCTGATCCTTCCCCTTCTCCTTGGCCCTGTACATGTTCATATCGGCCCTTCGGATGAAGGATGAAAGCTCCTCACCGCTTTGGTACTGGGCGATGCCCGTACTCACTGTCACCCGGATTGTCTTGCCGGGCTTGGGGACAAAGACCTCCTTCTTGAACTCCTGCCGGATACGCTCGGCCGTTACCATCCCCTGCTCTCCTTCGGTGTCGGGAAGAACGATGACAAACTCCTCTCCCCCGTAACGATAGGCCAAGTCCGTCCGCCTGAGGCAATTTCGAACGACATCGGCAAACCGGACCAGGACATTGTCGCCCTCGAGGTGTCCGAAGGTGTCGTTGTACTGCTTGAAGTTGTCGATATCCATCATGAGCAGTGTCAGGTTGTGGTTATAACGGTTCGTTCGTTCTATCTCTGCGGTAATCTGGTTGTAAAACTGCCTCGCGTTGAAGAGCTGGGTCAGATTGTCCGTGATGCTCAGTTCCTGGTAGCGCTTTTCGCTTTCCCTGAGGAGGGCTTCTGCCTGATTCCGCTCCGACAGGATCGCCCTCTCCCGCTGTACGCGCTGCAACCGGAGCCGGAGCTCTTTCATTTCAATCGGTTTCAGCATGAAATCGCTGGCGCCCTTCTCGATAATCTGCTCGTAGGTGAAATCCTCGGCGAAGCCCGTCATGACGATGACGTCGGAGTCGTAATTGGACTTGACGATGGTCGTCAGATCGATGCCGCTCATGCCGGGCATCTTGATGTCCGTGATGACGATGTCCACTTTGTTCTTTTCCAGGATCTTCAGGGCCTCCTCACCGCTCATCGCGGAGAGGCAGCTATAGCCGAAATGTTTCATCGCTTCCTGAATGATGTCGCAGATCGGCTTCTCGTCGTCAACGACGAGGATCTGGGTGTGAGCCGTTTTCCCTTCTTCCTTTTTCTCCATGGCCGAGATCGCCTACAGGACAAGGATCGTTTACTGATACCCTTATCTTACCGCTACTTTTTTAAAAACTGACCACTGAGATGTCTGGAGTGGTTTGATATTCCGGATCGGCAACGTTGAGAAAAAATGAACGTCTAATTTTTTCCGCCTGAAGTCCGCTTCCCGATCAGAAAACGAAAACGGCCGCCGCGATAACCGTTGTGCAGGGTCCCTTCTTGGGGACAATGTAGGACTGGGTGACATTCCTCGTCCGGACGATCTTGCCGCTGATCTTGAAGACCTCTTTCTTCTCGTCCCAGCTCTTGTCCACGTCAAAATCAATACCGAGGGTCGATGCCAGCATGGCGGCTGCCAGGTCCTCCGCGTAATCCCCCGCCTGTTTTTCCGTCTGACCGAAGGCATGGTGCTCGCTGATATAACCATACTGGGAGAGGTCCGCCGGAACGGCACAACCGACCGACGCCGCCAGGAGCCGGTTGGGCTCATTGCTGCTGCAGCGGCTCATCACGCAATACGTGATGCCCCCCGGGATCAATTCCCGCAGGGCCTTCCCCCTGGAAATCATCCGGCAGCCCGGCGGAAAAATGCTGGAGACGTAAACCAGGTTGAATTTCTCGATTCCCGCATCCCGGAGCGCCAGCTCGAAGGAGTGAAGCTCCTCCTTGTGGACCCCGACACCCTTCGTGAAGAAAATCTTCTGGGGAACAAATATCTTCAACCTTCCCTCTCCTCCTCTTCAGCTCATTTTAAAGCATACCCCATGATCCGGTAGGTGAGCTTCGCTGCCAGGAATTCCGGCGCCACCATCCCGGGTATGGGTGAAAGTTCAACAACGTCAAATCCCCTGATCCGGCATGTCCCGGCGGCTTCCCTGAGAAGAGACGTCACGTCACGCCAGTCAAGCCCTCCCGGCTCGGGTGTTCCCGTGGCCGGCATCAGAGACGGGTCGAACACATCGAGATCGACGGATATATAAACATCTTTCGTCAAATTTTCGCAAATCTTTTTTTCCCATCCCGGCTTATCCTGCGCATCGTCAGGGGAAAATACCTCGATGTTTTTTTTCTTGATGAAGAGGGCCTCTTCCCGGCTCATGCTGCGGATCCCAACATGGACAACGGGGCAGATCTCCCGGAGGCGACGGGCCACACAGGCATGACTGAACGGCGATCCCTGGTATCGATCCCTCATGTCCGCATGGGCATCGAAGTGAAGCACAGAAAGCCGGGGGTATTTCTTCTTCAGGGCTCGCACACTGCCTATGGATATGCTGTGCTCCCCGCCGATCAGCACGGGGATCTTGTTGTGCCGGACGATCCCGGCAGCGCTTTCCTCAATCTTCTTTATCATCTCCCGGGGCCCGCGAGCATCGGGCTCCAAGGGCGGCAGGGTGTGAATCCCCGCCCGATAGGTTTCCTTGCAGAACGCCTCGTCATAGAGTTCCATGTTACAGGAGGCATCGAGTATGGCGGACGGTCCCCAGCGGGATCCCGATTGGTAGGTAGAGGTCAAGTCGTATGGAACGGGCAGAACGACAAAGGAAGCCCTCTTAAAGTCCGAAAATTCCTTCTCGATCCCGCCGAAATTCATCGCATACCTCTTAAATCGGTTTGACGACCTAACACATTCTACACCCCGTGTCCAGTCTTTTTCCGGCTGCCGGTTCACTCCGACCGAAGAACGGTCCTGACACGTCAAACATCCAAATCCCGAAACAGTCCGCCTGTAGTTTTTATTGCCTCCGAAGTTGAAAAAGGGATGATGTGTCAGAACGACAGTTTGTAGAAGAAGAGATTGAGTTGGCCCTTCTCGAGAATGAGATAGGAAAAGTGATCGATCCAGTCTCCCAGGGTCACGAAGACCCTCTCCGTACCGTTCAACTCCACTTTCCTGAGAAGCGGCTCGTGGCAGTGAGCCAGGATCACGGCGTCGAATCCCTCCTCGAACTTCCGGAGAGAAAAGGCGTACATTTTCTCTGCCAGTCCTTTCTGGGATTCGCCGAGCCACCTCTTGCTCGCCATCGAGCTGCTCCTGGCGACTTTCCACCAGAAAGACGACGGCAGCTGCTCCTTGAACCAGCTGAATGTTTTGCTCCGGAGGATTTTCCGGAGGAAAAGGTACGAGGTGTCTTCCGTATTAACGAGATCCCCGTGGGCCAGGTACAACTTCTTTCCGTCAAGCGTCACCACGGCCCAGTCGGGAATCACCTCCATGTCAAGCTTTTCGCCGAAATATTTTCTCAGGGCAAAGTCGTGGTTCCCCTCGAGGATATGGACACAAACCCCGCTTTCCTTCACTTCGACAAGCTTGCCGACCATGTCCTGAAAGTCGGGGTAGACCTCCCCTGGGTCGGAGAACCAAAAATCAAAGAAATCGCCGAGGATATAGAGGTGATCGGCTTGCCCCTTCAGCGAATCGAGAAACTGGAGCAGCCGGTCGTAACCGATATCGTTTCGATTGCGGAGATGGGCATCGGCGATAAAAAAAATCTTCATCTTGCTCACGGATATACGATGGTCGGGTACACCCCGGCGAGCCCGCCCTAGAAGCTTCTTCTGACAAGCTTCTCGGAATTTCGAAACATCCCTTTTATTTCATCCGGCTGAAGACCGGCACCGGCGGCGATTTTGCGCGCCAGCTCCAGAGTCACCAGGTCTCGCGGGGCATGGCTGTCCGTGTTCATCACCAGGGGGGCCTTGAATTCACGGGCAAGCCTTGCCACATGCCCATTGGTATAACCGTGACCCTGCCTCGTGGTGATCTCCATAAAGACCCCGTTTTTAGCGGCTTTCTTTACGAGATCGGGCGTGATGAGACCCGGGTGAGCCAGGATATCCACGCGGGACTCGATGGCGGCCCGGTTGGTCCCCGCGGCGACGGGTTCAACGATCGTTTCCCCGTGAATGACGACGATCTGTGCGCCCAGCTTCCGCGCTTCCTTGACGAGCCCCGGGATGAGGACGGGGGGGACATGGGTAATCTCGATACCGGCCAGGGCCTTGATGGGATAGACCTCGGAGATCTTGCGGCAGACCCTGCTGACGCGCGGTAGAATAAAATCCAGATTGGAGTGATCGGCATGATCCGTAATGGCGATGGCGCGGTATCCGGCCGCCATGGCTCTGCGGATAAGCTCCGACGGGATGAGTTCTCCATCACTGAACATGGAGTGCGTGTGCAAATCAATCATGCGGAACTTCCTCCCTCTTCTTTTTTACTGAGACGGTCCCCTGAAGCCCTCCCTGCAGCCGCCGCGGGGTTCCGCGACAGGGGTCTCCGGACTATTGAACGCCCAACCACGTGACATCTAACAGATTTTCAGCAGCAGGTCAAACAAGTTATCGATTGATTTCGCGCGGGCAGTTGTATATGAATGTATGCGGACCGGCCCGCAGAGGGTCCCCGGTCCAATCTTTATGAAAAAAGATTGATGCCCTGAATGACGAAGATCATTTACCGTTACATCTTCAAGGAAATTACCTACCCTTTCATCCTCGCCCTTTTCGTGGCGACCTTTGTCCTCATGATGGGCAGGATTCTCCAGCTGATGGAACTCGTCATCAACAAAGGGGTGGGTTTATGGGACATTTCAAAACTCATCCTATTCATGATGCCGGCCCTCCTTCTTTTTACCATCCCGCTGGCCCTTCTCATATCGGTCCTGATGGGCATGGGAAGGCTTTCCAGAGATAATGAATTGACCGTCATGAAAAGTGCCGGCCTTAGCCTCTACAAGCTGTCCCTGCCCGTTTTTTCCCTGGCCGTCGTCGCTTTTGTCATGTCGACGGTGACATCTTTCTTCCTTCTCCCCGAGGGCAATCAGGCCACAAAAAACCTGATTCTCGACATCGCGAGGCAGAAAGCCAGCGCGGGCATCAAGGAAAAGGTCTTCAACGACGACTTCAACGGCATCGTCCTTTACGCAGACCAGATCCCCATCAACGGTGAGTACATGGAGGGCATCCTCCTGTTCGATGATCGGATCCAGTCGGAACCGACCACCATTATCGCCCGGAAGGGATACCTGGTCGCGGCGCCGGACTCACCGACTGTGACCCTGAGGCTGGAAAATGGAAGCATTCACTCCGTCAACCCGAATTTGAAGAATTATAAAAAAATTGACTTCAGCACCTATGATGTCAGCCTGGAACTGCAAACGGACGTGGCAGACGCCAAGAAATTCGCCACCAAAAAACTCCAGGAGATGACCTTGCTGGAAATGGTCCGTCAGATCCGGGACCCCGGCAAATCGATGCCGGCCACGAAAATCAGGGAGATGAAAATCGAGCTCAATAAGAGATTCGCCATCCCATTGTCCTGCTTAATCTTCGCGCTTGTCGGGATGCCCCTCGGCATCACACCGAGCCGTTCCGCCAGGCTGAGGGGCTTCACCACGGCCCTGGCCGTCGTCGTTTCCTATTATCTGCTCACGTTGAGCGGCACGGCCCTCGGGGAAACAGGCAGGCTACCTCCCGCTGTCGGCGCCTGGGTACCCAATGCCGTCTTTGCCGCAGCCGGCGTGATCCTGTTCATGCGGAAAGCCGAAGAGAAATCCCTGGATCTGGATCTCTGGGGAAGAGCGAGAACGTTTTTCAAATCAGGGCGATCATCGTGACGATTATCAGCCGATACATCACCAGAGAGTTTCTGAAGTTATTCAGCCTGGTCCTCCTGTCCTTCATGTCGATCTATCTGATTGTCGATTTCTTTGAGCGGATCCGGATGTTTCTCAGCAACCAGGCCACCGCCGGGCAGATGGCATCCTATTTCCTCTACACGGTGCCGATGGTTGTCGCACAGGCCATTCCGGTCTCGGTCCTCCTGGCGACCCTTCTCACTTTCGGCATGCTCTCAAAAAACCATGAACTGGTCGCTTTAAAAGCAAGCGGGATCAGCATGTACCGTGCCTCCGTGCCGGTCCTTTCGATTGCCGCTGTCGCCTGCCTCCTGGTCTTTTTCCTGAATGAATTTGTGACTCCTTACACCAATCAGATGGCCCGGCACATCAAGCTGGTGGAGATCCAGAAACAGAAAAAATCGGGTGTGTTCAAGCAAAACCAGGTCTGGTTCAGGGCCAAGAACAGCATCTACAGCTTCACGATCTTCGACCCCGAAAAGAATACGCTCAAAGGGATCAGCATTCAATATTTTGACCATGACTTCACCCTCACGAAGCGGATCGACGCCAGGAGCGCCGCCTGGGACGGGGATCACTGGGAATTTTTCGACGTCCTGGTCACCCGGTTTCCCGAGGGACAACTCCCTTCCATCGAAAGGCTCGATTCGATGATCATCGATATACCGGAGGAACCCTCGGACTTTCAGGCAGTTCAGAAAAGTGCGGATGAGATGGGTTATCTGGAATTGCGGGGGTACATCAGGAAGATCAGGGATGAGGGTTACGACGTGACCCGCTATGAAGCGGACCTGCACGGGAAAATCGCCTTTACCCTGGTGAGTATCTTTGTGGTCATGGTCGGCATCGCCTTCTCCATGCGGCCCGAAAGAAGCGGTGGTGTCGCACAGGGAGTCGCCGTGGGCCTCATCATCGGCTTCTCCTACTGGATCCTTTTCGCCCTCTGCCTGTCGCTGGGACGCTCGGGAACCCTCGCACCGATGCTGTCCGCGTGGATGCCCAATCTCATTTTCGGGTCTATATCGGCCTATCTATTCAAAGGCATCCAGACCTGAGCCTCTTCAGGATCAGGTGCCCAGATCCCAGGATTGCAAATATTTTCTCTGCTCCGCCGTCAGCCGGTCGATCCGGATCCCCATACTCTTGAGCTTCAGGCGCGCAATATCGCGATCGATTTCTTCCGGCACGGCATAAACGGTGTTTTTCAGCGATTTCCCCTGCCGGACCAGGTATTCCGCCGACAGGGCCTGGTTGGCAAAACTCATGTCCATGACGCTTGACGGATGCCCCTCGGCGGCGGCGAGGTTTATGAGCCTTCCTTCGCCGAGCACGTAAACCCTTCTGCCGTTCTTCAGACGATATTCCTGGATGTAATCCCTGACCTTCCGTTTGCCCCGGGAAACGGCCTGGAGACCTTCCAGGTCGAGCTCCACATTGAAATGACCGGAATTGGCCACGATGGCGCCGTCTTTCATTTTCATGAAATGCTCACGCCGGATGACGTTCACATCTCCCGTGAGGGTGCAGAAAACGTCCCCGTTCTTTGCGGCCTCCGACAGTGGCATCACGCGGTGGCCGTCCATGGTTGCTTCGAGCGCCCGGAGAGGGTCGACCTCCGTCACGATCACGTTTGCCCCCATCCCTGCGGCCCTCAACGCAACACCTTTACCGCACCAGCCATAGCCGCAGACCACAAAATTCGTGCCCGCCATGAGCCGGTTCGTCGCCCGGATGATCCCGTCGAGGGTGCTCTGACCGGTCCCGTATCGATTGTCGAACATGAACTTGGTGCGGGCATCGTTGACCGCGATCAGGGGAAACCGCAGGACCCCTTTTTCGGCCATGGCCCTCAATCGGATGACACCTGTTGTCGTCTCCTCCGTTCCGCCGATGATGGCCTTGATCAGCTCCCGGCGCTTTGCATGGATTGTGGAGACCAGGTCGGCCCCGTCATCCATGGTCAGGGAAGGCCTGGCATCGAGGACCGCGTTGATGTGCCTGTAATAGGTCTTCGTATCCTCCCCCTTGATGGCATACACCGCCACCTTTTTGAACTTCGCCAGATAGGCGGCCACAGAGTCCTGGGTACTCAGTGGGTTGGAAGCGCATAGGTGGACCTCGGCACCGCCCGCTTGAAGTGTGTCCGTGAGATTGGCCGTCTCCGTTGTCACGTGCAGACAGGCACCGATCCGCACGCCCCGTAGGGGCTTTTCCTTGCGGAATCTCTCACGGATGATGTTCAGCACGGGCATGCTCATGGCTGCCCACTCGACGCTCGACCTTCCCTTTTCGGCTAGACTTAAATCCTTGACGTCGTAACCCATCTTTCCCTCGATGAATGTGCAAAGCCTTGGCCTATCGAACACCCGCCTCTTTCTTGAGACGCGCGACCTTGTCGGTCTTTTCCCATTTGTAGCCGTCCAGGAAGAAGGATTTGGGGATTCCTCTGTAGACATCGCCGTTCAGCAAGTCGAATTGCTTGATCATGCCGGCCGGTGTGAAATCAAAGATCCGGTCGATAATTTCCGAGAGTTTTCTGTCCAACAGCTTGCCCGTCCCGAAGGTGTTCACATAGACATTGAAGGGCTTTGCGATACCGATGGCGTAAGCAAGCTGGATGGAGACCTTCCTGGCAAGGCCGGAGGCCACCAGGTTCTTCGCCGCGTACCGCGCGCCGAAGGCGGCGGAGCAATCGACTTTTTCGGGCGATTTGTTCACCACCGACCCGCCGCCGAGCTGGGCCCCGGGATAGCCGCCGTAAAACTGGACCACGAGCTTGCGGCCCGTGACACCGGAGTCCACCGCACTGCATGAATTCACGGCGCTCCATTCCCCGGTGGGGTTGAAGAAAAATTCCGTTTTCCCGTCCACCCATTTTCCGAGAACGCGAAACGCAATTTGTCTGGCCGTCGATTTTACCTTTGCCCTCTCGCCCTTCTTCACGTACCGGTAATCAACGGCATTGGAAACAAGCACCTTGGCAACCCGGAGGGGTTTCCCCGTTTTATCATCGTACTCCACGGTCACCTGCCCCTTCCCGTCCGGTGCAAAGGCAGGGTTCCCGCAATTCTCGAGCGCCCGCATGAGGCGGGTGACAAGGACATACGGTAAAGGCAACAGCTCGGGCGTTTCATTGTTGGCGTAACCGTACATGATGCCCTGGTCACCCGCGCCGATCTCCTTGTGTGCACCCAAATGCGCCCTCGTCCCGATATTGATGTCCGGAGACTGGGGGATGATCGCGTTCAGGATACCCATGTTGTTCCCGTTCAGGCCGACGGCGGCGTCGTTGTAACCCAGAGAGAGGACCGTTTCCCGGACGATCTTTTCCACATCGATGCTGACCCGTGTCGTCACCTCGCCGCCGACGAGGCAAAAGGCCTTGCCGAGAAAGACCTCCAGACCGCAATGGGGCATATTGTAGACGTTCAGCCCTATCTTCCGCTCCTTATCCAGAATGTCCGCGATGATGTTGGCGGAGATCTGGTCCACCACCATATCGGGATGTCCTACCTTGATACTTTCTGCTGATACGAGCATACGACCTTCCTCCGTTATCTATAATGTATGTTTATTCCGCTTTGCGATGCACTTCACAATGGATGATCTCAGCCTGCGGATTCTGAACGCCTTCTGACGGCTTTTCGGTAAGGGCCGACCGGATGTAAACGGTCAGCCCGAAGGGGACCGTGACGGCCAATCCCGTCAGGAATATTTGTTTTAACTTTTTTCTCATGTTTTTCGAGGACTTTGTTGCGCCTTCAAATAACAGAAGTGCCCGGGACTTTCAACATTTATTTACAAAAAAAAGGCAAAGTGCCGAGACTTTGCCTTTTGCTTACAAACGACAGCCCGCTAAGCGCGCTTTACCCTGTTTTTCTCATCCACATAGACGCACTTCGAGGTCCACTTTTTTACAAAACGGTCATCCACTATGACATAGCTGGCTATGATGATCACATCCCCCTTCGACGCTTTCCTGGCGGCCGCCCCATTGAGACAGATCACGCCGCTTCCTTTTTTGCCCTTGATCACGTAAGTGGAAAACCGCTCCCCGTTGGAAACATTGTAGATGTCTACTTTTTCGCAGGGCATCAGATCGGCCTTCTGCATGAGCGCCTCGTCGATTGTGATGCTTCCCTCATAGTTGAGGTTGGCATTGGTCACCGTTACCCTGTGCAATTTCGATTTCAGCATGAACCTCTGCATGTTCCCACCCTCCTCACGAATGTCCGAAGCGAGTCCCTTCAGTCCTACAGGTCAAGGGCCTCGCCGAAGACGTAATTGTCGATGAGCCTTGCGACACCCACCCTCACGGCGAGGGCGATGACTTCTTTCCCCTGAAGGCGCTCCACGTCTTTCATGGTTGTCGTGTCGCAGATCTTCACGTAATCGATCTTTGCCTGAGGAAGCCGGCTGATAAGCCGGGTCACCTCCCCGATGATCTTTCCCGCGTCTTTTTCTCCCCCATCATATAGATTCTTCGCCATTTTGAGGGAACGACTCAGGCTGAGCGCGGCCTCCCGCTCGTCCGGTTTTAAATATATGTTTCGCGAACTCATGGCCAGCCCGTCCTTCTCCCGGACGGTGGACATGCCGAGGATTTCAAGATCCATGTTGAGGTCCTCGACCATGCGTTTGATGACCACCAGCTGCTGAAAATCCTTCTTGCCGAAAATCGCAACATGGGGTTTCACGATGTTAAAGAGCTTCGCGCAGACCGTGGCCACACCCCTGAAATGACCAGGCCGGGAAAGACCGCAGAGGTTCTGGGTCACCCCCTCGAGATCGACATAGGTCTGGTAGTGTTCGGGGTACATCTCCCGGTCGCCGGGATAGAAGATGACGTCCACACCGACTTCCCTGCAGAGCGATTCGTCCCGCTTGAAGTCCCTCGGGTACTTGGCAAGGTCTTCCGTGGGGCCGAATTGCGTGGGGTTGACGTAAATGCTGGTCACCAGACAGTCCCCCAGCTTCCGCCCCTCTTCCATGAGGCTCAAATGGCCCTTGTGGAGATACCCCATGGTGGGCACAAGGGCGATCTTCTTCCCCGATGCCCGCAGCCCTTCAGCGTATTGCTGCATTTCCCCGGCTCTCTCAATAATCTTCATAGGCTCCCACCCCGCAAAAAAAAGCCCCCCGTTTCTGGACGGGAGGCTTCAAATCAGGGCTTCCTCAATCGATCGTAGGAACAACCTTCCGTCCCGGTCCGTTGCCGGATCCAAGCGGTCGGGTCCCCTTAACAAGAAAACCTCTTTTTGTCAAGTAAATTGTCTTCTTGAAACGGCGTTGCTCAGACGCGCGAAATCCTCGGGGGCAATCGTCTCGGCCCTGCGGGCGGGATCGATGCCGATAGAATCCAGGACCTCCAAAATGGCCTCATGCCAGAGTCCGATTCGAGACGAGGCCTTCAGGTTGTTCAAAAGCGTTTTTCTCCGCTTTGAAAAAGCCGACTGCACGACGGTCAAGAAAAAGGCATTATCGTCAACATCAACGAGCGGGAGCTTCCGGATGTCCATCCTGACCACTGCCGATTCCACTCTGGGTCTGGGATAAAAACACTGGGGGGAAACATTCAAAACGATGGACGAGTCGGTATAGAGCCCGACGAGGACGGACAGGATACCGTAGGTCTTCGATCCGGGGCCGGCGACGATCCGTTCGGCCACTTCTTTCTGGAACATGAGAATCATGGACGAGATATGATCCCTGGCTTCAAGCAGCCTGAAGAGGATCTGCGAGGAAATGCTATAGGGGATGTTGCCGACGACCTTGACGGTTGCCCCGCCGCTGGCAACCGCCACGGGACGGAATTCGAATTTCAGTGCGTCAACATGGAGGATCTCCACATTGGTGCAGCTCTTCAGTTCTTCGTGAAGGACCGGGATCAGGGCCCTGTCGATCTCGAGGGCAATGACCCTTTTGGCTCTCTTCGCCATCAGGGCGGTCATGACGCCCAGCCCCGCCCCGATCTCGATCACCGTCTCGTCGCGCTGGATATCGGAGACTTCAATGATTTTCCGGATGATATTCGGGTCAGAAAGAAAGGACTGACCCAGTCTCTTAAGAGGACGAATCTGATACTTCGCCAGTATGGCCCGCGGATTCGGCATACTTGCTCCTCAGGGCTGAAACGGCACGGTACGTGACAAAGTAGGCAGGAACCGTAAAAACGACGGCCATCAGCAGCCCACCGACCTGAAGCGGATACAGGATGTTCCACCCCAGCTCCAGAATCGAATTCAGGCTGTAGTCGTTGAACGTGACTTTCAAGCTCTCGTAATTCAGCAGAAGCCGGCCGAGTTCATACTCCGCAAGATAGAATACAGGAATGGTGAGGGGGTTGGAGATGCAGGTAGCCCCCAGGATGGCCGCTGTCATGTTCTGACGGAAAAGAAGGCAGAGAAAAACGATGGCGACGGTGTGGAACGGGATGGTGGGTGTCACCCCGATGAAGACGCCGATGGCCATGCCAGCGGCGATTTCCCCCGGCGCCCCCTTCAGGCTGATAAAACGATTATAGAATCCCCTGATCCTGTCTTTTAGAAACATAGAGCTTCATCGCAAAAGAAAACGGGCATTGTCGCCGAAGATCCCTGTGCAAGAACCATGCAGGCTTTATTGCAAAAGGGACTCGAGAGGCCAGCGGGAGACTGCATTCAAATCGTGACCGTCCCGCTTTCCCCTCGCGAGCAGGTGATCGCCCACCACGGCGATCATGGCCGCGTTGTCCGTGCAGAGAACCGGCGGCGGGATGAATACCTCTATGGCCCGCTTCTCACCCGCCTCCATGAACCTGTGCCTCAGGCGGCTGTTTGCTGCCACACCGCCTACCACCACCACCCTGGACATTTCATTCAACGTAGCGGCACGCATGGTCTTTTCCACGAGGACGTCGACAATGGCCTCCTGGTAGCTCGCGACGATGTCCGGGATGTCGCTTTCTGTTATGGGACGCCCCCTCTTCCGGGTATAGGTCAGAAGGGATGTCTTGACCCCGCTGAAGCTGAAATCCAGGCTGTCCCTCATGGGTCGGGGAAAGGTGATGGCCTCCGGGTTCCCGGACCTTGCCAGCCGGTCAATGACCACACCCCCCGGGTATCCGAGGTCGAGAAGTTTTGCCGCCTTGTCGAAGGCCTCGCCGGCCGCATCATCCCTGGTCTGACCCAGAAGAACAAAATCCTGGAAATCCCTGGCCAGATAGACGATCGTGTGCCCTCCCGACACCACCAGGGCCACGAAAGGGAACACCGGGGTTCGATCACTCAAAAAGATGGCCGCCACGTGCCCCTCGAGATGATTGACGCCGACGAGCGGCTTCTTCTTCGCAAAAGCGACGGACTTTGCGACGGAAAGACCGACGAGCAGGGAGCCGATCAGGCCGGGACCCCGTGTCACGGCAATTCCGTCAATGCTGTCCAGGTCGAGTCGGGCGTTATCGAGGGCCTGCAGAATCACGGGAATGATGGACTCCACATGTTTCCTGGAGGCAATCTCGGGTACCACCCCTCCGTATTTGCTGTGAATGTCCACCTGGGAGGAAACGACACTGGACATCACCTCCCGGCCGTCTCTGACAACGGCGGCAGCCGTCTCATCACAGGAGGTTTCGATCGCGAGAACCTTCATGATCCTGATATGAACATTTCCCTTTCCATAAAAGTCGGAAAGGTATATACAGGATCGATTTCGAATTGTAAACGGCCATTTTTTCTGAGATTCCGGTATTTTCCCGGCACCCATCAGGTTTTATCCATGGAGATCAGAACCGATTTTCTCGTCATCGGAAGCGGCATCGCGGGCTTGAGTTTCGCCATCAAGGCGGCGGATCTCGGTTCCGTGGCCATCGTGACAAAAAAGGAAAAAATCGAGTCGACGACCAACATGGCCCAGGGCGGTATTGCTGTCGTCATGGACGCATCGGACAGCTTTGAGGACCACATCCACGATACCCTGGCCGCCGGCGCGGGGCTGTGCCATGAGTCCGTCGTTAACTTTGTTGTAAGCGAGGGCCCGGAACGGGTCCAGGAACTCATCCGCTGGGGGGTGGAGTTCTCGAAAAGAAACAACGGCCCCCCGGCTCTCTACGACCTGGGCAAGGAGGGTGGCCACTCCAGGAGAAGGGTCATCCATGCCGCTGATCTCACGGGGCGGGAAATCGAAAGGGCCCTTATCGAAAAAGCGGGGTCAAAGAAAAACATCACCTTCTTCGAAAACTACATTTCCGTTGACCTCATCCTCGA
Source organism: uncultured Syntrophaceae bacterium (assembly GCA_964547985.1). Taxonomy (GTDB): domain Bacteria; phylum Desulfobacterota; class Syntrophia; order Syntrophales; family UBA2192; genus JAPLJU01. The sequence continues at coordinate 35,913 of CAZJPV010000021.1, forward strand.
GTCGGCCATCGGCGGTGTGAACAAGCGGCCCCGTGCAAAAAAGGACAAATGTCTCGGGGCCTATGTCCTGGATGTGGATAACAACAAAATCCACGTCTTTCGCGCCTCCTTCGTGCTTCTCGCGACCGGCGGGGCGGGCAAGGTCTATTTGATCACGTCAAACCCGGACATCGCCACCGGTGACGGCATCGCCATGGCCTACCGGGCCGGCGCGGAGATTGCCAATCTGGAGTTCATCCAGTTTCACCCCACCTGTCTCTACCATCCCGAGGCCAAGTCTTTCCTGATTAGCGAGGCTGTTCGCGGGGAAGGCGGTATCCTGAAATTGAGAAACGGCTCTACCTTCATGGAACGCTATCATCCCATGAAAAGCCTCGCGCCGCGGGACGTGGTCGCACAGGCGATCGACACGGAATTGAAGAAGTCGGGAGACGAATATGTCCTTTTGGACATCACCCACCGGGATCCCCGATTCCTGATGGAGCGGTTCCCCAATATCCACAGAAACTGTCTCACCTTCGGCATCGACATCACGAAAGATCCGATCCCCGTCGTCCCCGCGGCCCACTACATCTGCGGCGGCGTCGTGGTCAATGCCCACGGCGAAACAAGCATCGAGAGGCTCTTCGCGGCTGGCGAGGTGGCCTGCACAGGCCTGCACGGCGCAAACCGCCTGGCCAGCAACTCGCTCCTCGAGGCGGTGGTATTCGCCCACAGGGCCTTTGTGAGGATCTCCGGGATGTTCCCGCCCATCAAGGATGAGGAACTGCCCGTCTCGGGCTGGGACCTGACCGGTGTGACGGAAAGTGACGAATCCGTTGTCATCACCCAGAACTGGGATGAGATCCGGAGATCCATGTGGAATTACGTGGGTATCGTTCGATCCGACAAGAGGCTGGAGAGGGCAAAGAAAAGGGTGGAACTTATCTGGCAGGAGATTCACGAATATTACAGAAAATTCATGATCACAAGGGATCTGCTGGAGCTGCGGAACATTACCATCGTCGCCAAACTCATCATCGAGTGTGCCATGATGAGAAAAGAGAGTCGGGGCCTCCATTACAATATCGACTATCCCGAACGGGATGATCAAAACTGGCTACGGGACACCACGCTGAAGAGGCCGCCCAGGAACCCGAAAAAGACCAAAGTCTTTCCGTAAAAAAACCGTCTACCCCTCAAAGGACACCCTCGATCCACGGGGTGTGTTTTTCATGCGGTCTCCCTGAACACCCGCCTGAAGATGAACTCCACATGTTTGAGAAAATTCTGGAGCCTGAACACTTTTTCGATCTCAACGGGCTTCAGAAACCTCAGGACATCGCGATCGCCCATGATCATCTTCTTGAACTCCTGCCCTTCCCTCCAAGACTGCATGGCATTTTTCTGAACAATCGCATAGGCATCCTCCCGGGACATTCCCCTGTCGATCAACTTGAGAAGGACCATCTGCGAAAAGATGACACCCCGCGTCAGGTTGAGATTGGCCATCATCCTCTCCGGGTAGACCAACAGGTTTTCCACCAAACCGGCAAAGCGGTTCAACATGAAATCCAAAAGGATGGTGGCATCGGGTCCGATGACCCTCTCCACGGAGGAGTGGCTGATATCTCTCTCGTGCCACAAGGCCAGGTCCTCCAGCGCTGCCAGGGCATAGCTTCTCATCAGACGCGCAAGGCCCGAGAGGTTTTCCGCAAGGACGGGATTTCTCTTGTGCGGCATGGCCGAAGACCCTTTCTGTCCCTCCGTAAACTCCTCCTCGGCCTCCCGAACCTCCGTCCTCTGGAGAAGGCGGATCTCCGTTGCAAATTTGTCAATGGACGAGGCGATAATCGCCAGCGTGGCAAAATATTCGGCATGGCGATCCCGCTGAATGACCTGGGTTGAGACAGGCGCAGGCCGGAGCCCGAGCTTCCTGCAGACATAGGCCTCGACCCGCGGGTCCACGAAGGTGAAGGTTCCCACGGCACCCGAGATCTTGCCGTAACTGACAATATCCCTGGCCCGGACCAGCCTGAGCCGGTTTCTCTGCATTTCCTGATACCACAGCGCCATCTTTAAACCGAAGGTGATCGGCTCGGCGTGAATGCCATGGGTTCTACCGATCATCAGAGTCTTCTTGTAACGAAAAGCCTTCTTACGGAGGATCTCGAGCATCCGGTCCACATCCTCGAGAAGGAGTTCTGCGGCTTCCCTGAGCAGAAGGGCGAAAGAGGTATCGAGAATATCCGAAGAGGTAAGACCCATGTGAATGAAGCGGGCGTCGGGCCCTACCTTCTCACTGACGCTGGTCAGAAAGGCGATCACATCGTGCTTGACGACTCTTTCAATTTCATCGATCCGGGCCACATCGAAGTCGGCCTTTGCCTTGATTGTTGCGAAGGCTTTCTTCGGGATGACCCCCTTCCGGGTCAGGGCCTCACAGACCAGAATTTCAATGTCGAGCCACTTCCGAAACCTGTTCTCGGGGCTCCATACGGACGCCATCTTCTGCCTTGAATACCTCGGTATCATTCGACTCCCCTGTTCGCTTTTCTTTTTTATCGATGATCGTTCTTAGTATATGTCCTGAAAATCCGTCAAGGAATTTTAACCCCAGGCTCAATCGCCTGCCGGCAAACCCCTTTCGCAGAGCTTACGTAACACCTTTTTTGTCATTTAAACCGAAGTCTTAATAAAACCGCAATACTTTTTAATATGATGCATGAAATTATTTTTGTTGTCGTAACGTATCGTCTTCCAGCCCTGGCACCGCCCGCGCTCAACATGGTCCTCGTTATCATCTATGAAAAGGATTTTTTCGGGCTTGACGTGAAGCGCCTCGACAATATCGTCAAAATGCGATGTGTCCATCTTACTTTTTCCCATGTGATAGCTGTTGAAGACGTAATCAAAGCACCTGAAAAAACCATCCTTCGCATTCAACTCGTCCAGCCACAGCGTCTGATCGCTCAAAATACCGACGCGGGTCCCCTTCTCCCTGACTTCCTTCACGATCTTCAGCATCCAGGGTCGAAGTTTAAAATGGGACAGAATTTCCTCCCGGAGCGTCTCGTCGTGCCCCTCGATGGTTGCCCTCCGACGCAGGGCCCTCCAGTATGTCTTCTCGTCGGACCGACCGGTCACAAAACCCGTCTCATGGACCAGTTCATGGCCCAGGGCGACGAAGGCCCCCTTGTTGATGCCGCTTTTTTTAGCGATGGCCGCAAGGCCACCCACGAAACCCTCTTCGGCAAGGACCCCGCCGAAATCGAAAAGGATGACATCCACAGAGCATTTTTTCTCTCGATGCGGCCGTGAGCCAGCCGTTCCTGTCCAACGCTTTCTTTTTCCGTTCTCTACCATATCCCCGACCGCTCGCCATCGCGTGAATCTAAAAGGGTTTCCCCCGACCCCGGCTCCGGCGGGCCGCACCCTAAAATCACACTGTCTTTCGAAATGACTTCGATGATATAATTTATCCTCAAAAAGGGCCTGTTGAAACGGTGAAACAAGATCGAAACCGGAACATCAACCCTTTCAACCTGCCTTTACGAAACCCGACGGAAAAACATGATGAACATCGTTCAACGATTTCTCGACGATTACAAAAAACAATTCCAGCGCTTCCACGAGGCAGCGAAAAGCTGCGCCGAGCAGTGTGAAACGGGGCTCCAGCAGAGCGGTGTAAGGGCCATCGTGACCTTTCGCCCCAAGCGACCGGAAAGACTCAAGGATAAGGTTGAAGAGAGAAACGCCGCTCAAAAATACAGTTCCCTCGAGGACATTTACGCCGACATCCGTGACCTTGCCGGTGTCCGAATTGCCCTTTATTTCCCCGGTGACCGCGGTGAGACGGACAATTTCATCCGCTCCCGCTTCAAAGTCGAGACGGTTCGACAATCCCCGACTGAACCCAGACCTTACCAGAAATACGAAAAAAAATTTACCGGTTATTCAGCGACCCATTATTACGTCAGGCTGAACAGGAAAACGCTGCCCGAAGACAAAAGGCACTGCGCCGATACGCCGATTGAAATCCAGGTGGCCTCCGTCCTCATGCATGCCTGGGCCGAAGTCGAACATGACCTGGTGTACAAAGCGCAATACGGCAACCTCTCCGTGGACGAACTGGCCATCCTGGACGAGCTCAATGGTCTCATTATCGCGGGGGAGATAGCCCTCGAACGACTACAGAGGGCCTTGAAGGCGCGGGTCAGCGGGAGTGCGAAGCGTTTTGCGAACCCGTATCAGCTGGCCGCTTTTCTTTACGACGCGCTCCGCTCAGAAACCCAGGAGTTGAAAAGTGAACCCGTCATGGGCCGTACCGATATTCTGCTCAATTTTCTTCGGCTCGCCAAACTGGATCGTCCGACAAAATTACGTAAGCATCTGACCCAGTTGAGTCCCGACACCGAAAAGACCCCCGTGGTGGAGCAACTGGTCGACGGTATTCTCCTCGACAATCCCGGCCTCTACAGCGTCTATGCCAAGGCGCGTCTGCAAACGGGCCTTTCGCCGGGAAGCGGCCAAAAAGACACGGAAAAACCTCTCCAGACTATCAGGAAAGCCGCAGGCGATTTCATGTCCCGCTGGATCCCTTTTGAAATCACCATCCGGGAGCTCATGCATGAACGGCATCTCGAACACCCCCGCAAAATTATCATTCCGACACCTTCAACCCTGAAAAAGCTGAAGCTTTTTACGGGAAGAACGCTTGCGGCCCTCGAATCCATCCGGCAGTTGAGGAACCGTCTCGTTCACGGCATGCATATACCACAGAAGGAAGAAACCCTTCTGGAGGCCGCCCGTTATCTCGAGCAGGTCCTGAGGCGAATCCGAGCGGGTTCATCCGATCGGATACGGCAGATCATCGATGACGCCATGAAGGCCTCCCCCGAGGATTTTTATTACTTCACCCTGTAGAGGGGTTGCCCCAAATAAAAAACCGGAGCAGGTGATGGCATGTTTCTGATGAAAAAAATTATAACGCCTTTCTTTTATCCCCTGACACTTTCCGTGCTTTTTCTTGTCGCCGGCCTTGTCCTTCTCCTATTCACGAAGAGGCAGAGGTTCGCCAAATGCCTGGTGGCGGCCGGAACGGTCATCCTCGTTCTCTTCAGTTATGATCCCGGATCGAACTTGATCCTCCGGCCCCTGGAATCTCCCCCTCCTTCCCTCCCCGCCGCATCCGGTTCATCGGTGCCCTGGGTTGTTGTCCTGGGTCATGGACTTTCGGTCAACGAACGAATTCCATGGACCGGCCAGCTCTCCAGCAACTCCGTGGTTAACCTGGCCGAGGGGGTCATCCTTTACAGGCAAAGGCCTGGAAGCAAGCTTCTTCTTTCCGGCGGTAAAGGATTTGAAAAGGAATCGGAGGCTGACCTGATGTCCCGCGTTGCCGTTGCCCTGGGCGTCCCCGCGGCGGACATCGTCAGGGAGAACCAATCGCGGGACACGGAGGAGCAGGTGCGATTCATCCGGGAGCGCGTCGGAGAAAAGGCGTTTGTGCTGGTAACATCGGCATCACACATGCCCCGGGCATTACTTCTTTTCAAAAATCTTGGAATGACGCCCATGCCGGCACCGACGGCCCACCTGGCTCTGGCGGATGGCCCTTTGAGCCCCAGCAAGTTCTTTCCGAAACCATCGGCCCTGAGAAAGGCGGAAATCGCCGTCCATGAATACCTGGGCATTCTCTGGATCAAATTTAAAAGTCTTCTTCGAGGAAAGGCCTTTTGAGGTCAAAGCGCACTTTTTACATCCCCCACCCGGCTCTGCACGGCTTTCTAAAAAAGGCCCGTTAGACTCAACGGGCCTTTCGATTTCCATGGTGGCGGTGCAGGGACTTGAACCCCGGACACTGCGGATATGAGCCGCATGCTC
>CAZJPV010000022.1:0-41046 GCA_964547985.1 uncultured Syntrophaceae bacterium
TTAACATAAACTCTAAACTCTGAGCCAGGAATTTAACATACAAGTTGTGGGTTGTTAGAAGGGGCCAACAGGCCTATGGCCTGAGTGGTGAGCGTGGGCCGGGTCAAGGGTTAAGGGATTTTCGAGGTCTTTGTTCGTGGCCGCGATGGAGCGGAAATCGGAATAGTGCAATTGCTTCGTTTGACTTCCGACCGACCATGGATTCTGTAACCGGGAAAAGGAAGAAGCTGACAGTATGGATTTTCAACTGAGTGATGAGCACAGGATGTTCAGGGATACGATTGCGAGCTTCGCGGCCAAGGAGATCTCGCCCATCGCCGAGGAGATCGATCGCCACGACGAGTGGCCGAAGGGTCTCTGGGGAAAGCTGGCGGATCTGGGGATCATGGGGATTACCGTCGATCAGGAATACGGCGGGGCCGGCGCGGACATTCTTTCGGCCTCGCTGGCCTGTGAAGAGCTGGCTCGGGTCTCGGCAGCCGTCGCCCTCTCCTGGGGGGCGCACGCGAACCTGTGCTGCAACAATTTGAACAGCCACGCGAGCCCCGAACAGAAGAGAAAGTACCTGCCGCCTCTGTGTTCGGGCGAGCACATCGGTGCCCTGGGGCTGACGGAGCCCAACGCGGGGTCCGACGCGGTGAACATCCAGACAACGGCCAGAAAAGACGGCGATCACTACGCGGTGAACGGCACGAAGACCTTCATCACCAACGGTCCCGTCGCCAGCACCATCGTCCTCTACGCCAAGACGGACAAGAGTCTGGGACCCCGGGGGATCACGGCCTTCATCCTCGATACGAAGTTCCCGGGGTTTTCCGTGTCGAAAAAGCTCGAGAAGGTGGGCAACCGGGGTTCGGCCACGGGGGAGCTCATCATGGACAACTGCATCATCCCGGCGGAAAACGTGATCGGCCAGGAGAACAGGGGAATCGCCGTGATGATGGGCGGGTTGGACGTGGAGAGGGCTTTTTTCGCCACCTACGCGCTGGGGATTGCGGAGGCCGCTTTTGAGGCCGCGGTGAAGTATGCCCGTGAGAGGGTCCAGTTCGGTAAACCCATCGCCTCCTTCCAGCTCATCCAGCAGAAGGTCGCCGACATGTACACCCGGATCGAGGCCTCGCGGCTCATGTGTTACAAGGCCGCGGTGCTCGCCGATTCCGTCAAGCGGGGCGGCAAAGGGACGGAGGTCCACAAGATCGCCGCGTCGGCCATTCTCTTCGCGGCGGAGGTGGCCTGCTGGGTCTGCGAGGAAGCCGTCCAGATTCACGGCGGCTACGGCTATTGCCTCGAGTACCCCGTGCAGCGGTACTGGCGGGATGCGAAGCTGGGGACGATCGGTGCCGGGACCTCGGAGATGAGGAGACTCATCGTCGCCCGGGAAATCTTTAAAATCTGATCGGGGGAAGGACATGGAGAAAAATTATTTTGAGGATTACAGGGTGGGGGAGGTCTTTGTCTCCCCGGGCAGAACGATCACGGAGACAGACATCGTTCTCTTTTCGGCCTTCACGGGGGACTGGCATGAGTTGCACACCAATGTCGAATACGCCTCCAAGACCCCCTTCAAGGGTCGGATCGCCCACGGGATGCTCGGCCTTGTCACGGGAATGGCGCTTCTCTTCAGGCTGGGCCCCTATGCGGTGCTTCCGAAGAGTTTCATCGCTTTTTACGGGATGGACGGTGTACGCTTTACGGCGCCCGTCCGGATCGGAGACACCCTCCACTGCGAGATGACGGTTACAGCTCTCGCGGAAAAGGACGCGAAGAGGGGCGTCGTTGAAGCTCAGAGCGAAATCAAAAATCAAAGGGGGGAGACCGCCATCGTTTTCATCACGAAGATCATTGCGGGCAGGAAACCCCTCTGATGAAAATTGAAAAGGAGTGGTTCTATGACAAAAAAAGTCGCGATCGTTGCAGTCGCCCAGAATGCCGGCGCTGAATCGAAGGACAACTTCTACGACGAAGCCTACCGGGTCACGAAGGAAGTCCTCGACAAGGCCGGCATGACGCGCGATGAAATCGGGAGCGTGGTCAGCGCCTCGTCGGATGTTTTTCACGGGGGGATATCCTGCGCCAACGCTTATTACTGGGATCCGACAGGTGCGTTTCTGAAAAACGCCTCCAGGCAGGACGGCGAATCCCTTTTCGCGCTGATCTACGCGGCCATGCGGATCATCACCGGCCATTTCGACACGGTTCTGGTCATCGGTCTTTGCAAGGGATCGGAGAATCCCGAGCTCGATGCCTGTACGCTCATGTATTCCGACCCCTTCTACCTGAGACCCCTGGGGCTCACGGAGACAATGGCCGCCGCCCTCCAGATGAAGCTCTACATGGAAAAGTACAAGATCAGGAAAGAACAGTGCGCGAAGGTGGCCGTCAAGAACCTCGGGAACGCCCTCAGGAACCCCTTCGCCCACAGAAAGGGCCGGTACACCGTCGAGGATATCCTGAAATCGGATACCGTCGTCGATCCCCTGACGGAGCTGCAGTGCGCGCCGAAGTCGGAAGGGATGATCGCCCTTTTGCTTGCCTCGGAGAAAAAGGCGAAGAAACTGACGGACAAGCCGGTGTGGATCCGGGGTTTCGGCTCTTCGATCGACGCCTATATGATCGGGGACCGGGATCTCCTCGACGGGCAGTTGAAGAACGCTGCCGCCCGGGCCTACAAGATGGCGGGGATCCGCAACCCCCTGAAGCAGATCGATCTGGCCGAGATCACGGAACCCTATGCCTTCCAGGAACTGATGTGGTACGAGCAGCTCGGGTTCTGCAAGGCCGGAGGCGGGGGGAAGCTCATCGATAAAGGTTTCACGGACATGGACGGGGCTCTCCCTGTCAATCCGTCAGGCGGTGTCCTTGCGAACAATCCCTATGTCTCCCGGGGGCTTCAGCGGGCCGCGGAGGCCTTCCTCCAGATCCGGGGGGAGGCCGGGGAACGGCAGGTCAAAAAGAAGGTGAGAACCGCACTGGCTCACGGCGTCCACGGGTTTGCCGGGCAGTGCCACGCCGTTGCGATTTTGGGCAGTTAGGAGGTGGCATATATGGGTAGAGCAGTTGCAATTATCGGCGTCGGGCAGACGCGTCACGGAAGAAGGATGGACGTGTCCTACCCCGATCTGGTCAGAGAAGCGGTCCTGCGCGTATTCGAAGACACGGGACTTTCACCCAGGGATATCGACGGCGTGGTTTCGGGCACGATGCCGTCCATGATGGAGGGTATTGCCCTGACTCATTTCTACTTCTCCGAGGCCATGCAGGCCGTGGGCAAGCCCATACTGAAGACGGAAACCTGCGGTTCTACGGGGGTTTCCATCGCCCACACTGCCTACTACTGGGTGGCCTCGGGGCTGGCTGATCTCGTCCTCGCCGTGGGGCACGAAAAAATGAACGAGGGAAACAGCCAGGCCACGATGACCACCGTCGTTGAGCCTTTTTACCAGCGGTACTTCATTTCCGGAGCCCCGGGAGTCTTTTCCATGCAGTCCCAGATGTGGACGGCCCGTTACGGGATTCCCGAGGACAAGATCCGCGATGCGGCGGCCTTCATATCGGTGACGCACCATGACAGCGCCTTCGATAACCCTTACGCCCACGTCAAAATCAAGGTCACCGCGGAGGATGTGAAGACCGCCCGGGTCATCACCTACCCGATCCGTCTCCTCGATGTGTGCCCGAACTCGGACGGCGCCTGCGCCGTGATCTTCGCGTCGGAAAAGATGGCGAAGAAAATCGGCCGGAAGGCCGCCTGGGTGAAGGGCGTGGGCTACCGGGGCGAGGAGTATTTCTTCGGCGACAGCGACAAAGTCGTCTGGGAGAGCGCCATCCAGGCTGCCCGCCAGGCCTACGACCAGGCGGGGATAAAAAACCCGAGGAAGGAACTCGATGTGGCCGAGGTCTACAACCCCTTCACCTACCAGGAAATGCTCTTTTACGAGTGCTTCGGCTTCTGCGATTTCGGAACCTCTCCGGACCTCGTGCTGAAAGGGACTTTCTCGAGAAAGGGCTCGCTCCCCTGTGACCCCTCCGGGGGGACGCTCTGCACGAACCCCATCGGCGCCACGGGGCTCATCCGTGTGGCGGAGGCCGCCATGCAGGTGACGGGAAAAGCGGGAGATCACCAGGTCCCCGGCGCGAAGCTGGCCCTGGCCCATGCCATGGGGGGTGTTGACCAGTTCAACGGGATCATGATCCTGGGATCGAAACTCTAAAGGAGCAAGGAGGATAAGACCATGTCGAAAGAATACAGAACACTGAAAACGGAAATTCACCTTCCTTACGAACTGGCCTACGGCGCCACCTGGACCAGGTTCTTCGAGGGGCTTAAGGAAATGAAGATATTCGGGACTAAATGCAAGAAATGCGAAAGGGTCCTCGTTCCGGCGAGAAGCTTCTGCCCCCGGTGTTTCGTCGACACGGACGAGTGGGTGGAAGTGAAACAGGAAGGGACTCTGGTGGCCTGGTGTTATACGAACTACAGGTATTTCGGTATGCCCACGGAACCGCCTTTCATCGGGGCGCTCATCCGGCTGGACGGGACGGATGTGAATCTCCTTCATCTTCTCGGCGGTTTTGACCTCGGTGATTTCGCCAACACCGTGAAAATCGTGAAAAACGGCATGAAGTTGAAGGCCGTCTGGAGCGAGGAGAGGAAGGGTCACATCATGGACATCCGGTACTTCAAGCCCCTGTAGTTTTTACGCATGTTAATGAAATTCTCTCGATCCTCTGCGCTTTCAATGCTATGAAGTATCCCAAGAAATGGGAAGAAGAGGGGGGGTGACGTCAAAAGGAGGTAACGAAAAGGAAACCCGTTTGAACAAACGGGAAAGTTTACCAACAGATAAAAAAATTCAAGGGGGGAAACTATGAGCTGGAAAGAGATCTACAGAAGCAAACTGATGAAGGCGGAAGACGCAGCGAGAATCGTCAAATCCGGCGATCGCTTCTGGACGCCGCTCTGCCTGGGGCAACCGTCGATGCTTATCATGGACGCCCTCGCGGCGAGGAAGGGTGAGCTCAAGGACGTGGAGTACACTTACGCGCTCCTGCTCCGGCCCTACAAGATTCTTCAGCCGGAGTACCGGGACACCTTTACGCTGGTTCCCGCTTTTTATTCCGGGACGCCGCACCAGCAGGCCCTGGCGGACAGCGAGTGGGCGAATTTCTGGCCCTGCCAGAGCTCCGACATCGGTGTAAAACTGCCGCACCGTAATCGTTTCCGCCCGCGCCGGACGGGGATCATCATGCAGTGTACACCACCGGACGAGCACGGCTTCGTGAACACCGGGATCGACACCTTCTATACCTACACCATCATGAAGCAATCCGACTTCATTATCGCCGAGGTGAACGATCGGATGCCAAGGGCTTTCGGGGAGACGAACTTTCATGTCTCTATGTTCGACGCTTTCGTGGAAAACCCGAACCCCCTCCCGGCGGTCCCCACACCCCAGGCCTCGGAGATCGAGGTCAAGATGGCCCAGAACGTCGTGGGTCTCATCAGGGACCGCGACTGCATCCAGGTCGGCATCGGTGCCGTTCCCGCCATGATCAGCAAGCTTCTGATGGATTCCAATCTCAAGGATCTCGGGATTCACACGGAAATGGCGCCGGCGGGCACGCACAGTCTCGTCGAGAAGGGGGTCGTCACCTGCAAGTTCAAGAAGGTCAACCCCGGCAAGATCCTTACCTGCTTTACCATGGGCGACAAGGAACTCTACGACTGGCTGGGGAACAACCCCATGTGTGAGTGGCGCCAGACCTTCTACGCCAACAACATCAGCGTCATCGCCCAGGAAGACAACGTCGTGGCCATCAACGGCTCCGTCGAGATAGACCTCTACGGTCAGATAAACTCCGAGTCCTACGGCCATCGCATGAGAAGCGGCACCGGCGGGCAGCTGGACTTCGTCATCGGGGCCTTCTGGTCTCCCGGCGGTCGTGCGATCAACCTGCTGCCCTCGACGGCCATGAAGGGCACGAGGTCCAGGATCGTTCCGGCTTTCGCCGCAGGGACCCGCGTGACCGTCCCCCGTCAGTACGCGCAGTACATTGTCACGGAGTGGGGGATCGCCGACCTTGCAGGCAGAACGGAACCCGAGAGGGCCGAGGCGCTCATCAAGGTTGCCCACCCCAAATTCCGAGATGAACTCACGAAGGCGGCCAGGGAATTGGGGCTCATCAAGAAGAAGACTTTCTAATCGCACAGTACCGGGGCACCTGTTTAGGACAGGTGCCCCGATTTTTTAGAAAGGCGGCGTCATGTGGAGCGATTTCACCGATGAGCAAAAGATGCTCCGGGAGACCATGCGGAACTTTGCCGAGAAGGAAGTGGCGCCGCTGGCCTACGAAATCGACCGTGACGAGCGTTTTCCGACCGAGAGTTTCGCTAAGCTCAGGGACATGGGGCTCCTGGGCATCACGGCGCCTGCGGAGTACGGCGGTGCCGGCGCCGGGTACACGGAGATGTGCATCGTGACGGAGGAGCTGTCCGTCGCCTGTCTGTCCACGGCGGCCTCCTGGGGCGTTCATGCCTGTCTCTGCATCGACAACATCTGCAGGAATGCGAGCGAAGGTCAGCTGAAGAAATATCTCCCGCCGCTCTGCCGGGGCGAGAGGCTCGGGGGACTGGCCATGACGGAGCCCTCTGCCGGCTCCGATGTCATGTCCATGCGGCTTCGCGCGGTCCGGAAGGGAAGCGCCTATATTCTAAACGGCACCAAGATATTTATTTCCAACGGTCCCGTCGGCGACGTCTTTGTCGTTTACGCCAAGACGGCCCCGGAAAAGGGTGCCCAGGGTGTGTCGGCCTTCATCGTTGAGAGGGAATTCCCCGGTTTCCAGCGCGGGAAGAAGTTCGAGAAGATGGGTTGGCGCGGGTCGCCCACGGGGGAGCTGATTTTCGAGGACTGTGTGGTCCCCGCCGAGAACCTCCTGGGGAAGGAAAACAGGGGGGCCCTCGTTCTCATGAGCGGTCTTAACACCGAGCGCGTCTGTCTCGGCGCCATGTCCCTGGGTCTCGCCAGGGGGGCCTATGAATGCGCCCTCCAGTACGCCAAAGAGAGGGTCCAGTTCGGAAAGCCCATCGCCTCCTTCCAGCTCATCCAGGCGAAGCTCGCCGAAATGGCCATGCTGATCGAATTATCCCACCTCATCACCTACAAGGGCGCGAGAATGGCCGATCGGGGGCTCCACCGGGAGATGAACCTCGTGGCCTCTTATGCAAAGCTCTTTACGGCGCGCGCCGCGATGAAAATCACGACGGAGGCGGTGCAGGTCCTCGGCGGCTACGGCTACATGAAGGAATTCCCCGTCGAGCGGATGATGCGCGATGCCAAACTGCAGCAGATCGGCGGCGGGACGGACGAGGTCCAGATCATGATCATCGCCCGCGATATCCTGGGGGTGAAAGATCACTAAGGGCGGCAATGCCCCGGCGGGCACTGGGTGAGGAATGAAAGGGATCTACCTCGATCACTGCTCCACTACCCCGCTGCTGCCGGAAGTCTGGGAGGAGATGCTCCCTTTTTTCCGGGACCGTTTCGGCAACCCCTCGAGCATCCATGCTTTCGGCAGGGCCGCGAGGACGGCCGTTGAGGAGGCAAGGGCGAGGGTGGCCTCCCTCATCGGCGCGGTACCGGAGGAAATCGTCTTCACGGGCGGCGGGACGGAGTCGGACAACCTGGCCATCCGCGGTGCGGCGGAAGCCCTGAAGGTGAAGGGCCGCCACATCATCACCTCCGCCGTCGAACACCTCGCTGTGCTCCGGACCTGCAGAAGCCTGGAGCAATCCGGCTTCAAGGTGACGTACCTGCCCGTTGATGCCCACGGCGTTGTCGATCCCGGGGCCCTCGGGAGCGCGATCACCGGGGAGACGATCCTCGTCAGCATCATGCACGGCAACAACGAGATCGGCACCATCGAGCCCATAGAGGCCATCGGCAGGCTCACCAGGGAAAGAGGAATCCTTTTACACACCGACGCCGTTCAGACCGTCGGGAAAATCCCCGTGGACGTCCTTAAGCTCCAGGTGGATCTGCTTTCCTTGTCGGGCCACAAGCTCAACGGGCCGAAGGGGATCGGCGCTCTGTATATCCGGCAGGGGGTGGGGATCGCGCCGCTTCTGACCGGGGGGCATCAGGAGAATGACAGGCGCGGCGGGACGGAAAATGTCCCGGCCATTGCGGGTCTCGGCAAAGCCTGTGAACTGGCGGGCAGGGATCTGCCGTCGCGAATGAAGAATACGAAGGCGCGTCGGGATCGTCTTCAGTCGGATCTCGAGGGGAAGTTCCCCGACATTCAGGTAAACGGCCACCCGGAAAGCCGGCTCCCCCATGTCCTGAGCGTTTCATTCCGCGGGCTTCCTGCCGACGAGATCGTGCAGGCCCTTGACCGGGAGGGTGTGGCTGTTTCGGCGGGGTCGGCCTGTACTTCCGGGAGGCGGGAGATCTCCCATGTTATTTCAGCCCTCGGTGTGCCGCCGGAGGTGGCCCAGGGGACTGTGCGGTTGAGCGTGGGGTGGAAAAACACGGCAAAAGAAATAAAAACGGCGGTCAATCTCCTCGTTTCGGTCGCGGGCAAGCTCAAAGCGCTGCAGGAGCTGGAGGCTTCCGTCGGCGGCAGGAAATGCTATTGAGCGTCTCTGTGAATTAGGGTATAAAATGCGGCTTGCGGAAAAGCAGTTTTGCAAAGCCGTTCAAGGAGGAATCAGTTATGAAGACGAAGATCACGGAGCTTTTTGGCATTCAATACCCCATCATCCTTTCCGGCATGAGCTGGATCAGTGTTCCCAGGATGGTGGCGGCCGTCTCCAATGCGGGCGGCCTGGGCATCCTGGCAACGGGACCTCTGAGTGTGGAGGAAACGCGGGCAGCCGTCCGGGAGATCCGGACACTCACGGACAAACCCTTCGGGGCCAACTGCGCACTCATGTTTGCGGGGGCGGTGGAAAACACAAAGGTTCTTCTGGAAGAGAAGGTCCCCGTCATCAATTTCGCCCTGGGCAAAGGGGATTGGATTGTCAAGAAGGCCCATGAGTACGGCGGGAAGGTCGTCGCCACCGTGGTGAACGCCCGTCACGCGAAGCGGGCCCAGGATTACGGGTGTGATGCCGTTATTGCCACGGGGAACGAGGCTGCCGCTCACGGGGAGGCCATCACGACGATGGTCCTGATCCCGAGCCTGATGGATGCCCTGAAAATTCCTGTCATCGCCGCGGGCGGCATTGCCGACGGCCGGGGACTGGCGGCGGTCATGGCCCTGGGGGCAGAGGGTGTTGCCATGGGGACGAGATTCATGACCACACAGGAAAGCCCACTCCATGATACCTACAAAAAGCTCTCACTCGAAAAGGACGTGACCGATACCCTTTATTCCAAGCGTTTTGACGGGATCTGGTGCCGGGTGATGAAGACGGACGCGGCGGAACGGGCGATAAAGCGCGGGCTCGATATCCCGGCGTCACTCGTCAGCTCCAAGGATATCGCCCGGCAGTTGCACCTGCCGTACTTCAAGGTGCTCACGGGCGTTCTGGCATCGGGGTTCAAGAACGCCATACAGATGGCCTATTTGGCAAACGCCTTTAAAATGATCCGCTTGGCGACGGAAGAGGGGGATCTGAAGACAGGGGTGCTTCCCGTCGGGCAGGTCACCGGCCTCATTCATGACATGCCGACAGTGAAGGAAGTGATCGAGCGCGTCGTGGCCGAGGCGAGGCAGGTTCAGCAGGGCCTGGCACAGAAGCTGGAGTAACTTTTCCAGGGAGAAATGCTGTTATCAAAAAAAGAATACCCGGATGGGTCATCTCCATCCGGGTATTCTTTTCCAGCTCGTCTCGCTGACAAGTAAAAAATCTCTTACTTCTTCAGTTTGGTGAGCTTTGAACCCTTGAAGGACGCGTCGGCCATCAACCCTTTCACGCCGAAGACGAACCCGACAATGGGGTCTTTGATTGTTGCCGTGCTGACAGTGGCGCCGGCGCCGACGTCCAGGACGGCGATATTACCGTCAATACCCGCCTCCCAGTTTTCGCTTTTGCGGAATTTGTTGAGGGCATCATCGGTCATGAAAGCGATGATGATGTCCTTCTGCTCGCCGCCGAAGGTGAGTCCGAAAGAGCCGGAGGCGATGTTGTAGTAGGCAACGCTTTTTCCGCCGATACGCAGCGCGCCCTCGCCATACTCAGCGCCGAAAAAGAAGCCGCCCTTGATGACCTTCGGAAGAATGAGCAGGGCCTTCGCACTCTTGGTAAACTCATGCGCTCCTTTCACCTCTTTGTAGAATCGCTCGAGCGCGACATCCACGCTGACGTCAATCTCCCTCGCCGTGGCCGCATAGGCAGAAACCGCCGGGGAGAGCATCAACACCAGGATCAGGCCTGTTGCCACTAAAGCCGATTTTCGCAGACATATTGTGACACTGAATTTCATTTCTTCAACCTCCTCATAAACCATTCTATGTATAAATCAGTTTGGTTAAATTACCACCCCCAATTCATTTTAGCAACAAACAAATGGGGTCAGGCTTTGATAATTTGATATATTACTAATTGGTTTTTTATGCTATGTATGATTATGGCAAGAAAACCAAGAATCCACTTTCCAGGTGCTTTTTATCATGTGATCGTTCGCGGAAACGGGGGCCAGGATATTTTTCGAGGAGACGATGACTATCGACTCTATCTAAGGTTTCTCAAAGAATACAAAAAACGCTATCAGTTCAGCCTTTATGCCTACGCACTGATGACAAACCATGCTCATCTACTCATGCAGGTCGGCGATGTCCCCTTAGCGCGTATCATGCAAGTAGTTCAGTTTCGGTATGCAAAGAGATTCAACTTTCGATATGGGAAAGAGGGGCATCTGTTCCAAGGGAGATACAAGGCTATTTTGTGTGACAAAGATAAATATTTTCTGGAATTGTCAGCTTACATTCACTTGAATCCTGTGCGTGGTGGCCTTGTGGAGGATCCGTTACAGTTTCTCTGGAGCAGTTACCGGGCCTATATGGGTTCAAAAAAAGAAGATTTAATAGACGAAGAATTTCTTTTAAGAATTTTCGGCGACCGCAGAAATCAGGCTCAGAAGGCCTATGCACGTTTTGTAAGTGCCCGCATCCAGGATGATAGAGCGGAAGATTTTTACGATATTAAAGATCAGCGTTTTCTTGGAGAGGAGGAGTTTATTCGGGATATCCGATTGGCTCTAAATGAAAGAAAGAGCGACAAAGACGAAATATCCATCGAGAGGCTAACAACAACAGTTTCAAATATCTTAGGAATAGAGAGGATCTTGTTTTATAGTGCGACCCGTAGCAGGGAAGGAGCGCGGGGACGCGCGGTGGTTGGATATCTCGGAAGGAAAATTTGCGGTTATGAGAATTCCGAAATTGCAAGTCACTTCAGAAGAGATCCGGCGACATTAAGCTGCGGAGTCAGAAGTGTCGAGGAGCGAATGGCGAAAGAAGAGTCGTTCGTGAAGCTGATCAAAAAACTGGAAGACATGCTGGTTTCGAGGTCAAGATGAATATCAAATTATCAAAGCCTGACCCCAGGGAGGGTATGAAGTTTTATCGGAAGGAACTGTGGTTCAACACGCCGGGACGCCGGGCCTTTATCAACATCACGCCCCAGGTGATATCCTGTCTCGGGGAAAGCGGTGTACGGGAGGGCCTGGTGCTCGTCAATGCCATGCACATCACGGCCTCCGTTTTTATCAACGACGATGAGTCCGGTCTCCACCAGGACTATGAGGACTGGCTCGAGAGGCTCGCCCCCCACGAACCCGTTTCCCGATACCGCCACAACCGGACGGGCGAGGACAACGGGGACGCCCACCTGAAGCGTCAGGTCATGGGAAGGGAAGTGGTGGTGGCCATTACAGGCGGCAAGCTCGACTTCGGCCCCTGGGAGCAGATTTTTTACGGCGAGTTCGACGGGAGAAGACGGAAGCGGGTCCTCGTGAAGATTATTGGTGAGTAGGTGAATCCGGGGTCCATCAAATGCCGCCGGGTTTTCTTGACAAACCATGCCACCGGAGGGTAGTATTCGCCATATTTTTTTACCGGTTTACTGAATCTGAAAATCACCGGATGAAACCTCACAAAAAACGCCATATCAAGCCGGGTCAGGGAAAGCGATGTTTGACCCCATCGACAAACGGCCTCCCGCCCGGCATTTGCTTTATCTAATGCGGATCGGGATCGTCCATACTGTCGGCTCACCCTGCCGGTGCGCCGAAGCCGTTGCCGAAGGCCTCCGGGCCCTCGGTCACGAAGCCCTTTTCGCGGACTCCGAAGAGATTGAACTGAAGGCCTTCGAACTTGCCTCAAAGTCGGACCTCATCATCGATCACACGGACACCTTCAGGGGCAGTGGGCTCTATCGTCCGTTGACCCGCCTGCTTCTCGAAGCCCAGGGGGCAAAAATCGTGGGCTCGGGGTCATCGGCCCTGACGCTGGCAGACAACAAGGCGGCGACGAAGGCAAGGCTTGCCGAGAGCGGCATCCCCACACCGCCCGGGGTTGTGCTGAGCGCGAAGGACGAGGAACTGCCAAAATGGCTCACGCCTCCCTATGTGATCAAACCCGCCCACGAACACATGAGCCGGGGCCTTCACCTGGCACAGACACAGGAAGAAGCGCGTTCAAAACTGACGGGCATTCTTGAGCGGTTCGGGCAGCCCGTCATCGTGGAGACATTCATTCCGGGACGCGAGATTGCCGTGTCGATCCTCGAGGGGCCCGACGGGCCGGAAGTCCTTCCGCCGCTGGAGTGGCTCATCGGCGGGCGGGGGATGTTCACGCAGGCCTACAAGATGACTGAACCCGGTCCGGAAAGGGATGATGCCGTGCGGGCGGAGCTCACGGAGAGGGAACTCTCCGAGCTTCGTGGGCTTGCATGCCGGGCTTTTCAGGCCCTCGGGCTCAGGGACTATGCCCGTTTCGACCTCCGGCTTTCTCCCGGCGGTTCTTTCTTTTTCCTGGAGGCCAACGCGACGCCGAGCCTGGAGCCCCTCGAGGCGTTTTCCCTTTCAGCGCGCTGGTCAGGCCTCAGCTACGCCACCCTGGTGGAGAGGATACTCTCATCGGCGCTTCGGCGCTACGGGGTGGACCGTGCGGCAAGGGGTCAGGGAATCCGCGTCGATCTCCCAACGGGTACCGTGTTTTTGGAAGTCCCTCCGGGCGTTCATCAACCGCCGGCCTCGAGCATCCTCCTGGCAGAACTCCTCGATGTCAGGCCGGGGGAAACCGTTCTGGAAGTGGGCTGCGGTTCGGGAATTCTTTCCATCGCGGCGGCAAAACTGGGCGCGGGGCGCGTCGTCGCCACGGATGTCCATCCAGAAGCACTTTCCGCGACCCTTCGCAATGCGCAAGCGAACGGCGTCGGGGACCTTGTTGAGGTACGCCCGGGGTCCTGGTACGAAGCCCTCGAAGGTGACGAGCGTTTCGATGTGATCATCGCGACACCGCCGCAGACCCCCGGTCCAACCCCCTTCGGGCCGCGCTACGGGGGGGCCGACGGGACGAAGCATCTTTTAGACATCCTGGAAGGTGCACCGGCGTTCCTGGAGACGGTGCGGGGGAGGCTGTGGATGCTTGCCATAACGCTCGCCAACCCACCGCTTTTGTGGCGGGCCCTCCGGAAAAAGTTCCGGGATGTTTCTCTCGTCAGGGAGACGGAACGGATTTTTGAAGCCGCAGAGTACGAGGCCGTCGAAAAAGGACTCTTTGGTTACCTCCTCAAACTTCGATCGGAAAAACGATCCGAGTTTTCCAACGCGGGCGATGGGAGATTTGTTTTCCGCAACCAGGTTATCCGGGCCTCGGGAGTCCGATCATGAAGAGGAGTCTTGTCATCAACGCTGACGATCTCGGTGCCGACGAGGCTCGAAACGAAGGCATCTTCGAGGCAATCGACGCGGGGGTGGTGACGAGCGCAAGCCTGCTTGCGAACGGGCTGGCCCTGGAGGATGCGCTTGCGCGGATGGGGGCGTTGAAAAATAGAAAAGTTTCCTTCGGTTTCCATCTGAATCTGTCCCAGGGAACCCCCGTGTCAGAAGGTCATCAGCTTCTCGTCGGGCCGGACGGAAATTTTCCGGGTAAAATTGCCGCGCATAAACTTTTGATGCAGCGGGGAAATAAGGATTTGGAGAAGGAAATCGCGATAGAGATGGAGTCTCAGATCGCACGGCTTCGCAATGCCGGTGTCGAGCTTCATCACATGGACGGTCACCAGCATGTTCATGTGTTCCCGGCCGTTACCTCACTGGCCGTGCGGCTCGCGGAGCGCCACGGGATCCGGTGGATGAGACTGCCCGATGAACCGGCGCCTCCCTCGGCCGGGCGTCTGAAGAAAGACAACGGCGTCCTTTTCGAGGAGGCGGAAATATTCAGCGGGCTCGCTGCGCAAGCCCGCGTGCATTTAGACAAAACTCGTGTTAAGACAACGGACGCCTTCAGGGGTCTTTATCTGAAGGGGAGGCTGTCGGTTGAGCTCCTGGAGAAAATTCTGGAAAACCTCCCCGGCGGACTGACGGAACTGATGGTCCATCCCGGCAGAGCTGCGCAAGGCGACGACAGTCCCTTTTCTTATTTTTCGACGTCGGAGAGATTAAGTGAATTGAGAGCCTTGATGGATGAACGTTTCAGGACCGCGCTTACCCGTTGCGGCGTGAGCCTCGTGTCCTTCCTGGAGGTCTGAATAGAAACGGAATCATGCGAGTTCTCATACTGACGCCCACAGCCCTTCCCAGCGTGACGGGCAACGCGATCACCTCGGAGCGATGGCGCCGCTCGCTCGTCTCGAAGGGGCTTGATGTGAAGGTCCTGCCGGTCGGGCAGATCAGCGTGTCCTCTTTGTGCGAAGAGATAGACCGCTTCAGGCCGGACCTCCTCCACGGCCATCACGCCCTGCGTTCCGGCAGACTCCTTCTCGATCCGGAGGTGAGCGGGAGATACGGGAGTATTCCCGTCGTCGTTTCGCCGGCCGGGACGGACATCAATGGCGATCTGGGGGATCGGGAGAAAAGGGAGATCGTTTTCGGGATCTGTCGCCATTCACGTGCGATCGTTGCCCAGGGTCAAGGGACCGTGGAGAAGATGGGAAAACTCATGCCGGAACTCGGCGGAAAAATGGTCAACGTCCCGAAATCCTTCATGTGGTTCGGAGAGAGCGTCTTTGACCTGAGAGCTGCCTGCGGCTGGTCACGTGAAGATTTCGTTTTCTTCATGCCCGCGGGGATACGCCCCGTGAAAGGGAACCTCGAGTGTCTCGGGGCGCTCGATGCCCTCCATAGCGTGAGACCGCGGATGCGCGCGGTGTTCGCGGGACCGGTTCTCGATGTTGACTACGCCCGCTGTTTCGAGGCGGAGATAAAAAGGCTCAGGGCCTTTGCGTACTGGATACCGAAGATCCCGCCGGAAGCCATGCGCTCGGCCTACGGCGGGGCCGATGTCGTTGTGAACGCCTCCCGCGCCGAGGGGCTCTCAAACGTTCTCCTCGAGGCCATCGCCTCCGGGAGGCCGGTCCTCGCGTCCGACATCCAGGGGAACCGCTGGATGATCCTCGGAGATAACGGCGGAGCCTGCGGCTGCCTCTTCGAACCGGGCCATACCGGTGATTTTGTGAGGCAGGCCACGAGGCTCGTCGACGATGGGCGGCTCAGAGAAAAGCTGGTGCAATCGGGTCTGTCGAGAGCAGGTAAGTGGCCTGACCCCGGGACGGAAGCGGAGCGATTAATAGCGACCTACAGAAAGGCCGTCGGCCTTTCGTAAAGGCGGTATGTCAAATGACCCGCGCCGTACATTGCGGCGCGGGTTCCGAGGAGGGGAGCTTATGAGGGGGCTGTTTTACCCGGGGAGCGTCATGGTGGTGGGCGTCTCCCCCGCAGCGACAAACCTGGGAAGAAACATCGTTTTCAATCTGGAGCGGTTTGGCTACCGCGGTACGGTCTATGCCGTCGGCCGGGAAGGGGGTGAGCTGAACGGCCGGAAGATCTACCGCCGCATCGAGGACATCGAAGGTTCGTCGGAGGTTGCCGTTTTCCTGATCCCGGCCCGTTATATTCCCGAGGCCCTGGATGCCTGCGGACGGAAGGGTGTGCGGTACGGTGTGATCCAGTCGGGGGGATTCAGTGAATTCTCCGATGACCATCGCAACCTCGAGAGGGAAGTTCTCGACGCCGCCCGCCGCTGGGGTATCCGTTTTGTCGGCCCGAACTGTATCAGCATCCTCAACCTCGATAACGGGCTCGCCCTGCCTTTTGTCCCCCTGCAGCCCGGTGACATGAAGAAAGGTTCCCTGTCCCTCGCCGCACAGAGCGGAGGCATCGTCATTGAGGCCCTGCGGCTTCTCACCCTCGAGAACATCGGTTTCAACAAACTCGTCAGTATGGGGAACAAGCTCGATCTCAACGAGAACGATTACCTGGAATACCTGATATCGGACCCGGGGACGAGGATTATCGGACTGTACCTGGAAGATGTTTCCGATGGGAGGCGGCTCATGGATTTGGTCGCCGGCACGGATAAGCCCATCGTGGTCCTCAAGGCAAATACCAACCCCATCAGCCAAGATGCCGCAAAGTTTCACACGGCAGCGCTCGCCGGTGATGATGAGGTCGTGGAAGCGGCGCTGAACCAGGCAGGGCTCCACCGCGTCAGGAACCTGCACGAGATGATGGACTGTTTCAAGGCCTTTTCTCTCCCGCCGATGAAGGGCCCCCGTCTTGCTATTCTTTCCCGTTCAGGCGGCGCGGCCGTTGTGTCCACCGATGCCGCTCACCGTTACGGTCTGGAACTGGCCCGGTTCTCCAGCGGCTTTTTCGATATGGCCCGGAAAAAATTCCGTGCCGGTGTCATCCGGATGACCAATCCCCTCGACATGGGGGACATCTTCGACATCGATTTCTATAACGTGATCGTGGAAGAGGCCCTCAAGGAAAAGGAAGTCGATGCCGTGGTCCTCGGCCATTCCTACGTTTCCGCGGGCGAGATCGAACCCACGAAGAAGCTCTTTCGTTCGGCGGGCGAGCTCTCCCTGCGGTACGGGAAGCCCGTTGTGGTCGTCTCCAATGCGGACAAGACCAACGTATGGGATGCCATCAAGCAATACAGCGGGTTTCCCCTCTTCATTGACCCGTCCTTTGCCCTGAAGGCCTTGTCAAGAGCCCTGTGTCATCACCGTTTTCAATCGGCGAAGGCATCCCGAAAGATCGTGAAGAAGGATTCGAATCGGGGACAGGGGGTTTCAATTTCCACTACCAGGCTTCTGGAGCCTTCGCAGGTCTTTGGTCTTCTGTCGTCGTATCAGGTGCCCGTTGCTTCTTATGCCGTTGTGAAAAGCCTTGATGAAGGCCTGAAGGCGGCCGGCAGCATCGGGTATCCCGTCGCGCTAAAGGTCTCCTCACCGGCCATTCTTCACAAGACGGAGGAAAAAGCGATCCGCCTGAACATCGGCGACCCGCAGCAATTCCGGGAGACCTTCCAGAGCATGCAAGGCGATGAATTCCTGATCCAGAAGATGTTGCCCAAGGGCACGGAGGTCATCATCGGCGGGAGAAGGGATCAGGAGTTTGGCCCCGTCATTCTTTTCGGACTCGGCGGTATTTT
The DNA here is from genome assembly GCA_964547985.1 of uncultured Syntrophaceae bacterium. Classification (GTDB taxonomy): domain Bacteria; phylum Desulfobacterota; class Syntrophia; order Syntrophales; family UBA2192; genus JAPLJU01. The sequence continues at coordinate 17,611 of CAZJPV010000022.1, forward strand.
TGTGGAGGTGCTCAAGGACGTGGCCATGCGGGTCGTTCCCATCGGGGAGACGGAGGCCCGGGAGATGATCGATGGAATCAAGGGTGCTCCGATCCTGAAGGGATTTCGTGGGCAGGCTGCGTCCGACATCGACGCCCTCGTCCGCTGTCTCTGCCGGGTCTCAGCGCTTCTTGCCGATCACCCCGAGATTATCACAATCGACATGAACCCCCTGATAGTCTTCGAAAGAGGTCAGGGTTGTGTGGCCGTGGATGCAAAAATAGAGGCGGGGTCTTTGACTTAAAGGCAAGGATCGTGGCCCGGGAGGGAATGCATAAAGGAGGGGTGAAAATCCGAAAATCCTTTGTTTTTCATTGCTTCTGTGCATCTTTCTTGCAAGCTGTGCCCCATCAGGGGCACCGCGGGAGGCCGGACCCGATGACACCCTTCGTAGCTATCTCGATGCTTTACTTCAGGGCCGGTTTCGAGGACGCCTATTCGTACCTTTCAGCAAGGGAAAGGGCCGCACGGATCCTCGCGGATTACCTGACGGAAAGATCGGAAGAGGGGTTTTTTGTGGCGCGGCTTCTGGCGAGAAAGGCCTCGTACACGATCAAACAGGTCGTCGTCATGGGAGACCGGGCCCGTTGCGATACGGAAGTGACGATCCCCGATTTCGAGAAGGTCTTCAGGGAAATCGACGGTGAGTCTTTCACGGGCGAATTTGCCGAAAGCAACATGAAAAACCTCTCGCTCGTTTGACGAAAGATCGGTCATGTCGAGGCGAAGTACAGACGGGAGGGCGTCCCCATGAAAACGGTCGTCGAATCTTTCTGGCTTGTGAAGGAAAAAGACGGCTGGCGGGTATCTCTCAGCGGTGAGAAAAACGCGAGCGGAAGCCGGGAAGGGTCAACCATTTAAAAAGCGTTCTGGCAGGGGTAACCCTCTCAACCACCGCTCCGGTTCCGGAGGAAAAACATATCGAGACCGTTTTTTACAGAGAGCTTCTTCTTTTCCTGGCCGGTGTGGCTCTCTTTCTTTTCGGGATGCTCCGACTGAGTGAAGAGGTTCAACGCTATTTCAGCGGGACCCGCCTGAGGGATTACTTCAAGTTCGCCGTTGAGAGGCCTTTCTTCGGCCTTCTGACCGGTGTTGCCGCCACGGTTCTTTTCCAGAGCAGTACGGCCACGTCCGTACTCGTCGTCGGCATGGTCAGTGCCGGACTCATGAGTTTCTACCGGTCACTCGGCATTATTCTCGGCGCTGACATCGGTACGACCCTCACCGTCCAGTTGGTTGTCTGGAAGGTCACGGACATCTCCCCTGTCTTCGTCATCGTCGGCGGGATGCTCTGGTTTTTAGCCAAGGAAAAATGGAAGGCCGTCGGTGAGGGTATTTTTTACTTCGGCCTCATCTTTTTCGGGCTGAGCATTGTTTCCGCGGCGGCGGCGCCTCTCAGGGATCACCCGGCCATCGCCGAACTCTTCAGGCAGAGCCAGAATCCCCTCCTGGGCATCCTAGCCGGTCTGGTCTTCGCTTCCGTCATCCATTCCTCGGCCATCCCGATCAGCATCCTGGTAATTTTGGCACAGCAGAACCTTATGACACTCGAAAACGCCCTGCCCATAGTTTTCGGGGCCAATATCGGCACGGCCGTCACCGCACTGATTGCGGGTTTCGTGGCGAATGTCAACGGGAAAAGAAGCGCCCTCTCACATTTTCTCTTCAAATTTTTCGGCACGGGGATCTGCCTCGGCCTCTTTCCGCTTTTCGTTTCGCTTGTCGAAAACCTGTCATCAACCGTGGCGCAGCAGATCGCCCTGGGTCACCTCCTTTTCAATGTCGTCATTGTCGCCGTATTCATCTTTTTGCTGAAGCCGTTCTCCTATCTGATCGAGCGCATCATCCCCGGCAAGGCGGAGCAACTCCCCATCTGGCCTGAGTTTCTCGACGAACGTTTGCTGGCGGAGCCGGAAAAGGCCCTCGACTGCGTGAGGAGGGAGATGCACAGGGATCTCGTGATTGTGGCAAGCATGTTTGCGCAAGGGATCCGGCTCCTGAAGGATTACCGGGAAGGGGCGAGAAAAGACATCGTTTACGTCGAGCTCGTGGTCGATAACATCAGAAGAGAGATTTCGGACTACCTCTGCAAGATGTCCGAAAACGATTTGTCGCCCGATCTTGCCCGAAAGTTCTTCGATTACTCCGGAATGGCCGATGACATCGAGCGAAGCGCCAATCACATCGTGGTCATCGCCAATCTCGCGCGGCAGAAGCACAATAACCACGCCGAGTTCAGCCGCTGGGCCTCCGCGGAGCTCGATGAGATCTACGAGCTCGTTACGGCGAACCTCGACGAAGTTACTTCCCTGATGATCGCCCACGATCCGCAAAAGGTGTCGAAGATCCTGGAGCGGGAAGACCGGGTCGATTTTCTGGTCAAGGAGGCGAGAAATAAGCACCTCGAGCGTTTCCACAAAGGGATCTGCCAGGCCGAAGCGGGCCCGATCTTCGTGGAGATTCTGATCCACATCGAGCGGATTTGCGACCACTGTGTGAACATCGCCGAGTATGTCCAGGAAATTAATGAGTAACAGGCCGCAGGCCTGTTGGTCTGTCCAGTCTGTCCGGTCCGTTTGGTCTTTTTAGTCCTTTTCACAACTCAAACTTGAAACTCAGAACTCAAAATTCATAATTCAAAACTGTTCCAATTTCCGGGAACAAGACAAATCCCTTGACAACGATTCCTGCCGCCTTTTATAGATAACTTCTCTGATTTGAGTAGGAAAATTCGTGGACTGTGCCCGGGTCATTTGCCTGTGCCTCGAGCGTTCAGGCGTATGGAGAGTGTTCGTTCCGGGCGGAATACCGGAAAGGGTTTCAGACTTGAAGGTTCGGGAAAAGAAGCCGGGGAAAAAGACGTCCGCCCGCAAGACGGTGCAGAAGAAAAAGGTTGTCCGCAAACCGAAAGACCTCCCCGTGGGAAAGAGGGCGGTCCGGGTTCCCGGGCCGGGAACCCCCGGTTTGAACGGTGAGGGGCTCTACGCAAGTCTCTTCGAAAACAATCATGCCATCATGCTTCTCATCGATCCGAGGGACGGGAAAATCGTCGATGCCAACCCCGCGGCCTGTTCCTTCTACGGGTACACAAAGGCGGGGATCCTCAAGAAGAAGATTACGGACATCAACACCCTCACCCGGATGCAGGTTTTCAGAGAGATGGGCCTCGCGAAGACTGAGCGGCGAAACTACTTTTTATTCCGTCATCGCCTGTCCTCCGGGGAGACCCGTGACGTGGAGGTCTACAGCGGTCCCGTGACGGTCCGGGGGCGCAGGCTCCTCTATTCCATCGTTCATGACATCACGGCTCGGAAACGAACGGAAGAGGCTCTGCTGGAAAGCGAGGAGAAATTCCGAGCCCTAGCAGACCATGTCCCTGTCGGCATCATCATTCACCGGGGGGGAATTCTCCAGTACGTCGGTCGTGAAGCAGCGAGACTCATGGGTTATGAAGACCCCGATGAGGCGATCGGGCGTTCGATTCTCGAGTTTATTCCCGAGGAAGACCGGTCCTGGATTGCCGATATCACCCGGCGTCGCATCGCCGGAGAGTCGGTGCCCACACAGTACGAAGCCCGCCTGGCCAAACGGGACGGATCGATCATCGAGGTGCTCATCTTCGCCATGCTCATAGAGTACGGCGGGGGACAGGCCACACTGACGGCTTTTGTCGATATCACGGAGCGCAAGAGGGCCAGCGAGGCTTTGCTTCAGAGCGAGCGGAGGTTTCAGGGTCTCTTCCGAGCGGCGCCGATCGGTATCGGGCTCGTGCACAACCGTATTATCGACTGGACGAATGAAGACCTGCACCAGATGACGGGCTACCCGGCGGAAGAGCTCATGGGCAGGAGCGCGAGGGTCCTCTATCCCGACGATGCGGAATTTGAGCGAGTTGGCCTCGTCAAGTACGCCGAAATCCGAAGACGGGGAGTGGGCGCCATCGAGACACGCTGGCAGCGGAAGGATGGAAGAGTCATTGATGTTTACCTGAGTTCAGCCCTGGTGGATCCCGGGGACGAATCGGCCGGTGTCGTATTCACGGCCATGGATATCACAACCCGTAAGCGGGCTGAAGCGTATCTCCAGAGGGCACAGGCCGAATTGGAGAAGCGCGTCGAGGAACGGACGAACGAACTCCTGCTTAAAAACCTTCAGCTTGAGCGGGAAATCAGGGAGCGAAAAAAAGTGGAAGAGGCTCTCCGGCAGATGACGGAGCAGCTCTCCATGCTCCTCGAGTCGCTCCCCATCATACCTTACTCCTCCGAGAGCTGCGGGGGTGTGAAGGTCACCTATGTGGGCGGGACCATAAAAAATATCACCGGGTATCCCCCCGAGTTCTTTACGGAGGACCCTGCGTTTTATCTCGATCACCTGCATCCCGACGACCGTAAGCAACTTCTGGAAAATCTCGACAGCGATCGGCAGAAGGGCAAGGGCAGGTACGAGTACCGGTTTCGCATCGCCGACGGGACCTATCGCTGGTTTGCCGACACCTGGCATTGCATCGAGAGTACCGGTGACGCGAATAACTATATTGCCGGCGTGTGGCAGGACATCACGGAGGAAAAGAGGCTGAGGCAGGAGGCGGAAGTCCGGTTGCAGCAGGTGATACAGGGCAGCAAGATGGCAGCCCTCGGTGAAGTCGTGGCGGGTGTGGTTCATGAGATCAACAACCCCAACAGCTTCATCGCCTACAATGTCCCTCTTCTGGAAAAGATCTGGACACTCTGCGAACCCGTCCTCGCCGAGTACGCGTCCACCCACCCCGTATGGGCAGGGCAGGGCGTGCGTTTCGAGGAGATCCGTCAGGACATGACGGAAATTATCGAGGCCTTCCGGATCGGTTCGGACCGCATCAACAAGGTTATTTTGAACCTGAAGGATTTTTCCAGGGCGGATGAAGGGATCGAGATGAGATCTGTGCGGGTGAACGACGTGATCCGGAGGACACTCATGATCGTGGGCGGGCAAATTCGCCGAACCGTTTCGAGGATGGACCTCAGATTTGATGACGACCTCCCGGTCATCCGCGGACATTTTCAGAAGCTGGAGCAGGTCTTCGCCAACCTTTTGATCAATGCGTGTCAGTCCGTGAAACCGGGAACGCAGGGCATGATCGCCATCACCACCCGCTATTTAGACAGGCTGAAATGCGTTGCGATTGCCATAGAAGACAACGGCTCAGGTATCGAGCCGCAGGTTGTGAGCCGTCTTTTTGACCCCTTTTTCACGACCAGGAGAGATGAGGGAGGCACGGGGCTGGGACTGTCCGTTTCGTACGGTCTCGTCCGTGAACACGGTGGTGTCATCGGGGTTCTCTCCCGCCCCGGTGTGGGGAGCCGGTTTACGGTATTTCTGCCATTGAGCCGGGAGGCGCAGCCTGTCCTTCACCCTTCCATCCTCTGCCTGAATGATGATATAGAGCTTCTGGAAGATCTGCGCGCGAACCTCACCGGTGTTGAGGCCCCTTTCTTCGGGTTGAGGCCTGCTTCGCCGGAAATGATTGCTTACATCGATGGTCATCCCGAAGTGGATATCGTTCTCTATGACAGGGCTGCTTTCGCCGATATCGCGGGTGAAATCAAAGAGAGGTTTCCGCTGCTGACACTGATCCGCTACGGTGGAGAGGCGGACGGTCCGGCGGATTATTTTCTGGCGAAACCTTTTGAGGTCCAGGCGTTTTTGGAAATCATTGATCAAACGGGAAGGCAGAGATTATGAACATCCTTGTCGTGGATGATGAAGAGGTCTATTTGACCTCGATGAAGCGTCTCCTTCGCTGGCACGGCATGAAAGATGTCGATACCTGCGCGAGCGGACAGGAGGCAATCCGGAGGATCAAGGATAGAAATTACGATATCGTCCTGCTGGATCTTTTGATGCCGGGCGTGGATGGACTGAAGATTCTGGAGGAAACAAAGCCCTTCAAGCCTCACACGGAGTTCATCATCGTCACGGCCGTGGACGTTGTCTCCCAGGCGGTGAAAGCCATACGGATGGGCGCCTATGACTACCTGATCAAGCCGGTGGACAACGAGCACCTGGTCCTGTCCATCGAGCGGGCCTACGAGAGACGGGGGCTCATCGCGGGTCTGGGTCTTTCCCGATATGAGAAGGTCGGGGAAATACCCGGGGCCTTCGCGGAGATCATCACCCAGTGCCCGCGGATGAAAGCCCTGCTTTCCTATGCCCAGGTGATGGCCCGGAGCGGCAACCCCATCCTGGTCACGGGAGAGTCAGGAACCGGCAAGGAGCTTCTGGCCCGCGGGATCCACAGGGCGGGCCCTTCGCCGGGAGGTCCCTTTGTGCCGGTCAATATCTCATCCATCCCCGAGACGCTCTTCGAAAGCCAGTTTTTCGGGCATATCAGGGGGGCCTTTACGGGTGCCACGAGGGACTATCAGGGTTACTTCGAGCAGGCAGACGGCGGGACGCTCTTTCTTGATGAGATTGGAGAGTTTCCTCACCAGCTTCAGCCCAAGCTGCTCCGTGTCCTCGAGGAGAAAACCTTCAGCCGCATCGGTGAGACCAAACCCATACGCGTTGACGTTCGTATCGTGTCGGCGACCAACATGGATCTGGACAAGGCCTGTCAGGAGGGAAGGTTCAGGCTTGACCTGATCTACAGGGTGCGATCTGCTGTCATCCACCTGCCTCCCCTTCACGAGAGGGAAGGGGATATCGCGCTGCTTGCTGCTCATTTTCTCAAGCAGGCCGCCGCCCGTTACGGCAAGGACGTCCGGGGGTTCAGTCCCGAGGCGATGGATATTCTCCTTCGGAAGGACTATCCCGGAAACGTCCGGCAGCTTTCGCAGATCGTTGAGAACGCCGTACTCCTGGCCGACTCGACCACGATTACGCCCCGGCAACTCGGAGAGGAGGTGCCCCCGCCTTCCCTCGTCGCGCGGAGTCTCGTAAGTTTGAAAGAAAATTACGAGATGCATGTGGTTTTTGTTTTCAATCATTTCAGGGGCGACCGGAAGCAAACCGCGTTGGTCCTCGGGATCACCGTGAGACAGCTCCAGAGAAAACTCGCAGAGATGAAAAAAAGTGCCCGCTGGAAAAACCTTATCGGCGACTTTTAAGTCATTTTTTCATGACATAAATGTCATTGCCTTTTTTCTCCTTATTTTTTAAATAGTTGCAATTCTTAATCAGCCATGCCCTCAGTACCCCGTGAAGAGGCCTGTGACATCATGGTGTGCCCTCATGATCCCCGGGGCGGAAGATATAACAAAATGTGTTGTTATAATAAATGGTTATATGTCCATCCGTTCTCAAACGCCTATGGCATGTCCCTTGCTCTTTGAATTTACACAGGAAATATACATTTTCAACTATTTCGCAGGCTTTAAGCTCAAAAACAAAGTGACGTGATCAATCGCGGCATGGTTCCGGGGATGAAAGGCTCTCATGCACGTGAAGGAAATCGAAGGGGAGGGGGAGAAGCCGCATACTTCAAGGCGAACGCAAGGGCCGTTTCGAGAGTGGCACGACGCTGACATGCAGATGATGAAGCGGGTAGGATCCTCATGGTGTTGATATCATTTTTGCTGAGCTTTTTCAGTGAACCATCCCTGGCGGATGAAGGCGGGGGGCTCACGGTCGAAAAGGAGAATGATCTTTTTCTCCATGTCCTGAGCTATGTTTTTGCCGTCATCATCGCGGCCTGGCGTTTGTACGCCCGCCTCCGGTGGATAATCGCAAGGACGTGGGTTTCCCGGCTCATGCTGTGGGGGCAGGGGGAGAACGACCGGCATCTCGCCGATGGGAAAACGGTTATTTTCGAATTCGACCTGGAAGGACGCCTGACCTACGCCTCGCCCTCAACAGAATGCATGACCGGTCAGAAACCGGCGGAGATACTCGGGCACTTTTTCAACTCGTTTCTGCCGGACACGGAGGTTCCCAGGGCAATTCAGGCCTTCATCACGGTGATGATGGGTCGGCGTATCAGGGATATGGGGCTTGAAATGCTGACGAGTTATGGATTTTCCGCTCCCGTGTCTGTCCACTTTCTGCCCCTTTTCAAAGACAGGGAGGTCATTGGTGTACGCGGCTTCTTCAGGGATTTGCGGCGGTCGGAGGAACTCGAGAAGGGTTACGAGGTTCTGGCGAAGAGTTCAGTGGCCGGCGTTTACATCATCCAGAGCGGTAAATTGACGCTCGTGAATCCCCAGTTCCAGAGATGCACGGGATATACGGAAAATGATCTCATCAATACCGATCCGATCAGCCTCGTCCATCCCGAAGACCGGGAGATGGTCAGTCGCAGGGCGGTCATGATGTTGAAAGGCGAGCGGACGGAGCCTTACGAGTTCAGGTTGCTGACCCGGGATGGAAGAATCGAACGCGTCAGAGAAATCGTGACTTCGGTGTGGTACCGGGGACAGCGGGCTGTTCTCGGGAATTATATTATCGCGGATCCGCGGTGTCAGGAGCGGGGGGAGCATTCTGGTCTGAGCCCCGTTTAGGGAAGCTGAAAGGTTTATCAAGACCCGGGATGAATCTTGACCACCTGCGGACCGGACATTCGTTCGGCAGGACGAAATCGTCGGACAGTATTTTTCCCAGCACTATTTTCTGATGCCCCGATGTTTCTGAGGCGCTGTTTTTCTCTGCGGGCGACATCCAAACGATGCAGCCGTTGCTTCTGAATCCCTGATATTATCTTTTTGCATTTATCCGATCTTCCGTTGGGAGGGATCCCGTCTCATAAACGGATCATGAATGGTCCCTCGAACTTTTCATTGCAGGGGTGTCTGAAGAGATGCGAGTGCTCATGCTGGGCTGGGAGTTTCCGCCTCACATCAGCGGTGGACTGGGGACGGCCTGTTTCGGAATGACGAAGGCGCTTGTCAGCCGCGACGTGGAAGTGATTTTTGTTCTGCCCCGGTTTCGGGGGGTGCAGGGGGAAAGCCACGTCCGGCTTGTTGCAGCCACCGAAGTCCCGGTGCCGACCGGCTATTTCGAGGAGGAAAAATTTTTCAAGGGGCTCGATGTCCGGGTAGTTGACGCGATGCTCCGGCCCTACATGACGGGTGGGGAGTACGAGACGTATCTGCAGTGGTTCACCGAAAAGAGGGAGGACTTCGGGTACCTGGAACTGACCGGGGATTATGGCCGGGATCTCGTCGCGGAGGTGATGAGGTACGCCGTGGCGGCCTCGGTGCTCGCGGCAACGGAAGCCTTTGACGTGATTCACGCCCACGACTGGATGGCGGTTTTCGCTGCCGTGCACGCCAGGCGGGTGAGTGGAAAACCCATGGTCTTTCACGTGCATTCCCTGGAATATGACCGGAGCGGCGAGTCGATCGACCCCCGTATTTACGACATGGAGCGTCTGGGCATGGAGGAGGCCGATCACATCATTGCCGTCAGCTCTTACACGAAGGCGCGGATCGTCAGCCGGTACAGCGTTGATCCGGACAAGGTATCCGTCGTGCACAACGCAATCTCGAGGAAGGAAGCGGCAGAACGTTATCATGCGGAAAAACCGCCCGGCGAGAAGACCGTCCTTTTTCTGGGCAGGGTGACCTTTCAGAAAGGGCCGGAATATTTTCTGGAGGCGGCGGAGAAACTCATCCAGGCGATCCCCTCCATCAGGTTTGTGATGGCCGGTTCGGGGGATCTTCTCCCGCGGTTGATGGAAAGGGCGGAGGCGATGGGCATCGGTGGCCGCTTCAGTTTCACCGGCTTTCTGCGCGGTGAAGAGGTGGAAAAAATGTATGCGGCAAGTGATCTCTACGTGATGCCCAGCGTCTCGGAGCCCTTCGGCATATCGCCGCTGGAGGCCCTGGTATACGATGTGCCGGTGATCATATCAAAACAGTCCGGCGTCGGGGAGGTCCTGCGCCACGCATTGAAGGTCGATTTCTGGGATGTGGAGGAACTGGCGAACAAGATTCACGCTGTCCTCACCTACGAGGGGCTTTCGGCCGAACTCTTGGAGCGATGCCGCGAGGAAATGATCGAGGTGACCTGGGAGAATGCCGCCACGCGGATCATGGAGGTCTATCGCAAAGTATTGCGATAGTTTTGAATTATGAATTTTGAATTAGGAAAATTTAAAAATCATTACAACGATAACTCATAACGCGTCACTCAAAACTCAAAATTGAAGCAGGCTTTGGCCTGCGTTCCCGAGGAACGACATGCCTCTCGTCACACTGAACTTTGAACTTCATCAGCCTCGCCGGCTCCGGCATTATACTTTTTTTGATATCGGGCGAAACCACGACTACGAGGATGTGGAAAGCAGCCGACAGATGATCGGAAAGCTGTTGGAGAAATGCTACCTGCCGGCCAACGCCCTCATCCTGGAGCTCATCCGAAAACACGGCGGTTCTTTCAAGGTGTCCTACGGGATGTCGGGGCTTTTTCTCGAGCAGCTGAGAAAATCGCGCAGAAAGGTTGTGGACAGTTTCAGGAGGCTTGCCGACACGGGCTGCGTGGAATTTCTGGGCGGCACCTATCACCACTCGCTGGCTTTTCTCTACGCGAAGAAAGAGTTCGAAGATCAGGTTCGTCTCCAGTGCGAACTGATCGAGGACCTCTTCGGTGAAGCGCCCGTGTCCTTTCGAAACACGGGCCTCATCTACAACGATGACCTCGCGAAGGCTCTCGAAAAGATGGGATTCCATGCCGTCCTATCGGAAGGGGCGGAGAGAATCCTCGATGGGCGAAGCCCCCATGCCCTTTACCGTCCTGGAGGGTGCAGGCGGATAGGCTTGCTCCTCAGGAATCACCGTCTGTCCGATGACATCTCCTTCCGATTCTCCGACAGAACCTGGTCGGCGTACCCCCTGACGGCGGAGAAATACGCGGGCTGGGTGCACCGGACAAAGGGGAAAGATGCCGTGGTCAATATTCTTTTGGACTACGAGACCTTCGGCGAGCATCAGTGGACGGAAACGGGCATTTTTGAGTTTTTGAAAGCCCTGCCCCGGGAGATTTTGAAAAATCCGGACTTCCGATTTTCCACCCCCGCCGAAGTCATGAAGAAAGTGAGACCCGCGGGGGAGCTCAGCGTGCCGGACTTCATATCCTGGACGGGGGATGAAAAGGACCTCACGGCCTGGTGCGGGAACCATTTGCAGAAAGATGCCCTGAGGGTTCTTTACGGACTGGCCCGCAGGGTGCGGCTGAAAAAAGACAAGCGCCTCATGGAGGTCTGGCGGTCACTCCAGGCGTCCGATCATTTATATTACATGGGAAACCGGTGGCACGAAGCGGGCGATATCACACGCTCTTTGAATCCCTATCCATCCCCCTACGATGCCTACATCAACTTTATGAATGTTCTGACGGATTATTCAAACACCCTGAAGTCGGGGGTCCCTGCGGTCAAGAAGAAGGGCAGGGCTCATCTGGCACCGCAGAAAGGATTACGGAGGTCTAAAAAATGACGCTGCTCGGGAAAAAAGTGCTTCTACTCGTTGATAATCTCTACCAGGAACTGGAGTTCTGGTATCCACTGCTCCGCCTCCGGGAGGAAGGGGCCGCCGTCCTGGTCGTCGGTGCGAAGAAAGGGGAAACTTACACGAGCAAGCTGGGGTATCCCGTTCAGTCGGATCTCGCCGCCGGTGATATCAAGCAGATGGACTTTGATGCCCTTGTCATCCCGGGCGGCTACGCCCCCGACATCATGCGGCGTTATCCCGAGATGGTGGCTCTTGTCCGTAGAGCGAACGAAGCCGGGAAGGTCATTGCTGCGATCTGCCATGCCGTCTGGATGCTCGCGTCGGCCGAGATTATCAGGGGAAAGAAGGTGACCTGTTTCTTCTCCATCAAGGATGACGTTGTTCACGCCGGGGGCCTCTATCGTGACGAGGAGGTGGTCGTGGACGGGAACATCATCACCTCGCGTATTCCCGACGACCTGCCCGCGTTTCTGAGGGCGATCATTGACGCTTTGAAGCGCTGAGGCGGGCGGTGGCGTGGTGCGGGAGCTCTCGATTTGGCCGGGGGATCGATATCGGCCGGTTCTGTAAAACGAAATGTTTGGTGATCGCCGGGAGGTTGCATGCCGGAGAAAGAAGCCATGCTCTACCGCATCCTCGCTGACTCGAGGGTCAACTGCTACCTCTGCAGCCATCGATGCGATATCGCAGAGGCGGACCAGGGTCTCTGCGGTACCCGGGAGAACCGGCACGGCAAACTCTTTACAAGCACCTACGGGGAGGTGCTTGCGGCCCGGCCCGAGCCGATTGAGAGAAGTCACCTCTACCATGTCATGCCGGGGACGAAATCCTTCTGCGTCGCCGTCGAGGGGTCCAACCTGCCGTTCACCGGCAACCGGGGTGATGAGAAGATCGGTGCTTCGAAGGAAAAAGACCGGGATATCCGGTTCCGTGACATGTCCCCGGGGGATCTTATCAAGGGCGCCGTGGAAGAGGGGTGCAAAAGCATTGCCTTTGTCCAATCGGAGCCGACCCTTTCGTACGAGTATGCCTTCGAGACGGCCAGACTCGCGAGAGAAGAAGGGATCCTGAACATTCTGTTCACCAACGGCTACATGACGCCCGAAGCCCTGAGGATCATCGCCCCTTATCTGGACGCGTGCAGTGTGCAGATCCGGTCCTCCAGGGACGACTTCTACAGGAATGTCTGCGGGGGAAACCTTGAGCCTGTCCTTGAGTGCATCCGGGCCATAAAGCGACTCGGTATCTGGGTGGAGGTCTCGACGACGATCAAGCCGGGCCTCAACGATGGCGACGAGGATCTGGAAGGCATCGCCCGGTTTATTTCGAATCTGGACAGGAATATTCCCTGGCATATCGCGCGCGGTTATTCCGATAAAGGTACAGCCGAGGTCTGTATGACGCCCCTGGAAACGCTTTGGAAGGCATATTCCACTGGCAAAAGGGAGAGGCTTCGCTACATCTACATACGAAATATTCTGGGGGAAAAAGGAGAGACAACCTGTCCCCACTGCGGGAAAAGCGTCATATTCAGGCGGGATTTCCTCGTTGAGAAAATGAACCTTGCCGGTTCCCGCTGCAGTGAGTGCGGCCAGGAAATCGCGGGAGTCTTTGCTGCACGGCCTGGGGTGTGATTTCTCGGAGCATGTTTCAACGGCAAGTATCTCGAGGATGCGCGAAACAACTAAAAAGGAGACCCGGCATGAAAGAGAGGATTCCGAGAATATCGGTTAAGGAACTGAAAAAAAAGTTGGACGGAAAAGAGCCGGCTTTCATCGTGGATGTGAGGCGTCAGCGGGACGAAAACCAGATCGCGGGCGCCGTCTTATATGATCCCGACGCCATTCTCGAAGCGGGCAAATTTGAGCTCCCCGTCCCGAAGGAGAGTACCGTCGTCACGTATTGAACGTGACACGAAGAGCATACCAGTGCCCGGGTGGCACGGAAACTTATCCAACTCGGTTACGGAAACGCCCAGGCCCTCCTCGGGGGGTATGAGGCCTGGAAGAAGGAAGGCTATCCCCTTGAAAAAACAGGGGTTTGACATGTCCCCGCCGAGCTTTTATACGGCTCGAGGAAAGAAATTGTTTCGGACGTAAATGCCGGTATTCAGGCGGCTTTTATATACCCTGTGACCGCCGGCAGGGCGAAGAATCCCTCCTTTTTACCTGTGATTCAGGCACTGAAATCCCCCTTGGTTTTACACGCTCGAAATAGCGGCAAAACCGCGATTGACGGTGCATTCCGGGGAGTTAATTTGCCTTGATTTCAGGTCATAACGGTGATATGAAACTAATTGGCAACACAAGGAGGGTGTCCGTCAGTTCGAACGTTTCACCCGGTGATCCGATATGGGTCGCCGACTTCCCAATCGCCCCGCCGTGGGTGAAACGTTAAGCCGTCCATGACCTCCCTGCGAATAAGGTATGCGGTTTGTTCATTCCGTGATGTAGCCGGTCTTCGTAAACTTTCCTAGCATCATTTTCATGGAACGACCATGAAATCTCAGGGATCCAGATCACAAGAAAACCGGGGTGCTTTCCCCGGAGCCGAGCGGGTCTTCCTTCATCCCTTTTTCCCCGGGACGTTTGTTTTCAGCCTGAATGACCGGTTCTTTAAAATTTCCCCCCAAAAAAATTCAATTCCCTATACAGGTTACACGAATAAGCTGGACGGGGCACCCCTGCCACGAATCTTCTGAAAAAGACGTCCCATTCAGAGCAGAGTGAGTTTCTTCCATATAGGATCGCGGATTAAAAAATCTTACAGCATGGAAAGGAGGTGAGCTTCCCCGATCGTCTAACGAGGGGATCTTAGACGTAAAAAGAACGTTTCATTTCTGGGTATGCACTGAGGTGATCGCCGGGATCAGGGCGGTCGAAACGTTTTAGAAGTTTTAAGGAGGGAAAAATATGAGCAAGGCTTTCAAAGGTTACGTTAAGAACAAGTATAGTCGGCCTGCTCCGCTGAAGGGTGTCCGCGTCCTGGAGGTCTGCACGCTCCTCTTCGGACCGGCGGGTCCTTCCTTCCTCGCCGAGATGGGAGCCGAAGTGATCAAAATCGAGCTTCCGCCTGCGGGGGATGTGACCCGTTCCCTGAACCCCTTCGGCTGGCTCTACAAGGAGCAGGGGCCGATGTTCATGCACATCAACCCGTCGAAATATTACATGGCCCTCGACCTTCACAAGGAAGAGGCACAGAAGATCTTTCACGAGCTTGCGGCCAAGTCCGACATCATCGAGTTCAACCTGAGACCGGCAGTGGTCAAGCGCTGGAATATCGACTACGAAACGATCAAAAAAATAAACCCGGGGATCATCTACATCGAGAAAAACGGCTTCGGTCAATGGGGACAGTATGCCGAAGAAGACCGGCCCTCCAACGATGGCGCGGCACAGGCTCTCTCCGGCTATGCATGGATTTCAAGCTTCCCCGGCCGTCCGCCCCTCAAGCAGAGCATCTGGATCTGCGACGTCTACGGGGCCATGATGGGGGAGATCGCCGTTCTGTCCGCCCTGCACCATCGCAGGAAAACTGGGCGGGGTCAGTACATCGAGATGTCCCAGAGTGAAAACATCATGCGCGCCATGGGGTGGGTCTGGCCCTACCAGCAGATGGCGAACAAGGGCGCGGAGCCTGCGGGTAACCGCGATCTGTGCATCTGCCCGGCCGACACCTTCCTCACCAAGGATGACCTCTTCTGTGCCATCGCGGCGCCGGCGCCGGATGAGTTCAAAGGCCTCTGCATCGCCATGGGGAAACCCGCCCTGGCCGGTGACAAGCGCTTCAAGGATCACGCCGTGAGACTCAAGGATGCCAACGCGCTGGCCCTCCTAAAGATGATTGCCGAATGGGCCAGGACGAAGACGGCCGCGGAGATCGAGAAACTCGGCCTCAAGAACGGCTTCGCCGCACAGCGTCTCCACAGTGGCAAGGACATGAACGAGGATGCCCATCGCCGTGAACGCGAATCTGTCAAAATGATGGACGACCCTCTCTACGGTGTGTATCCTGAACACGAGTTCCCCGTCATGATGTCCAAGAGCCCCCCCAAGAACAGATGGACCGTGAGGCCCGTGGGCTTTGACAACGACTATATTTTGGCAAGCATTCTCGGGAGAAACCAGGACCAGATCGCCCAGTGCTACGAAAAAGGGATCGTCGGAAAGTGGAAGGACATGCAGGGTCGGAGGCCGCCTCCTGACTGGGATAAAACATCCGGCGCCATCTTAAGGAGGTGATGAACTATGGCAGACTACAAGAGAGCAAAATGGGCGGAATGGGCGGATCACATCCGATCTGAGGATGATCCGGCGAAGAACTATGAAAAACCCGAAGCCCTGGACGACCTCGTGGTTCTGGATGTCAGTTCCCGGAGCATGGCAGGCTGCTACTGCTCGTCGCTCCTGGCGGAACTCGGGGCCGAGACCATCCGGGTTGAACCCCCGGGCGGCGACCTTGTCAGGACCTATTCGCCCCACGGCATTATGAAGGATGGTACCGGGCTTGCCTACCTGCAGGAAGGGCGGAACAAGTATCACGTGACGCTAAACCTGGAGAAGAAAGAGGGGCGCGACATGCTGCTGGCCCTCGCGGGCCAGGCGGACATCCTCATCGAGACCTATCCGACGGGGGTGATGGACAAGTGGAAACTCGGGTACGAGGAACTGAGTGCCGCCAACCCGAGACTGATCTATTGCTCCCTCACGGGTTTCGGTCAGTTCGGGCCGGAAAGCAAAAGGCAGCAGTTCGATTACGACAATATCGGCCAGGCACGTTCCGGCGTGCAGTACGGCACCGGCGAGGTCCTTCCTGAAGGGAAGACCTTTAAGGATATGCCCTATGCCGTTCCCACAAAGGCCGGTCCCTGGATTGCCTGGTCTGTTTCCGGGACCTTCGGCGCCATGGGCATTCTGGCGGCCGTGCATTATCGTGAGCTGACCGGCGAGGGGCAGCACGTCGACGTGGCGACCCCGGAGGCATACGAGAGGCTCCACGACTACGCGCTTCACTGGTACTATGACCAGAAAGTGACGAACGAGCGTTTCGGCAGCCTGGACACTGCGCTGTGGCTCTATGGGTTCTACCCGACGAAGGATGGCGGTGTCTTCCTCGGCGGGCTTCGTCTCGAGATGTGGAAGGCCTTCGTGGACATCATCGGGAAGTACGACGAGTGGAAGGCCGAAGAGTGGACGACCCTGGTGCCCTTCATGAAGAAGGACTGGCAGCTCAAGTACCAGGCCATGATCGATCCGGAGACGTCGAAGTACACGAGCGAGGAACTGGCGCAGAAGGCCGTGGAATACGCGAAGAGCGGCCGTCTGGCTCCCATCACAACGGTTATCGCGCCGATCGTCTCGCCCTGGGACGCGATGCACGACAAGAACTGGATCGACCGGGGGATGTTCACACCGGTCAAGGATCCCGTTTACGGTGATGTCGTCTGTGCTCAGGCCCAGTGGAAGGCGACGGAGACGCCGCCGAGGACGAAGTGGGTCTGCCGTCCCGTCGGCTACGATAACGGTCATGTCTATCTCAAGTACTTAGGCTACGGTCCCAAGAAGCTCAAGGAACTCGAGAAGAAGAAGATCATTTAACCATCCGGTTCTGAGTTGAGGACAATCCGGGATCACGGCCGGGGAAGGGTGAAAAGCCTATTCCCCGGCTTTCCGGGTTGTTTTGCGCACCGCAGATAGAAGTTGTAAAAGTGTTTTATATTAATTACTTGCATTCATATATCTAATCATATTGTTCAACAGGTTGGAGTAATTCAAAACTTAAAACTCGAAACTTAAAATTGGAGCAGGCCGTTAAACTGAGTTGTGCGTTGTGAGAGAGGGTCAAAGACCCTTGATCCGAAACCCTTTGACCTGAACCCGGAACCCTATAGCCGTTGCCTTTTGGGCAATAGACCTAGATGGACTTAGACAGACTTAGATAGACATAGAGAGACACAGAGAGACATTGGCTTGGCCCTTTGGGCCATCGACCGGATAGACTGGACAGACCTAGGCAGACATAGACAGACCTAGATGGACATAGACAGACTTAAATAGACTTTCGAAGGAGGAAGTTATGGAGATCAAAAAGATATGCGTATTGGGTGCGGGTTTGATGGGAAACGGCATTACCCAGGTGTGCGCACAGGCCGGCTACCAGGTGGCCATGAGAGACATCGAACAGCGTTTCATCGACGGTGGATTCAACAACATCAAGAAAAACCTGGCCCGCGACGTGGAAAAGGGAAAAAGGACCCAGGCCGACATGGATGCCGTCCTGGGTCGGATCAAGCCCACGCTCGATCTCAAGTCGGCGGCCGCCGACGCGGACCTGGTTGTCGAGGTCGTCATCGAGGTGATGGATGTGAAAAAGAAGGTTTACGCGGAGTTGGAGCAGATCTGCAAACCCGAGTGTTTCTTCTTCACGAACACCTCGGGACTGAGCATCACCGAGCTTGCCGCTGTGACCAAGCGCCCACAGAAATTCATTGGCACGCACTTTTTCAACCCCGTCCCGGTCATGAGGCTCCTGGAGATCATCAAGGGCTACGAGACCTCCGACGAGACATTAAAGACGGCCATGGCGTGGGGGAAGAAGATCGGCAAGGAAGTCATCGTGGTGAACGAGGCCCCGGCATTCTGCGTGAACAGGATCCTCTGCCCGATGCTGAATGAGGCGTTCTTTGTCCTCGGCGAGGGGATAGCATCGGCTGAAGACATCGACAAGGGAATGGTTCTTGGGTGCAACCATCCCATCGGGCCGCTGGCGCTGTCAGATCTCGTCGGCAACGAGACACTCCTTCGCGTCCAGGAAGGCCTCCATAAAGAACTGGGCGATAAGTACAGACCCGCGCCGCTTCTTGTGAAGCTCGTCAGGGCCGGCCGCTACGGAAGGAAGACCGGTAAAGGAGTTTATGATTATACAAAGAAGTAACGGCTTGTGGCGAAAGGCTTAAGGCGTAGGGCAAAGGAAGAAATCTTCTTTTCCAGCCTTAAGCCATAAACCCTATGCCCTCAGCCTTTTCTAGAGGAGAAAGAACCATGAAAGAAGTTGTCATTGTCTCTGCCTGCCGGACGGCCATCGGGACCTTCGGCGGCACGCTCAAGGACATTCATCTTTACCGTATCGGCAGCGCGGCGATGAAAGAAGCCATCAAGCGGGCCGGGATATCGCCGGCCCTGATCAATGATGTCCGATTCGGCTGCTGTATCGAGCCGTATAACGCGCTCAACGTGGCCCGTGTAGCCGCCCTCGAGGCGGGCGTTCCCGAAACATCAACGGCCGTCACGCTGAACCGTGTCTGCATCTCCGGGATGGAAGCGGTGATTTCCGGTATGGCCATGATCCAGGCGGGCCTGGTGGATGTGGTACTCGCGGGCGGCATGGAACACATGTCGGGTGTCGCTTACGCGGTGCCCACGGCGCGCTGGGGCTGCAGGCTTCAGAACCAGAGTTTTGATGACATGCTGATCGAGGCCCTCTATTGCGGTTCCCGCCTCCAGCCGGGCCTGGAAAAGGGCCCTGCCAAGGAGGGGCCCATCGTGGAGATGTTCAGGGGAAGACCCTACATCATGGGACACACGGCGGAGCTGATCGCCCAGATACACAATATCAGCCGCCAGGAGATGGACGAGGTGGCCCTCCGCAGCCACAACAATGTCGAGCGGGCCACGAAAGAAGGCGACTTCAAGACCGAGATCGTCCCGATCGAAATACCCCAGAAGAAGGGGAAGCCCCCGCTCATGTTCGAGAAAGACGAGCACTTCATACCCGGGCTTACCATGGACAGGCTCGCGGCCCTGCCACCGGCCTTCATCCCGAAGGTCGGAAAGGTCACGGCCGGGAACTCCTCGGGAATCAATGACGGCGCGGCCGCCATGATCATCATGTCGGCGGCGCAGGCAAAGGAACTGGGCCTGAAGCCCATCGCCAGAATCAAGGCTGTGGGCTATGGTGCCGTCCATCCTTCGGTAATGGGCCTGGGACCGGTACCGGCAGTGAGGAATCTCATGAAACGGTCGGGTTTCAAGCTTACAGACTTTGAGCTCATCGAGTTGAACGAAGCCTTCGCGGCCCAGTACATCGGCTGTGAGAAAGAGCTGGGGCTCAACCGGGAGATCACCAACGTAAACGGTTCAGGTTGCGGTCTCGGCCACCCGGTCGGCGCGACGGGCTGCCGGGTCATGGTGACACTGCTTCACGCGATGAAGAAACGGGGAAAGACGCTGGGGCTCGCGACGCTCTGCGGCGGCGGCGGCGTATCCATGGCGACGGCCCTCGAGATGATTTAAGGGCACCTTGAATCATTCTGAGAAACAGGCCGTTCCGTGGCCGGGAGAGGCGAAACAGAGCAGGCGGCGGCTTTTTTTGAGGGGGATGCCGGAACAATCCGCTCTGTTTATGCGTGCAGCGTGCCCATTCCGTGGACGGTAAACAGGATTTCATTAATGTCAACATCAACAAGGAGGGATGCGGTATGTCAGTGAGCTGGAAAACTTTGAACGACGCGGAAAAAATTAAGTTCAATGCGTTAACGACCGAAAATATCGAGTTCCTGCTGACCCGCTACAACAAGGTCAATCGCTGGGTCATCGCCGACATGATCAGAAGGACTGCTTATCATTACCCCGACAAGAAGGCCCTTATCTTCCAGGACAAGACCCTCACGTACGCGCAGCTGGAGGCGGAATGCAACCGCACGGCCAACGCCCTCCTGGATCTCGGAATCAAGAAATACGACCGTGTGGCCATCCTGGCGCACAACACGATCCACCATGTCCTGACCTGGCTGGGCTGCTGCAAGGCCGGCGCGGTTTATCTCGCCATCAACTACCTGCTCCGGGGTCCGGATATCGCGTACTGCATCAATCACTCCGAGAGCAAGGTTTTCATCGTGGAGGACACGCTCTACGACCTGGTGAAGGACGTTCTCGACAAGATGCCGACGGTCAAGACCCTCATCTGGTCCAACCAGGGCGCGGGGAAACCGGCGGTGGACAAGCGCTTCAAGGATTTCGACGCCTGGTGCAAGGCCTATCCCGATACCGAGCCGGACACGGTCCTGCGAATCGAGGACCCCGTCCAGATGACCTACACGAGCGGGACGGAGGCGCTCCCCAAGGGCGTCATTATCAACAACCAGGCGCTGATGGCCCAATACATGGGTGCCATCATCGACGGGGGCTACGACGACGATGACATCCAGGTCAACGCCCTTCCCATCTACCACTGCGCCCAGAGGGACGTTTTTTTGAACCCCCTGTTCTGGCTGGGGGGCACAAACATCCTCATCGCGCCCGACATCGGCCAGATCCTCAAGAGCATCGAGCAGTACAAGGCCACCCTATTCTTCGCCCCGCCCACGGTCTGGATCGGCATGCTGCGTCACCCCGACTTTGACAAGCGCGACATCAAGAGTCTCAAGAAATGCTACTACGGCGCTTCCATCATGCCCGTCGAGATTCTCAAGGAAATGCTCACGAGGCTCCCCGGGGCGAAGATATACAACTATTACGGCCAGACGGAACTGGCGCCCTACCACACCATTCTGAAGGCCAAGGACGCTTTGAAGAAGCTCGGCTCAGCCGGTATGGGCGGACTCAACATGGAGTCGAGGCTCGAGGACGACAGCTACGCGCCCATCTCCAAGCCGGGTATCCCGGGAGAGATCTGCGGGAAGGGTCCTCACGCCATGATGCTCTACTTCAAGGATCCGGAAAAGACCGAGCTGGCCATGAAGGGCGGCTGGTTCCATTCCGGTGACATCGGCATCCTGGACGAGGACCGTTACATCACTGTCGCCGACCGCAAGAAGGACATGGTGAAAACGGGGGGAGAGAACGTGGCCACCCGGGAGGTCGAGGAAGCGATCTACAAGGACAGCAGGGTCCAGGAGGTTGCCGTTATCGGCATTCCTCATCCCAAGTGGGTCGAAGCGGTAACGGCCATCATCGTCGCGAAGAAAGACACCAAGATCACCGCGGAAGAGATCATGGAGCACTGCCGCAAGGAACTGGCAGCTTTCAAGGTTCCCAAGGGGGTCATTTTCGTCGACGCCCTTCCCAAAACGCCGACGGGGAAGATCCTGAAGCGCGACATGAGGGTGACCTACAAGAACATGTTCGAGAAAGGCTGATCATCCTCCGTTGCCGAGCGCGGGCTCCATCTGGACGCCCGCGAAACCGTTAGAACAAGCCGGAAAGGCCTTCCCCCGATTCCCGCAACGTGAACGGGGGAAGGCGCATTTCCCGGGAGATCCGCCGATGGTCGATGTTCTTCTCGTCAATCCGCGCTTCAACGGCCGGTCGGAACTCCCGCCGCTCGGGCTCCTTGCCCTCGCTTCCGTTCTTTTAAATGAAAATATCGCCACAGACGTCATCGATCTCGATCTGGGAACTCCCGCCCCCGCGGATCGCGCTCTTTCGGAGGGGCTGTCCGGGAAACCGGGGGTCGTCGGTGTTTCCGCCATGACGGACAGTTTCCAGTCGGCCCTCGAGGTCTGCCGGAAGGCAAAGGCAGCGGATCCGGCTGTTTTAACCGTCATGGGGGGGATCCACGCCGCGGTTCTTCACGACACCCTGCTGAGACAGCATGACGTCATAGATGCCATCGTGCGGGGTGAGGGGGAAATCGCTTTTCTGGAAATCGTAAAAAGATTTCTCGCCGGGCGTGATCCGGGCGGCATCGAAGGCGTCACGTTCCGCCGGGGGGGCAAAATCGTCCGCGAGAAGGACCGCGATCTCATCCGGGACCTGGACACCCTGCCGATTCCCGCGCACCGCCTCGTTGAAAACGGGCGTTACACGACGAGGAACATTTCGTCGAGCAGGGGCTGTGCCCGCCGCTGTGCTTTCTGCTCCATCCAGGCTCTCTACCGGGCCAAGGTCAGGACGAGGGGGGTGGAAAGCGTCATCTCCGAGATAGAAACCCTCGTCGGGCTCGGCGCAAAGAGGATCCTCTTCACCGACGACAACTTCACGTTCAGTCTTCCCCGCGTGAGAGATATCTGCAAGGGTATCGTGGAGGGGGGATTTCACCGGGAGGTCCAGTTTTTCGCGGAGGGAAGAGCTGACGACATATGCAGGAACCCCATCATGGCGGGCATCATGAGCGACGCGGGGTTCCGGGGCCTTTATGTCGGCGCCGAGTCGGGGTCGGAAGAAATTCTGAGATACTATCGCAAGGACATATCGCCCGGTGACATGCTGAGGGCCGTTTCGGCATGCGTGGAGCAGAACCTGACCCCCGTCATGAATTTCATCCTGTACGGTCCCATGGACACGGCGGATACCGTCCGGCAGACCGCGGCCCTGGCGAGAAAGGTCTTCGAAATGGGGGCCGAGATCGCGTACGCGGAGGCGATCATCCCTTATTTCGGGACGCCGCTCCAGGAGTGGCTCGAGCGGGACGGTAAATTTCGTCGCGCCGGGGAGGTCTATTATTTCGATTCTTACCGGGGGATGAGTATTGATTCGATGCTTCGTGTTACGGCACTGTCGAGACAGATTGCCCGATTCGTCCACGGGGAAGATCCTCTCTTCGAGATGAGGAGGGTATATTATGAGATGGGTGTTTTAGATGAGCTTCTGGCGCGCATTTTCCCGCCCGCTCTGGAGAAGGCCTTGCAGAAACTACGGGGGGAGGGCGCTCATAGCGAAGAGACGGAGCATCTGCGGAATGAAGTGATGAGAGTGATTGGCAACGGGCAATAAAGACAGCAACTGTGTTTCGAGTCAAGGTAATTAACTAAGCATATTTCCAGCACGTGTTGTTTTTGATCATCGTATTGAGGGTGATCAGGATCTTTCTCATACAGGCCGTGATGGCCACTTTGAAGCATTTACCGGCCTCCCGCAGACGCTGGTAAAAGGCCCGGATGACGGGGTTGAAGCGGGCGGCAGCCACGGCGCTCATGTACAACACCGTTCGGATGTGAGCCCGGCCGCCCCAGATCATTCGTCGTCCCCGGAACTGC
>CAZJPV010000023.1:0-40508 GCA_964547985.1 uncultured Syntrophaceae bacterium
AAATATTGTATATTTAAAAAGTGATAAAAAAACCTGAAATAATTGTGAAATCGTCCTTGACAGGCTTCCTCCCAATCCACTTATTAGTCCATAGATAGTAAAGGAGCAGAAAAATGAAGACGATCAAGATCAAGGGTATGACCTGCCAGCATTGCGTCATGGCCGTGACCAAGGCCTTGAGCGGAATCGATGGCATCCGGAATGTGAAGGTCAATCTCGAAAAAGGAGAGGCCTCTTTTGAAAAAGTAAAACCCGTCGAAACAAGCATCATCAGGGAACGGGTGAAGAAAGCGGGATATGACGTCGTATAAGAAAATCACCCTGGACATCCGCGGGATGTCGTGCGCGAGCTGCGTCCGGCGGGTGGAAGAAGGGCTCCGGAAGCTCGAGGGGGTCCAATCTGCGAGCGTTAACTTTGCCACCGAAAAGGCCCTCGTGGCATATGACCCGGCGATAACGGATGCCGAGAAGCTGGCCGGGCGCGTGCGGGATATCGGTTACGATATCATGGACGAACAGGCCTCCGGAAGTGAGCAGGGGAAAATGACCCTCTCCATCGGCGGCATGACCTGTGCGGCCTGCGTCCGGCGGGTGGAGAATGCCCTGAAGGAAGTCCACGGTGTCCAGGACGCCCTCGTCAATCTCGCCACGGCGCGGGCGACAGTCATCCACGGACCGGCATGGGGCGGGGTGGCGGAACTTCGAAAAGCCATCACCGATGCGGGTTACGAATTTCTCGGCGCCCTCGACGATACCGTCGAAGACCCCATTGAGAAGGCCCGGGCGAAGGAGATCCGGGAACTCACCGTCAAGTTCGCGACCGGCATCATCCTGAGCGTCGCCATCTTCATGGGGACCATGCAGGAGTGGTTCCCCTTCCTGGCATCCATTCCAAGGGAACAGATGCTCCTGGTTCTTTTTGTCCTCACGACCCCCGTGGTTTTCTGGGTAGGAAGCCGCTTCTTTGTCGGCGCCTGGAAGGCCGCCAGACACGGAACGACGGACATGAATACCCTCGTGGCCGTGGGCGCCCTTTCGGCCTATCTCTATTCGACACTGGCTTCCTTCTATCCGGAGGTCTTCACCCGTGCCGGCATCGAGCCGCACGTCTATTACGACGGCGCCGCTTTCATCATCACCTTCATCATCCTCGGGCGGCTCCTCGAGGCGAGGACCAAGGGAAGGACCTCGGCGGCCATCAAAAGGCTCATCGGTCTCAAGCCCAAGACCGCCCGCATCCTGCGCGACGGTGCCGAGAAGGATGTGCCCATCGAAGAGGTTGTCAGGGGCGATGTCATTCTCGTTAGGCCCGGCGAGAAGATCCCCACGGACGGCGTTGTTCTCTCGGGGTCATCAGCCGTGGACGAATCGATGCTCACAGGGGAGAGCATGCCCGCGAGCAAAGAGGCGGGCAGTGATGTCTATGCCGCCACGATCAATAGAAGCGGGAGTTTCACCCTCACGGTCACACGGGTGGGGTCCGAGACGGCGCTTGCCCAGATCATCCGACTCGTCGAGGAGGCCCAGGGTTCCAAGGCGCCCATCCAGAGACTGGCGGATCGCGTGGCTTCCGTTTTCGTCCCTGTTGTCTTCGTCATTGCCATCGCCACCTTCGTGACCTGGAATTACCTTGTCCCGAGGCCCGACTTCACCCTGGCCCTCCTTAATTTTGTGTCCGTCCTCATCATCGCCTGCCCCTGCGCCATGGGTCTTGCCACACCCACGGCGGTCATGGTGGGGACGGGGCTTGGTGCCGAGAACGGGATCCTCATCAAGGGCGGGGAGAGCCTGGAGAAGGCCTACAAGCTCACGACGATCGTCTTTGACAAGACAGGGACCCTCACGATGGGGAAGCCCGTCGTGACAGATCTCATCCCCGCGGAAGGTTCCAGAAATGAGGATGTTCTAAAGGTTGCCGTATCCATTGAAGCTCTTTCAGAGCACCCCCTGGCCCAGGCGATCATCGAGAAGGCCGGAAGCGAAGGGGTCAGCCCCGAGCCTGTCGAGGGGTTTGAGGCCCTCTCCGGTCTCGGCGCGAAGGGTTCCGTGAACGGCACACCCTGTCTTCTGGGGAACCTCCGGCTCATGGCGGAAAAGAATATTCCCCTGGATGGTCTTGAGAACGATGTAAAGAGACTCACCGACGAGGCGAAGACCTGCGTCTTCGTGGCAAGGGACGGGCACCTTATGGGCCTCATCGGCCTTTCCGACGTTCCGAAAGAATCCGCCGCACCGGCTATCGGAACCCTCAAGACCATGGGGCTCAAGGTGGTGATGATCACGGGCGACCACAAAAACACGGCACACGCCGCCGGAAGGATCCTCGGGATCAACGAGACCCTCGCGGAGGTCCTGCCCGGCGAAAAGGCAGCGGAAATCCGTCGTCTTCAGTCCCGGGGGCAGGTAGTCGCCATGGTGGGCGACGGAATCAACGACGCCCCGGCTCTCACCGCTGCCGACATCGGCATCGCCATCGGCGCGGGCACCGATGTGGCCATTGAGGCAAGCGACATCACCCTGATGAGCGATGATCTCCGTGCCGTGCCCTCGGCCATCCGCCTTTCCTTCCTGACCATGAGGACCATCAAACAAAACCTCTTCTGGGCCTTCCTTTACAACGTCATCGGCATACCCATCGCCGCGGGCGCCCTCTACCCCTTCTTCGGAATTCTCCTGAACCCCATCTTCGCGGCGGCGGCCATGGCCCTCAGTTCCGTCTCCGTCGTCACCAACGCCCTCCTTTTGCGATGGGTCTGGAAGAAGGCAACCTAACGAAACACAAGCCCTGACACTGCATTGCTCGGAATGATACTCAGGCGGACTTACCCGCTTTCTTTGTTTTTATGATCAGGAATGTTTTGCGAACAATAAAAATGAGGAGCCCCAATGCCGCCAGGGCGGCAATGACCGGCAGGAGAATGGCCAGCAGGCTCAAGAAAACAGCCCCTGCTGTCTCACCCGTCGCGACGACCGGATTTCCGAAACCACCCGTCGTAGTTGTCGATATACCGCGCGCCAGCATGGTCGATCCCTGCACCAGCGCCGCGCTTCCGCCGCCGGCAATGACCGCGAGCGTCCACTTCAGAAGAGGGCTCATGTCGGTCAGCGTTGAAGCCATCACCAGCGCGCCGGCGACAGCCGCCGCGGGCCCGGCGATGGTGTCCATCAGGTGGTCCACCCACGGGATATAGTAGGCGGCCACCTCCAGAACAGCCGCGGTACCGAATGCCCAGAAGGCCGCAGGGGTGCCCATCCACGCCAACTCCGGGGGAAGATGGACATAGCCATAGAACGAGGCGCCGCTCAGCACGAGCAACGGGATGAAGACCCGGAAGCCGCAGGCGGCGCTCAGTCCGATGCCGAGACATATGCTCAGAAGAAGATCGATGCTTGGGTCCATGCGGGCCTCTCCTGCTCCATTACTTGAGCATCTTGCTTTTCAATATGTTCAGGCTTTGCGCGAGTATGTCGTCTTCAGGTATCTGCCCGCGCGGGGTAAGCTGGTCGATAATCCCGGGGAGCAGCCCCGCCAATCCGTTGGCTGCATCCTGCTGACCGAGGCCGAGCTTCCGGGCGATAGCTGCAATCTGTTCCGGACCGAGAGCACTCGTGACCTGATCGCCCGAAACCGGCAGGTTTTTCCCCGTGCCGATCCAGGACGAGACTGCATCGCCAAGCCCTTTTTCTTCAAAGCTTCTTGAGAGACCGGCAAGGCCGCCTGTCTCTTTATTATTAATAAGATTCAGCGCTATCTCTATGAGCTGGTTCTGTGTGCCGCCGCCCCCGCCAAGCATTTTGCCCATAAGATCCTGCAGAAGTCCCATATCCTACCTCCTTTAATGTGATATTGTGCTCATAACTTATACAGGAATCGTGTCTTGTATTGAAACACTTCTTCGATCAGCGGCATCAAGGAGTTATGTTGAAATACAAGACCTGACCCTCATTTGCTCTCATTGCTCCCAACATCATTTCCTAACGGTCCCTGTCGGCGGGGTCAGGGATATATTCTGCCTTTCCGGCTCTGAATGTGATTGCGCAGGTGACTCGAACCACTTATCCTTCGGCACAACCTTGGGCTCTGCGGGGTCGCCTTCATAGGCGGGCGTCATGATCTGCACCCCGTATTCGTTGAAGAGATCAAGGATGTTGCGGTGAAGGTCCGTGTAGAGCTGCATCATCTGCAGGGGCTGATTACAGTAGGCATTGATCTCGTAATTGACAGCGAAGTCACCCAGCGACTTCTGCAGAACGAAGGGCGGCGGCTCGCGTAGCAGACCCGGTGTGCGTCTGGCCGCCTCCAGCAGCATGGCCTCGACCTGCCGCCAGGGCGTCTCATAGCCGATGCCGACGGTCGTGTCAAAATGAGCCCCCTCTCCCGGGCAAGGGCGCTGTAGTTCACAACCTCATTGTTGAGGATTATCGAGTTTGGAACAACGACTTCCTCATTCTTGAGTGAGCGGATATGCGTGACACTGATCCGAATCTCCGTCACGTCACCGACGATGTCGGCGATCTTGACCCGGTCCCCGATCCTGAACGCCCGCCGGTAGGTCATCGTGTAACCGGCGATCATATTTGCAATGACCGATGTTGACCCCAGAGAGAATACCACACCGAGAAAAATCGACACGCCCTTGAAGGCGGCCGAGTCGGATCCGGGTATATAGGGATAGGCAATCACCGCCGCGAAGGCGATGACAAAAAGCCGTACAATCCTGTAAGTCGGTAATGCCCATTCACGATCGAACCTGGAAACCGTTACCCTGCCTTGCTCAACCGCCATGAAGAAAAGACGAATCAGCTTGAGGAGGTAGCGGACAACGATGACAAGGAGCACGAGGAAGACGATATTATCTATCGTCTCCAGGATGGCTGCCCCCATCGTGCGCAGAGGGTCCAGCACGATGTTAAGAAAGTTTTTTGCCAGGGCCCGGGTCCATGGGTAGAGACTGAGCACAAACTCGACATAGATAAAAATAAACACCAGAATCACCAGCAACTGCAGCAGGCGCAGCACCATGAGGAATACAGCCCAAAGCCGCTCGGCCTCAATGATCTGGAAGGATTTGAACTCTACGCCGTGGATCTTTGCCTTGTATCGCCTTTCGGTCACGGCCCTGATCCGCTCGAACGCCCACCGTAAGCCACAGAGGATGAGCACAAGAAGAGCCGTGGCACCGAGGGCATACAGGGTATGGCGGATAAGAACAGGGGGGTTGCGGTCGTACCGGTAAGCCTCGATCGCCTCGCGGATTTTGATCATATGAGCTTCGGCAAGGACCAGCCGCGGAATACCTTCAAGAACGGCTTCCGCATCGAACACGACCATGACGAGGCGGTCGGCGGCCATGATCCTCGTCCGATCGTCGGCGTCGACTGCCTGAACGGACTCGGTGGAAACGGCCCCGTCGGCAGCGATTGCCCGGATGCGTCCGGCGATAATCTGTGCACGCTGCTCTGCCGGATAGGATGATATGCCGCGCACCCGAAAGAGCCTCTGCCCGTCGATGACCACAAATGCCGATATCGACTCTTCCTCTTCCATGGTGGTCGACGGCGCTTTTTTATCGACCGTTTGCGCATAAGCCCCTTCGGACGTCGCCGGGAGCAATCCAGCCAGTAAAGAAACGAAAACAGCTAAAATGACAGTTGAAATTATGGCTGGCAACTTTGTGGAGAAACCCTGCCGAAAGTCGAGATTCATTCGAATGATGGCCATGAAAGAGGCACGACGCTTCACGAACATCAAAAACCACAAAATCTGCTTAGACATAGTTGACTCCCCCGGGTTCAAGCACTTCCATTCATGAAAAGGGCTTATCTCTGGATGTGATTGTGTGTCTATCCGTACTAAAACAACTCACTCTTTGCAAGGAATGACGAAAAAATGACATGGAATAGACAATATTTCAAGGCCGGATCACGTCCGCTTAGCGCGTGCCGTCTAATTTGTCGGGAAAAGCCATGAAAAGCCTCCCGGCAGGGCACGGGAACCGTCAGTCCCATACAAGATGTCCTGCGGGAAAGAGGGTTAGCGGATTCCTTAGGATGATGTTGATTCGCCCCGTGCGGTCATAGGCGGGGCCCACACAGGGCGAGTAGAAGGGGAAGGAAATGTCAAGTAGCAATGATATCTTGTCTACCCGTCCGCCTAAAGGAGCCGGTAGGGATAGGCCCGTTTCAGCCAGGCGCTCGCCGGGTAGTCCGACTGGAGCTGTTCATAAATCTTTTTCAGAGGCTTGGGGTCGCCCGTGCTCTTGTAGAGGGCCACACCCCTCAAATATACGGATTCAGGGGCGGCTTCACTCCTCGGGAAGCCCGCGAGGAGCTTTTCGAGGTATGTCGTCGCCTCCTGGTAGTATTCCTGATCAAAATGGATCTTGCCCATCCCCAGAAGGAGAAAGGGGACGAATTCCTCCGGTGCCATGAAACCCACGGCCCGGTGATGTTCCTTCCCCCCTGAGTCGAGAACGACATGGGTCGGCGTCCACTTCACATTGAAGTCCGTTGCCAGGGGCTTCGAATCATAAGAGACCCGCAACGGAACCAGGTGCTTTTCCACAAACTCGATAACGCCTTTTTCGGGATACGTAACCGCATCCATCTGTTGGCAGCCTATTCAGGCCGGGTTGTGGAAAAACAAAAGAACGGGCTTACCCTCCGTCCGTGCCCGTTCAAGGGCCTTCTCCCTTTCTTTTTCCCAGGGGACTCTGTTCTCCATAGAAGATACCCGCCTTTCATTTGTAGGATAGCAAGGGCTCTGCCAGCGCCTTTAGCATTACCCAATATACTGAATATATTATATATTCCAAAATTATGAACCTGCAATACCCCCATGAAAAAGACCCCCGATGTCCATATCCATTGTCGGTAGATGTAATGACCTTCCATGAATTATTTTTTCAACATATTGATTTTATTGAAAAACCCCTTGAATGACCCTGATGTCACCTCTTTGTGACATTCATGTCGCGCAAGGGGCGTCTTTTTAAAGGGGTTTTATGTTGTCGGAAGAGTCGTTGGCGGGGGTATTCACGCGAGGCGAGACGTCATGAGCCCTCATCTTCCCTGCCGGATAGGGGCGTAGGAGGGCGAGCAGGCGATTCTTGTCATGGGCGGCAGGGTCGAGCCATCGGTCCTCATCTTCCTTGGGCAGGATAACCGGCATACGGTCATGGACCGGCCGCAAGAGATCGTTGGCTTCTGTCGTGATGATCGTGCAACTTCTGATCTCATGACCTTCCGGTGAATGCCAGATCTCGTAAAGACCGGCAAAGCCGAAGGGTTTCTGCGACTTCATGCTGACATAGACAGGGGATTTCCGCTTCCCCTCCCTCCGCCATTCGTAAAAACCGTCGGCGACGATGAGACACCGTTTTTTATCGAAGGCGGAGCGGAAACTGGGTTTCTGCGCAACCGTCTCGGCCCGGGCATTGATCATGCGGCTCCCGATAGAAGGGTCGTCGGCCCAGGAGGGGATGAGGCCCCAGCGGAGACGGTAAAGACGGTTGGCTCCTTCTTCGCACAGGACGGCAAGGATCTCCTGGCCGGGAGCGATGTTGTAGCGGGGGTTGAGATCACCGTTGCCGTCACGGATGCGGAATTCCTCCGCGATGAGTGTGAAAGGGCTGATCAGGACAAAACGCCCGCACATGAGATCCGCTCCCTCTAAAAAAAGATGAAGAACTGGGTTCGATGGCGCATGAGGATGAAAAGCGCCTATTTCCGCATCAATATTTTCGGCCCTTTTGCTTCCGGCCCTCCTTCGCGGTTCGAAGCGGTTCCACTCCTCATTTTCCTCATCCTCAGGAAACTGATGATACCGAAGAGGAGGAAAAGCGCCCCCATGATGATCTGGGGGATGTCGGGTTGATCGCCCTCATCTGAAATCAGGCGCATGAGGGCGTTTCCGATGTAGATGAGACCGAAGATGACAAAAAAACCCGGTACGGCGTAGCCGAGCATAAAGCCTACACCCTTCGGGACTTTCTGCTCTCTCGCTTCTGCCGGCCCCTTAGCCTGCGCCGGCACGCTCCACTTTTCCTCGGCGGACTCCGCTATCTTACCCGGGCCGTGTTTTTCCATTCGCGCCAGGAGCCGGATAATTTGATCACGCTCCCGGGGGTCCCGGACGGTTTTTAATCTCTTGGTGAGTATCTGCCTTTCCTTGTCTTCCTGTTTCATATTTATTTCCCCGCGTATGACCCCGTGCTCAGATGATGGATCTCATCTGCGCCGGATCGGTTTCGCTGCCAGCCCAACCGTCGCCCTGGAACGCACCTCAGTCCTCGTGGAGGAAGATCCGCCTGAACTCAACGTACATGCAACGATCCTCCACGAAGAGGATATCCGCCCCGTCGGCCAGTTTCCTGGCCTCATCACTCCTGATGCCCGACTGAAGCCAGATGACGTAGATGTCCCCTTTCTTTTTTTTCCGCTCCACGGCCTCCCTGACCACGCCGGGAACCTGGCCCGAAGGGCGAAATACCTCGAGGACTTCGATATGTTCCTGGACCTCCTCGAGCCGATGATAGGCTCTGCGGCCGATGATCCTGTCGGCAAAAGGGTTGATGGGTATGACGTTATAACCCTTGGAATGAAGATAGGAGGGGACCCACTGAGCCGCCTTTCCGGGGTCCCTCGACATCCCGTAAACCGCAATCGTATTGTACCGCTCGAAGATGTTTCTCAGGAGCTCGAGCGTTGCCATAGGAACCTTCCTCTGCAGTACTTAGGTGATCCCCCCGGGTTTAAATTTGTCCGTCGGCGCCTTCTTTTTTCCGGGAGGCCATCAGGCATGCCTCACAACACTTCACGGGGAACAGGCCGGTCTTCTTCATGTCAAGACCAGCGATTGTAATGAACCCGTGAAGTGTCGTAACGGTTCGCCCGGGTCCTTTCCTCCGCCGGATAACCGACGGGGATGATCGAAAGCGGCACAATCGTCTCCGGCAGACCCAGGAGCTTCCGCATCCCCTTGATGCGGTCATCCATCGGATACACCCCCAGCCACACGGTTCCCAAGCCTCTCGCCCGGGCGGCCACGAGGATGTTTTCCGTCGCCGCCGAGCAGTCCTGAACCCAGAACCCCTTGAAATTCTCACGCTGTAAATCCCCGCAGATAACAATGGCCACCGATGCCTCCCGGAGGGGCTGCGAGAAAGGATGAAACTTCGGTATCTCATCGAGTGTTTTTCGATCGTTGATCACAATAAACTGCCAGGGCTGCTGGTTTCCGGCGGAGGGCGCGCTCATGGCCGCCTCCAGAAGTTCCTTGACGACAGCTTCAGGTACGGTTTTGTTCGTGTATTTGCGTATGCTTCTTCTCGTCAAAATAGCCTCCATGGCATCCATCTTTGTCACCTCCCTACTATCGCGCCCTGATATTCCATCATCTTCCCCTCAATAACGAAACACCGCCGCCAGGGGTTCCATCTCCGGCATTTCTTCCTTTTTCATCGTGTAAACGGCCCCGGCATTCAGGAGGGTCTGAATCACGGCGAGGTCGACGAGGTCCTCATCGCCGGAGGCAAACTTCTCCCGCAGGATGACCTCACCGGTATCGGGCCGAAATGAACCCCACTGCTGTGTGCCCACCGTGGCAAAAAGGATACCGACACGACCGTGGTGGGCCGCGGGCACAATTTCCTTGATGTTGTTCGATGTCAGCCCCGTCCCGACGGACTGCCGGTACTGAGCGCGCGCATCGTCCTGTCTCTTCTGAAAATAGGGTTCCACAATGGTCCAGGCCTGCTTCCGTAGTTCTTCGACGCTCAGACCTTCGGGATTTCCGGTGATGGCCCTGTCGACCAGGTGCGGATAAGAATTAATCTCCCGGTATATGGGGAAGAGATAATCGACGCCGGCAAAAACGAGGGGCGCCTTTTTGTCCTTCAGTATCCCGTGGAGCCCTCGATCGATCTGCTGGAAGAACCTCAACGTGTCCTCCTTTGTATATGCAGCCCATTCAATCGATCCCCGGGCCTGGGACGAACCGGATCCGGAAGGCCGGTTCAGTCGCTGCTTCTCCAGAAAATCGTATTTCATGGCATCCATGATGTTTTTCGGCACCCCTTCCAGCGCCATTTCACTGACGCTGAAGCGGCTGCCTTCGAGAAATCTCACGTCTTTCTGGCTGAGGGCCAGGACATAAAACTGCCCGTCGCTGCTGTAGAGGGAAAGAAGGGGTTTGATGTGAAAACGGTCCGCCACGAAGACGAGTTCAGGGAGGCCAACGGGAAGACGATAATACTTGAAATCCTTCGAGGACAGAAAAACGGCCAGTCCTTCACCCTGTTGCTTCCAGAGCGGCGTGTTTTTGACAAGGGCCTGGGCCGGTTCCATGAATTTCTCGACGTCCGCGGCGCGAACACCACCCGCCTGCAGCTTTTCCTCCGCCTGCCGGAGCAAATTCTTCAATCGGATGGGGTTTTGCTGACCTTCGGCAGCCCCGCGATGGGTGGGCATGTAAAGGGTGACACAAGACCCTTCATGCTTCATCATCATCAGCGTCTTCAATTCTTCTCTCGGCAAAACGTTCATAGGACCTCCTTCTGGACTTTTGTTCACAACGACTGCGAACCGAGCACCCTGTTTTTCGTCTTTGGGGCGTCCGTCACAGCGCCTCAGGAAGAAACAACTTCCCGCCTGACCGAAACGGCCAAATCGGGCTTGTCGGTAATGACGCCGTAAATCCTCGGATCGGACAGGTACCGCTTCAATCTTCTCCGGTCATTCACCGTCCAGACGACGAGGGGCTTTGCATTCTCTTCAGCCATGCGGAACAAGGCATCGTCGAGCACCCGCCAGTTGGGGATCCAGAAATCTGTCTCCACACGGCGGATCTCGCGGTGGATGTTCCTCCCCAGGATGAGCCCCGTTTTGAGGTTCGGAAAGAGCCCTTTGATGGAAACAAGGGAGGCCTCACTGAACGAGGTCAGGGTAAACTCCGAATCATCGAGAAAGGCCCGAATGATGGAAACCACGTCCTTCTCGTGTCCTTCTTCCTTCAGTTCCGCGTTAAGCCCGATCTTTCCGCGCGCAAGGATCAGGACTTCCTCAAGGGTCGGGACATGAAAACCTTTCCGGCCCGCAAAAAGCTCAACGGCCTCGTATGTCAGCGTCCTGATACCCTTCCCCTGAATCTCTTCGTTGTGATGCGCAACGAGGACCTGATCGGCTGTTTTTCTCACATCAAACTCGATCATGTCCGCACCCATCTCGATGGCTCGCTCATAGGCCCGCAGGGTATTTTCCTTCTCGTAGGCCGAGGCGCCTCGATGGGCTATGATGATTTTTCCTCTGTTCCTCAACACGCTTGCCTTTCTGTTCAAAGGGGATCTGTGATCCCGCTCAGCCCCGGATCATGATGAGGAGCATCTTGAATTTCTTCAGGGCCTTGAGGGCATGGGGCTCCCGGGCCGGCATGATGATCATGTTGCCCTTCCTCAGTCGGAAGGGCTTGCCGGAAATGGTGATCTCAACCTCCCCGTCGAGGACGCAGACCATGGCATCATAGGGCGCCGTATGCTCACTCAGTCCCTGTCCCCTGTCAAAGGCAAAGAGTGTCACTGTGCCGGTTTTCCTGCTGACGAGGGTCCGGCTGACGATGGAACCTTTCTGGTATTCGACCAGTTGATGGAGTTCGAGCACCTGCCCCCGGATGTCCACTTCTTTTTTCGAAGTGGATTTTTTAACGACCATAAATGTTCCTCCTGATAATCTGGCTGGAATGACAGGGCCTTTCCAATCCCGCGGGGAATGATGTCGCCGGCATCATCCCGGCAAGGCGGACGCAGGAAACGTGATTTTCCTCTCTTCGATTTTCACGGGGTTTTTGAATGCGGAAACGGCGGTGATCAGCAATGTCACCTCTTTCAGGTGCTTGAGAAACCGGGCGTCACGCATGATCAGGCACGAGTGAAGATCCGGTTGGAGGGTAACAACCATGTCCTTGCGCCGCAGGGTTGCGGACACGGAACATTTCATTAATTTATTCTTACTAAAAATTACTCCTGTTGTCAATCATCAGAACATGCCGATGACTTCTTAAAAAGGCTGAAAATTGAAACATTTTGATATAAATAATGATCGAGGCTTGAGCAGCTGGGACGCCCCCTGCTGGGAGGTCTCCTGCCGGTTATTTTCGTCTCGGGGGTCTGCGTCTTTTTCAGGCTGGTGCAGGCCTTCCTCATCAAGCTGATGTCCTGACCGTAACGAGGAGGTATAAACCCATGAACAGGGAGTTCAAAGACAAGTTCACAAAACTGTGGAGCCGTTTCTTTGACGGGGCCGATCTGCCCGTTGCCTTCTTCTACAGCAACGACGAAGAAAAGAGGGCCCGGTTGAAACCGCCCTCCGGTCACCGCTGTGTGGTCGCCGATATCATGAAGGCCCTCAGGGGAAAACCCGTCCTTCTCGACGCAGAAACCATCGGATGCGCTGGCGGCAGGCGATATCTCGGTTATGCCGAGGCCCTGAGGCCTCACTTTGAATATTTCCTCTCCTACGGCATCCCCGGCCAGGTAGAAGGCGAGCGATACAAAAAAACGCCTGAACTGGTGAAGTCCATCATGAAGCACCTCCCGCAATTCAGGGCGCCGGGGCAATACGTCGTCTTCAAGCGGTGGGACACTCTCGATGCCGACGATGAGCCTGAAGCAGTCATCTTTTTTGCCCGTCCCGATGTCCTCGCCGGATTATTCACGCTTGCGAATTATGACGAAGCCGTGCAGAACGCCGTCTACGCCCCCTTCGGCCCCGGCTGCGGGACCATCGTTTCTTACCCCCATCTGGAAAAAGATTTTGAGAACCCCAGGGCCGTATTGGGGATGTTTGATGTTTCCGCAAGACCCTGCGTCCCGACGGACGTGCTTACTTTCTCCGTACCCATGAAGCGGTTCATCCGGATGGTCGGAAACATGGAGGAGAGCTTCCTCACCACGAACTCCTGGCGCAAGGTCCTGAAAAGGATCCGCTCGGCCCACGGGAACGCCTGAGGACGGGGAGAAGAGCTGCACGTGCGATGGAATGCTTCGGGCATGCAAAGAAGAAGGGGGTTCCCGACAGGGGAACCCCGAGTGTTTTTTCGGAAGAAAGGCCTGGGCTGGAAAGGCTCAAAGTTCAATGGGCTAGAGTGAGCGGCGCTTTTCTATGGTCTCCTGACAATCAATACAGAGCGTGGCCGTCGGTTTCACCTTCAGACGATTTTCTGAAATCTCGCCATCGCACTCCAGGCAGACGCCGTAGATCCCTTGCTCGATGCGCTCCAGGGCCTCTATGAGCTCTGCGATCTGTCCATCGTCTCTGGCCTTGAAGAGGAGATTGAGATTCAGCTCAAGTTCGGCTGTCGCCTGATCGATGAATTCCACGGGTTTCTCACCATCGTTTCCCCAGGTCCCGCGTCCTGATGCAATGGCCTTCTCAGCCAGTTTTTTCTCAATCATCTTTTTGAAAAAATCGCGCTTTTTGAGATTCAAAAAAATGCCTCCGTTCATCAAGTCGCACAGATACTCCTTGACTGTAAAGATATCTTAAAGGGGTTTGACATTCGTGGCGGACGGTCCCTTCTCACCTTCCGAGACGTCAAAGCTTACGCGCTGACCCTCGTGCAAGGTCCTGAACCCGCCGGCCTGTATAGCGCTGAAGTGGACGAAGATGTCGCCCCCCCCCATCTTTCTCTATAAATCCGAAACCCTTCTTTTCATTAAACCACTTCACCGTACCTTCAGCCATACTAAAACTCCTTTCGTTTTTTCTTTTTTCCCCTCTGCCACAGCCTGCAGTCCGTAAGAAAATTATACCGGCTATAAAAAACAAAAAAGACTTCATGGAAGTCTTTATCCCGGGAAAGGGGACTTTATCGAGCATGGGGCTCGCGGGCGCTCATATAGAAAAAAATCGGAAAAATGTCAATACTTAATTATTACAGAAAAATATCAGGAAAAACCTGTTATATCGAAGGCATTTCTGTGTTCGAAGATCGGCGGGAAGACCTGGCATGGAAACTAAAAAACTATTTTATATCGATAAGTTACGATGATTGCGGATACCCATGAAGACGAGGAGGGCTAGGGCTGACAGAATAAGGATCATCCCCGACATTTCCGATGGCGATGGTCTCTCACCGAGCTGGAGCGAGGCCGAAATGACACCGATGACCGGTGTAGCTAAGGTCCCCATGCCGGCCATCCCGGCGGGCAGTTCCCTGAGCGCAAGAAACCACAGGAGATGGGCGATAGCGCTTGTGAAAACGATATTATATAAAAGCGCGGCAGTGAAGTAGGGGGTCCACTGAATGGGGGGAGACGCTGCAACAAAAGCAATGAGCGACAGGGGGATGGCACCGAAGAGCATCTGCCAGGCCGTTACCGAAAGGAGATCAAAGGTACCCCGCCTCCGCATGATTTTGAGTGTGATGGCACTTCCGGCCCATGTGAGTCCGCCGAGGACGGCCAGAGCCTTGCTCATGGTCGACCCCGCGAGATGCCAGGGTTCGAGGATGATGGCGAGTCCCGAGAAGGCTGTGAACACGGCGATCCATTGCATACCACGGATACGCTCGGCAAGGATCGGCCAGGCAAGCAATAACACCCAGAAGGGCATGGTATAGACGAGGACGGCTGTTTTCCCGGCAGCACCGCTTTCCAGTGCCCACGTCGAAAACCCGACGGACCCCGTTGTTGTGAGAAGCCCGAGCATCATCGTCATCGGCACATCCCGGGGGCGAACCCCCTTTCCCCTGTAAAGAAGAAGGAGAAGCAGACAGAGGGCGCCGAAGACACTTCGAAGGGCGGCAAAATCGAATGCGCTGGCGTAACGAAGGGCTTCCTTCGCAATCACCCAGTTGTATCCCCAGATGAGAGCCATACCGGCCAGCGCGAGAACGGCGAGCTTGATGGACTGATTCTTATCCTTCAAGGCCTGTTTTTCCTGCAAGGGAGGCGTGATGTGGGTCGGGCATTCCGCCTTTTAAAACAATTCGACGCGTAAATCCAATGTAAAAAAAACCGCCGGGTGAGAAGCGAACCCGGCGATAAGGACTCGACGTGATGGCTTTCTATGACAGTACTTTTTTCGATAACGGGAACATCAACCTACTCAAGGGGGCCGTACTGGGAACGGAGATCATGATCCGGTTCGCCGGGGGGAAACCCCTGGTCATTTCTTCCGCTTCCCGTGCGCCTTCCGAAGCTCTGCCGCCATCTCTTTGATCTCGGTGAGGCCTCTCCGCATTTCAGCCCATCCGTACCAGAGGGCATAATCCGGGTTGGCGTGGAAAGCCCCCATGAAGGTCCTCATGCGGTGTTCCGCGAACATCAGGTAGAGCTTCTGCTCGATCGATGTCGGTGCCTCGTGGAAGGTCAGGAGATCGGGAAACTTGTAGGCGTAACCCTTCGGCTGTTTGAGGACCCCGTCCTTGTAGAGACCGGCGATGATCCGGATGGCCTCCGCCATAATCCCATCGGCCTGCCGGATCATCTGATCGCTCTTCTCGATCTCACCCTTTGCGAAATGACCGGAGTGGCACTGGTTGCAGGTCGCAAGCATCTTGTCGCGCTCTT
Source organism: uncultured Syntrophaceae bacterium (assembly GCA_964547985.1). Classification (GTDB taxonomy): domain Bacteria; phylum Desulfobacterota; class Syntrophia; order Syntrophales; family UBA2192; genus JAPLJU01. The sequence goes on from CAZJPV010000023.1 coordinate 15,567, forward strand.
TCTGCCAGTCCTCCTGTGTCAGTCTCGCCACATCGGCGGCCTTGAGTGCATCGAACCTCGCCGTGGGCTTTCCCTGCGGATTGAGAACACCGAGGCCCTGGAGGATCGTCACCCGGTCGGCCGCCCACTTCTTGTCGTCGGGCAGGGGAAGCCTCACGGCCAGGAATCCCCAGGCGGTGCGCACCGCGTGGCTCCCGCCCTGCATGTGGCAGGTCTGGCACTTCGGGGCGGAAACGGATTCGGGCAGTATGCCGCTCTGCTTCAGGAGATATCGCACGCCATGCTTCGACGAGGAGTACATCTCCCACTGGGGGTGATCGAACCCCATGTGGCAGGTCTGGCAGGCCTGCGGCTCCCTCGCCTCCTTGAGCGAGAAGATGTGCCTCGTGTGGCAGGCGTCACAGGAGGCGGTTCCGAAACCGCCTCCCTGCTTCCTGAGTTCCCGGATTTCCTCCTCGGTCTTGAGACCCAGCTTGTGGCAGCCGCCGCACCCCTTCATCCCCTCCATCAGTGCCATCGGCTGCTGGTGCGCCATGGGCATGGCCTTCATGGCCACCCACGCCTTGGCATGCTTGCCCTCCCTGAATTGTTTCGCCGGGGCACCATGGCACTTTGCACAGGTGTCGATGGTGGGGATGAGGGCCTTGTCTATGTTCTGTTCCGAATGGTGGGCGTCGCCGTGGCAGACCTGGCAGCTCACCAGGTTCACGCTGTGCTTGCTCAGCTTCCAGTCCCCAACGATGTTGGGGGTTACACCGGAGTGGCAGGCGATGCAGTCCACGACGACCTTGGCCTTCGCTTCCGTCGGGAACTTGGCCTTGACCCACTCCCGCCAGCCACCCTTCAGGGCAGAGACCTTCTGGAACCCCATCCCCTTGAGTTCATGCGCCACCCGGGCGCTTGTCTCTTCGGAAGGTCAGGCGCAGTAGAGGACGTAGGTCTTGCTCCGGTCCTGCGCCTTGGCCCAGGACTTCACATCTTCCTCCTTGAGGTGAGAGGCCCCCGGGATTTTGGCGTCACTGGACAACCACTGTTGTTCCATCCGAGCATCAAGGATAACCAGATCGGATTTTCCCAGGTGGGATTTGAGTTCTTCCTTGGTCATCCGGGGGATGTCCTCGTAGGGGACGGGCTGGGAAAAGGTCTGACCACCGAGAAAGAAAATCAGGGCCAAGGATAAGAATATGCCGAAGATTCTTAAGTTCCTCATAGGTCCCTCCTTTAAGAAGCCTCACATCCAGCGAGTGGGTCTTTTGAGAACAACCTCCCGGAACCCCGCAGCCGTAGGGCGGGAGTTTCATCGCTTTATTTTCACCACGATGAAGGGCCAGTGGAGTTCACAGGGAACCCCCAGGCGGAGCCAGCTGTTTCGCCGGTCGAGCTCTTCGTTCATGAGGTCCCTAACGGTGGTCACAACCCCGTCGTCGCGTGACACCTCGGTGTATACGCTGACCTCGACAATGGACTCGATGGGTTCCCCGACCTCTTCGCAGAAGAACTGTTCGGCCTCTTCGACAATGTCCGCGGCGATGATGTACTGATTGATCCTGTAGACATGCATGGTCGTCACATTAAAATTTGTTTTTGAATCATAACACAGAACCGGGCAACTCGGACAGGGGGAAAATACGTTCGAGCGAAAATGCCGGCCTCCTGATTTCACCCTTGAAGTTTTACCCCCATGTGATAGAGAAATCTCCTCGATCTCTGACGGTCCCGGACACCTGCCGGGTGGAAAAAAATGAAAAGACCCTGGGAAAATATCTCAAAGAGAGAGTGGCTCGACTGGCGATGGCAGATGAGAAACCGGATCCGGACTTTGCCCCGGCTCGCCCGGCTTCTCGGGCTCCCCGTGAAGAATCTCAACGTCCTTTGTCCCGTCGTCGAGAGCCATCCCTTTCTCATCACACCTTACTACTGGTCCCTGATGAACGAGGGAGAGAGCGGCGATCCCCTGAGACGCCAGTGCTTTCCCGATGCGAGGGAGTTGGAGCACCTTCCCGATGACTTCGATGACCCCCTGGACGAGACGACGCAATCCCCCGTTCCCGGCCTGATCCATCGATACCCCGATCGCTGTCTGGTCCTCATCACGAACCGCTGTGCAACCTATTGCCGGCACTGCAACCGAAGGCGGCTCTGGAATCAGCCCGCTTTTTCCCTGTCGCCCAGGAGGATTCAGACCCAGGTGGAATACGTCTCATCGGACAGGAACATCCGTGAGGTCATCCTCTCGGGCGGCGACCCCCTGATCCTCGGGGACGAGGTGATCGACCATCTCCTCAATGCCTTCGGGTCCGTCTCCCACGTCGAGGTCATTCGCATCGGGAGCCGTACCCCCGTGGTTATGCCCATGAGGATCACGGGCAGCCTCTGCAGGGTCCTAAAGAGACACCGGCCGTTGTGGTTCATGACGCAGTTCAATCATCCCCGCGAAATCACACCCGAGTCCGCCGGGGCCTGTGAAAAGCTCCTCGAGGCGGGAGTGCCGGTCTCCAACCAGTCCGTCCTCCTCCGGGGAATCAACGATTCCTTTGAGACGATGCGTGATCTCGTCCACGGGCTTCAGCGGATTTCCGTGAGGCCTTACTATCTCTTCCAGTGCGAGCCCGTGAAAGGGACGGCCCACTTCCGGGTGGACATCCTCCGGGGCATGGACATCTCGGAAAAACTCTGGAAGACAACGGCTGGCATCTGCCTTCCACGTTACGTCGTCGACCGGCCGGGCAGTCCGGGCAAGGTCCCCCTGCAGCCCTGCTCGGTGCTTCCCGTCAGCTGAGTCCGCCTCGCGAATCTCCTTTTGACATACATTTCAGAATGTATTAAAAAGGCACTCTCCCGCGAAAAAAGGATGTCAAAGCCGCCCGTCATAGAGAAACTGAAGTGAGGTGAATCCCCCATGTATACGGCAAGCGATCTGAGAAAAGGCCTGAGAATCATGCTCGACGACGACCCCTTCATCGTCGTCGACTTTCAGTTTGTCAAGCCGGGCAAGGGCCAGTCTCTCTATCGCTGCAAGCTTCGCAACCTGCTCTTGGGCACCACCGTGGATCGGACCTTCCGCGAGGTGGATACGTTCAAGCCGGCCGAGACGCAGGAAAAAACGATGCAGTTCCTCTACAGGGAAGGGGACCACTACAACTTCATGGACACGGAGAGCTACGAGCAGATCCACCTCATGGAGGAGCAGATCGGCAACGCGAAGAACTTTCTGATCGATAACATGGAGGTCAAGATCCTCCTCTTCCGCGAGCGGCCTATAGACATCACGCTCCCCAACTTCGTGGACCTGACCGTGGCGGAGGCTCCGCCCTGGATCAAGGGCGACACGGTCTCGGGCAACTACAAGCCGGTGATCCTCGAAACGGGTTACAAGGTCGCGGTGCCCCCTTTCATCGAACAGGGTGAAAAAATCCGCATCGACACCCGCAGCGGTGAATACCTCACCCGCGTCAAGGAATAATCTCCGAGGAATACTCTCACCGATGAATACGGACTGGAAACTCTCGAGGCGAAAGTTCGCCCTCGAAACCCGTGCCACGCTGACCCAGGTCATTCGAGAATTCTTCCTCTCCCGAAATTATCTCGAGGTCGAAACACCGCACCGGATCCCCGCACCCGCGCCGGAAGCCCATATCGACGCCTTTCCCTCCGGGGAGTGGTTCCTCCACACCTCCCCCGAGGTCTGCATGAAACGAATGCTCGCTGCAGGATACCCGAAGATGTTTCAGATCTGTCGGTCTTTCCGCCAGCGCGAACGCGGGGACCGCCACCTGCCGGAGTTCACACTCCTGGAGTGGTACCGCGCGGGCATCGATTACCGGGGGCTCATGGAGGAGAGTGAAGATCTTTTTCTTTACCTCTTAGAGAAAATGCGGGGGGGAACGTTATTGGAATACCGCGGGGAGAAGATTGATCTTGAAAAACCCTGGCAGCGCATTTCTGTCAGGGATGCCTTTGATCGCTTTGCGACCACCCCCATGGCCGCCTCCCTCGAGAAGGATCTCTTCGAGGAGATCATGGTCCGTGACATCGAGCCGCGGCTGGGCCGGGGAAAACCGACTTTCCTCTATGACTATCCCGCGGCACTCGGGGCGCTTGCTCGAACGAAGCGGGAAGACAGGGGGTTGGCCGAGCGTTTTGAAATCTATCTCTTCGGCCTGGAATTAGCAAACGGCTTTTCGGAATTGACCGATCCGGATGATCAGCGAAGGCGCTTTGAAGGGGAAAACCTCAAGCGCCGGTCGGCGGGAAAGGACGTCTGTCCCATGCCGGAGAGATTTCTCGAGAGCCTTCGACACCTGCCGGAATCCGCGGGCATTGCGCTCGGTCTCGACCGCCTCGCCATGATCTTCTGCGACGTCCTTTCCATCGACGAGGTCGTCGCCTTCACGCCCGAAGAGCTGTAAAGGCGTCGCCTGACCTACAGGTCGAAGTTCCAGGTCGTTCCGGCTGCCGTATCCTTCAGGACGATTCCCATTCCAGCCAAAAGTGCTCTTTTGTCGTCCGCCTTCTTCCAGTCCTTGACCGTTCTGGCTTCGTTACGCTCCTTAATCAGGCTCTCAATTTTTTTGACGTCGAGTCCTCTTTTCTGCACCTCCATGACCCGGCTTTTCCGGAAGAAGGCATCGGGGTCCTCTTTCAGGATCCCGAAAACATCGCAGAGCTCAAGCAGTTTATCCTCCGCGGTCTTCAGGATGAATATCGAATGGGGTGTGGCCTTAAATCCTTTTTCGGTCGTGTAGGTGTTCAGAAGCCTCGCCGCCTCGAAAATAGACCCGAGAGCCCTGGCCGTATTGAAATCATCATCCATGGCGTCGACAAACCGCCGGGAAAGATCCTCAAGTTTATCAAAAATTTCTTTCGCCCTGCCGGTCAGTCCATCCGATGGAGCACCGGAGGGCCTCTGGCCCGCGAGCCTGTCCTTGATCCCTTTCAGGGTGGTGTAAAGCCGTGCGAGACCCGCCCGGGCCTCCTTGAGGGCGTCATCGGAGTAGTCCAGGGGGCTGCGGTAATGACTCTGGAGCATGAAAAATCTCACGACTTCCGGATGATAGCCCTTGAGAATCTCCTTGATCGTGAAGACATTGCCGAGGGACTTCGACATCTTTTCGTTGTCGATCCGGATAAAGCCATTGTGGATCCAGTAGTGGGCAAAGGGTTCTCCCGTGGCCCCTTCGGACTGCGCGATCTCATTTTCATGATGCGGGAAGATGAGATCCTCCCCCCCGCCATGGATGTCGAAGGTTTCCCCCAGGTGGCGCGAACTCATGACGGAGCACTCGATGTGCCATCCCGGACGACCCTTTCCCCAGGGGCTTTCCCACCAGGGCTCATTCTCTTTGCTCGCCTTCCAGAGAGCAAAATCCAGGGGGTTTTTCTTCTTTTCGCCTATCTCCACACGGGCGCCGGCCATCATCTCCTCGGGGTCGCGCCCCGAGAGTTTCCCGTAGCCCTTGAATTTGTCAACGGCAAAATAGACATCGCCTTCCGCCTCGTAGGCGAGGCCCTTATTCATGAGGACTTGGATGAGGCGGATCATGCCGTCGATGTTCTCCGTGGCCTTCGGGGTAACCGTTGGCCGCTTAATCCCGAGGCTTCCCATGTCCATGTCGTGTTCCGTGATAAAGCGCTCCGAGATATCGGTGATGTTCACACCCTCCTTGTTTGCGCGGTTGATGATCTTGTCGTCGACGTCGGTGTAGTTCTTGACGAAGGTCACCTCGTAGCCCCGGAAGCGGAGATATCTCGTGATGATGTCGAAGACGACGGCTGAACGGGCATGGCCGATGTGGCAGAGGTCATATACGGTGACGCCGCAGGCATAGAGCCCGACCTTTCCCTCCACGATGGGCTTGAAATCGTCCTTTCTTTTCGTCAGCGTGTTGTAAACTCGCAGGGCCACGGGAAACCCCCTTTTGAAAAAGATGGATAACCTCTACGGGTAAAGGGCTATGATGTCGAGTCCCCTGTCCTCATCTAGGTTGCACATGATATTCATATTTTGCACGGCCTGTCCAGAAGCGCCTTTGACGAGATTGTCGATCGCCGTGATGATGATCACCCGGTTCGTCCTCTGATCGACGGACATGCCGATGTCGCAGAAATTCGACCCCCGGACGGAGGAAACATTCGGGAAGGCGCCTTCCTTGTAGACCCGCACGAATTTTTCACCCCGGTAAAAGCCCCGGTACAGGTCGAGAAGCGAGGCCGTGGTCACATCCTTCTTCAAAGTCGCATAGATGGTGCTCAAAATCCCCCGGTTGAGGGGAAGGAGGTGAGGCGTGAAGGTAATCCTGACCTCCTGGCCGGCGAGAAGCGACAGCTCCTGCTCAATCTCCGGCGCGTGCCTGTGCTCGCCCACCTTGTAGGCTTTGAAGCCCTCTTCCACCTCGCAGAAGAGGGAGCTGATCTGCGGCTCCCGCCCGGCACCGCTGACGCCCGATTTGGAATCGACGATGATGGAATCGGGGTCGATGACCTTCTCCTTCAGGGCGGGCGCGAGGCCGAGGATGGCGCTCGTTGGGTAACAGCCGGGATTGGCCACGAGCCTGGCCGGTTTGATCTCCTTCCGGTAGAGTTCGGGCAGACCGAAAACCGCCTCTGACAAGAGTTCGGGAGCGCTGTGCTTGTGATACCACGCCTCGAAAACAGCCAGGTCATGCAGGCGGAAATCGGCACTCAGGTCAATGACCTTTTTCCCCGCCTTGAGGAAAAGGGGAGCCGTGGCCATGGCCTCTCCGTGGGGGAGCGCGAGGAACACCAGGTCCGACATCTTCGCCACTTCCTGCGGTGAGGCGTCCATGTACCTAAGATCGGTGAGGCCCTCGAAGACAGGGAAGATGTCCGAAATGGCAGTCCCCTTGAACTTCCGCGATGTCAGGGCCACCACCTTGACATCGGGATGCCTGAGCAGGATCCGCATCAGTTCCTGCCCCGTATAGCCGCTTCCGCCGTATATACCGACTTTCAACATCTCTTTCGCCCCTCCCAAACATAAAAAAAGGGGGCTTGAAAACCCCCTTCGGTTCGATCTTAACGTTTCGAGAACTGGAACCGCTTCCTCGCGCCGGGCTGACCGTATTTCTTTCTTTCCTTCATGCGGGGGTCACGCGTCAGAAATCCGGCCTTTTTCAGGACGGAACGGAGCTCCGCGTCGTATTCCACCAGGGCCCTGGATATGCCGTGTTTTGCGGCATCGGCCTGCCCCGATACACCGCCGCCGCAGACGGTGATCTTGATGTCAAACTTGCCGAGGCTGCCCGTCACCTCTAACGGTTGTTCGATGATCTTCCTGAGAACTTCGCGGGTGAAATAGTCGTCGAAATTTCGCTCGTTGACGGTCAGGGCCCCGTTGCCTTCCTTCATCCAGACCCTTGCGATAGCCCTTTTTCTTTTCCCCGTTGCGTAGTAACGTTTATCCGTCATGTCAATCTCCAAAACTTCCTGCCATTTCAATGATATAGATATTTCGAGGGTGAAGCCCTCTTCCTAGAGCTCCAGGATAACGGGCTTCTGGGCAGCGTGGGGGTGACCTTTCCCCGTATAAACCTTGAGCTTTTTGAGCATTTGCCTACCCAGGGTTCCTTTGGGAAGCATCCCCTTTACAGCCTCCGTCACAAGGCTTTCAGGCTTCTTTTTCAGGAGCTTACCGGCAGGGATCGACTTCAGCCCACCCGGATAGCCGGAGTGATGGTGATAGATCTTGTCGTCGAGCTTTTTCCCCGTCAGGACAACCTTCTCGGCATTAATCACGACGACAAAGTCGCCGGTGTCCACATGAGGGGTGTAGATGGCCTTGTGCTTGCCCCGGAGGCGCTTCGCGACCTCGCTGGCGAGGTGACCCAGGATCTTACCGTCGGCATCAACGAGCAGCCACTCCCGGTCCACGGATTCTTTTTTGGCAATATAGGTCTTCATAAAAACACCACTTCTATCTGAAAATTGAACAGCGGATATTAAAGAATTCCGTGCATTTTGTCAAGGAAAAACCCTGGAATTTTTTACTTGGAGGGGCTCGACAGGGCGTCCGCTTTCGCGCTGACGCTCCCTATCTTCCCCAAGCCCAGGAGATTGACGGAAATCATGAACTGCCGGTCGTTCACCAAATCCGAATAGGTAAATTCCACTCCCCAGCACTGACTGTTGTAACTGATGCCATAGGTCGACTCCAGGGTGGCATCTTGAAGCAGGTTATTCCTTAAAATATACTTTAATTCAACGGCCCTTGTCACCTTTGCCTTCAACAAGAGGTTGATATTCTTAACGATATCTTCTGTGTACTGGTACTGAATGCTGGCCGAATCCCCCCGGGCATCGCTCAATCCAAGCTCGTGGTTCATCGTCGTCCAGTCACCGGAATTGACATCAAAGGCGAGGGTCGATTTGTAACGGACATACTGGTAGGGGTAAAACTCAAGCTCCGCGTTCAAGGGACCGAAATAATGCCCTGTACTGACTGCGGGGGACGTGGTGGTAGGGGTGGTCGTCGGTGTGAGAGGGGTAACGTTGTAGACGTCCCCCCGGAAATCGTAAATCTGCAAGAGCTTAAAACGCAAAAACTCGCGGTAGGTGTACTTCCCGTCTTTTTCCTTTAATTTGGATGTGAGGGTGTTGAGTAAAGACCAGGTGATGCTGCTCTGCGAGTTGACGGGCGTCACAAAATCGGGACGCTCATCCTCGTTGACCGTAACATAGGTATAGAGAACCTCCGGTTTGATATAATGCTTTATCTTATCCACTGATGAACCTCCGATGTCGAAGATTCTGTGAACATCCGACGACAGCCTGGCGCCCGCTGTGGCGATCTCACGGCTTCCCGTCTTTTTCTCCGCCCCTGCCAAGGCTCCTGTCGTATCCCAATAGGTTTCCTTGATACCAATTTCCGGTGTGAACTGGAGATAATTACCGAGGCTCAGCGGAAGCGACAACACAGGAGCGATATCGAAGAGATTACCCTTTTCCCCCACCTGTCTGTAATTATAACTGTAGGATCCACCCATTCCAAAGTTCAAGGGAGACCCGAACACGGGTTGTGTAAAAGCGGTCAGGAGGATTTCGGGATACTTTTGCAGGGTCATGTCATTGGAGGATTTTGTCAAATCATCGGTGTACTGGGCATAGCCTGTCAGACTGAAGAGGCCCCAGTCCTTCACGAGTCGGCCCTTGGATTCCAGAGCGGTGAGCCTCTGGTCCCCGACATAGGAGATCCTTTGAAACCGCCTGTTTGCCGTCCCTGCGTAGTGCGTCAGGTAATAGTTGTACGAGTCGAAATCACTAAAATAAGTGGTATCCGAAACTCTGTTGATGTCGGTTCTCAGATAAAAACCTGGGCTGAAAGTGGATTGATGATTCAGGTAATAGGACCACCGTTTTTGCTTCTCGGTCTGGACCTGCTGAACCTCGTCGATTTCCCGGGTACCCGTCCACTGATCGTCCAGATAGTCGGCATAGAAGGTTCCGAAGGTATCGGGAGAAAGGAAATACCGGAATTCCGCTCCCTGTTGGTACCCCCTCTTATCCATGTAACGCTGATAAAACGTCGCATCGGTGCTGTCCGATATGGCCCAGAAGACCGGCACGGCCACGTCAAAACCGAGCTTGTTTTCGGAGTAGCCCAGGTGTGGAAGAAGGATGCCCGATTGCCGTGTGGTCTTGACGGGGAAGATGAGATAAGGGAAATACAAAACCGGGACATTCCGGATCTGGAATGTCCCGTCCTTCATCGTGCCATAGCCGTCGATGGTCACGTCCATTTCGCGGGCAGCGAACCGCCAATCGGGACAGTCACCGTCGCACGTGGTGGCTGTGCCGTCCTTCATGAAATAGTCCGCCTCACTCTTCTTTTGAATCTCCCGGCCCCGGATGTGGAAGTGATATTTCTCGAAGAACATCCGCCCGGACCGGACGATTCCTGTTTTTGTCTCCGTATTCAAGTCGACCCGCTCCCCTTCCAGGAGGTCGCCATTGCTCTTCAGGAAAGTGTTTCCTTCGGCGACGGCCTCGTTCGTCTGGCGGTTGAGCAGGACACGGTCCGCCTTGAGATAGCCCCCGGTAAAAAAGATGATCACGTTGCCCTCGGCTTGATAGGTATCGTTCACCTGATCATAGGTCAGGGCATCCGCCTCGATGGTAACGGGTCCGCGGGGCGTTCCCTTTCCATATGCCGAAAGCGCCTCTGCATGCATCAGAAGGCAGAGGAAGAAGAGCAAGGTCGAAAAAAGAAGTCCGTCCCTTTTCATGAATGGCTCAACCCGCCGATAAAGATAGGTCCTTCTTGAGTGATCCTTTGAGCCTGGCCCTGGTTTCTCCGACGAGATAGAGAGACCCTGTGACGCAGACAAGATCATTTTTCCCTGCCCGTCTGAGGGCACGCTCCAGGGCCTTTCCGCTGTCCTCGATGACCTCCGCCCTCCCGCCGGTTGCTCGAAGCCAGCGGGCAGGGATATCCGGGGGCAGGGCCCTTTCCTCCCGGGGTTTAGTGAGTATGATGTAATCCGCCGCGGGGAGAAGCCTCCCGAGCATTCTCCGATAGTCCTTGTCGGCAAGGACTCCGAAAACAAGGATGAGTCTTCTAAAGGAGAAGTTCTCTTCCAGGGCCTCCCGGAGGACCGATGCCCCGGCCGGATTGTGGGCACCATCAACAACAACCATGGGCCTCTCCTGGAGCACCTCCAGCCTCCCCTCCCATCGACATCGGGCAAGTCCCTCCCGGATGCTCCTGTCATCGACGTAGAGGCCGCGTCTTCCGAGGAGTTCGACGGCCCCGAGGGCACAGGCGGCATTGATGAACTGATGCCTCCCCCGGAGTCGAAGGTGGAGATCCTTGAAATTTCGCTCGATCCCGAAATAGGAAAAGGTTCTCTCGCCCGAGGAACGGACCCTGATGTCCCGGCCGATCCAAAAGATCCGGGCTCTCCGTGTCCGTCCGATGGCCTCGAGGGCCTCGATAACAGCCTTCTGCCGGGCTGCGGTCACGACCAGGCCTGCGGGCTTGATGATCCCTCCTTTTTCCCGGGCAATATCTTTGAGCCTCCGCCCCAGGTACGCCCTGTGCTCGAGGGAGATATTCGAAATAACCGCTACCTCCGGATTAACGACATTCGTCGCATCCAGACGCCCGCCTAGACCGACCTCCAGGACAGCGATGTCGACTCCGGCACGAAAGAAGTGAAGAAAAGCGAGGGCTGTCGTGAATTCGAAGTAAGTGACGTCCTCCCGGACATGATCTCGGACTTCACCGATGAGACGCCGGAGATCCCTCCCGGAAATCGCCTTCCCGTCAACCCGTATTCGTTCCTTGAAATTGACCAGGTGAGGGGAGGTGTAGAGACCGACTCGGTAACCCCGGCAAGTAAGGATGGAGGCAATCAGGGCCGCAATCGATCCCTTTCCGTTTGTGCCCCCCACGAGCACGGCCTTAAACCGGTCCTGAGGGCTCCCCAGGCGACGGAGAAGCCTGGTCACGGGCTCCAGGCCCAGGCGCATACCCATCCCCTTCAGCGACGACAGGTATTCTAAGGGATCATGAGGAATCATTGTTGCCGGCCTTGTCTGCGAGCGTGGATCGTGCTCCTGGGCACCCTGGCGCACGGTCTGATTAACACAGCCCGTAGTCAGGGGCAATCATTTTATAGACTCGAGGGCCTCATCGAGAGGACCATAAAAAAAGCCAGGGGTAAACTCTTTTGATACCCATGGCTTGAAAAACAATTCGTTCCCGCGGCACTCAGCGTCCCTCTCTGCAGGGTTCAGAAAAAGGAGAGAAATCACCATCGTAAAACCCGACCCGCCAGGAGCGGGCGGGGCTGGGATTCACGTATGATTGACATCCAGTGTTTGCTCCGAACCGGGACGGGTTAATCGGGGATGACCTTGAATACCTCGTCCCCTGGGCGAACGCGGTCGGACACCTTGACGCCGATGTAGTCACCGACAACGGCCTTCGCAACCTTCTGGTTGTTGACCTCCATGGAATCGATGACTTCTTCGAAATTCGTCGTGTGACCCACCAGCTTGATCTTGTCCCCCACCTTGAGTTCTCCGGCGGTGATCTTGATGGCGGCTACACTCGGTTTAGCGAAGAATTTTACGATTTCGCCTATCTTTTCCTCGGCCATAACGCACCCTCCTTTTCTGGATTTTTAACGGATCGTGTTGTATTCCTTACAATTTTTTTCTTTCAAAATCAAGGGTAAACCGAGACAAAAAAAGCAAGGCCGAAGCCTTGCTTTTGTGTTTGCGAGATTTTCCCGGGATTCCGACTATTTTTTCGCCGACGCCTTCTTCCGACCTTTGGCTTTTGGCTTCTCCTCTTTCTTGACTTCCAGGGGGATGAGTTCGATTATGGCGAGGGGTGCATTATCACCCACCCGGAAACCGGCCTTGATGATCCGTGTGTAACCGCCCGCACGATCCTTGTAGCGGGGCGAGATTTCTTCGAAAAGCTTCTTGACCACCCCGCGCTCGCGCACAACGCTTGCCGCCTGCCGTCGGGCATGGAGACCTTCATTCTTTCCGAGCGTGATCATCTTTTCAGCCACCCTTCGCAGCTCCTTGGCCTTGGTGTCCGTGGTCGTGATCTTCTCGTGTTTGAAAAAGGAAGTGACCATGTTTCGAAGCATGGCTTCCTTGTGGCTTGTGGTCCTGCCGAGCTTCCTTCCTGCCTTCTGATGACGCATGGGGATAACCTTTCAATCCGATATGGAATCAGCTTTTCTCTTTGGTTTTTTCTTTTTCGTCCTTACGAACCGGAAAATCGATTTTCATGCCGAGAGAAAGTCCCATTTCCGAAAGAATCTCCTTGATTTCGTTGAGGGATTTCCGTCCGAAATTCCTTGTCTTCAGCATCTCGGCTTCCGTTTTCTGGACCAGTTCTCCGATGAGGTGGATGCCCGCGTTTTTCAGGCAGTTGGCGGACCGGACGGAGAGTTCAAGCTCGTCGACGCTCTTGAAAAGATTCTCATTGATCATCTCCGTTTCCTTGATTTGTTCGGGCTCCTTCGCCTCCTCCATCTCTTCGAAGTTGATGAAGATATCGAGCTGCTCCTTCAGGATCTTGGCTGCGTAGGCAACGGCATCCTCGGGCAGGACGCTGCCATCGGTCCATACCTCCAGTATCAGACGATCATAATCGGTGATCTGGCCGACTCTGGCATGGGTCACCGTGTAGCTGACCTTCTTGATCGGGGAAAAGGAGGCATCGATGTTGATCGTCCCCTCGGGCTGATCGGCGTCACGCTCACGCTTGGCGGCCACGTAGCCCTTGTCTATCCTCACAACCATCTCCGCCTTGAGCTTTGCGTTGCCCGCCAGCGTGCAGAGATATTGCTCCGGGTTCATGATCTCCACCGTCGGATCGACGGTAATGTCACCGGCGGTGACGACGCCTTCCCTGGCCACATCGAGACGGATGGTTTTCGGGCCATCCTGATTCAGCTTCAGACGGATCCCCTTCAAATTCAGGATGAAATCCGTCACATCTTCCTTCATCCCCGTAACGGTCGAAAACTCGTGAAGGACCTTGTCGATCTTCACGGAAACAATGGCGGCACCGTGGATGGAGGACAGAAGAATTCTCCTCAGGGCATTCCCGAGGGTAATCCCGAAGCCCCTCTCCAGAGGCTGACAGGTGAACTCCCCGTATAATCGGGTACGGGTTTTTTCGTCAACCTCAATCCGCTTGGGTCTGATCAGACTGCGCCAGTTTCTCTGCATATGCCTTTTCCTATGGTTTTGCTGTTACTTGGAGTACAGCTCAACGACCAGCTGCTCCTGGATCGGCATCGTGATATCATCCCGCGTAGGCAGCGCTTTCACGACACCCCTAAAATTCTCCTTGTCCAGTTCCAGCCACGACGGAACACCTCGCCTGGCCACGGTTTCCATAGACTCCAGGATCGGGAGTACTTTTTTACTCTTCTCCCTCAGCTCGATCACATCCCCTTTCTTGATCAGGAAGGACGGGATGTTGACCTTTCTTCCGTTCACCTTGAAATGGCCGTGCCGCACAAATTGCCTTGCCTCCGTTCTCGACGTCGCGAAGCCTATCCGATACACCATGTTGTCCAGTCTCGACTCAAGAAAAACGAGAAGGGTCGTACCGGTGATCCCCTTCTTCTGGTCGGCCTTTACGAAATAACCCCTGAATTGTTTCTCGAGGAGGCCGAACATCCGTTTGAGTTTCTGCTTTTCACGAAGCTGGGTTCCGTAATCGGAAAATTTCTTGCGGGAGTGTCCGTGTTCTCCCGGGGCGTACCCCCGCCTCTCGAAGGCACACTTTTCCGTATAGCACCGGTCTCCTTTGAAGAACAGTTTCAGCCCTTCCCTGCGGCACATTCTGCAAACCGAACCACGATATCTTGCCAAATTACTCCTCCATCTTGCTTGTCATTCTCATTCCTGCGGTTACTCATTCCCGCAGGTGTTAGACCCTTCGTCTCTTGGGCGGCCGGCAGCCGTTGTGAGGGATGGGCGTGACATCCCTGATCACGCTGATGTTGAGCCCTGCGGCCTGCAGGGCCCGAAGCGCCGACTCCCGCCCCGACCCGGGTCCCTTGACGTACACCCGAACGCTGCGCACGCCGTGTTCTTTGGCCTTCCGGACCGCACTCTCTGCGGCCATCTGCGCCGCAAAAGGCGTCCCCTTTCTCGAACCCTTAAAACCCTCCATGCCGGACGAGGACCATGCGAGGACATTGCCGCTCAGATCCGTGATCGTCACGATGGTGTTGTTAAAGGTCGACTGGATGTGGGCGATGCCCTCCGGCACGCTTTTTTTCTCTTTTCGTTTCCCTGACTTTCGTGGACCTGCCATTTATCCTCCCGAATCCGAAAACCGCTCTATTTCTTCTTGCCGGCAATGGACCGCCTCGGTCCCTTCCTGGTGCGGGAATTCGTGTGGGTTCTCTGCCCCCGAACAGGAAGACCCTTGCGGTGCCTCAGGCCGCGGTAGGTTCCGACATCCATCAGCCGCTTGATCGACATGGACACCTCCCGGCGGAGATCCCCCTCGACCTTATGATCCTTGTCAATGATATTCCTGATGGCCGTCACCTCCGAGTCCGTGAGGCGATCCGTCTTCGTGTCAACATCGACCCCGGCTTTGCGAAGGATGTCCTGCGACGCGGACCTTCCGATGCCGTAAATATAGGTCAGCGCGATCTCCATCCTTTTGTTCTTTGGTAAATCAACACCCGCGATCCTTGCCACCGATGAGCCTCCTTAAGTTCTGATGGATTATTATCCCTGTCTCTGCTTGTGCTTTGGATTTTCGCAGATCACCCGGACGACGCCGTGGCGCTTGATGATCTTGCACTTGTCACATATTTTTTTCACTGAAGACCTGACCTTCATGTCCTTTTCTCCTGTCACGCCGCCCGGAGCCTATTTGGAGCGGTATACGATTCTTCCTCGCGTCAAATCATAGGGCGAAAGCTCAACGGTCACCCTGTCGCCGGGCAGAATTTTAATGAAGTGCATCCGCATCTTGCCTGATATGTGAGCCAGCACGCGGTGACCGTTCTCGAGTTCCACCCGAAACATGGCGTTGGGAAGCGTCTCTACGACTGTTCCTTCAACCTGAATGGGTTCTTCCTTCGGCATACAATCCTGTCCCCGATCGCCGTTCAACAAACCCTGCCGACACGCCTCCCGCAACTTAATCCGGCTTTCCGTCGATCCGGCTCAGAATGAATGGGCCGTTCTCCGTGATGGCCACGGAATGCTCAAAATGTGCCGACAGTTTTCCGTCAGCGGTTACGACGGTCCACCCGTCCTGAAGCACCTTCACAGCATAGGTTCCGGCATTGACCATGGGTTCAATGGCCAGAACAATGCCGGGTCTCAACTCGATGCCTCTGCCCTCCCTCCCATAGTTGGGCACCTGGGGATCCTCGTGGAGGGACCGGCCGATACCGTGACCCACCAGGTCCCGGACAACGGAGTATCCGGCAGCTTCCACGTGATTCTGAATGGCCGCCGATATATCCCCGAGCCGGTTTCCGGCTCTCGTCTGCTCAATGGCCTTGTAGAGGGCTTCTTCCGTCACCCGCATCAGCCTTCCAGCCTCGTCGGAGACCTCGCCGACGGGAACGGTCACGGCTGCATCCCCGTAAAGCCCCTGATGATAGATGCCGAAATCGAGGCTGACGATGTCCCCTTCCCGGAGCTTGCGATCCGACGGCATCCCGTGAACGACTTCCTCGTTCACCGAGGTACAAAGTGAGAAGGGATATCCCCTGTATCCCTTGAAAGCCGGCTTCGCCCCCTTTTGAAGTGTCAGTTCCTCGCAATACCGATCCAGCTCAAACGTGGTCACGCCCGGCCGGATGATTTTTTTCAACGCCTCGAGAATCTGAGCGACGATGAGGTTATTCCCTCTCAGCTTTCGGATCTCCTCGGGAGATTTCAAAATAACCATGCCAGAGATCCTCCAGGGGGCTTCCCCCGGGTCTACCGCCTCCTGGCCAGCCGTCCTTTTTTCAAAAATCCCTCGTACTGGCGGGCCAGAAGATGGGTTTCGATCTGCCCGGCCGTGTCGAGGGCAACCCCCACGACGATGAGAAGTGCCGTCCCTCCGAAATAAAAAGGCACGTTCATATACACCATCAGAATGCTGGGCAGCACACAGACCAGCGACACGTAAATGGCGCCCCCGAAGGTCAGCCGGCTCAGCACGTGATCGATGTACTCTGCCGTTTTTTTGCCCGGACGGATGCCGGGGACAAAACCGCCGTACTTCTTCATGTTGTCCGCCACGTCGATGGGGTTAAAAACAACGGCCGTGTAGAAGAAGCAGAAAAAGACAATGAAGGCGACATAGGTCGCTTCGTAGATAAAGGCACCGGGCCGCAGATAATCCGACACCGCCTGCATCCAGGGATGAGGAACAAAATTGGCAATCGTCGCCGGGAACATGATAATCGAGGAAGCAAAGATCGGCGGAATCACGCCGGCTGTGTTCACTTTCAGTGGGAGGTGCGTGGTCTGGCCGCCGTACATCTTGCGGCCGACGATCCGCTTCGCATACTGCACGGGAATCCTTCT
This sequence comes from uncultured Syntrophaceae bacterium, assembly GCA_964547985.1. Classification (GTDB taxonomy): domain Bacteria; phylum Desulfobacterota; class Syntrophia; order Syntrophales; family UBA2192; genus JAPLJU01. Next base: position 32,613 of record CAZJPV010000023.1, read on the forward strand.
CTGACCGCTTTCCACAAAGACGATGAAACCCACCACCGCCACCATGAAGAGGAAGAGAAAAGCGACGAAGATGATCCCCATCTCTCCCGTCGAGACAAGACGGAAGGTGCCCAGAAGGCCCGCCGGGCCCCGGCAGACAATCCCCGCAAAGATGATCAGCGAGATGCCGTTTCCGATGCCGCGTTCGGTGATCTGCTCACCCAGCCACATGATAAAGGACGTCCCGGCGGTGAGCGTGATGACGGTCATAAACCTGAAGCCCCAGCCGGGCTCCATGACGATGGAAGCCCCCGTGGGTCCCGCCATGTTTTCAAGCCCCACGGCGATACCGAACCCCTGAATCAGGCTCAGGATCACGGTTCCGTAACGGGTGTACTGGGTAATCTTTCTCCGGCCGACCTCCCCCTCCTTCGAAAGCCTCTCCAGGTGGGGAATGGCAATGGTAAGGAGCTGAAGGATGATCGAAGCGCTGATGTAAGGCATGATCCCCAGTGCAAAAACGGAGAGATTGCTCAGGGCACCGCCCGCAAACATGTCAAAGAGCCCCAGCAGCGACCCTTTGGCCATGTCGAAGAAGGCGGCAAGAGCCTTGTTGTCGATACCGGGCGTCGGCACGTGGGTCCCGATCCGGTAGACGCCGAGCAGAAGAAAGGTCATGAAAATCCTCTTCTGCAACTCCGGTATCTTGGGTATATTCTTGAATCCGCTTAACAAATCAAATCACCTCAACGGATCCGCCCGCTGATTCGATCTTTTCCCGCGCCCCGCTGCTGACGGCATGGGCCTTGATCTTGAGGGGACGATCGAGGACTCCCTTTCCCAGGATCTTCACACCGTCCCCGACCTTCTTGATGATGCCCTGCTCGAGGAGGGCATCGGGATCCACGGTGGCGCCGCCGGTAAAGGGGCCTAGCTGCCCCAGATTGACGACGATGATGTTTTTTCTGAACAGGTTTCTGAAGCCCCGCTTGGGCAGCCGTCTCGAGAGAGGCATCTGGCCGCCTTCGAATCCCGCCTTGATGCCTGGGCCGGACCGTGCTTTCTGCCCCTTGGCGCCTTTGGTCGCCGTTTGGCCGTGACCCGATCCGTCTCCCCGACCGATTCTCTTCCTCTTCCGCCTGGAACCCCGCGGCGGTTTCAATTCATTGAGTTTCATTTCTCGCTCACCTCTATCTCCACCACGGACAGAAGGTGGGAAACCTTGTTGATCATCCCCCGAATTTCCGGCGTATCCTTAAGAAGAACGGTTCTGTTGAGCTTCTGGAGCCCCATACCGCGAAGAACCTTCCTGTGTTTTTCCGGCCTTCCGATGTAGCTTTTCACCAGCTTGATTTTGAGCTTCTTTGCCACGAGACGCTCCTTCGCCTATATCTCCGATATTTCCTTGCCCCTCAACATGGCCACCTCAACGGGACTCTTCAGACGACGAAGTCCCTCCAGGGTTGCCTTCACCAGATTGTGGGGATTGTGTGAACCGAGACACTTGGTCAGGATGTTGTGAACGCCGGCCACCTCCAGAACGGCCCGGACGGCACCACCGGCAATAAGACCCGTTCCCTCGGAGGCCGGTTTCAGCAGAACCCGTCCGGCGCCGAACTGGCCGACAATCTCGTAGGGGATGGTCCGGTTGATGACCGAGACGTGAACCATGCTCTTTCTGGCCTTCTCCATGCCCTTTCGAATCGCCTCCGGGACTTCGTTCGCCTTACCGAGACCCATGCCGACCGACCCCTTGCCGTCACCGACGACGACAATGGCGCTGAACCGGAATCGCCGGCCACCTTTCACGACCTTGGCCGTCCGGTTGATGGCGACAACCCTGTCCAGCAGTTCCGTTCCTTCAAATTCTTTTCTCTCCAATGATCTTACCCCTCAATGAAATGAAGACCCTTCGATTATATCTTCAGGCCTGCTTCCTTCGCCGCCTCTGCCAGCGCTTTGACCCTTCCGTGATAGAGAAAAGCCCCCCGGTCAAAAACGGCCTTCTGGATGTTTTTGTCCTTGAGGCGCTTCGCCAGAAGCTTTCCCACTTCGGCGGCTGCCTGGATTTTCTTCATACCGCCGAGTTTGCCCTTCAGTTCCTTGCTGAGCGTCGAGGCCGACACCACCGTCTGCCCGGCATCGTCATCGACGGCCTGCGCATAGATATGGCTGGTACTCCTGAAAACCGCAATCCGGGGATAATCCGATGTCCCCGAGATCTTACCCCTCACCCTTTTCTTTCTCTTCTCTCTAATCTTCTTGATCTTCTTGGTTTTACCGATCACTGTTTTCGCCTTCCTGTGTGATGCTCTGCCGGTTACACGGCCCCTTTAGGCGCCGGCAGACTTGCCGACCTTTCTGCGAACCCTCTCTCCGGCATATTTGACACCCTTTCCCTTGTAGGGTTCCGGTTTCTTGAGACTGCGGATCTCGGCGGCCACGCGGCCGACCAGTTCCTTGTCGATCCCCGTCAGGGTTAAGTTGACCTGCTTCTCGATCTTGACGGCAATCCCCTTGGGAAGCCTGTACTCCACGGGCGTGGAAAAACCGATATACAGTTTCAGCAGATCGCTGCCGGTCAGTTCCGCACGGTACCCCACCCCGGCGATCTCCAGGTTTTTCTGAAACCCGGCACTGACCCCCGTGACCATGTTATGGATCAGGGTCCGTGTCAGGCCGTAAAGGGATCTTCCTCTGCGATTATCGACGAGCTTCTTGAGGACGATGGTGCCGGCATCCTGGGTCACGTCGATTTCCCCGGGCAGCCTCATGGAGAGGCTCCCCTTCGGGCCCTCCACGATGATCTCCGTCTTCTTACTGTTGACCTTCACATTGGCCGGAATGGGAATAGGTTTTTTGCCGATTCTTGACATGAATTGCTCTCCAATGAAAACATATTCTGCGCCGCCGGTCCTACCAGACGTTGCAGAGAATCTCTCCACCGACGTTGAGCTCCCTGGCCTCCCGGTCCGTCATGATCCCCTTGGAGGTGGAGAGAATAGCGACACCGTAACCGTTGAGGACCTTGGGGATGCTGTCGCCCTGCACATAAATACGGCGCCCGGGCTTGCTCACCCGCTCAATCCCCCGGATGATGTTTTCTTTCGAATCCGAATACTTGAGATAAACCCTCAGGATTTCCCTTTTGTTCTGATCTTTCTTGATGTCGAATCCCTGAATATATCCCGCCTTCTTCAGAACCTTGGCAATTTCCAGATTCATTCTCGAAAGTGAGGTGTCGGTGCTCTTGAATTTCTTCCGATTGGCGTTCCGGACTCTCGTCAACATATCTGCGATTGGATCCGTCATTCCCATAGTCTTTCTCCTGAAAGTCCTTACCAGCTGGATTTGATCACCCCGGGGATCTGCCCGTGGGATGCATATTTTCTCAAGCAGAGCCTGCACATGTCGAACTTACGGTAATAAGCCCTGGGTCTGCCGCAGAGCGGGCAGCGATTGTATTCTCTGACCTTGAATTTCTGCGTCCTCTTCGTCTTTGCAATCAGGGATTTCTTCGCCAAGTCGGTTCCTCCATCCGCACCGTTAAGGGCTAGCTCCTGAAGGGCATGCCCATGAGGGAAAGCAAATGCCTCGCTTCATCATCCGTTTTCGCTGTCGTCACAACAACGATGTTCAACCCTTTGACTTTCTCGATCTTGTCATATTCGATCTCCGGGAAAATGAACTGCTCCCGGATCCCCATGGCGAAATTTCCCCGACCGTCGAAGGAGTTGGGGGGGATGCCCCTGAAGTCCCGGATTCTTGGCAGCGCCACATTCACCAGCCGGTCATAGAATTCGTACATCCTTTCCTTCCTCAGCGTGACCGTGCAGCCGATGGGCATTCCCTTGCGAAGCTTGAAGGTGGCGATCGACTTCTTCGCCTTCGTGATGACCGGCTTCTGTCCCGATATCATGGCGAGTTCCTGGACGGCGCCGTCGAGAATCTTGATGTTCTGGATCGCTTCGCCCACGCCCATGTTCAGGATGATTTTCTCCAGTTTGGGGACCTCCATGACATTCTTATACTTGAACTTCTCCATCATCGCGGGGACGACGGTTTTGCTGTAGTGTTCTTTCAGTCTTGCCATTGGTTGTTCCTCGGCCTACTCATCATGCATCTCTTGGCACTTTTTACAAACGCGGACTTTCCTGCCGTCTTCCAGTACCCGGTATCCAACACGGGCCACAGTGTTGCACTTGCGGCAGACCAGGGCCAGGTTGGACATGTGTATGGCCCCTTCCTTCTCCACGATGCCCCCTTTTCCCTTCGCGTCGGGCCGCTGGTGCCTCTTGACCATGCTGAGCTTCTCGACGTAGGCCCGTGTCCTGTCCTTGGAGAATTTCAGGATCTTGCCGGACTTTCCCTGTTCCTTGCCGGCAAGGACCTTCACGACATCTCCTTTTTTCAACTTGATCTTCTGCATTTGAATCCCTCGAGTTCCTTCCTATATAACCTCCGGGGCAAGGGAGATGATTTTCATAAACTGCTTCGCACGCAGCTCTCTGGCCACAGGGCCGAATATGCGTGTTCCGACGGGCTCCATCTGGTTGTTGATCAGCACCACGGAATTATCGTCGAACCTGAGGAAAGACCCGTCGAGGCGCCTCACTTCCTTGACGGTCCGGACCACCACGGCCCGCATGACGTCCCCTTTCTTGACCTTCGAATTGGGGATCGCTTCCTTCACCGAGACCGTGATGACGTCCCCCACCGTGGCAAATCGCTTTCGCGAACCACCGAGCACACCGATACAGCTGACCCTTTTCGCTCCGGAATTGTCCGCCACGTTCAATATGGTTCGCATCTGTATCATAACCAACACTCCGATCTCACCGCCGGTTTTTCCGGGTGCAGGCGGGGACTACTTCGCCTTCTCGAGAATCTCCCTGACCCTCCACCGCTTGTCCCGGCTCAGAGGACGGGATTCTTCGATGAGGACCTTGTCGCCGATGTTGCAGGCGTTCTTCTCGTCATGGGCCTTGTACTTCTTGATCTTCCGAATGTACTTTTGGAAGGCCGCATGCTTGACCTGCCTCTCTGAACGGACCACAATGGTTTTATCCATCTTGTTGCTGACGACCCAGCCCTGAACGGTCCTCTTATTGCCCCGTGACTCCATATCTAACCTCGAATCTCCCTTTCCTTCAAAACGGTCTTGATGCGGGCGATATCTTTTCTCACATGCTTCATCATGGCCGAAGAATCCAGCTGGCCCGTCGCGTGCCTGACCTTCAACCGGAAGAGTTCATCCACCAGATCCCGTTCCTTCTGTTTCAGTTCATCGACGCTGAGATCTCTTATCTCTTTAGTCTTCATCAAATAAATTCCTCAAGACGAACTTGGTGCCCACAGGTAGTTTGTGGGCGGCCAGCCGGAAGGCCTCGCGAGCCACCTCCCGGGTCACACCCTCCATCTCGTACATCACCGTTCCAGGCTTCACGAAGGCAACCCATCCCTCCGGGGGGCCTTTCCCTTTACCCATGCGTGTTTCGGCCGGCTTCCTCGTGAAGGATTTATGGGGGAAAATCCGGATCCAGATCCGCCCCCCGCGCTTGATGTGCCGGGTCATGGCAATACGGGCCGCTTCGATTTGCTGCGCCGTGATCCGACCGGGCTCCGTCGACTGGAGACCGAAGGTGCCGAACTCCACGCGGCATCCCTTGATGGCCTTACCGCCCATCCGGCCCTTCTGCATCTTGCGGTACTTAACCCTCTTTGGTGTCAACATGCTTTCATGAACTCCTCTTCAGCAAAGGCTCCCGTGAAGCCTCAGGCCACGGTGCTCTTCTTGTCCGGCAGGACATCGCCGTGATAGATGAGCACTTTGACGCCGATCAAGCCATAAGTCGTCCGGGCCTCGGCCAGGCCGTAATCGATATCCGCCCTCAGTGTGTGAAGGGGAACCTTGCCTTCCCGGTACCATTCCGTTCTGGACATCTCGGCGCCGCCGAGTCTCCCCGCACAGGTGATCCGTATGCCCTTGGCACCGAACTTCAGGGCGGACTGCACCCCCTTTTTCATGGCCCGCCGGAAGGCAACCCTTCTTTCGAGCTGAAGGGCCACATTTTCAGCCACGAGTTGTGCATCAATCTCCGGCTTACGCACCTCCAGGATATTGATGATGGCCTCCCCCTTTGTGAAGGCCTCGAGGTCTTTCTTCAGTTTCTCGATTTCCGCTCCCTTTTTCCCGATGATGATGCCGGGACGTGCGGCGTAAATGTTAATCTTGGCTTTGTCAGCGGCCCTCTCGATCTCCACCTTGGATATACCGGCGTGATAGAGCTTTTCCTTGATGTACTGCCGGATTTTGATGTCCTGGTGAAGGAGTTCACTGAAGCTCTTCTCAGAAAACCACTTTGAACTCCACGTCTTGACGATACCTAACCTCAAACTGATCGGATTGACCTTCTGACCCAAGTCTCTACCTCCCTCAATGCGACTACTCTGAAAGGACCACGGTGATGTGGCTCGTTCTCTTTTTGATCTGGGCTGCCCTCCCCATGGCTCTGGCCCGCCATCGCCTCCAGGAAGCACCCTGATCCACATAGACGTCCTTGACGTAAAGAATTTTTTCATCGATGTTGGGGTTGTTCGTGGCATTGGCCAGCGCAGACTTCAGGACTTTCCGTACCATTCCCGCGGCACGCTTGCGCGTGAACGCCAGCACGCGGTCAGCTTCTTCGACCTTCTTGCCCCGGATGAGGTCCACCACCAGCCTTACCTTCTGGGGTGAAATACGAACAAATCTGGCCACAGCTCTTGTTTCCATGGTTCCTCGAAACCTGCCTTTACTTCTTCACTTTGGACTTGCGGTCCCCCGCATGGCTGTAAAAAGTCCTCGTGGGGGCGAACTCGCCCAGTTTGTGCCCCACCATGTTTTCCGTGACGAAGACGGGGATGAATTTCTTGCCGTTATGAACGGCAAAGGTAAACCCGATCATTTCGGGGACGACCGTGGACCGGCGGGACCAGGTCTTGATGACACTGCGATCGCCTGACGCCTCCGCCCGCCTGACTTTTTCCAGAAGCTTCGCCTCCACATAAGGGCCTTTTTTAATCGAACGCGCCACCGCTTAACCCCTTTTCTTCACGATGTATTTGTCAGACGTTTTGTTCTTTCTCGTCTTGTATCCCTTCGTGGGTACACCCCAAGGCGTACAGGGATGACGGCCGCCCGACGATTTCCCTTCACCGCCACCCATAGGGTGATCGACCGGGTTCATGGCGACACCGCGGTTATGGGGCTTCTTGCCCAGCCAGCGGTTCCGTCCGGCCTTTCCGATACTGATGTTTTCATGCTCGATATTGCCCACCTGCCCGACGGTCGCCTTGCAGTCGAGGTGAACCTTTCTCACTTCTCCCGACGGAAGGCGGACCTGGGCGTAAGCGCCTTCCTTGGCCATGACCTGCCCGTAGGTTCCCGCCGAGCGGATCATCTGGGCCCCTTTACCCACCTTGAGTTCCAGGTTGTGAATGAGAGATCCCATCGGCATATTGCGCAGCGGCATGGTGTTTCCTGGTTTGATATCCGCATAATCGCTGCTGATGATCACATCGCCGACGGCCATATTCATCGGCGCGAGGATGTAGCGTTTCTCTCCATCCCGATAGCTGAGAAGGGCGATCCGGGATGATCGGTTCGGGTCATATTCGATGCTTTTGACCACGGCCTCAACGTCCTTTTTGTCCCGCCGGAAATCGACGAGCCGGTACATTCGCTTATGGCCGCCACCCATGTGCCAGCAGGTCACGCGGCCATAGTTGTTCCTGCCGCCCGTTCTCTTCAAGGGACGCACCAGGCTTTTTTCCGGTACCGTCCTGGTCACCTCACCGAAGGTGAACCCGGTCTGAAAACGCCTGCCCGGTGATGTCGGTTTGTAGCTCCTGATCGCCATGTTTTAAGTCCTTACA
>CAZJPV010000024.1:0-40439 GCA_964547985.1 uncultured Syntrophaceae bacterium
CTATGGAATCGGTGATCGGCGAAAGGGACTGCACCTGACCGTGCGAGCCGTCATGGAATCATCCGCCGACTCGCGTTTATACCTGTTATGCGCGGGGGCTAAATTACCCGACCGGAAGACGGCCGAAGATCTCAAAGAATTGGGAAAACGGGGAAAAGCAAAAGTCATTGACCGTTATGTTTCCGAAGCCGAGCAGAGTTTGTGCTTCTGTGCCAGTGATGTTGTTTTGCTGCCGTATATAAAACATTTCGGCTCCAGCGGTGTTTTATCACTCGCGGCCGCCGCAGGAAAAATGGTTATTGCCTCGGACGAAGGGCTTCTTGCGCAGCAGGTACAACGGTACGAACTCGGCTGGCTTTTCCGTTCCGGAAGCATCGAAGAATTGAAAAAATGTATGAACAATGCCTCGCTTTTAAAAGTACCTGACATGGCTCGGTTCCAGCAGGCCGCCGACCGGTACGCCCAGTTGTGTTCACGAGACGCCTTCAAAAAGGCACTGCTCTCGCCGTTTGGACATGAATGAATGATTTTCCATGGATTCGTGGGGAAAAAGTTTGATGATGACATCGTCGGACACTCGATTTTGGGAAAACGATCGTACCTCCTTTCAGGATGAGGAATTTCAATGGTGCCGGCAATTCGTAATATAGCGGTCGTGGTTCCTAAATACGGTCTGGTCGGCGGCGGCGAAAAATTTGTTTTTGAGCTGACCGAACGGATTGCCGCAAGCGATCGTTACAGGGTCCATGTTTTTGCCAACAGGTGGCGTGCACAGTCCGATCGCGTGGCGTTTCACAAGGTGCCGATCATTACCTTTCCCAAGTTCCTGACCACCATCAGTTTCGCCTGGCTTGCCAATCGGGCAATATCCCAAATGGACTTTGACTTGATCCATGCCCATGAAAGAATCTTTCGCGCGGATATATTTACCATGCACAGTGTGCCCCATCGATTCTGGGTCAAAGAGATTCGAAAAAAACATATGAGCCTCTTTGATTCCGGCACCATATGGGTTGAAGAAAAATTCATTAAAACCGGCGGCTGTAAAAAGTATCTGCCCGTGTCGAGCATTACGAAAGAAAAATTTTTGCAGGAATTCGCGGTTGACCCTGATAAAATTCAGATTATCTACCCCGGTGTCGAAATCGATAAGTTCGACAGACTGGATCGTTTACAATGCCGGCAGGAAATTCGACGGCTGTTCGGGTTGGATGAAAAGGATACGGTTATTTTATTTGTGGGAATGAATTTTGAGCTAAAGGGATTGGATAAACTCCTTTTGTCCATGGCTGTGGTCAAATCAAAGCAGCCGGACGCGAAACTCAAACTGCTGGTCGTCGGTAAGGGAAACGAAAGAAAATACAAGAACCTTGCCAGGGAATACGGCCTTGCGAAACAAGTCACGTTTACAGGAATCTGGAAAGAGGATATTGAAAAGGTATATCTGGCATCGGATATCTTTTCCATGCTCTCCGATTTCGACACCTTCGGCATGACCGTACTCGAGGCCATGTCCGCTTCATTGCCCGTCATTATCAGTGAGAACGTGGGTGCGAAAGACCTGGTCAGGGACGGGATAAACGGCTATATCGTTAAGAATGATGATATTGATTTGATCAGTTCGAAAATGGAAATGATGCTGAATGAACGGATTAGAGAGACCATGGCGACAGAAGCCCACAGGGAAGCGGTAAAGCATACCTGGGACAGTGTCGCGGAGGAAGTCTTGAAGATTTACGGCGATCTCACGGGCGGCTGAGATATGCTTGTGAAAGAAAAAATATTATCGAAAGACAACATTCGAAATATCCTCCTGATTCAGCTCGGGGATATCGGAGACGTCGTGTTGACACTTCCCGCGATCAGAGCTCTAAAAGAGAATTTCCCCCGTGCCAATATCATTGTTGCCGTCAGGGAGAAGGCGAAAGAACTGATAGAAGATTGTCCATGGGCCGCAGGTGTCGTTTCCATCAATGAAGAAAAAAGATCGTGGATGGCAGAACTGTTTCATCAGAGAGAATTTTTTCGTAACCTGCGAAAATCTAACTTTGATATGGCGATAGACATGAAGACGGGGGATCGCGGCGCCATTCTCGCCTTTTTGTCGGGAGCCAGACAGAGAATGGGACTCTATGCCCATGACGGCAAGCTCTGGCGAAATCGGGTCTTTACACACCTGGCGCTTCCGTACCAGGCTCCAGGGCGGCATATGGCCCAGCATTACCTCAGCCTATTGGATGTGTATGGCATTAGAACAGATCATGTCTGGCCTGAACATCATCCTTCGGAAGCCAGACTCCGGGAGGCCCAGACTCTTCTCAGAAATGAAGGCGTGCCGTATGATAGGCCGATTGTTGCTGTTCAACCTTTTTCTCTGTGGAAATACAAGGAGTGGAGTTCTAAAAACTACGCCGGTTTGATTAATTGGCTTATATCGAATTACAATGTGTCTGTTATTATTACCGGGTCTCGCGAAGAAAGGACGAAAGCCGATGGGTTAACAAAGGAATGCCCACTCAATACTTATAATTTGGCCGGGAAAACGTCCATTGGAACATTGGGGGCTGTTTTCAAAAATTGCAAAATGTTCATCGGGGTTGACAGTGCAGGCATGCATATTGCTGCTGCAGTTGGCGTTCCTACGGTCAGTATTTTTGGTCCGTCATCAACCATTGACTGGGCGCCGAGAGGAGTGCAGCATCGGTTTGTCCGGAAAGACCTCCCCTGTATTCCCTGTCAGAATAAAGGCTGTGAAGACAGCGAAACAAGTCGATGCCTCGATGAATTGTCTCTGGAGGAGGTTCAGGATGTTGTAAAAAGGCACATGGAAATGATTTCACAACATACCCGAGATGATATCGAATGACCGGCTGCTGTCTTCATAACAAGTTGGATTGCAGTCATCATCAGGGACGACGGACCTGGTGATACAGTAGAAAAATGAGAACGCTATGAAAGAAAAAATACCCTTATCCGTGGCCATTATCACACATAATGAGGCAGAAAACCTGCCCGCCTGTCTCCAAAGCGTCAATTATGCGGACCAAGTCGTTGTGGTCGATTCGGGAAGCACAGACGGGACGGCAGACATCGCAAGGCGTTTCGGGTGCGATGTATATATCGAATCATGGCGTGGGTTCGGCGCGCAAAAACAGTTTGCTATCGACAAATGCTCTCACCGCTGGGTGCTTCTTCTTGACGCGGATGAGCGCATCCCCTCCCTCACGGCCTCAGCGATAAAGGATATTATCGATTCAAGCTCTCAGGAAATTGCCGGGTACAGTTTCCCCCGAAAAAATTTCTTTCAGGGACGCTGGATGAAGCATCTCTGGGGGGGCGATCGGGTGGTCAGGCTCTTTCAAAAAAACCGCGGTCGGATAACCGACGCTCGGGTGCACGAGGGAGTGGATGTTGACGGTCCGGTAAAAGATCTGCAGGTACCGATAGAGCACTTTACGGAAAGCAACCTGAGCGAGCTGTTAATAAAAACTGATCATTACTCTACTTTGGGTGCCCAGGAAGCATTTGCCGAGGGAAAGCGGGCGTCTGTATGGACTGCTGCCTTCCTGGCATTTTTTGCATTTTTCCAGAGTTATGTCTTGAAACTGGGTTTACTGGACGGCGTTCAGGGTCTTACTCTTTCCGTTTCAGAATCCGTTAACAAGTTTTTCAAGTATGCCAAGCTCAGTGAACTGAACAAACAAAACATGTCTGACCCTCGTGATGATTCATGAAATCACTCGAGCTTGATTGCCTCGTCGATGAGCATGATGGGGATATCGTCTTTGATTTCGTACAACAGCTTGCATTTGTCGCAGATGAGCCCGTCGCCCTTTTCGTTCAGGTGGATGTCACCCTTGCACTTCGGGCAGGCGAGTATTTCGAGGAGTTCTTTGCTGATGGCCATGGTCGTATCCCCCCTTTTTTGTTCTTGGAAAGTTTCATACATCATCCTTTAAGCAAACATGGCGGTCTAGTAGAAATAGGAAATTCCGATCACGCCGAATTGGCTGTCGATTCCGCCGTTGGGATAGCGGGTACCGGCGTTTGACAGGTGTCGGAATCTGTACCCGGCATTGACAGCTGTGTTTTTGTTCACAAAGAAGTAGGCACCGGCTCCGATGGTATTCGAGAAGCAGAAGCCGTCCGCCTGGTCCGCCGTGTTAACGGAAATATAATGGGGTCCCGTCGATGCGTTTACGTAGAGAGAGAAAAAATTTGTCACGGGATACTGGTATTTGAGTCCAATCCCGACACCGAATTCTATCTCATTCACGGGACTGATGACGGAGTTTACCTGGGGTTCGATATATGCCGTGAGAAGTCCCCTGTGTCCTTTTAGTCCTGAAAAGCACTTTGACAGGTCCATGCCGAAGTGCAGAATGATGGGAATGGTCTCGTACTTGCCCTCCGTAAGCGATGCCCGCCCGTAGCCCGTGATCAAACCGGCTTCCTTTAAAAAGGCCTCAGGCTCACCGGTACCGCTGACGCTTTCCATGGCGCAGAGCGGGACAGCCATCAAAGAAAAAGTCAGCACCACAAGAATCGCCAGAGAACTTCGAATAACCCCTATGCCCATGTTTTCTGACCCTTGAATTTATAAATTCAAATGGAGGGTCGGCAACAAGCAGTCCCCTACCTTAAATGTATCTCATTTCTGCAAAGAACCTGCCAGATCCCTCGTTTCTGATCCGGACAGATCGTTTTTTATGGCCTGGAACACCTCCTCGACGGTAATCTCTTTCATGCAGGAGAGGATGTCGCATTTTTTGAGAAAGCAGGGGCTGCATTCGAGATCCTTCCGGATGATCGTGTGTCCCCTTCCATAAGGTCCCGTTCGGGAGGGGGACGTGGGGCCGAATAGCGCGACAACGGGTGTTCCCATAGCCGCGGCGATGTGCATGGGCCCGGAATCCGTGGTGATGAGCAGGGATGCGCGCCCGAAGAGGCAGGCAAGATCCCTCAGGGTGGTTTCCCCGCCGAGATTTGCGACGGGGCGGTTCACCGATTCTGCGATACGCTGAAGCAAACCGTCCGCCCTCGCACCCGTCAGGACCAGCTTCAGGTTCAACTCCCCGATCAAACGATCGCAGAGCTTTGCGAATTTTTCCTCGTCCCAGAGCTTTGTGTCCCAGAGGGCCACGGGGCTTATGGCCACGAAGCGTTCATCCCTGCCGATCCCCCGCTGTTCCAGAAGAGAATCCACCTTCTTTCTGTTTTCCTCATCGACGGGGATGTGAAACTGCGGCTCCCCGACCTTCGCACCCAGGTGTCGCAGGAAGTCCAGGTAGCGATCAACGGCGTGTTTTCCCATGTCCTCGGGGATTTTTTCATTCAAAAAGATCCCGCTCAGCTCCTGTAGGCTGTCATAACCCAGTTTGCGACGGCCGCCGCTTAAAAGGACGATAAGGGCGCTTTTGAAGAGCCCGTGAAAGTCGATGACCAGATCGTACGGCCGGTCCCTTAAAGCCTTGAGAAATTCACGGACTTCATGAAACCCACGTCCGGCCTTTTGAGGATTGACCAGTTCCCTTAGCCACTTTCTCCGCTTTGATATCAAGAGGCGATCGAGATCGGGGTGCCCGACCAGGAGGTCGGAAGACGCTTCTTCGATGACCCAGGTGATGTGGGCATCAGGGTAAAGCTCCCTGAGGGCGGCAAGGGAGGGGAGGGTGTGGACCACGTCACCGATGGCGCTCAGTTTCACGATGAGGATGTTTATTTTCCCCGGTCCTGCAATATCCATTTCACGGCATCCAGCACGTCTTCGGCGATGTAAACGGGTTTATCGGTTATGGTGATGTTGCGGCCGTAACCCGTTCTGACCAGGATCCCTCTGGCCCCCACTCTTTTCCCGGCATCGATGTCTTTCAGCATGTCGCCAATGACATAGGATCGGGAGAGGTCGATGTCCATCTCCTTGGAAGCGCGGAGGAAAAGCCCGGACTCCGGTTTTCTGCAGGAGCACGCTTTCTTATAGGGACCGTTCCCATAGACGGGATGGTGGGGGCAGAAATAAAAACGGTCGATGCGCGCCCCTTTTTGCTGGAGGATCTCATTGATTCGCCCGTGGACGGTTTCAACAAACTCTTCCGTGAAATAACCACGGGCCACGCCCGACTGGTTTGTGATGACGACCACCTTCATGCCGGCTTCGTTGATAAGGCGAATTGCCTCGGACGTGCCGGGGATGAGCTTCAACTCATCCAGCCTGCTGAGATATCCCACCTCTTCATTGATGGTCCCGTCCCGGTCGAGGAATACGGCAGGGTTCTTTTTCATGGGAATTACCATCTCAGGGGTGGATTATCAACAGCGCCACGGCGGTATTATATACTTCATCTGTCGTGATCAAGTCCATGCAAATAAAGTCGGTCGGGCAGGTTTTCTTGAGGCAAGGACTGCAGTCCACGTTTTTTGTAATCACGATGCTTTTTTGCCCTACGGGTGATGTCGTCAGAGGGTTGGTGGAGCCGAAGATGGCTACGGTTGGAGTCCCGAGGGCCCCTGCCACGTGCATCAGGCCCGAGTCGTTGGACACAAAAAGGCGGCATCGGGCGATCAGTGATATCGCCTCCCGCAGGGTGGTTTCGCCGGTCAGATCGACGAGGGCATTTCTGGCTTTTCCCTGGATGCTCCTGGCAACTTCATGATCCCCGGCGCTCCCGAAAAGAAGGACCCTCGCGGAGAACCGTTCGATCAGGCGGTCGGCGACGCTTGCGAACCGTTCAGGATACCACCTTTTAGCCGGTCCGTAAGTGGCGCCGGGCGCCAGGCCTATCAGGAGAGATGCCTCCGCGATGCCCCGTTCTTTCAGGATACGATCCGAGAAGGCCTTTTCTTCTTCGCCGATTAAGAGCCTTACGTCTTTTCTTCCGGCCCCCAGCCCCAGAGCCTTGAGCATGCCGAGATAATATTCGACCTGGTGAACACGGAGGATCTCTTTTGATCGTATGGCCGAGTGCGTGAGGAAAATGCCTCTCCCGTCTGTGTTGTAACCGGCCCGGACGGGGATGCGGGCGAGCCAGGCGATGATGGCTGCCTCGATGGCGTTCTGGAGGAGAATGGCCATGTCGAACTTTTTGGTCTTCAGTTCCCGTACCAACCTGAAAAGGCCCCCGATTCCTTCATGGACACCGGGACGTTCATAGACTATGACTTCGTCGACATCGGGTGAGATGCGAAGCAGATCGGCAACCCAGGGTTTGACAAGGATCGAGATTCTGGCCTCCGGGTATGCCTCTCTTACCGCGGTGATGGCCGGCAGGGTCATGACCACATCCCCGATCCAGTTGGTCCCGCGGATCAATATGTTCCTTACTCCCTCTCGGGGTATATGTTTTACCTGATGCATCTCTGTAAGCTCTAACAGGAAGAAGTCAAGAAGTTGAGAGGTTCAGAAGTTTAGAAGTTGAGATCTCCCTTGATCGTTTTTTTCTAATAACAGAATTTATCAGATTGTTTCTCCACGGCATTTATCATAGAAATAATCTCTTCACATTCTTTATCAAGAAGTGAGAATAATTCCGCTTCGATGTATTGACAGTGAAAGCAGAATTCCAGCCAACATTGTGTCTCCGAGGCCTCCTGCATCGCATCGGTTAATTTATTTCTGAATACCGCTGGGTATTTCCTTTTCTCCAGGCTTCAGCTATGTTCGAACAAATTGATCTTGACGAGCGCCTGATTTGATCGACCAGGGAATATTTCTCATCAACGGGAAAGGCTTTCGTCATTTCGAATATCTTCATAGCCAACGCGAGAGATCGCTGGTAAACATCGAGATCCCTGAAATGCCGGATTTGTCTGCGCCGCCCTGGAGGTCTGTCCTGCATGATCTTTGTTTCTCTAAATTTTGATCTTCTCAACTTCTCAACTTCTATTTCTTCTACTGCCACGGTTTTGTCTTCCAGCGCTGGTGGATCCAGAACCACTGGTCGGGGTATCGTCTCACCATGTCCTCCACGATCTTTGTGAAGCGCTGTGTATTCACCCGAAGATCCGCTTCGTAGTCTTCGGTCCGGGTGATCTCCACGGGGGGCTGGATGATGAATTTGTACTTCCCACCCGGCACCCTCGCCATGAAGAAGGGCAGGACAGGCGCATCCGTCCGAAGGGCCAGGACGGCGAGTCCCACGGCGGTGCAGGCGGGCCTGCCAAAAAAGTCGACGAAGATCCCCTGGTACTTGTCAACGTTCTGATCGCTGAGAATGCCGATGACCCTGTTTTCGGTGAGGAGCCGCGTGATTTTTTTCCCCGAACCCCCCTTCGGGATCAGGGTATTGCCGTCCTTCGTCCTCATCCAGGCGGTGAGATTGTCCAGGGTGGGGTTGTCGAGGGGTCGGTACACGATGCTCGCGGGCCGGGCCGCCAGCGGAAAGGCAACGGTCATGAGTTCCCAGTTCCCGAAGTGTGCCACGATGGAAAGGATCCCCTTCTTTTGTTCCAGAGCTTTCTCGAAATTCTCGAGCCCATCGAATTCCACCCATTCATGGAGATTCTCCTTCGTTATGGAGGGGAGTTCGAAGAACTCGGCCGCAACGATTGCCAGATGCCGGTAGACCCCCTTTGCGATTTTCGTGATCTCCTCCATGTCCTTTTCCGGGTAGGCGTGCTTCAAGTTCGAGAGGGCGATGAGCCTCTGCTTCACCGACAAATGGTAGAAAAGCCGGAAAACGGTCCTGAAGATGATCTTTCGTATCCCCAGGGGGATCAACCTGAAAGAGATCAGGATCAGGCTTGCTGCGAAGGACTTCTCTATCGGATGTTCCGTTTTGATTTCAGTTTCCATCGATTTTATGACCGGTTGTGTGTAAACTATAAAATATGACACATCTCCGCGGCCTCCATAATAAAATCACGGTATGAAGACCTGGCAACTTCTTTCAGATGCCCAGCTTCTTCCGGATCAGGGTCACGAAGCGTTCCTTTTCCTCGATGATCTCCACGTCGATGCCCAGGATCCAGACCCGGTTTGCGAATTCCCTGCAAGGGGCCAGCTTGACACCATCTTTTTCCGTCGTCAGGATGAGGTCCGCAGAAAGGGACCCGGCTTCCTTTTCTATATCGGCGATATCTCCCGCCGTGTATGGGTGATGATCGGGAAAGGCCCTGAAGCCCACGATCACGCCCTGAAGCAATTCAATGGATTCCCGGAAGGAATCCGGGTGGGCCAGTCCCGCAAAGGCGTATATCTTTTTGCCCGTCAGGTATGAAGGGGGGCGAAAAGTTCCATCTCCCTCTGTCAGCCTTCCGGTTCTGTGGCAAGCCTTGAAAACAGGGATGGCCGGGAATTCTTCTGCCAGCCTCCTTTCGAAAAGGGTCTTCCCGCTCTTTCCTGCCCGCGTAAGAACGATGAGGTCCGCCCGCTTCAGAGAGGAAAAGGGTTCCCGGAGAGGACCCCTGGGGATGAGGTGTCCATTTCCCAGGGGATGACCGCTGTCCAGGAGAACGATGTCCAGATCCCTCCAGAGGGACCGGTGCTGGAAGCCGTCATCGAGGATTGCGACGTCGATGCCGAAGTGCTCGATGGCATGTTCCCCGGTGACGGCCCGCTGGGAGCCGGTGAGGACGGGAACGGCGGGAAGTCGCCTGGCGATGAGAAGCGGTTCGTCCCCGCCCTCGTCAGGCCCTGAAAGGATGCTGCGGCCGTCGGAGATGACATTCATCTCTTTGGTGCTTTTACCCCCATATCCCCTGCTGAGAACGGCGGGCTTCAGACTCCATCCCATGAAAAGGCCTGCGAGCTCAATCACCATGGGTGTTTTCCCCGTTCCTCCCACCGTCAGGTTCCCCACGCTGATCACCGGGCATCGGAGCCTTTTTTGCTTGAGCAGCCCGTGATCATAGGAAAGATTTCTGAGCCGGATCACCGCGGCATAGATTAAGGAGAGAACATAGAGGAAAAGGTGTACGGGATTCAAATCATGATTTTTTTCTGTGTCCCATATATTTTTAAGAAAATTTTCCAATTTGGTCATTCGACGGGCTTTGTGCAGGGCTATCAATATCGGGTTTACGCCTGATCCTTCAGTTCGTTCTCGTCCTTGAATTGCATGTTGTAGAGTTTATAATACTCCCCCTTTTTCGCCAGAAGGGACTCGTGGGTCCCCTCCTCGACGATCTTTCCATCCACGAGCACGATGATCCGGTCCGCGTTTCTGATGGTGGAGAGGCGGTGGGCAATCACAAGGGTCGTTCTCCCCTTCATCAACACATCCAGCGCCTCCTGAACCTCGACCTCTGCCTCGGTGTCGAGCGATGACGTCGCTTCGTCGAGGATCAAAATGGGCGCGTCTTTCAGAAGAGCCCTGGCGATGGAGATTCTCTGCCTTTCTCCTCCCGAGAGCTTCACGCCCTGCTCTCCGATGATCGCGTCATAGCCATCGGGGAGTTTCATGATGAAGTCGTGGGCATTGGCCGCCTTGGCCGCCCTGATGATGTCTTCCTCGGACTTGCGGATGTCGCCGTAGGCGATATTATTTCTGATGGTATCGTTGAAAAGGATGGTCTGCTGCGTGACGATGGCGATCTGACTCCGGAGAGACTCGATGCTCACGTCGCGAATATCACGGCCGTCGATGAGAATCCTTCCCTCTGTGACGTCATAGAACCTTGGGATGAGATTGACCAGTGTCGTTTTTCCGCCTCCGCTCATCCCTGCGAAGGCGATCAACTCGCCGGCTTTGATCTTTAGATGGACATCTTTGAGGACCGGTATTTCATCATAGCGGAAGGTCACGTGGTCAATATCGATTCCCTCGGTAATTTGAGGAAGAGGTTTTGCCCCCGGCTTGTCCTCTATTTCGGGGATGGTGTCAATCACATTGAAGACGCGCTCTGCCCCGGCGATGCCCTGCTGGATGGTGTTGTTCACGCCTGTCAGTCTCTTTGCGGGCTCGTAGAGCAGGAGCAGCGCCGTCAGAAAAGAGAAGAAGGTACCCGGTGTCGAGATTCCGTATATGACTTGGTATCCCCCGTAGAATATGATGGCGGCGATCCCGAGGCCCCCGAGGAGTTCCATAAGCGGCGTGGAAATGGCCCTCACGGAGACGGATTTCATGGTCAATTTGAAAAGCCGCTCATTTTCCTTTGCGAAGCGTTCATTCTCGTAGTTTTCCATGCCGAAGGCTTTCACGATTCGATTTCCGGAGATTGTTTCCTGCAGAAGCGTTGAGAGCGTTCCCATGGTGACCTGGCTGTCGCTGGCAATCCTCCTCATCTTCCGGCCGAACTCGGCGACGGGGTAAATCGCGAGGGGAAAGACGAACATGGCGATGATGGCCAGTTTCCAGTCTCTGTAGAAGATGACGAAGATAAGCCCGATGAGCGTAAACGTGTCCTTGAGGATGCTTGTGACCGCTTCGGAGACGGCGCCCTGGATCAAAGTCACGTCATTTGTGATCCGGGACATGAGAATGCCGGTGGGGTTCTTGGTAAAAAAGGACAGGGGTTGAATTTGAATGTGCCGGTAAAGCGAGTATCTCAGATCGGCGATCACCCTCTGGCCGATGTAGTTCATCAAAACGGTTTGACCATAACTGCCAAGGCCCTTGAGCAGATAAATGATCAATACGGCAATGGGTATCCAGATGAGGGTTGTGGCGTTTTTGTTCAGGAATATTTCGTCGAGGGCGGGCTTGACCAGAAAGGCCGCCGCTGATGTCGAAAGCCCCACGACGATCATGCAGAGCGAGGCCAGGATGAATTTCCACACGTGCGGCCTCGCCAGTTTTAGAAGTCTCTTGAAAAGATCCATGTTAAATCATCGCCTTCCGGCTCATCCGCAAGGCTCCATGTACAATGGATTCCAGGCCCTGCTTGTGAAATACAGGGCCTCCTCACCGCCAGAGATGAAAAGAATCAACCCTTCATGAGCTCATAAGCCAGTTCGGCGGCTCTCCGAGATGCCCCCGGCTGGCCGAGCTTTTCTCTGACATTTGCCAGATTCCGTTTCATTTCGCCATATCTTTTTTCATCGGTGAGGATCTGGAGGATGACGTCGGCCATTTTCTCCGGTATGACGCCGCCCTGGATGAATTCAGGTACGATGGTTTTTCCTGCGATGATGTTGACGATTCCGATGTGATCGACGTCGACGAGCATCCTGCCGACGGCGTACGTCAGGGGAGAGACCCTGTAGATGATGATCATGGGCGTGCCCAGCAGGGCCATCTCCAGTGTGGCTGTCCCGGATGCGACCATGGCGATGTCCATCGCGCCGATGGCGTCGTATATGTGCTCTTTGACGAGAGTGAGTTTTACCGGGAATGCCCTGGCGATATCCTGGATGAATTCTTCCGAAAGGGTATCGGCCACCGGGAGGATGAACTGCACAGGGGAGAGTTTCTGACTCAGAATCCGGGCGGTCCCGAGCATGTCGGGAAGAATTCTTTTGACCTCGCTCTCCCTGCTGCCGGGGAGAATGCCGATCGTCTTGCAGCCCGGATCCAGGCCCAGGCGCCGGAGGACCTCCTCTCTGGGGGATTTTATCCGGGTCGTGTCGAGAAGGGGATGCCCCACGAAAGTGACCTCCATGCCCTCCCGGGCGTAAAAATCCTTTTCAAAGGGAAAGATCACGGCCATGCGGTCCACGATTTTTTTTATCTTCCCGATGCGGCCTTTTCTCCATGCCCAGACCTGGGGGCTGATGTAGTAAAAAACCCGGACCCCGCGTTTTTTCGCTGCGGAAGCAAGGGGGAAATTGAAGTCGGGATAGTCGATGGGGATGAGCAGATCGGGTGGGGATTCCCCGAGGCTTTTCCTCAGGTCAAAAAAAACCTTCAAGATGAACGGCAGCCGGGAGAACACCTCCGTCAGGCCGACAACGGCCATATCGGCCGAACGCGCCACGAGATCAACCCCGGCCTCTTCCATCTTTCCCCCGCCGATGCCGTAAAAACGGATCCCCGGATCAATATCGTGCATGGCTTTGACCAGGTTGGAGCCATGAAGGTCCCCTGACGCCTCCCCGGCGATGATCATGATCTTTTTGCTTCGGACCGGTCGGTTCATTTTATATTTATTTTGAGAGTTCAGGAGACCCTGTTGATAACGTCGCTGACCCGGCGGACTTCTTCTTCGGTGATCTCCGGAAACATCGGAAGAGAAAGGACCTCTGCAGCACTCACCTCACTGACCTTCAGGTCATCGGCGCCCCTCAAGCCGGTGAAGACCTTTTGCAGATGAAGGGGGACGGGGTAATAAACAGCCGAAGCGATGCCATGAGAGGAAAGATTCGCCGTGATGCGGTCCCGGTTGGCGGAACGGATGGTAAACTGGTGATAGACATGCCGGCAATCCGATGCCTCGGTGGGAAGGGTAACGTCTCCTCGGCGGATGAAGGTTCTGTATAGATCGGCGGCTTTTCTGCGTCCATCGTTCCATGCTTCAATCCTGCGCAATTTAACTCTCAGGATGGCCGCCTGGATCTCGTCCAGCCGGCTGTTATATCCGAGCAGGTCATGATGGTATTTGATCCGGCTGCCGTGATTCCGGAGAAACCTTATTTTTTGAGCCATGCCCTCATCCCGCGTGATCACCATCCCGCCATCCCCGTAACAGGCGAGGTTCTTGCTGGGGAAAAAGCTGAAGCAGCCGAAATCACCGATCGAGCCGACTCTCCGACCCCTGTATTGCGCGCCGAAGGCCTGCGCGCAGTCTTCGATGACTCTGAGTTTGTGACGCCGGCTGATGTCCATGATGGCATCCATGTCCGCCGGGTGACCGAAGAGGTGCACGGGGATGATCGCCCGGGTCCTTGGCGTGATCTTTTTTTCGATCCTGGCCGGGTCGATATTGTAGGTCTTGTCGTCGATATCGACAAAGATCGGTTTTGCCTGGAGGATGGCGATGACCTCGGCCGTCGCGATGAAGGTGAAGGGTGTCGTGATGACCTCATCGCCCGGCTGGATGTCGCATGCCCGGAGGGCGAGAAGCAGTGCATCGGTTCCGCTGGCAACACCCATCGCATAAGGAATACCGTGATAGCCCGCGATCTCGCACTCCAGCTCCGCGACATTTGGTCCGAGAATGAACTGGGTTTTGTCGAGGACCCCCTCTATGGCGGCATCGATTTCCCCCTTGATGCCTTCGTACTGTCTTCGGAGATCGACCATCGGGATCATGGCATCAGCTCGCTTGCGGTTTTCATCTGTTTGATGATGTTGACGGCCAGCTCGAGGGGTTTTCGTCCTTCCCGTCCGGATACCAGCGGGGGTGTTCTGGTCTCCACGGAACGGATGAAGGCCTTGATCTCCTCCTCGAGGGGGTCACAGGGAATGACCTCGACATCATTGTAGCTGATTCTGACCTTACCATCGGACCCTTGCGTTTTGCTCAGGGAAATCAGCTCCCTTTTTTCAAAATCGACGGAGTGGTACCCTTCCAGTCCGAAGAACCGTATCTTCTGCAGGTTCTTCAGCGTGATGCGACTGGCCGTGATGTTGGCCACGCAGCCGTTCTCGAAGACCATCCGCACATTCGAAATATCCACCTTGTCGGAGAGGACGGAGACACCGACGGCCTCAACATTTTTCACGGGGGATTTCACAAAATGAAGGATGATGTCCAGGTCGTGGATCATCAAGTCGAGAACGACATCGACGTCGGTGCCGCGCTCGATGAAGGGATGGAGGCGGTGGGACTCGATGAACATGGGTTTTTCGATGACCTGCCCGAGCGCCGTCACGGCCGGGTTGAAGCGTTCCACGAATCCGATCTGGAGAATGACGTCTTTTTTTCCCGCCGTGTCGATCAGGTCATCGGCCTCCTCGAGCGTGACGGTCATCGGTTTCTCCAGGAGGACATCGATTCCCGCCGCGAGGAAATCCTTCGCGACCGGATGGTGAAACTGAGTGGGTACCGTAATGCTGACCGCGTCGACCCTGCCGATGAGATCTCGGTGATCGGTGAACGCTTTGCAGCCATAAAGGGCAGCCGCTTTTTGGGAGCGTTCGTGCAAGGCATCGACCACGCCGACGATCTCCACGTCAGGCAGGAGTTTGTATTTCTGCAGGTGGTAGTTTCCCAGGTGGCCTATGCCCACCACGCCGACCTTGATTTTCTTCATCCTTGCCCTACCTGCAAACGCCCCTTTCCGACCGCTCGATGAACTCAACCATGTGTCTCACCTCGGGCAGATCCGGCACCTCCGCTCTGACTTTTTCAATGGCTTTTTTCAGGATCAGGGATGATCGGAAGATAATCCTGTAGGTCTGTCTCAGGGCATTCAGGGTTTCCTCGCTGAATCCTTTTCGTTTCAGTCCGACCAAATTCAATCCGTACAGTTTCGCGCGATTACCCGAGGCCGTCACATAAGGCGGCACATCCTGCGCAACGGCGGAGGCGCCACCGATAAAGGCGTGGGTTCCGATTCGAGTAAACTGGTGGATACCGGTCAACCCGCCGATGATCGCGTAGTCCTCCACATCGATGTGGCCAGCCAGGTTGGCCGCGTTGGCCATCACGACAAAGTTACCCAGTCTGCAATTGTGCGCCACGTGGCTGTAAGCCATGAGGAGATTGTTGTTGCCGATCTTTGTCATACCGATATCGGCTGTCGTGGACCGATTAATCGTGACAAATTCCCGTATCACGTTGTTATCGCCTATGATCACCCGCGTTTCTTCTCCTCGATACTTCAGATCCTGCGGGGCGGCACCGATGGAGCTGAACTGAAAGATCCTGCAATTCGCGCCGATGTCCGTGTGGCTGTCGATGACGACGTGAGGTCCGATCACCGTGTTTTTCCCGATGTTCACGTCGGACTTGATAACGCTGTAAGGACCGACCTGGACACCTTCGTCCAGCTGCACACCCGGTTCCACGATGGCTGTAGGGTGGATGTTCATCATGATTCCCTTCTATGTTTTGGTGACGGAAGAGCGTCGCGATTTACGCCTTCTTTTTTTCAAGCGCTTCGACCCTCTTCAGAAGCGAAGAGACGGTGCTCCTGAGTTCAGCCATTTTGCCCAGATGGACCTGGAGTCGAAGCCACTCCTGGTGCGGCATCGTCGGTGTGCCGGAAACGATCTGCCCGGGCGGGATGTCCTTGGCCACGCCGGATTGGCCGGCGACCATGACCCCATCCCCAATCGTCACATGCCCGGCAAGACCGGCCTGACCTCCCAGAATGACGCTCCTTCCGAGTTTCGTGCTGCCGGAAATTCCGACCTGGGCGACGATGACGGAATTTTCCCCGATGACGACGTTGTGGGCAATCTGCACGAGATTGTCGATCTTGACCCCCCGCTGTATCCACGTCTTGCCCAGCGTTCCGCGGTCAATGGTGGTGTTGGAACCGATTTCAACGTCATCATCGATCTGGACGTAACCCACCTGGGGGACCTTGAAATTGTCCCGGCCGGGATTCGCGAAACCGAACCCGTCGCTTCCCACGACAACGCCCGCGTGGAGGATCACGCGCTTCCCGATGATGGAACGGCGGTAAACCGTGACGTTGGGATACAGGACCGAATCCTCCCCGATCACGGCATCATCGCCGATCGATGTCCCGGGGTGGAGGATCACACCCCGTCCGATTTTAGCGCGCCGGCCGACGTAAGCACCGGGCATGATCGTGACGCCTTCTTCGATCCGGGCGTCCTCTTCGACCGCCGCCCTGCTGCTGACCCCGGATGGCGGTTTTTCTTCGGGATGGAAGAGCGAAAGAACCCTGGCCATGGCCAGATAAGGGTCTTTCACGATCAAAAAATTACGGTCCGACCCTTCAGGCGGCTGGGCGACGATGATCGCGGAGGCCCTGGTTGATGCGATCTTCTTCTGATATTTCGGGTTCGCCACAAAGGTCAGGTCGCCTTCCCGGGCCTCATCGATGCCCTGGACGCCCGTTATCGTGATGTCGCCTTCGCCACGCACGCTCCCGTTCAGAAAGACCGCGATCTCACGCAATGTCATGCTCGTTGTTTTCATGACAAACCCGGATATACAGAATTATTTTTTGCCTTTGGACCTTTTGTTGAACTCTTCGATGACCTTTTTGGTGATATCCGCTCCCTTGCTGCGGTAGACCACCACCGGATTGTCAATGCTGAAGATAGCCGTGTATCCCTCCTTTTCTCCCACGGATTCAATCACCTTGCCAAGCTCGGGCAGGAGTTTGGTGGCCATCTCCTGCTTTTTCACGTCCATTTCCCGGTTGGCATCCTCGACCATCCTCTGATATTCTTTTAATTTGTTTTCGTAGTTGTTTTCCTTTTCCCGGAAAGCATCGGCCTTCAGAATGGATCGCTGTTTCTCGAGGTCATCCTTCAACCTCCTCATTTCGGCTTCTTTTTGCTGGAGCTGGGCTTTCTTTTTTTCAAAGGCTTTTTTGTAATCAGCCTCCATCTTGTCCCCGGGTTCCGAATCCAGGAGGGCCTCCCGGAGATTGACAAATCCGATCTTCTCCGCCGAGGCCAGGCAGGGAATTGTCAAAAGGATCATTAAAATGATGATTAAACCGAACGACCATAATCCCGTTTTTTTCATTGGACTTTCTCCTTTTGTATTATTTATGTTACCGGCTCGGGACGAGAGGTACAGGGCTGATGGCATCCTGTGGAGTTTTTGTTCCTGAATCTTTCGCCCGATATCCTGTTACCCGACTTAATCGGCAGAAGACAAAGAGTCAAGGGATGGTTTTGTTGTACCCGTGGACTTCAGCCCATCTTCTTCCCGGCCGATGCGTTAATTGAACCACCCGATCGTGAATTCAAAGCGGCTCGCGGATTCATCTTCCTGACGGTCGAGAACGTAACCCCATTCCAGCCTGAGCGGTCCGATGGGGGAATACCAGCGAATGCCCACTCCCGCTGTCTGTCTCAAATCGTCAAAATAGTAACCGTTTTCCCAGGTATTACCCGTGTCGTAGAACAGGACCCCTTTCATGCCGGCGTTTTTAATGAGCGGGAACAAGAACTCGAAATTAGCGACAAACATGGTTGTGCCGCCGATGATGTCGCCGGTCACGGGGTCCCTTGGTCCGACATCTCTTAATCCCCTCAGCGAATTGATTCCGCCCAGGATAAACCGTTCATAGACCGGCACCTCTTGACCCTCGAACCCTACCTCGTAGCCGATGCGGCCCCGAGCATTGAAAACATAATCCTCCAGAACCGGGAAAAACCAGGATGTGCTCGCCATATAACGACCGAAGCTGACAGTACCACCAAAGATCGTTCCGTAATGCTCGGCAGAGAGCCGGTTTCTGCTGCCCCTGGACGGGAATATGGCGTCATTCGTGGTGTCCCTGGAGAGCGTCAGGGTAGGTCCGCTCTGGGTATTTTCACCCTCCTGGTCCTTGATTGTTGTGGAGGCAAATGGCGATACATCCGTCACGTCGTTGATGGCGAACTTGTATCCTAAATAGCCCGAAACCTTCTCAAAAACGGGATAGCCCAGGGTGGCTGCCAAACCCTTGGTATATAAATTGTACGTGTCGAATTCTCTGTAAAGATTCCAGATATCGAACTTGCTCCAGAGCGGCAAGTCAAAGAGCCAGGGCTCCGTGAATGAGAGTTCGAGACTGTTTGTTTCAGATCCATAGCGACCCGAGAGTGATAAAGTCTGCCCCCTTCCGAAGAGGTTATTCTGTGAGACTTGGGCCATGAGGATAGCGCCTTCCTGCGCGCTGTATCCCCCGCCGACACTCACCATTCCCGTCGGTTTCTCCTTGACGTTGATGTTGATGTTGGTCAGGCTTTCCTGGGGGCCTTTCTCGGCCTGGAAATTGACCTCTTCGAAGTAGCGTGTTCTATTCAACCGCTCGAAGCTCGATTTCATTTTGTCGCTGTTGTAAAGCTCCCCTTCCGTCATGGCGAGCATCCTCCGGATGACCTTGTCCCGGGTCTTCGTGTTGCCTGAAATGGAGATCCTGTTGAAGTAGACCTGGATGCCTTTCTTGATTTCGTAGGCGACATCGACTCGCTGTTCTTTTTCTTTTGGGATGACGCGAGGCGCAACATCCGCGTAAGCATATCCGTCGTTGTTGGCCATCCGGGTGAGATACTCGATATCCTTGATGACGGACTCCCGGTCATAATAGTCTTTCTTGCTGACTTTCAGCTTCGTCAGCATCTCTTCTCGCGAAACAGAGAGGGCATCACCTAAAATTTCCACCTTACCGACCTTGAACTGTTTTCCTTCGTTGACGAAGATTTTTACATAAATACCTTTCGTATCGTGCGTGACGTCAGGGTCTCCGATTTGAACCTGAATGTAACCGTTATTGAGATAGAAGGCCTTGAGCTTGTTGATGTCCTCTCTCAATTTTTCAATTTTCAGGACACCGGCATCCGTGAAGTAACGAAAAATCGTCACTTCCGACGACTGCATGACGTCCTTGAGCTGCTTTTCCGTAAACGCCTGGTTCCCTTCGAACTTGATGGACTGGATATAAAGCCTCTCGTTTTCCTTGATGTCGAACACGAGCCGGACTTCCTTGTCACCCTTGGGTTCTGTGATGTAATTGATTTCGGCGTTGAAATATCCCTTCTCATCATAGAGCGTTTTTATCTTGGCGGAATCCGTTCTGACTTTGTCCATGTTGAGGACCTGGCGGGTCTTGACGGTCAGGGCCGCCTTGATGTCGTCGGTGCTGACCTTGTCGTTGCCCTTGATGATGATCTCCGAAACGGTCGGTCTTTCTTTGAGTAGGAAGGTGATGATCTTGCCCTCGGGACCGTCGGACACATCTGCGGCCACGTCGCTGAAGTAACCCATCCTGTAAATGGCCTTGATATCGGAGGATAGATCCGTCTCGGTAAATACCTTCCCCTTTGCGCTTTTGATCACGTTCAAAATGGCATTGTCTTCGATCTTCGTGGTACCCTTGAACACAATCCCGGCAATTCTTTCTTTGCCGGATATCTTCAGGGATATCTCTCTGGCCAGCTGTGTGGCGAGGGCGTTTACATTTTCCGCTCCTCTTCCCTGGACGTATACACCCGGCAGAACCTTTTTCTGTTTCACGTCGATCAGTTTGGAGTCCAGGCTGAGCAGGTTTCCGATTGCGGAGAGGCTGCCGATAATCACATAGTCAGCCCCGATCGCCTCGCCGGTTGCGATCGCCAGCCTTTCGTCGATTCCTTTTCCCCGGATCTGCGGCAGGTACCGGTCCCTGGGGATGATGGCAAGGTCCTTCCTTTTTATGAGCTCTGTCGAAATGCCGCTTTCAATGCCCTCCCTCAGCGCCGAAGCGTCCTTTTCGGCGTACACGTCAAAGGGGAAAACAGCCACCCTCTTTTCATCCTGAGCGGATGCAAGCTGAGCCAGGAAGACAGAGCAAAGGCAGAAGGTGAAAAGAAACAGACGGGCCTTAAGCATCATAGGGTACTTACTCACTGTGAACGATTTTCCCATCCTCGAGTTCGAACCTCCGGGACATATTTTTGGCCAGCGTCCGGTTGTGAGTGACCACCACCAGGGTGATGTTACGTGACTGGTTGAGACCCAGCATGGCTTCGTAGACTTTTTTCCCGGTCTCCGTGTCGAGGTTTCCCGTGGGCTCATCGGCCAGGACGATCTCAGGTTCCATCATCAGGGCGCGGGCAACGGCGACCCGTTGCTGTTCTCCGCCGGAAAGCTCCCCCGGCTTATGCTTGAGCCGATGACCCAGCCCGACTTCTTCGAGAAGGGTTCTCGCCCGGTCGGACGCCTCCTGTTTCTGCATGCCGCTGATCAGGCCGGGCATCATGGTGTTTTCCAGGGCGGTGAACTCAGGGAGCAGATGATGGAATTGAAAAACAAATCCGATTTTTTTATTCCGGAAATCCGCGATTTTTGTCTCCGGCCAGTCGAAGACATTGATCCCGTCAAACAGGATGGTCCCCGACGTGGGGTGATCGAGGGTCCCCAGGATGTGAATGAAGGTACTCTTCCCCGCGCCTGAGACGCCGAGCATGGCCAGGGATTCACCCCTGGAGATCTCGAGGTTGAAGCCTTTGAGGACTTCGATCTCCTGGCCGTCTTTGGTAAAGCTCTTTTTCAGATCCCTGACCAGAATCATAAGGAATAAAATACCCCTGTTCGTCCGGTGCCCTACTCATACCGGATCGCCTCGGCAGGGTCGAGCCTCGAGGCGTTCCGGGACGGGTAAATGGTTGCGAGAAAACTGATCAGCAGGCTTCCAACGACGATAATCACCACATCCCCGTAATTCACCTTGGAGGGGAGTTCGCTGAGGTAATACACGTCACCCGGCAGAATCTTGAAGCCGAAGAGATGCTCGACGAATCGCGAGATATCCCCGAGGTTGAATGCCACGAGGAGTCCCCCAAGCGTGCCGAGAAGGGTGCCGATGCCGCCGATAATGAGACCCTGGTAGATGAAAATTTTCATAATGCTCTTCGATGTGGCTCCCATCGATTTGAGAATGGCAATGTCCTTGCTCTTTTCCATGACGACCATGATCAGGGTGGTGATGATGTTGAAGGCGGCCACCAGCACAATGAGACTCAGGATGATGAACATGACCCTTCGCTCCATCTTGAGGGCCGCGAAGAGGTTCTTGTTCATCTTCATCCAATCCCTGACCCAGAAGGGGAAGCCCAGTTTTTTCTCGATGGCGGCGGCGATTTCGTTCGCCTTGTAGATGTCGCTGACCTTGATTTCGATCCCGGTGACGAGATCACCGAGATTCAGAAATTCCTGCGTGTCCCTCAGGGAGGCGTAAGCGAGAGAGAGATCGTATTCGTAGAACCCCGATTCGAAGATGCCCACCACCAGAAATTTCTTCATCCGGGGCACCATGCCAATGGGGGTTGAGATCCCCATAGGTGAAACAACGTACAGGGTGTCATACAGGAAAATGCCGAGGTTCTTGGCCAGTTCTTTGCCGACGATGATACCCGGCAGGTCGATGACGTTCGGTCCGAGTTTGAGGGCTTTTCTTCCTTCCGGCGTGAGAAGTTCAAGGCCCCCTGCCGTTGTCTTGCCCAGGTTGATGACTTTTGCGGCATCCGCCGGAGAGAGACCCCTCAGCACGATGCCGTGCACGTTGTCGCCGTTTTTGAGCATGGCCTGGCTGTAGATAAAGGGTGTCGAAGCGACAACCCCGTCGATCTTCTCCACCGCCTCCTTGATCCGCTCGTGATCCTTCATCATCCCCGTGTACTGCATGAGGACGACATGGGCGTTGATCCCCAGGATCTTTTCCCGGAGGTCCGTCTCGAACCCATTCATCACGGCCAGCACGATGATCAGCGCCGCCACCCCCAGGAATATCCCTGTGATGGAGATGAAGGTGATGATGGAGACAAACACCTGCTTCCGCTTGGCCCTCAGGTAACGCAGGCTGATAAAAAATTCATAAGACATGGATTTTCCCTGGAATCAGCGCTCCTCGGTTTTTTCTTTGTCTTCTTCTTTTTTCCGCATCTGGGGGAACAAAATGACATCCCGGATGGATGGCGAATCCGTCAGCAGCATGACCAGCCGGTCGACGCCGATCCCCTCGCCGGCCGCCGGCGGCATGGCGTATTCCAGAGCCTGGATATAGTCTTCGTCCATCTCATGGGCTTCCTCATCCCCCGCCTCTCTTTCCTGAAGCTGCTTTATGAAGCGTTGGCGCTGATCAGCCGGGTCGTTTAATTCCGAGAAGGCGTTGGCGATCTCCCGTCCGTAGATGAAGAGTTCGAAACGATCGGCAAGCAAGGGGTCCTCGACATTGCGCCGGGACAGAGGGGAGACCTCGATCGGGTAGTGGGTAATAAAGGTGGGCTGGATGAGCCTTCCCTCTACTTTCTCGTCGAAAATGCCCATCAGGATCTTCCCGAGGGGCTGGTGTTCCTCAAAAAGAAGGCCCATACCCTCGGCGACCTTGTGGAGTCCGCCCCGATCCCCAAGGATGCCGGGATCGATGTTGCCGATCCGAGTCAGGGCGTCCCGGACGGTCATTCGCGGCCAGGGGGGGGTAAAGTCCAGTTCGGTCCCCTGGTAGGTGACCTTCAAAGAGCCGAAAAGTGTCCGGACGATAAAAGTCAGAAGCTCCTCGGTCAGGACCATCAGGTCCTCATAGGTGGCATATGCCATATAGAATTCCATCATGGTGAATTCCGGGTTGTGCAGGGTGGAGATCCCTTCGTTTCTGAAGTTTCGGTTGATCTCGTACACGCGCTCCAACCCCCCCACGATGAGCCGCTTCAGGTAGAGCTCCGGTGCGATCCGCAGGTAGAGGTCCATGTCCAACGTGTTATGGTGGGTCTTGAAAGGCCGCGCCAGGGCGCCGCCCGCGATCGGCTGCATCATGGGCGTTTCCACTTCGAGAAAGTCTCTCTCCTGCATGAACTGGCGTATGAGCTGAATAATACGGCTCCGGGTCTGAAAGACTTCCCGGACCCGGGGGTTCACAACGAGATCGAGGTGCCGCTGGCGGTAACGCGCTTCCACGTCAGTCAAACCGTGCCATTTTTCCGGCAGAAATCGCATCGCCTTCGCGAGGAGCCTGAGGGTCGCGGCATCGATCGTGAGCTCACCCGTCTTTGTCTTGAATATTCTGCCCGCCACGAAGGCGATGTCGCCGACGTCTAGGCTTTTGAAGAGGGAAAACCCCTTTTCGCCGACCCGGTCCTTCCGGATAAAGGCCTGAAGCTTTCCCTTCCGGTCCTGAAGGACAATAAAGGCTCCCTTGCCGAAATCCCGGATGGCCATGATTCTCCCAGCAACGGAAAAGTTTTCCTCCACCCCTGCGAGGGCGTCATGGTCCAGATGGCCGTAATTTTTCTGCATCTCATCCATCCGGTGGGTGACCTTCACATCATTGGGGTACAGCTCAACACCACTCGCTCGTAGAGACTCGATTTTCTCCCGTTTTTTTCTGAAAAGTTCGCTTTCTTCCATACTGAGGACCCAACGGACTTATATAAGGGGATTTGACTATATTTTTTTAACCCAATAGTCAAGAAAGTTTTGGGTCTTGGCCATTTATGTAGAGAAAAACATTGACAAATATCCGACGGCATAATAGCATTCCTGCGTTTTACAGACCGGGCAGGAATCGCTTTAGGGGCTTTTATGGAAAGGACCTTGATTACGGGCGGGGCCGGCTTTCTCGGGAGCCACCTTTGCGATTATTTCATCGCAAAGGGCCACCGGGTCATCTGCATGGATAATCTCCTGACCGGCAACATGGATAATGTAGCCCATCTGATCGGCCACGAACGGTTCACTTTCATTGATTATGACGTGACCAACTATATTTATGTCGAAGGGCAGGTTGAAAACATTCTGCATTTCGCCTCGCCCGCAAGTCCCATCGATTATTTGCGACTACCTATAGAAACGCTCAAGGTGGGGTCCCTGGGGACACACAAAACGCTCGGGCTTGCTAAAGCCAAGGCTTCCCGGTTTTTGCTCGCCTCCACGTCGGAATGTTACGGGGATCCGCTCGTACACCCCCAATCCGAGGATTACTGGGGGCATGTAAACCCCGTCGGCCCGCGAGGTGTTTACGATGAGGCGAAACGATTTGCCGAGGCGCTGACCATGGCCTATCACCGGTATTACGGGGTCAATACGAGGATTGCCAGAATATTCAACACTTACGGCACGAGGATGCGGGTCGATGACGGCAGGGCGCTGCCGACCTTCATGATGCAGAGCCTCCGGGGCGAGGGTCTGACTGTTTTCGGGGACGGGACGCAGACAAGGAGTTTCTGTTACGTCGACGATCTGGTGGATGGCATTTACAGACTCCTCTACTCCGATGAGCATGAGCCCGTGAATCTCGGGAATCCCGACGAGATGTCCGTCCTGGAATTCGCAAGGAAGGTAATCGACGTCACCGGGTCCAGGAGTAGAATTGTCTTCAAGGACCTGCCCGTCGACGACCCCAGAGTCCGGCAGCCGGATATCACCAAGGCGAGGAAAATTCTGGGCTGGGAGCCTAATATCACGCTCGGGGAAGGACTGAAGAAGGTGCTCAAGTACTTCGAGGGCAGGGTGAAATGATCCTCGTGACGGGCGGCGCAGGCTACATCGGCTCCCACGTGGTCAAGCGGCTCGG
Source organism: uncultured Syntrophaceae bacterium (assembly GCA_964547985.1). Classification (GTDB taxonomy): domain Bacteria; phylum Desulfobacterota; class Syntrophia; order Syntrophales; family UBA2192; genus JAPLJU01. The sequence goes on from CAZJPV010000024.1 coordinate 25,004, forward strand.
GGAAAAGGGATATAACATCGTTGTTTATGATAATCTCTCCCAGGGACACCGGGAGATGGTCACGTATGGTCGGCTGGTCGAGGGGGACCTCTCTGAGACATCCCGGCTCGCCGGCCTCATCCAGGAACATGGTGTCACCGGGGTGATTCATTTCGCTGCCCATTGCCTTGTGGGTGAATCGGAGGAAAATCCTCGCAAGTATTATCTCAACAACGTCGTGAATACGCTCCACCTCCTCGATGCCATGTTGAAAACGGGCGTCCGGAGGATTGTTTTTTCCTCCAGTGCGGCGGTGTACGGTGAACCCCTCAGGTTACCCATCGAGGAGGATCACCCCACCGTACCGACGAATGTCTACGGGCAGACTAAGCTCATGATGGAGAATATCCTGGAGAAATATGCATCGGCATACGATCTTCAGTACGCGGCGCTTCGCTATTTCAATGCGGCCGGTGCGGATGAAGGGGCCGCCATCGGGGAGGATCACAAGCCTGAAAGCCACTTGATACCGCTGGTCCTCGATGTGGCCCTGGGGCGAAAAAAAGAAATCACCATTTTCGGGACGGATTACGACACACCCGACGGGACCTGCGTTCGGGATTACATCCACGTGAGCGATCTGGCGGAGGCCCATATCCTGGCGCTCGAAGATCTGTCTCAAACGGGGCGATCCTCAGCCTACAACCTCGGAAACGGAAAAGGCTTTTCCGTCCGGGAAGTCATCGAGACCGCCGAGCGGGTGACCGGAAAGAAGATCGGCACTGTGGAGGGAAACCGCAGGAAGGGGGACCCGGCACGGCTGGTCGCTTCGTCGGCGCGGATCATGAAGAAACTGGGGTGGCACCCGGCCTACGCGGATTTGGAGACCATTGTTGCGACGGCCTGGAATTTCCACCGGAGGAGATTCGGTTGAAGATGTTAAAACGCCTGGTCAACAAAAGAAAGATTCTCGGAGTCGTTAAGAATTTCTCCAGGGCGAGGGTTCTCGTCATCGGGGATATCATGGTCGATCACTTCATCTGGGGCAAGGTATCGCGAATTTCGCCCGAAGCGCCGGTACCCGTCGTGGAGGTGGCTCGGGAAAGCATGTTGCTGGGCGGGTCCGCGAACGTCATGCATAATATTCTCTCGGCGGGCGGGAAGGTTTATGCCGCGGGGGTGATCGGGTCCGATGATATGGGGCGCTGGCTCATTGAGGAGTGCAGAAAGAGAAAGGTCAGCACAGAGGGCATCGTCATTGAACAGGACCGTCCCACGACCGTCAAAACGAGGATCGTCGCGCACAGTCAGCAGATGGTGCGCTTCGACCGGGAAAGGATCGATCCGATCCGGGATGACAGCGTCAAGCGGATCGTTGACTATGTCCGATCCGTCGTAAAAGATTTTCAGGCCATTGTCATCTCCGATTATAACAAGGGGGTCGTGTCCGAAGTGCTGCTGGACGGAATCCGGAAAGCCAGGACAGGCCGGAAGACGACGGTTTGCGTGGACCCGAAACAGAATAACTTCCATATCTATCGCGGTTTTGATGTGATCACGCCGAATCACCACGAAGCCTTAAAGGCCGCGGGGCTCGACCGGGCCGTGGAAACGGGTGTTGGCGGGAAGAAAAAGCCGCTCGAGATAGGCGAAAAAATTCTCGAGCGATACGGCTTCAAGGCCGTCCTCATCACCCGGGGCGAGGAGGGCATGGATCTGTTCGAGCGGGGAAGCAGCATTCATATTCCCGCCGTGGCCAAGGAGGTCTACGATGTGACCGGCGCGGGGGATACGGTGATCGGTATCTTCGCTCTGGCCGTCGCCGCCGGGGCCAACTTCAAGGAAGCCGCGTATATTGCCAACCAGGCAGCGGGGATTGTCGTCGGGAAAGTGGGGACGGCAACGGTTTCGCAGGATGAACTGATGCAGGCTCTGTGATACCGGCAGGCTTTGTGGACGGAGTGACCGCGGTGGGGTGGGCCGCGGAACAAGATACATGAGTGAACCTCGAAAGCCCGACTCGGTCAAATTGATCTGCAGCCTTTTTGCCGTGGATCGGGAAATGCTGAGCGACGCGCTCAGGGCACTGTCCGGTCTGTACGGCAGGGCCGACTACCTGAGTGCATACCTGGCCTTTAATGCCACGGATTATTATGCCCGGGAGATGGGGCCCTCTCTGGTCAGACGTTTCGTCTCTTATGAGGAACTCATCGATCCCGATGCGCTGCCTTCGGTCAAAAAGGCGACCAACGAACTGGAGAAGCGATTTTCAGAGGGCGGAAGGCGACGCGTCAACATCGACCCGGGATGCATCTCCAGGGGTCATCTGGTTCTGGCCACGGGGAAAAGCTGTACTCATCGGCCCTACCTGCGGGATAGCGTTTACGCAGATTTGACGCTCGTCTTCAGGAACGAATCCTTCAGGCCTCTGGAGTGGACTTACCCCGATTACGCGAATGAAAAGATTCGGGAGATGTTTGCCTTGATTCGTAAAAAGTACCTCCTGCAGTTGAGGTATCATCAGGCTTCCGGGGAAGAGAAATAAGAGGATGACCCGCGGAGATTGATTCGAGCGGACTTACTTTCGACAGGAGGATGGACGGATCATGATCAAGAGCATGACAGGTTACGGAAGGGCTGAGGCCGTGCACGAGGGAAGAAAGTGGATTGTTGAGATTCGCTCCCTCAATCATCGCTACATGGAGGTGATCGTCCGTCTGCCCGGTGCGCTGACCCCCCTGGAGATGGAGATCAAGAAAAAAGTGGGTGAAAGACTATTACGGGGGCGATTTGATGTGACGGTTCAGATGGACACCTCCGGCATCCCCGGTGGTGCGATGCAGTATGATCTCGACCTTCCCCTCCTGAGGAATTATCTTGAGCTTCTCAATATCATCAGGGCCGAGTTGAAACTCAAGGAAAAGGCCGACCTGAATACCGTCTCTCGGTTCAGGGAGATCTTCGTCCCGTCAGAGCGCAAGCTCGACGCGACTCAGGCCTGGGTAGTTTTGAAGGACGTTCTGGACGAGGCCCTGACGGAACTCATCCGGATGCGGGAGAAAGAGGGCGCGGTCATCCGGAAGGATTTCATCGCCCGGATCGGAAAGATCCGGAAAGGCCTGCAAATGACGAAGACCAGAATACCCGAGGTGATCAACGAGTATCAGAAGAGACTCTCCGAGCGGGTGAAGGAGCTTTCCGGGGGCCTGGAGCTCGACGGGATGAGACTGGCTCAGGAGGTAGCCCTTCTGGCCGAAAAGACAGACATTACGGAAGAGATCGTCCGCCTGGAAAGCCACATCGAACAGCTCACAAAGCTGCTGGACAGCCGGGATACCGTGGGCCGGAAGATCGATTTCCTGCTTCAGGAGATGTGCCGGGAAGTGAACACCATGGGTTCCAAGAGCTCCGATGTAATGCTGTCCCATCAGGTCATCGAGCTGAAGAGCGAGATTACGAAATTGAGGGAACAGGTACAAAATGTCGAGTAAACAGGGATCAGGCAGCGGCGAGGGGATCTTTATCGTGGTTGCCGGCCCGTCGGGCGTCGGCAAAACCACACTGTGCATGGAGTTGATTCATCAGATCCCCGAGATTAAATTCTCCGTATCCTACACGACAAGGCCTCCCCGGCCCTTCGAGGTGCACGGCAAGGACTATTTTTTTATTCCGGAGAAAAAATTCCGGGAACGGATCAAGAAGGGGGCGTTCGCGGAGTGGGCCGAAAAATACGGGTTTCTTTATGGGACGTCCAAGGAGACGATGACGGAGTACCTGAAAAACGATAGCGACCTCATCCTGGCTGTGGATACGCATGGCGCCCGTACCCTGAAGGTCGCATATCCCGGAGGGATCTTTGTTTTCGTTCTCCCGCCGTCCCTCAAGGTCCTGAAGGAACGATTGATGTATCGGGGGGCGGAGAAAAAAGCGAGCCTGGAAAAACGCTTCAACAGCGCCGTGGAGGAAATAAAGGAAACAATATGGTATGATTATGTTATAATAAATGATCGTCTCGATTCTGCCGTTGATCATCTCCGGGGGATCTACCTGGCGGAAAAAAGCAGGCGAGAGCGGATGGCGAAGAAGATAGAAGATTTCATCAAGTAACGGGAGGACGATTACACATGGCAAGAGTTACTGTCGAAGATTCCCTAAAAGAAGCCAAGAACCGGTTCGCTTTGGTCATCCTTGCGGCGCAGCGGACCCGGCAACTTCTGAAGGGGTCGAAGCCCCGACTCGAGAATGTGGATAACAAAGAAGTGGTCCTGGCTTTAAGAGAGGTTGCGGCGGCGAAGGTCAGATACACCCGTCCCGAACTCCTCCTCTCGATTGAGGAAGAGGAGAGGAAATTTATCGGCGAAGACACAGGGTTCATCGGCGAGGATGAAGACAGCGAGTGATGAAGCGAGGAAAAGGCTGATCTTCGCCCTGGATATGGGGGAGGATCTCGAAAAAACACTTGGCTGGGTTGATCTTTTAAAGGATCGCGTGGGCCTCTTCAAGGTTGGAAAAGAGGCTTTCACACACTTCGGTCCCGAACTCGTCCACAGGATTCAGGAGAAGGGGGGCCGGGTATTCCTCGATCTTAAATTTCACGATATTCCCAACACTGTTGCGAAAGCCGCCGAGGGCGCCGTGAAACTCGGCGTGGCCATGTTCAACCTTCACGCCCTGGGCGGGAGGGCTATGATGGTCCAGGCGCTCTCATCGACGGAGCAGGCGGCCAGGGACGCCCGTTTGCCGACACCGGCCATCCTGGCGGTCACCCTCCTGACCAGTCTGTCAAACGGTGATCTGAAGGATCTGGGATTTCGTTTGTCCTCGAAAGAGCTGGTGGTTCACTTGGCCCAGTCCGCCCGGCTGGCGGGCCTTGCGGGTGTCGTGGCGTCGCCGCGGGATGTGACCGCGATCCGGAGGGTCTGCGGAGAGCAATTCCTGATTGTCACACCCGGGATCCGCTGGGAGAAGAACGTCCCGGGTGATGACCAGAAGCGTGTGGATACGCCCCGGGAAGCCGTCAAAAACGGCGCGGATTTCATCGTGGTGGGCAGACCGATCCGGCTGGCCGAGGACCCTGTAAAGGTAGCGGACTACATCGTGCAGGAAATCGCCCTGGGCCTGGCCGATAAAGGCTGATCTTTTTTTACGGATCACTAATCACGGTTGCTGATCACTTTCTCTCATGCAGGTCATCTACGGTATCAATCCCATTCTGGAAATGTTGCGGGGCCGCGCGAAGAGCGTCAAGCAAATCGTTGTGGCCGGAACACGGGGGGGAGAAAACATCCAGGCCCTGCTGCGCCTTGCCGCCCTGTCGGGCATCCCGGTGGAGTACCGTGACCAGGCCTATCTCGAGAAACTCGCCGGAACAAGGGATCATCAGGGCGTCATCTGCCTCTGCAAAGATTTCGAGTACACGGATCTGGATGCGGTCATCAGCAATCTCAGGGGACCCTTCCTCGACGGTCTCATTGTGCTTCTGGACGGCATCACCGATCCACAAAACCTGGGCTCCCTTCTCAGGACGGCTCAATGCTTCGGGGCCAACGGCGTTGTCATCCCCCGGGATCGCGCAGCACCGGTGACGCCCTCGGTCATCAAGGCCTCTGCAGGGGCGGCCCTGCACCTGCCCGTGGCACGCGTCGTGAACCTCGCAAACGCCCTGGACCGGCTTAAAAAAGAAGGATACTGGATCTACGCGGCAGAGGCCCGCAGCGGCGACGCCATTGATACGGTGGACTTTGAGCGCCCCGTCGGTCTCGTCATGGGAAGCGAAGGAGAGGGGATTCGCTCTCTGGTCCGGAAAAAGTGTGATTTTTTTGTTTCCATCCCCCTTGAGGGGACCTTTGACTCCCTGAACGTCTCCGTTGCCGCCGGCATCCTCCTCCACCACATCGCGCGAAAGAGGAGACGGACATAAACATCTAAATTTACTGAGATCTTTCATCATATCAGCGGAATATTCATTTGAGGTGCCACAAACCCCTTGACCGGCGGGAAGTGGCACCTTTTTTGCTTTATAAAGGCTCGAAAAAGCTCATAATTTTACCACTTCCTGTTTCTGGAGGGCAAATCTTTAAAGAAAGGAAATAAGGCGGCCGATATAATTTCAAGAGATAAGGTTGGTTCCGTGGTGTTTCCGGGGGGATCATGCCGGCCACGGGAAAAATGTTTTGATTGGAATCGAGACGCCCCTTCGAGGGGATTCCTGTTAGAGGAGAGAATGTTATGGCCATCTATGTCTGGGAGGCAGAGACAAGAACCGGTGAGGTAAGAAAGGGTGAAATCGAAGCGGTCAACGAGTCCGCTGTCCGGGGACAGCTTCGAAGGCAGGGCCTGAAGCCCGTCCGCGTGAAGGCCAAGCCGAAGGACATCCTGGAGTCCATCCCGTTTTTCCAGGGCAAGGTGAAAGACAAGAGCGTGGTAATCTTCGCCCGGCAGTTTTCGACGATGATCAGTGCCGGACTCCCCCTCATCCAGTGCCTTGAAATCCTTGCAACCCAGGAAGCCAACAAGACCTTCAAGAAGGTCATCAAGTCCATCAAGGATGATATCGAGGGGGGCTCCACACTGACCGATGCCCTCAAGAAATATCCAAAAGTGTTCGACGAGCTTTTCATCAACATGGTTGCCGCGGGCGAAGCCGGCGGTATCCTCGATACGATTCTTAACCGCCTGGCCGCCTACATGGAGAAGATGATGAAGCTCAAAAGCAAGGTCAAAGGTGCGATGGTTTATCCGGCCACTATTGTGCTGATCTCCTTCGGGGTCATCACCATGCTTCTCATCAAGGTCGTTCCCGTTTTTGAGAAACTCTTCTCGGGGATGGGCAAGGCCCTGCCCCTCCCGACCCAACTGCTCATCGACCTGAGCACACTGGTCAGCAACAGTTTCATCTATATAATCGCATCCATCGTGATCGGCGTTGTCGTCTTCATACGCTACTACCGGACGGAAGTCGGCCGTTGGACCATCGATCGGTTCGTTCTTCGCGCGCCCATCTTCGGCCCCCTGATGAGAAAGGTGGCCATCTCGAAGTTCACGCGAACCCTTTCCACCATGATGAACAGTGGTGTTCCCATTCTCGACGGGCTCGAGATCGTGAGTAAGACCGCCGGCAACAAGGTGGTGGAAAAAGCGCTCATGGAGACGCGGAAGAATATTCGTGAGGGAAAGACCATCGCCGAACCGCTTCAGGAAACGAAGGTCTTTCCTCCCATGGTGGTCCAGATGATCGCCGTCGGCGAGGCAACGGGTGCGCTGGACTCCATGCTTTCCAAGATCGCTGATTTTTACGAGGACGAGGTGGATACGGCTGTGTCGGCCATGACATCCCTTCTGGAGCCTATCATGATGGTATTCCTGGGGGGTGTCGTGGGCGGAATGATCGTGGCGATGTATCTGCCGATATTCCAGATCGGCTCTCTGGTGGGCGGTTAAGCATCCATAAAAAAATGGTCGGGATGGCGCGATTTGAACGCGCGACTCCTGCGTCCCGAACGCAGTGCCCTACCAGGCTGGGCCACATCCCGACAGGATATAAAAATATAAAATTTATCTTCAAAAGTCCACACCTTTTTTGTATCTCCCCGGCCGAAGGGCCGGATTTTAATGGGCGAATCTCGGGGGGGACTTTTTTTGTGGGGGCCTGAGACCTCCCGACTTTCATCAACCCTGTTTTACCCTGACCGCCTTCCTCGTTGCAGGGCAGGGTCTTATCCTTTGAGCAGGATCTTTTTCCCGTGTCGGGGCTCACCTTGATTCAGAATCAAATCGTTATTATGATAAGCATAAAGAAATCCATGGACGGATTTAAAAAGTTGTCTTATCATACGCACAATGATAGAAGAAAAAAAGAGAGAGCGGCGGAGGAAAAGGGTCGGTGATCATTTACGATCTGAAGTGTAAAAAGAACCACAAATTTGAGGGCTGGTTCAAGGACAGGTCCAATTTTGAACAGCAGCAAAAGGGAAGGCTCACCACCTGTCCCGTCTGCGGCAGTTCTGATGTGGACATGGTCCCCTCGACAGTGGCCATCATGGGCAAGGACTTGAAGGAGTCCAAACGGGGCGATCTAACGGAAGTCTCCGGGATGAAGATGCTCCAGATGCTTAATGAATACATCAACAAGCACTTTGATAACGTAGGTGAAAAATTTGCCGAGGTGGCCCTCAAGATTCATCGAGGTGACGAAGAACGGCGAAATATCAAGGGGACCACAACGCCCAGGGAAGAGGAAACCCTCCGGGAAGAGGGGGTCGATTTCGTCAAGATCCCCGTACCCAAATTTGACAGTTGATTTTAAACCCACAATCGTGATTATCATGCAGGGGGTCCGACCAAGACCCCCTTTTTTGTGTAAGTGGGCACCATGAAAGAATCCTTCAACGACATACTGAAAGCGATCGGGGACACGCCGCTTGTGGAGATTCGCAGACTGAATCCCAGCCGAAAGGTCAGGATCTACGCGAAACTGGAAAGCTTCAATCCGGGGGGGTCCATCAAGGATCGCACGGCGCTTTACATGATCGAAAGGGCCGAGGAGCGGGGAGAACTCACGAAAGGCAAGGTCATCCTGGAGGCCACGAGCGGGAATACCGGCATCGGACTCGCGATGGTAGCCGCTGCGAAAGGCTACCGGATATGCCTGACCATGTCGGAGTCTGCCAGTGAGGAGCGGAAAAAAATTCTGAAAGCGCTCGGGGCGGAACTGCGGTTCACAGCGGCCGCGCTTGGAACCGACGGCGCCATCGAGGAAGCCTACAGGCTCATGCGGGAAAATCCCGATAAGTACTTCCTGGCGGACCAGTTCAACAACGAGGATAACATCGCGGCCCATTACCATGGAACGGCCGAGGAGGTGTGGCGGCAGACGGAAGGAAGGGTGACCATGGTCGTTGCCTCCCTGGGGACCTCCGGAACGGCCATGGGCCTGTCGGGAAAACTCAAGGAGTACAACCCCGGCATCCGCATCGTGGGCGTGGAGCCCTACATGGGGCACAAGATCCAGGGCTTGAAGAACATGAAGGAATCCTATCAGCCCGGCATCTACGACAGGAACCGCCTCGATGAGAAGGTGAATGTCCTCGATGAAGACGCCTTTGAGATGGCGAGAAGACTTTTGCGTGAAGAAGGCATCTCCGCCGGGATGAGTTCGGGGGCGGCCATGCACGTGGCGGCGGAAAAGGCCAGGACCCTGGAGGAGGGACTCATCGTGGTGATCTTCCCCGACGGTGCGGAGCGATACCTGAGTACGGAGCTCTTCGCGGACAAGGAAAGATCAACGCTCAAGCTCTTCAATACCCTTGCCCGGACCAAGGAGTTCTTCCAGCCCATCAACCCGAAGGAGGTCCTGATTCATTCATGCGGTCCCACGGTCCATCTCGTGCCGCACATCGGCAGCTATCGCCGCTTCGTTTTCTCGGATCTTCTGACCCGGTACCTCGTTTACAAGGGATACCGGGTGAGGAATATCACCAGCGTCATCGATCTTTCCGATAGAGCCATCAGGGGTGCCGACCGTGAGCACATGGATATTTCGGAGTTCACTGAACGGTCTTTCAAGGAGTTCATCGGGGGCATGCAAAAATTAAATATCCGCCGTGAATCTCATTACCCGAAAGCGAGCGAAAACATCGATACCATGATCCATCTCTCGGAGAAGCTGGTGGAAAAGGGGTTTGCTTACGAAAAACTCAAGTCCGTCTACTTCGATATTTCGAAGCTCGAGGACTACGGAAGCCTGTCGAAGATTGATCTCAACAGGATGCAACAGGAAAGAACGGTCGATGTCGACGATTACGAGAAGGACAGTCCCGTTGATTTCACCCTGCTCAAACGATCCAACCTGGCCGAGCTGAAACGAGGGATCTATTTCAAGACCCGGTGGGGAAATGTCCGGCCGAGCTGGCATTTGGAATGCGCTGCCATCTCGATGAAGTATCTCGGCGACACCTTTGATATCCATTGCAGCGGCTCCGATCTCGTCTTTCCGCACTGCGAGAATGTCATGGCCATTGGAAAGGCCGCTACGGGGAAGCGATTGGCAAACTACTGGCTGAATTCGGAGCTCGTCATGATGGACGGGAAGAAGATGTCCCGGTCGCTGGATAATTTCTTCACAATCGAGGATCTCGAACGCCGCGGGTTCAGGGGAAAAGAGATCCGCTATTTTCTGCTCAGTTCCCATTACCGTAAACCCCTGAAGTTCTCCTTTGGTGCGCTCGATACGGCCAGAAACACCATCCGGAAACTCGACGAATTCGTCCAGCGGCTCATACACTTCACGCCCGGGCCGGGTGACCCCGATACGGACCAGTACGTCTACGATGTGAAAAACGGGTTTATGGAAGGGATGGACGATGATTTAAACATATCGGCCGTCTTTGCATCCCTCTTTGGATTCGTTAAAAAGGTCAATGGACCCCTTTCCCGGCATCAGTTGAACGGTGCAGAGCGGGACAAGGTTCTGGACGTTCTCAAAGGGATCGACGCCGTGCTCGGCATCATGAGCTTCGAGGAAGAGGGGCTGGGCGTCGAAGCCTCGACGCTCATCAGGCAGCGCGAAGAGATGCGTAAGAAAGGTCAGTGGAAGGAAGCTGACGAAATCCGCCGGAAGCTCTCCGAAATGGGGATCGTCATACAGGATACCCCCGAGGGGACCCTCTGGAGAAATAAATAGGTCCCGGTGAGGGCATTCGTCTCTCTGCGCACACTCTTCGCTTTGAGACTATCATTATTAAAATTTATCATTTATATGCCATCCATTTAATCCCGCCAATGTTTTGATAATAAAATGAATCTACTTAAATTATTTTAGTTTTTTCGGGTCATTTTGTGACTCGAAAACCCCGTTTTCCGGGGTGTTGTGAAGGGAGAAAATTCAAAAAAACCCTATTGCCATCTGAGGGGAGATTGTATATGATCCTCCGGCTTTGCCCATTGGAGAAAGGCCGGATTGCGGCTTCACCGTGTGTGTGACACTGCCTTTCTTTCCGGGTTATGGGGAGACAGAGGTCGAAAGACGGCATTTTTAGGCTGTTGCACGGATCAGAAGGGGAGGGACGAAAATTCCTTCGGGTCAAAGCCGTCGATTCACTACAGGAGGTGGGGATTCATGGAGATGGACAACACAACCTTTGGGTTAACAATGCTCATCTGCGGCATGGGGGGGACACTTTTGACGCTGTGGATTATGAGCCTTGTCATGACAGCCCTTGGCCGGTTGTTCCCGGAGAAAGCAGAACCGAAAAAGGAGGGCTGAGATATGCTGGAGGCGATTTTAAATGGTCTGGGCGGGCTCGTCGCAGGCTTCCAGGCCCTCGCCCTGGACTGGCGAAGCATTATCATGATTGTCATCGGCTGCATCCTCCTTTTCCTGGGGATCAAGAAGGACTGTGAGCCCCTGCTACTCGTTCCCATCGGGTTCGGCTGCATCCTCGTCAATATACCCCTTTCCGACCTCATGGCCAAGGAGGGGTTCCTGCGCGTCATCTATGACGCCGGTGTGGACACGGAGCTGTTCCCGCTTCTCATTTTTATCGGGATAGGCGCCATGACGGATTTCGGACCCGTCCTGGCGCAGCCTTCGACCTTTCTCCTGGGGGCCGCGGGGCAATTCGGAATTTTCCTGACCCTCCTGATGGCGCTATTTTTTGGGTTCACCAAACTGGAAGCCGTCTCTATCGGTATCATCGGGGCCTGTGACGGTCCTACGGCCATATATGTCACGTCGAAATACGCGCCCCACCTGCTCGGTGCCGTCTCGGTGGCCGCTTATTCTTACATGGCCCTTGTTCCCGTGATCCAACCGCCGATCATGCGAGCCATGACCACGCAGGCCGAACGGGCGACGGTCATGAAATACAAGGCCAGGCCCGTGTCCAAGACAACAAAAATCCTCTTTCCCCTGGTCATTACCATCCTGGGCGGGCTCATCGCCCCTAAAGGGCTCCCGCTCCTGGGGTCCATCATGCTGGGGAACCTGATGAGAGAATCCGGTGTGGTGAGCCGCCTGACGAAAGCCTCGGAGAATGAGATCGCAAACGTCGTGACCCTCTTTCTCGGTCTTTGCATCGGGGCCACCATGTCGGGTGCCGCTTTTCTCAGGCCCCAGACGCTGATTGTCCTGGGTCTGGGCTTCGTGGCGATATGCCTCGACACGGTGTGCGGGATTCTCTTTGCGAAGGGCATGCGGGTTCTGAGCGGGGGAAAGATCAACCCCCTGATCGGCGCCGCGGGGATATCCGCCTTTCCGATGGCGGCCCGGGTGGTCCAGCGTGAAGGTATCAAGTATAATAAAAAAAGTTATCTTCTCATGCATGCCATGGGGGCAAACGCCGGCGGTCAGGTCGGTTCCGTGATCGCCGCGGCGGTGATGCTTTCCGTGCTGGCCGGCATGGGGATCATATCGTAAAAAAAACTATACAATCCGTTTGTTTTTGGCTAAATATAGCCCTGCCTGCCTCGGATTGGAGATTGCGAGTGAAGGAGGAAGTAACAGATGGCTGATGAGGTATTGGCCCCGATGCCCGGGAAGATTACCAGGATCCTTGTGAAACCCGGCGACGATGTTCTGGAGGATGAAGAAGTCCTGGTCCTCGAGGCCATGAAGATGGATAACCCCATTTTCGCGCCTTCCAATGGAAAGGTAAAGGAGATCCGGGTCAAAGAAGGCGAGGAAGTGGATGTGGATCATGTGCTTCTGATCATTGAATGAACAGGACTGGGGTCGTTATTTCCCCCGGCATTTCGTAATAAGGAAAAAGACAAAGCCCCGTGGATGAAGAATCCATGGGGCTTTTTTATGACCGCCGGTCAGCAGCATCCCTTCGAACGGAGGGCGGGCCCGGCGACGCTTTTGCACGCGGGGCGCATGACCTTCGGATCAGCGGGTCCGGTAGTGAAGTTTGCATTGAACCCTGGCCGGCGCCGCAATTTTTTGCGCCAGTTCCTCCACGGCCCGGTGTTCATTGACATCGTGGACAACTCCCTGCAGAATGACGGACTCTCCGTCGGAGGAAGCTTCGAGCGTGGGAAGATGGAACCGCCGGTCCGTGAGGATGCCGGCCCTGACCCTCGCGGCGAGGGCCCTTCCGGCGAGCATTTTCCGGGCCTCGGGTGTGGCCAGGCGGTCCTTTTCCCTGAGGACGTCTACCAGGATCTTCGTGACCTGCTCATAGGTCTGGACGCCGGTGTTCAGCACCATGTCGTAGTCTTTCAAATCATCCCAGTTTCTGCCATAGTGGGTATGGATGAAGCCGCCTCGATTCCGATCCACCCGGTCGATGAGGAGCGATGCCGCCTTATGATCCACGCCATCCCTGAGCATGACCCGTTCAATGCGTTTGTCTTTCGGCGCCGTCAGCCGGATCTTCAGCACATAGGGAATACCCTGCAGCAGGTAGTTGGCCCCTCGGCCGACGATGATGACGTTGTCCCTGCGGGCGTGCTCGTAAATGTAGGATTCCACGAGGGCGATGAAGCCCTGATATTCCCAGTCGTATCGCTCCCAGAAGGAGGGGACGGCCTCGTCGAGCTTGCGTCCGACCCGCTCCCATCTTTCCCCTGCAGCCTTCATGTCCTGCAGGATGCTCTCTTTGGCGACATACTGATAGTTCAAGGCTTTGGCCACGGCGGTTGCGATCTCCCGGCTTCCGCTTCTAAATTCCCTGGATATCGTCAGTATGGCCATTGTCACTCCTCCTTTTGAGAGCGCGGGATTTCAACGGTTTCCCCGGCGGCAAGCTCTTCTTTTGATCGTTTCCACTTGAGCAGGATCTTACCCGCCACAATGACGCCGATGGTGAAGAAGGCCTCGACGCTGTATTGCAGCCATGTCGGCGGATGGAAGGTGTCCACAATAAAGGGGTCGGTCATCATCATCTCGCCGCCCACCCGTCCAAGGATGGCCGCGCCGATGTAGATGATGACGGGATAGCGGTCCATGAGCGAGGCGAGAAGACCGCTCGTGAAGACGACAAAAGGAATGCTGAGTCCAAGGCCGAAGATTAGGAGGAAGAGATTTCCTTTGGAGGCGCCGGCCACGGCGAGGACGTTGTCCGTGGACATGGTGATATCGGCCACCATGATGACCCATATGGCCTGCATGAGGGTCCTTGCCTTCCTCTCCGATTCTTCCGCCGGCGCACCCTCCATGAAGAGTTTCACGGCGATCCAGAGGATCACGGCGCCGCCAATGAACTTGACGAAACGAATAACCAGAAGTTGGGCCGCAAAGAAGGTCAGGATAACCCTGAGCGCCACGGCCGCGCCGGCGCCTAATATGATCCCCTTCCGGCGCTGCTCCCGCGGCAGGGTCCGGACGGCCATGGCGATGACGACGGCGTTGTCACCGGCGAGAATGAGGTCGATGATGACAATACTAACGAATCCGAGAAAAAATTCTGTCGTGAATTCGATGGTCCCAAGTATTCCCAGATCGATCATGCTGTCCTCTTCTGTCGGGTCGAATTCGTTTTAAAGGGTTGCTCGCTCTGGATCATGAACTTTTTGGAAGAGCGGGGACCCCTTGTCGATGGTCTTTTGCAGGGATTCCTCTTCCTGAAAGCGCCGGGAATATTTCAGAGATCCGGGAAAAAGTCAATCAGATTGTCACCTGCGAAAGAGGGGTCATCCGTTGGCACATAACCCGTGGATACTGAAGGGACAACGCTTTCATCGGCTTTGCGTGACGCCTTTTCGGTCACAGCAGGCGTAAACAGGGCAGCGACTGCATAGGGGCGAGATGGGCCTGCAGATGTTCTGCCCGTGGGCCACCAGGAGGGTATTAAAAATGATCCAGTATCTTCTGGGGAGTTTTTTCCTGAGGGCGAATTCCGTTTCTTTCGGCGATTTCGTCGCCACATATCCGAGGCGGTTTGAGATCCGATGAACATGCGTGTCGACGCAAAGGCCGTCCTTTTGGTGGGCCAGGGCGAGCACGAGATTTGCCGTTTTTCTCCCCACCCCCTTCAAGGTCAGAAGATCCTCGATCCGGTCCGGGACCTTCGAGTGGAAGTGCTCGATGAGGGCGCGGCAGGCCTCCCGGACGTGACGGCTTTTGCTCCGATAGAAACCGACAGGGTAGATGGCCCGGGCAATCGTCTCTTCGGATAGTTTCAGCACCTTGTCAGGTGTGGAGGCCAATGTGAAGAGCCTCTCCGTTGCGGCGGCCGTGACCTCATCCTTCGTCCTGGAACTCAGGACCGTGGAGATGAGAATTTTGAAGGGATCGCTCTTCCTCTCCGCGAGGGCGGTTGTGATCGGCAGTTCCCACTTTTTCAGTTCTGCCGTCAGGATGCGGATGACTTTGACAATGTCGCGGTCGTTCATAACAACGGCTGAGGGTAGAATGCCCTCAGCAATTTTGAGTTTTTAGTTATGAGTTATGAATTAGGGTATTAGATTCTTGATTTATTAACTCAAAATTCAACATTCAAAACTTGTATATTAAATC
>CAZJPV010000025.1:0-27041 GCA_964547985.1 uncultured Syntrophaceae bacterium
TGCCTTTCTGCTCGTTTAGATTTGGCACAGATCCGTTCAGCCGGATCTGCGCACGATTTCCTTATGCCTTTAGCCCTTTGCCTTGAGCCTGTTTTTAATTGATCATCTCCCGCGTTCCGAGCGTCATTTCACTGATGGAAGCCCCGGGCCGCACCATCGGGTAGACGCACTCCTCGCGGCAGACCTGGAAGTCCATCAGAACCGGCCTCGGGATAGAAAGCCCCTTCTTCAGCGTCGGCTCCACCTCGTCGGGCTTCTTGGCCCGAAGCCCCACCATCCCGTAGGCCTCGGCAACCTTCACAAAGTCCGGCTGAATGGCGATGTCGGTTTGAGAGTATCGCTTGCCGTAGAAGAGTTCCTGCCACTGGCGCACCATGCCGAGGTAGCCGTTATTGAGAAGGACGATCTTGACAGGAACGTTATACTGAACAGCCGTGGCCATCTCCTGGATGTTCATTTGGATGCTCCCGTCGCCGGCGATATCGATGACGAGTTTATCCGGGAAGGCGAACTGAACGCCGATCGCGGCGGGGAAGCCGTATCCCATGGTTCCGAGACCTCCCGAGGAGATGAAGGTGTTCGGGTGGTCGTAGTTGTAGAACTGTGCCGCCCACATCTGGTTCTGGCCCACCTCGGTGGTGATGATGGCATTGCCCTTCGTGAGTTCGTAGAGCTTCTCGATGACGAACTGTGGCTTGATGACCGAGCTATCCTGAGAATAAGTAAGAGGGGCCTTCTGTTTCCACGTCTCGATCTCATCGAGCCAGTCTTTCCGATGGGCATCGCTTGCGGTGTAGCCGTGGTCCTTCAGCATGCGATTGATGATCTCGAGGGCGCTTCGGGCGTCACTCACGATCGGCAGGTCCGCAACGATGTTCTTGTTGATCGACGAGGGGTCCACGTCGATATGGATGATATCGGCATTGGCCGCGAAGGTATCGATCTTCCCCGTCACGCGGTCGTCGAAACGGGCGCCGATGGTGATCAGAAGATCGCAGTGGCTGATGGCCATGTTGGCGTAATAGGTGCCGTGCATGCCGGGCATACCAAGCCAGAGGGGATCTGAGCCCGGGAAGGCGCCGAGCCCCATGAGGGTTGAGGTGACCGGGATGCGGGCCCGCCGGGAGAAGGCCTGGAGTTCATCCGAGGCCTTGCCGAGGATCACCCCGCCGCCGGTAAGGAGAAGAGGCTTTCTGGAGGCCTTGAGCATCTCCATCATCTGGACGAATTTCTTGGAAACGGGTTTCGGCGGCTGTTCCAGAGTGGAGTTGACCTTGATCTTCGCGGGATCATACTCCGCCTCGGCGGCCATGATGTCTTTGGGCAGGTCCACCAGAACGGGACCCGGACGGCCCGTCCTCGCGATATAAAAAGCCTCCTTGATGGTCCTGGCGAGATCCTCCACACTCCGGACAAGGTAATTGTGCTTGGTGCACGGCCGGGTGATC
The DNA here is from genome assembly GCA_964547985.1 of uncultured Syntrophaceae bacterium. Classification (GTDB taxonomy): domain Bacteria; phylum Desulfobacterota; class Syntrophia; order Syntrophales; family UBA2192; genus JAPLJU01. The sequence continues at coordinate 1,449 of CAZJPV010000025.1, forward strand.
CCCGTGATGTCGCATTCCTGGAAGGCGTCGTTCCCGATGAGATGGGTGGGAACCTGTCCGGTGAAGACGACAATGGGGATCGAGTCCATGCTGGCCGTGGCGATACCCGTCACGGTGTTGGTCGCGCCCGGTCCGGAAGTCACGAGAGCGACTCCCACGCGGCCCGACGATCGGGCAAAACCGTCTGCAGCGTGGACGGCACCCTGTTCGTGACGCGTAAGGATATGCTTGATGTCGCTCTTGAATAATTCGTCGTAGATGTCGATGACGGCCCCGCCGGGGTAGCCGAAAATCGTATCAACCCCTTCCTCTTTGAGGCACCTGATGAAAATTTGTGCACCTTTTAGCTTCACCTGAAACACCTCCCGGTAAAAAAATGACTAAAAAATAGATTTGACCGAAAAAAACCGCAGGCGATTTGTCGCTGCGGCTTTTTCCTGAAATAAAAAAGCCGCGGGGTTTAGGGGCCCGCGGCTCATGTCTTTTATTTCAATCCCTCATACAAGACGAGCAACGGTCCCCGCCGCTACGATGACGACGACAACGACGCCTACAACTACGGAGAAAACGCTCGTCAGGGATGAAGAAATCATGGTTCTTGCCTTCAAGTCGATCAATTTCGAGTGAGTCTTATGATATAAAAAAAATATTTTGTCAAGAAAATTATTCTATTATTTTCATCAGGGCTCCACCAGCGCAGCATCATGCGCTCCCGCTGCATATTGGGTGGGTGCTGTCCCCTCGATAAAGCATTCGAAGATCGCCTCCCTCTGGTTGAATCCCGCCAGAAGCCCCGTCTTCGGATCAATCCGCACAAAGGCCACCCCGTCCGGCACGGCGAAATATTCCACGGGCTGTCCCGCGAGGGCCTGTTCCATGAAATAGAGCCAGATGGGCGCAGCTACCCTCCCCCCCGTTTCGTTGTGTGCCATGGGTGTTTCGTCGTCGAATCCCACCCATACGCCGGTGACGAGCGACGGGTTATATCCGACAAACCACGCATCCCTGAAATCATCCGTCGTTCCCGTCTTGCCGGCCACGGGCCTTCCAATCACCTTGACCCTCTCGCCGGTTCCCTCCTGAACGACGTCCTTGAGCACATTGGTCGTCAGGTAGGCAATTCTCGGATCGATGACCTGTTCTTCCTTCGGAATGTTTTCCTCCAGTACGTGGCCCGTCCTGTCGATGATCTTTTTGATGAAGAATGGCTCCATCCTTTTCCCCTGATTGGCGAGCACACCGAACCCACGGACCATTTCCTGAAGGGTTAAAGTGGATGTGCCCAGCGCAAGGGTCAGGTCCCTTGTCAGGGGTGAGGAGACCCCCATGTTGCCGGCATAGTCCATGGCGTAGCCGAGACCGATCTCCTCCAGAAGCCTGATCGTCACCACGTTCCGGGAGTATACGAGGGCCGTTCTCAAGGTCGTCGGGCCGTTAAATTTCCGATCGAAGTTCTGCGGCTCCCAGGTCCGCTTCTTGTATTCGTATTCGATCGGCTCGTCAACGATGATCGATGCTGGTGTCAGACCCTTGTCGAAGGCCGCCGTATAGATGAAGGGTTTGAAGGCCGACCCCGGTCTGCGTTTTGCCTGGGTGGCCCGGTTGAATTCACTCTTCTTGTAGTCCCGCCCGCCGACCATCGCCTTGATTTCACCCGTTTTGGCATCCATGCACAAAAGCGCCCCCTGGAGAGCTCCTTTTTCGTATTTGACCCTGGCCTCGATCTCCTGCAGGCCCCTTTCTACGGCTGCGGTGGCGGCCTTCTGCATATCCACATTCAACGTGGTATAAATTTCAAGGCCTTCCTTGTAAAGGGCGTCGCTGCCGTATTTTTCGATCACATACCGACGCACGTTTTCCGTGAAGTAGGGGGCCACCTTTTCTTTCGGTGTGACGGCGATAAGCTTGATGGGGGCCTTCAAGGCCCTGTTTCTGTCCGTATCGGTGATGTAGCCGTCCTCTACCATACGGATGAGCACGTAGTCCTGCCGCTGCTTGGCCCGCTCCATGCTCCCGTAAGGCGAATATTTGCTCGGTGCCTTGGGCAGTCCGGCAAGCATGGCCGCTTCGGGCAGCGTCAGGTCCTTTGTGGTCTTCCCGAAGTAGACCTGTGCCGCTGCCTCTATCCCGTAGGCCCCATGGCCGAGATAGATGTGGTTCAGATAGAGCTCGAGGATTTCCCATTTGTTCATGTACTGGTCGATCTTGTAGGCCAGGATGGCCTCCCGGATTTTTCTGATGATCGTTCTCTCCGGGGAGAGATAAATGGACTTGGCCACCTGCTGGGTGATGGTGCTCCCTCCCTGCACGATTTCCCTGGCAACGAGATTTTTCAAAAAGGCCCGGGTGATACTGAAAAGGTCGAGACCCTTGTGCTGGAAGAAACGGGCATCCTCTGAAGCGACAAAGGCGTTAATCACCACCTGAGGAACATCCTGGACGGAAATGATCCGGCGATCCTCCATGAAGAAGGTTTCGATGATCTCGTTTTTGTCGGCGTAGAGGCGCGTAATCGTGTTGGGCCTGTAGTCTTTGAGGGTCTCAACGCTCGGTGCGTTCAAGATCAGATAGATGATGTACCCCAGCCCACCGAAAAAGGCCGCAATGGACAGAATCAGGATGCCGGTGAAGACCTTCCTGAACATTAGGCTCTTTTTGATCCTCGTGAGAATCAGTTTGGACAGGGTCATTTTCTCATAGTTCATGGCGTTACTCGACGGAGGTTTTTCTTTTTCTCTCCCCCCATTTTGAAACGAGGATGCCCACTTCGTAGAGGACCATCATGGGAAGGGCCATCAGGCACTGCGTGAGGGCGTCGGGTGTGGGTGTCAGAAGCGCCGCTGCGATGAAGATGATGAGAATGGCGTATTTTCTTTTTCTGGCGAGGGTGCGGGAATCCACGAGGCCGATCTTGGTCATGAAAAAAAGAAACACGGGAATCTCGAAGACGATCCCGAAGGCCAGGAGCAACTTCAGGGTGAGCGACAGGTACTCCTTCAGGGTGAACATGGGCCGAAAGAAATCAGTGGAGAAATCCACGAAGAACCTGAAGGCCGGCGGAAGGACGATGAAGTATGCAAAGCAGACCCCCGAGATGAAAAGCAAGGTCGAGGTGATCACGAAAGGGACGACGTATTTTTTTTCCGTCTGGTAAAGCCCCGGCGATATGAATTTCCATATTTGGTAGAGCACAAAGGGACTTGCGAGGAAAAGCCCTGCGAAGAAGGAGATTTTTAGATAGGTGAAAAAGGCCTCGGGAAGACCCGTAAAGATCATGAAGCTCCCCGGAGGCATAACCTGGATGAGCGGTCGAGAGACAATCCAGAAAAGTTTTTCCTTGAAGCCGTAACAGATCACAAAACAGACGCCGACGGCTATGAGGCTTCGGATCAGCCTTGTCCTCAGCTCTTCGAGATGTGCCGTCAGGGGCATCTTTTCATTGGTGGGATCGTTCATACCCTGGCCACGCACCGTCCACGTTCTTCCCTGTGCATAAAAAATCGAACTCTGGATCGGGGGGATCCAGAGTCAGGTGTTATGCGGTGTCCTGAAGACTCCGCAAGATCATTTTTCATGGCTCTGGCCCGCCTCCGGAGCCCCGGTCGCCTCCGCTTTCCCTTCCGGGGCCTCCTGGCCCCCCGTTTGGGCCGCCCCGTCCTCCACCTTTTCCTTTGAACCGTACAGCAGGGAATTCTTCAGGTCGCCCGCATCTTTCCGGAACTCGTCGACGTGAAGTTCCTCTTTCACACCGTCCATGGCCCTTTTGAATTCTGAAACCCCTTTTCCCAGCGCTTTGGCGATGTCCGGCAGCCGCTTGGGTCCGATCACGATAAGCGCAACGATCAGAATGACGATCAGCTCCGGCATCCCGATACCGAACATACCTTTAATTCCTCATCATTTGTACGATCAATATATCCTGCCCCCGGGCTTGTCAACGGATTTTGGGACACCGCGGGAGGACCAAAATCTTTGCTTTTTAAGGTGTTTCGTGATAATGAGCACGGAGATTTTACGGGCCAATTCAGGAGGTGAATCATGCCCTCTCAAACGGGGATTGTCAAGGATTATCGGTACCTCAATCACGAGACGGGGCATTATCATCCTGAATCCCCGCGCAGGCTGGAGTCGATCTACAAGATGCTCGAGGCTGCCGACATGAAGGGGAGATTCGCCGAGATTGCTCCCCGTTTTGCCTCCGAAGAGGAGATCGAAATGATCCACCTCCCCTCTTACTACCGCATGGTGGCCGCAACGGCGGGGAAAAGTCACACCTACCTCGACCCCGACACGGAGACTTCCCCTGAATCCTTTGAGGTGGCGAGGCTTGCGGTGGGGGGATTTCTGAACACCGTGGACAGTGTTGTAAAGGGTGAGGTGAAAAATGCCTTCGCTTTCGTCCGGCCCCCGGGACACCATGCCGAGGCAAACCGTGCGGCCGGCTTCTGCCTTTTCAACAACGTCGCCATCGGAGCCATGCACGCCATCAAGAAACACGGGATGGAGAGGGTCCTGGTCGTCGACTGGGACCTGCATCACGGCAACGGCACGCAGCACTCCTTCTACGAGGATCCCCGTGTGCTCTATCTCTCGACCCACCAGTATCCCTATTACCCCGGTACGGGTAGCGTCCAGGAAATCGGACGGGGCGAGGGGCAGGGCTATACGATCAACGTGCCGCTGAGAACGGGACCGGGGGATGCCGAGTACCTGAAAATATTCCAGAAGATCCTTAAACCGGTGGCGCTGGAGTTCAAGCCCGATATCGTTATGCTCTCCGCCGGTTTCGATATTTACTTCAAGGACCCCCTGGGCGGGATGCAGGTCACCCCTCAGGGGTTCGGCCGTCTCGCGCGGGTGCTCATGGACATCGCCGATGATTGCTGTGGGGGCCGGTTCGTCATCACCCTCGAGGGGGGTTATCATATTGAGGGCCTGACCCAGTCCATCAAGGTGGTGTTAGATGAGATGGTCGGGGCAACCCGTATCCCGGCTGCTGAAATGGAATCCGTGGAGCTGAAGGCCAACCCGATGATTGATTCCATCATCAACGCCGTCATCGGCCAGATCAAACCGTTCTGGAAGGTTTTTCAATAGAAAAGACCCGATCCGGTGAAGCCCCGCTTCCGCAGGGAAGCCCCGGGGCTTTGCGATTTTTTTAGCTGGAGGTGCTGCTTTGAAAATCACGAAACAGGAAGTGGAACACGTAGCCCACCTGGCAAGGCTCGAATTCCAGGAGGAGGAGAAAGAGAAGTTCACCCACCAGCTCAACAATATCCTCACCTACATGGAAAAGTTGGGCGAGGTGGACACGGCGAACGTGGAACCCGAGACGCACGCCATCAGTCTGCAGAACGCCTTCAGGGGGGATGCCGTCCGGGAATCCCTGCCGCACGACCTTTCCCTTGCCAACGCCCCCGATGAGGCTGGGAGCTACTTCCGGGTGCCGAAGGTGATAGAGTAGGGTGTCGGGTATCGGGGTCCGGGCACCGGGAAAGAGGAGGAAAGTGAATAGAGAATGGGACTCAATGAACTCACCATCCATGAGCTGCAGGATAAGATAAAAAAGAAGGATGTCTCCGCCAGAGCGATCCTCGACGATGTGTTCAAAAGAATTGACGCCGTTGAGGGCAAGGTCCATTCCTACATCACGCTGATGCGGGATTCGGCCTACGATGCGGCCGAAAGTGCGGACCGCGACATCCGGGCGGGGAAGGCCAACACACTCACGGGTATCCCCGTCGCCATCAAGGATATCATGTGTACCAAAGGCGTGAGGACGACCTGTGGCTCCCATATCCTCCACAACTTTACCCCCCCTTACGACGCCACGGTGGTAAAAAAACTCAAGGAAGCCGGTGCCGTTTTCGTGGGGAAGGCGAACATGGATGAATTTGCCATGGGGTCTTCGACGGAAACTTCCTGGTTCGGCGTCACGCGGAACCCCTGGGATCTCGAGCGTATTCCGGGCGGCTCCAGCGGGGGGTCGGCATCGGCCGTGGCGGCCGACCAGTGCATCGCGGCAACGGGCTCCGACACCGGCGGGTCGATCCGGCAGCCAGCAGCCCTCTGTGGGGTCGTCGGCTTGAAGCCGACTTACGGGAGGGTATCCCGGTTCGGGCTCATTGCCTTCGCATCGTCGCTGGATCAGATCGGGCCTTTTACGAAGGACGTGGAGGACTGTGCCATCATGATGAACGTCATCGCCGGCTACGACCCCATGGAGTCTACATCGGTGCCGATGGAGGTGCCCGACTATCAATCCTTTATCGGGAAGGATATCCGGGGATGGACCGTGGGGATCCCGAAGGAGTATTTCATCGAGGGGATCGACCCGGAGGTGGAAGGCGCCGTCAGGAAGGCCATCGCCGTCCTCGAGGGGCTCGGCGCGAAACGTGTCGATATCTCCCTCCCCCACACGGAGTATTGCCTGGCCGTTTACTACGTCATCGCCCCCGCTGAGGCGAGCTCCAACCTCGCCCGGTACGACGGCGTCAAGTACGGCTATCGTTCGGCAGACGGCCGGGACCTTCTGGAGATGTACAAGAGGACGCGGTCCGAGGGCTTTGGCGCCGAGGTCAAGAGAAGGATCATGATCGGGACCTACGCGCTCTCTTCCGGATACTACGATGCGTATTACAGAAAGGCCTCCCAGGTGCGAACCCTGATCAAGCGCGACTTTCAGGAAGCCTTCAAGACCTGCGACGTCATCATTACCCCCACGAGCCCCACGCCGGCCTTCCGGATCGGGGAGAAGACCGATGATCCCCTCCAGATGTACCTTTCGGACATCTTCACCATATCGACAAACCTGGCCGGGATCCCCGGGATATCCGTCCCCTGCGGTTACACGAAGTCGGGGCTCCCCATCGGGGTACAGTTTCTGGCAGGACATTTTGAGGAAAGCAGGCTTCTCCAGGTCGCCCACGCCTACGAGAAACATTCCGGCATCAGGAGAAGGAGGCCCGTGATCTGATGTCTTACGAAACCGTTATCGGGCTGGAGGTCCATGCCCAGCTTCTCACCAATGCGAAGATATTCTGCGGGTGCTCCACCCGATTCGGCGCCGAACCCAACAGGAACACCTGTCAGATCTGCCTCGGTATGCCGGGCGTGCTTCCCGTCCTGAACCGCAAGGTGGTGGAATTCACCATCAAGATGGCCCTGGCAACCCACTGCCGGATCAACAGGCTTGAGAGTTTCGCCCGGAAAAACTATTTCTATCCCGACCTCCCCAAGGGCTACCAGATATCGCAATATGCCCACCCCCTGGCCGAAAACGGCTACATTGACATCCTGATGGACGGGCAAAAGAAACGAATCGGCATCACCCGGATCCACATGGAGGAAGACGCCGGCAAACTCATCCACGACGAGCGCAACCCCTGGAGCTACGTGGATTTCAACCGTACCGGCGTGCCCCTCATCGAGATCGTGAGCGAGCCGGATATGCGAAGCCCCGAGGAGGCCGCCGAATACCTGCGCAGGCTGCGCGACATCCTTGTGTACCTCGAGATCTGCGACGGCAACATGGAGGAGGGGAGTTTTCGCTGCGACGCCAACGTCTCTCTGCGTCCCAGGGGCGCCGAGGCCTTCGGGACACGAACGGAACTCAAGAACATGAACTCTTTCCGTAACGTACAGCGGGCCCTCGAGTACGAAGTCAAACGGCAGCAATACATCCTGGAGAGCGGCGGCGAGGTCATCCAGGAGACCCGCCTCTGGGACGACGCCCAGGGGCAGACCCACTCCATGCGCGGCAAGGAGGAGGCCCACGACTACCGCTACTTTCCCGACCCGGACCTCGTTCCCATCCTGATCTCCAGCGAATGGGTCGAGGAGGTCCTCAAGACGCTCCCCGAGCTGCAGTTGGAGAAGCAGGACCGCTTCGTCGCGCAGTACGGCATCCCGGTGTACGACGCCAGCGTGCTGACCACGACCCGGGCCCTGGCCGATTTCTACGAAGAGACCGTGCGCCTCTGCGGTAAGCCCAAGATCGCCGGCAACTGGGTCATGGGCGATCTGCTGCGCTACCTCAATGAGGAGAAGCGCGACATCAAGGAGAGTCCTGTTACTCCCAATCACGTGGCGGAGATGATCAACCTCATCGAGGACGGGACTATCAGCGGCAAGATCGCCAAGGAAGTCTTCGAGGCAATGTACAGATCATCGAAGAAGCCCGCCGATATCGTCAGGGAGAAGGGCCTTACCCAGATTACCGACGAGGGGGCCGTCGTTAAGGCCATCGAAGAAGCCATGTCGAAAAACCCGACGCAGCTCGCCGAGTACCGTGCCGGCAAGGAGAAGCTCTTTGCCTTTTTCGTGGGCCAGGTGATGAAGGTCACCAACGGGAAGGCCAACCCGCAACTCGTAAACGATCTGCTCAAGAAGATGCTTTCCGGGTTATGATCCGAACCATTCTCTGGGTGGACGACGCCATCGTCCTCATCGACCAAAAGGCCCTTCCGGGGAAGGTGCACTACCTGACCCTTACGGACTGGCGCGACGTCATCACGGCCATCAGGGATCTCACCATCCGCGGCGCCCCGGCCATCGGGGTCGCCGCGGCCATGGGTATCGCCCTGGGGACACTCCACCTGCCCGAGACCACTGCAGGCAAATTCCGCAAATCCTTCGAAAGGATCTGCGGCGCTTTTGCCAGGGCACGTCCCACGGCGCGCAACCTCTTCTGGGCCATCGAGCGGATGCAGCGCTGCTTTGCCGAAGCCCTTCCATCGGGGTTTGCGGCTGCGAAAAAGGCCCTCGTCGAGGAAGCCATTGCCGTCGGCGAGGAGGACATCAGGATCAACCGCAGGATCGGCCTCAATGGAAAGGCTTTTGTCCGCGACGGCGACAACATCCTCACTCACTGTAATGCAGGCGCCCTGGCCACGGCGGGTTACGGGACGGCCCTGGGCGTTATCCGGGCGGCCCGCGAGGAGGGGAAGAGCACCCACGTATTTGTCGACGAGACGCGGCCCGTGCTCCAGGGAGCGAGGCTCACCTGCTGGGAGCTCCTGGAAGACCGTATCCCCACCACATTGATCACGGACAGCATGGCGGGCTTCCTCATGCGGCAGGGAAAGGTCGATCTCGTCATCGTGGGGGCCGACCGCATCGCGGCAAACGGCGATACGGCCAACAAGATCGGGACCTACTCGCTTGCCGTCCTGGCAAAGGCGCACGGGATTCCGTTCTACGTGGCGGCCCCGCTTTCCACCATCGACCGCTCTGTCAAGGACAGCAGCGGCATTCCTATCGAAGAGCGGCACGTCAATGAGGTGAAACATCTCCAGGGTGTGAGGACGGCGCCCGAAAAGGTCAAGGTCTACAACCCCGCCTTCGATGTGACACCGCACCGCTACATCACGGCCATCATCACCGAAAAGGGCGTGGCCCGGAAACCTTTCTCCAGGAGTATCCGGAGACTCTTCGAGGCATAGAGTCCACGCCATTTCTCCAGGGCTTCCGGATAAAAGAAAGCCGGTATGTGTCCGGTATGGGTGGCCATCATTGGGGATACATGGCAAAACTTTTTATTTTTGATTTTGACGGTGTGATTGTGGACTCCCTCGGTCTTTACGAGAAGTCCGTCAATGTCTGCCTGGAGACCATGGGATTTCCCCCAATCCGGGACCGCTGGGAGTTCCTGTCCCTCTTCGATGACAATTTCTACGAGGCCATCGCACGGCGGGGGGTCGATGTGCATGAATTCACGAAGGCCTCCGCATCGATTGCCCCGACCCTCAACTATGACAGCGTTACACCCTTTCCCGAACTCATCGCCGTCTTGAAAAAGTTGAGAAAAGGAAAAAGGTTCATCATCATTTCCTCCAATTCGTCTCGCGCGATCCGGTTGATTTTGAAAAAGTACAGCCTGGAGCAATGTTTTGACGACATCCTGGGCTACGAATTCATGCTCAGCAAGCGCGAGAAAATCTTTCATGCCATGAAGGAGTTCGGCACGGACGGGGAGCGAAGCTATTACATCGGGGATACCAAGGGAGACATCAAAGAGGCCAGGAGCGCGGGTGTGAAAACGATCGGCGTCACCTGGGGCTGGCACCCGAGAGAAAGGCTTGCGGAGGCAGGGCCGGATTACCTGATTGACTCACCCGGAGAATTGTTGAAATTCTGATCCGCCGGCGTCCTGACAGAAGAGCCTTCGCGGTCATCCATCGCTGATCCGGCCCACGAAGAAAATCATTTCGCCGGATGGACCTGAACCCCCTCGAAAAATTTCATCCACTCCATCATGAGCCTTTTCGGCATCTCCGATGCGGAGGGGTCCTCAAAGGGCTCGCCACGCCAGGCACGCTGGATGACGTAGAAGTGGTTGAGGCCGCGGATCACCTTTATGTAGGTAATCTCCCCTTGATGCTTGCGGAGGTTTTCGGGGATCCTCTCGCACTCCGTGAGGTCCGGACAGTACATCATCATTCTTGCCGCACTGAAGCCGTTGTCCCTGAAGATCGTCACCTTTGAGAAGGAGAGGTTTGAGCAGATCTCCATCATTTGCGCCTGGAAGTCTTCACACCACTGGGAAGGGAGGATGTCGGACCTTCCGAAGAGGGTCTGGACCGTGATGCTCTGCGACCAGCCATTGGCCTTTGCACCATCAGGCAGGAACTCCATGACAGCCTTTTTGGATGTTGTCTTGCTGGTTGCGATGCTCCATCCGCGGGGGGGATCGCAAAACAGGTATTCATCGGGGAGGGCAAAGGTCGGGGGAGCACAGATCGCAAGCAGCATGACCGTGCACAGGGCAATCGTTGCGGCACGCCTTCTCATGGATGGCTCCCGGGTCCTGAATGGCCGAACGTTTAAGACTGATCGTTTTCCGCTGGGGGTGCAGATCAGTATAACTATCCGAATTGCAGAGAAAAGCAATCGGAAAAAAGGTTGATTTTTTATTCAGTCATTTTCATGGCTGCCGCTAAGAAGAAAGTATGAGTTGTAGAGGTAAAAAGAGATGCTTCAGCGACAGGTGTTACAACCTTTCAAAACTGTGGACTTCTTGTTCGGTTGTTGTGATTTACGGCGGGTGGCGGCGGGCGGAGCGAGATGTATTCGGGTTATGTAACGACACCCATGAGCGCTTCTTTCCTCAAAGATCGTAGAGCTTCTTGTCGACCTTCGGTTTCGGGCGTCTCCGGCCTACCCTGGTTTTTTCACTGAAGCTGAAGGGCTCCTCTCCCTCCATGAGGTCACCCATCTCTTCCTCGATTTTCTCCGGGTCTTCTCCCCGTTCCATCCTGCTCAGGGCCTCTTCCATTCCCGCCCCCAGGTTGAGCCCCGTCGCGTCCGAAAGTTTCCTCATGAGCCTCGCAGCCTGGCGGGGGTCATCCTCATTGATCGAACCCGCTTCCGACGCAAGCATGGACATGGCTTTCTCCATCCGTGATTCATCGATGGGTGGAAGGTCCTCGCCGGATTCAGTCCTGGCCGGTGAGACCTTCGCAAAGAGGGACATCTGGCGCTTGAGTTTCACCTTCCTGCAGCGGGGGCAATAGGGGGTCTTTTCCGTGTTGACGGATTTTGAGAAGAAGTTAAAGACGGTGTTGCAACGTCTGCAGTAAAACTCGTAAATGGGCATGAGTTTAAGCCTCACAGGGGGATGTACCCGGTCATTTTATAAACTGGGCCTTGAAAATCAAGTGCCTTTTGAGGCCTCCATGGTCCTGAGGTACCGGATCCGCTCGGTGAGCGGGGGGTGGGAATAGTAGAACCAGGCGAAGAGGGGGTGGGGGTAGAGGTTTGAGAGGTTGTCTTTTGCCAGCCGTTTCAGGGCGTTACACAGGGCGCCCGTGGATCCGATGAGTTCGAAGGTGTAACGGTCGCTCGCGCGCTCAAACCTCCGGGAGATCATGGCGCCGATGGGTGCGAAGAAGAAGGTAGCCGGCTTCAACAGGATGGCCGTAAGGAGAATTCCCGCTGAGGGCGTCATCTCCTCAAACCCGAAGGTCTGGTATAGCAGCGGCCACTCGATCATGCGGGAAATGAGATTAAAGACCAGCAGGGAAAACACCCCGATGAGAAGAAGCTGCTTGAGGACGTGCTTTTTCTTCCAGTGTCCGATCTCATGGGCCAGGACCGACACGATTTCCTCGGATGTGTGGGATCCGAGGAGCGTGTCATAGAGGACGATCCGTTTCGTTTTCCCAATCCCGGTGAAATAAGCGTTGGAATGCCTGCTTCGCTTTCCAGCGTCCACCTGGTAAATGCCGCTTACCCGGAGCCCTGTCTTTTTCATCAGGGCCAGGATCCTCTCCCGCAGGTCCTCGTCTTCAACGGGTTCATATTTATTGAAGAGCGGCGCAATGACGATGGGGTAGAGCCAGATCACGAGAAACTGGAAGAGGGTGAAGAAGAGCCAAGCCCATAGCCACCAGCTTCGGCCGGCATGCTCGATCAGGGCAAGGACGGGCGAGATGATAAGAAAGAGAATGACGACCGAGATTAAGAGGCTTTTCACGAGATCGACGATCCACAGCCGGGGCGTAATGGTGCTGAAACCGAATTTTTTTTCGATCACAAAAGTGCCGTAGAGGTTGAAGGGAATGTCGAGGATCGTGCCGGCGAGGTAGAGAAGCGTAAAAAAGGAGAACCCGGCCCAGACCGGATGGGGGTTCCAGACAGCGGCGACCCAGGCCAGCCAGGGGAACAACCCCGCAAAGAGGACCAGGAGGAGAACGGCGTCGTCGAACAAGCTTTCGATAGAGGCAAATCCCGAAGACTCAACGGTGTACCGCGTCATCCGCGAAAGGGTGTCCGCGTCGATCTCCCCGCGGAATTCGTCGGGAACCGTGTGACCGTGCTTTTTGAGATGCCCGATATTCATCCGCGAGAGGAACCATCTCACGGCCGCGCTTGAAAGAAAGAACAGGAGAAACGTGATGAAAACGAAGTTCCACTGGATCATGGGTCTTATCGCTCGTCGGAGGATTAACGGTCGGGGTCAGGATCACTCGTCATGGAAACAGCGTTCATAGAGTGAGGCAAAGTGATCTTTGCCGGTGGCCAGCATGAGGGTCAGGGGCATGGCCTTTCGCCCCAGGGCCAGCATGTGCTCGGTGATGTCCCGGATGTCCCATTGGGCGTACCGGTCGGCGCGGAGCCGGGCCATGTGGTAGAGTTCCCGCGCATTGACTTTGATGGACACTCTTTTCCGGTGGGCGTTGGTCAGAACGTAGGGTGCTGCCACGGGGGCGACTCGCCTGATCCTCTCGTAGACATCGTCTGTCTTTCCGATGACCTCTCTGAAGGCCCGTTCCATCCCGACATCGGAAATGGCGGGCGGCACCGTGATGCCCAGGTCCGGCTCGTATTCCTGACAGACAATCGTTGCCATCCGGTGCCTCTTGAGCTGGGCAAAACAGGAAGCGCTCACAATGAGTTCGAAGTGGAGACCCACATTTTCAAATTCCCGCAGCGGCGGATCATAAGGCTTCATATGTCGCAGACTGGTCCGGATGATCTCCTTTTTCTCTTTTGCTTTCATCGCTCCGATCAGGGCCATGCATTTTTTCATCGGGAAGTTCGATGAAGTGTGAACGAGAGAGGCAATCACTCGGTTATCCGCATCGGGTGTGACATGGATGAGGGTGGCTGGCTTTGGGGCCCGTTCTTTCTTTGTTTTCTTGATGGCCGGAAGAACCGTATCCCGGACTTTCTCCCTGAGGGCCTCCCGCGTCCGGCTGTCATATTCCGTGGCCTCCGTGTAACGGACCAGGGATGGGGCGATGCTGCCTGTGGCTTCGAAGAGCTTATGGCCATATTTCCGGGCTTCCTCGAGGGGATGGGCCGCGCTTCGCCTGAGCATCAGTTCGAGGTTTCTCGCGTTCAGGGTCATCCCGAGCTGAGTCTCCGTTGCGAGGGACAGGATATACCTGGCATCCTCCTTTGCCCAGCCTTCGAGGGTCGAGCGATGGGCGGGTGCCCGGGCCATCGCTTTGTTTTTTCCCAGAACGTAAGGCAGCAGCTTTTTGTAGAGGACGTGATAGAAGGCATTCTGAGACCGGACCATGCCGGTGAAGAGTTCCCCGAGTCGGGCCCTGCGGATCTCCTCCGGCACAACGAAGTCGTCTTTGAGGAGGACATAGCGCTGAGATTTCTCCGTGTAGGAACAGAGACGGAATTTTTCGATCTCCTCCACGAGCAACCGCGAAACACCGAGAACGTCGATGTTGAATACGGCATGCTCGGCGATGGAGCTGTGACCCATGCCGAAGACGATGTTCCGGTTCGACTTCCTGGCGCTCTCCACCTCCATTCTGGAGGCCTGCCTGAGCTCGTTGACGGGAAGGGGATTTCTGCTGATACGGGCATAAGCCGCCGAGATCGTCTCGGGCGTCAGATGCTCGGCCCCGGGGCGGGCTTCCCTCAGCTCACGGATCGTTTCGTAGTCGATGTTGTAGCCAGCCAGTATGATCTTCAAATCCATCGTCCATCAGGTTCTCTTTTGGCGAGAATCTATACCAAGATTTGCGCAGCCGGTCAAACCGCATTTCCCATTTTCTTTCATCCGGAGAGCGGACGCCCCTGCCCGAACAGGGAGGAGACTTTGCCTGTGGCTTTTCTTTTCTGATGCTGTTAAGTTTAAAACAAACAGGGAAGCCATCACCTTTCGGGAGGAAGAGGGTCATGAAAAAAATCGAGATCAAACAGGTGGGCTCTGTGGAGATCCTATCTCTGCAGGATAACTATATCGAGATCACCGCCAGCGACAACAGTGACGTTGTCACGAGGGCAAAAGCCGTGAAAGACGACGAGATCAAAAACTCCGTCCTGGCTGAGCATGGCTTTTCCGCCGTCGTGCGGATCTCCTCAGGCGGGAAAAAGAGAATGCTCCTTTTTGATTTTGGATTCTCGAAGTGGGGCGCGGCCTACAACGCCGATCTCCTCGGTGTTGACCTGAAAAAGGTGGAGGTCATGGTTCTCTCCCACGGGCACAGCGATCACCTGGGCGGTCTGGAATCCCTCGTCGGGCGGATCGGCAGAAAGGGGATTCCTCTCGTACTGCATCCCGCTGCCTTCAAACCGTCCCGATACCTGAAGTTCGGGAAAAAACGGCACTACTTTCCGGCCGTGACGAGAGCGAGGTTCGAGAAACTGGGCGTTCGCCTCATCGAGACCAGAGCACCCTACCTCCTTCTCGGCGGCCAGGCGCTCTTCCTGGGCGAAGTCAGGAAGGAAACGGCCTTCGAAAAGGGCATGCCCATGGCCCATTTCGAGGTTAAGGGGAGTGAGAAGTGGGATCCCATCGAGGAGGATTCCGCCCTCGTCATGAATCTGAAAGGCAAGGGGCTGATCGTTCTGTCCGGCTGTGCCCACTCGGGGATCATCAATACCGTTAAATTTGCCAGGGAGATTACGGGGATCGAAAAGATACACGCCGTCATGGGCGGATTTCATCTCGCCGGGCCGGCCTTTGAATCTATCATCGGCAAAACGGCAGAGGCGTTGAAGAAGATCGGTCCCGCCTACGTCATTCCCTGCCACTGCACGGGTAGGAAGGCCGTCATGGCCATCGAGAAGAAATTGCCCGATCAATTCCTTCTGAACATGGCGGGAACAAGGTTGACATTCCGTGCGTGATGGGACGCTCTCCACAGGATCCGCGACCCGGGGGATACAAAATCTTATTATT
This sequence comes from uncultured Syntrophaceae bacterium, assembly GCA_964547985.1. GTDB lineage: Bacteria > Desulfobacterota > Syntrophia > Syntrophales > UBA2192 > JAPLJU01. The sequence goes on from CAZJPV010000025.1 coordinate 17,098, forward strand.
TCCCGGGTGAAAATCGTATCTTTGTGTTGACAGATTATTTGATTTTTTCGTAAGATGTCGCAGGTTTCTTGTGGACCTTTTTTGATCGGAACGTCCTGATTTCTTTTCTTCCCGGGATGGGAATCCGATACCGGAGGACGGGTTGACGATCAGGGAAGCACCCCGGTCCTCCCATCCGATCACTCCCCCAGCCCTTCGCACAATTTGCAGGCCGCGGAAAGGAGATGACCAGCGAACTCATGCTCAATGACCTTCTCATGATTCCCCATAGCTTCCGGATCCAGGATCTCTTTGATATCCTGATCATTACGACGATTATTTACGGACTCCTGATCTGGTTCAGGGACACGGCCTCCCGGTTTGTTCTGGGCGGTATCAGTCTCATCGGGATCGTCTACATCCTGGCCCGTCAGTTTCAACTCTATCTCACGGCCGTCGTGCTACAGGGTTTCTTTGCCATCATCCTTTTTGCCCTTGTCGTTATTTTTCAGGAGGAACTGAGGCGGTTTTTTGAGCGAATCGCCATCTGGGGAAGGCTCCACAAAAAGGACCGCGTTTCCTCCCACTACGAGGAGGCGGAGATCATTGCGCAGACGGCGGTGAGCCTGGCCAAGAAGCGATTCGGCGCCCTCATCGTCCTGCAGGCTGAGGATCCCCTGGACCGGCACGTGACGGGCGGGAACACGCTCGAGGGGATTTTGAGTCAACCGCTCCTGGAGAGTATCTTTGATCCGCACTCCATCGGTCATGACGGGGCGGTGATCATCGAGGATGGCCGTGTGGTCAAATTCGGCTGCCACCTGCCGCTTTCCACCAACGCGGAGAGATACGGTAACCTGGGATTGCGCCACACCGCGGCCCTGGGGCTGACTGAACGGTCCGATGCCCTGTGCATCGTGGTCTCTGAAGAGCGGGGGACCATCTCGATCGCACACAAGGAACGGCTCGAGGTCCTCAAGAGTGCGGCCGAGCTCAAGGTGGTCCTGCAGCGATTCTACGGCGAGAGGATGCCGAGCCGGAAGAAGTCGAAACGAATCCTGGGATGGTTCAGGAAAAATTCCCTGGAGAAGGGTGTGGCCGTCTTCCTGGCCATCCTCCTGTGGTTCCTCTTCGGTTACCAGCGGGAGTTTGTGCAAAGAGACTTCATCGTGCCCATTGAATACCGCAACCTGGCAGCGGAGTGGGTCATTGAGGGACCGAAGATCACGGAGACCAAAGTACTGCTCAGAGGCCCCGCGCAGGCCTTTAACCTGATCAACCCCGCCCACCTGAAGGTGTCCGTGGACCTCACCGGCATCCGTGAAGGTAAACAGGAGATAGAACTCTCGGCCGAAATGATTAAAACACCTTCCAGTATCGTGGTGCTCGATATCAATCCCAAACGGATCGCAATTGCCGCCTCCAGGCTTCACGCGAGGATGGCGCCCGTTGAGGTCAGAACGGACGGAGTCCTTGCCGCTGGTCTCGTTCTCCAGAAGATCGAGGCCAAGCCCGGGACGGTCGCCGTCCTCGTTCCCCACCGCCTGCGCAGCGTGGATATCCAGGTTCCGACTGAAACCATCGACCTGAGGCGAATCAGCGCGACGACGACACTCACCCCTAAGCTTCTGCCGCCCACTGAAGTCTATTTCGAGGGCGGAAAAACGCCCGCCGTGGAAGTGGTCATCAGGGTGAAGTCCCGCTCGGCTGCTGCCCGTTAGAAAAGATTCAGAGCCGGGAACAGGATTTCTTTATGTGACCGCTATTTTCTTTATCAACGGATACCCCCAAAGAAAAAAACACCATTTGCCCTGAACTCAGGAGAGGACAATGCCCGAATTGCCCGAAGTGGAAACCCTGTGCCGCCAGCTCCGGCAGGTTGTCCTTGGGGCCCGGATCCTGAAAGGCCGAATTCTGGACAAGCGTCTGGGAAAAATGGAGGACATCGGGGGCAAGAAGGTTCTCGCCATCACTCGCCGGGGAAAGGTCTTCCAGTTTCAGCTCGAGGGAGGCCGGTCTCTTTTTTTCCAGCTTCGCATGACCGGTCGATTTCACTGGCAGGAGGAGAGCGGCATCCCGCCGAGGGCCCGTTTTCATCTTTCTTTCCCTCACGGAAGCCTGTTTCTCACCGACGTGAGGCGACTGGCGACCCTCCAGTGCTCCCGCGGGGAAAACGGATTCCCCCCGGGGTGGGAGCCCCTCGATGGCCTCGATCACAGGCGAATCTTCGAAATCGCCAGGCGGCGCCGCCTGCCGGTGAAGAGTTTTCTCATGGACCAGAAGGTGATCGCGGGGGTCGGGAACATCTATGCAAGCGAGATCCTCTTCCAATCCCGGATAAGCCCCCTTCGCAGGGCTTCCAGCCTTACCCTTCACGAATGGACAAAAATAGTCCGGGTGACCAGGAAGATCCTCGACCGTGCGGTCCGCTGTCGTGGGACATCAATCTCCGACTGGAAAGACCTCTTTGGGAGGAAGGGGGAATACCAGGAACACCTCCGCGTTTACGGGCGCGCGGGGAAGGCCTGTCGTCGCTGCGGGGCTGCCGTCCGCAGAGTGGTCATGAGCGGCCGGGGGACCTTTTACTGCCCCGCCTGTCAGAAATGATGAAAAGGCCACGCAGAAGCTCTTTACAAAAGAGGATGAAATCACTAAATTGCCTTCGAGGATTCTTGATTTTAATCCGGGTGTGTGACGAATAAAGTGTTGAATCTCGTGTGGAAAGGACAGGGAAATGAAGATGAAAAAATACGAATGCTCGGTCTGCGGTTACATTTATGACCCCAAAGAGGGGGACAAGGACGGCGGTATGCCCCCGGGGACACCCTTCGAAAAGCTTCCGGACGACTGGGTCTGCCCGATTTGCGGGGCGGCGAAGAGCGAGTTTCAACCCATCGATTAGGGAACCAGGAAGGATCAGCCCATGCAAACTGAACTCAAACCGGGGATTGACTGGGTCGGCGCCATCGACTGGAACGTGAGGGATTTTCACGGATACAGCACCCACAGGGGGACGACCTATAACGCCTATCTGATCAGGGCTGAAAAGACCGCCCTTATTGATACGGTCAAAGCGCCCTTTTTTGAAGAGATGTGGGAACGCATCGAAAAAATCATCGATCCCCGGAAGGTCGATTACCTCGTTGTCAACCACATGGAGATGGACCATTCGGGGTCTCTGCTCCGGTTCATCGAAAAGATCCCCCGGGCGGAGATCCTCTGCAGCCCCAGGGGTGTGGAAACCCTGAAGCTCCACTACGGAGGAGACATCCGGGCGAAAGCGCTGAAGACTGGGGCTGCACTGGACCTCGGAGGAAAAACCCTCGGTTTCACCGAGATACCCATGGTCCACTGGCCCGATTCCATGGTCACCTATGTGAAGGAGGACAGGGTTCTTCTTCCCAACGACGCCTTCGGCCAGCACATCGCTTCATCGGAGCGCTTCGATGACGAGATCGATCTCCCGACCCTGCTGGATGAGGCCGGAAAATACTACGCCAACATCGTCTTGCCCTACGGTCCCCAGGTCCTGAAGGCGCTCGATGCCATCAAGGGCCTCGAGATCGATGTGATCGGGCCCAGTCACGGCATCATCTGGCGCAGCCGCATACCCGAGATCCTCTCGCGGTATGCGAAATGGGCGCGCAGCGAGACGCAAAAGAAGGCCGTCATCGCTTACGACACGATGTGGGGTTCCACGGAAAAAATGGCGAAGTCCATCGAGAAGGGGCTCGTCGACAGCGGGGTGTCGGTCCGTGTTTACCGCCTGACCGGTTCGGACAAATCGGACATCGTCAAGGAGATCCTGGAGGCGAAGGCGCTCCTGGTGGGCTCCCCCACGTTGAACAATAACCTTTTCCCGCCGGTGGCCGAGTTTCTCACCTATGTCAAGGGGCTCCGGCCGAGGGGGCGAATCGGCGCCGCCTTCGGGTCCTACGGCTGGGCACCGGGGGTGACGAAGGCCGTTGCCGCGGAGCTTCAGGCCGCCGGTTTGGATGTGGCCGGGGAGCTTGCGATCCGTTATGTACCCGATGTCGATGCCCTGAAGAAGTGCGAGGAACTGGGACGCGAGCTGGCCGGAAAGATCAAAGATTCCTGAAGTTTCCGACGGGTTAAAATTTTCAACGGACCTCCTCCCCGGTGACGCGCAGGAAGCAGGGGAGGGCATGAACGCATGATCGAGATCGACGGCTCTGTGCATTCGGGAAGCGGTACCCTTCTTCGCTACGCCGTATCCCTGGCCACGCTCATCGGAAAACCCATCCACATGAAACGCATCCGCGCGAAGCGGCAGAAGCCGGGTCTTCGGCACCAGCACCTGCAGGCGCTGCGGGCCTGTGCAACCTTTTCGGAGGGTGGGCTGGAGGGGGACCGTGTGGGATCGCAGGAGATCCGTTACGCCCCCGGCCCAAATCTCCGGGGGGGTGATTTCAAGCTCGATATCGGCACTGCCGGCTCCACGACCATGCTGGCCTTCACCCTTCTGCCTTTAGCTCTCCATGCCGAAAACACTTGCCGTTTTTCCCTGACCGGAGGACTCTTCCAGGATTTCGCACCGAGTGCATTCCATATGCAGAAGGTGCTCATTCCGCTTCTCAGGCGGATGGGGGCCGATATCCGGCTGGAAATCAAACGGCCGGGTTACGTGCCGAAAGGGGGCGGGGAGATTTTCCTGCAGGTCAAACCGCGAAGGGAACCCCTTGAGCCTCTCCGGATGCCGGAGCAAGGCTCACTGAAGAGGATCTCCGGCATTTCTCTCTCCTCCCACCTCGAACGGGAGAAGGTGAGCGAGCGTATGGCCGGACGCTGCCGGGAACTTCTCGAGGAACGAGGCCTGGAGGCCGAGTTCGAAATCCTCCGTGACAGCGAAGCCCGCCAGAAGGGGGCGGCCCTGATGCTTCTTGCGGAGACGGATCGCGGGTGTCTCATCGGTGCGGACCGGGCTGGAAAGCCGGGCCGGCGCTCGGAGATCATTTCTGAGTTCGTCGTCCGATCCCTTTTTGAAGATCTCAGTACGGGTGCAACGGTGGACCGCCACCTTGCCGACCAGATCATCCTCTTCGCGGCCCTTGCCGACGGCGGTTCAACTTACCGGATTCCCTTCCTGACAGACCACGTCCGTTCCAATCTCTGGCTGGTTGAGAAAATTCTCGATGCCCGGACCAATCTGAAAGACCGTATCCTCCATGTGGAAGGGGTTGCCTTTTCCGGGCGAAGAGAGAATGCGTGAGGATTCAGATTCGCAATGGATCGTCCCGGGATAAAAATCAGAGGCATTTACACCACAGCCCTCACGGGAATTCTTCTGGAGGGAGGGTACCGGATTACCGATCCCTCGGACGCAGCGAGGGATCGTTTTCCCCTCGACGCAGATGACGAGGGACTTCACGACATCCAGATCCGTGACAGGCCGGACCGGCAGGGGGTCACGCTTGTCGGGGAATGGGAACTGACAAGGGAGATCGTGATCTTCCTTCTCCTGAAACTCCCCGATGTGATCGTTTCGTCTTTTGAAACCCCTGTGAACTTCGGCGAGCAGGCGAAGGCAACGGTGGAATTTCCCTCTGCCTCCAAGGCATACCTGGATGCCGTCCGCTCCGGCGTCCTTCCCACGGTCAGGGGTCATCACCGGTTGCGGCTCATCGATCCCCGGGAGCTTGAAAGGCAGGAGGAATATCTCTCGCAAAGGCCGGGAGATTGCGATAGGGTTGGGACGGAGCTTTTCCGGGAGCTTGTCTTTCTGCCCCTGGCCCGTGAAAGCCTCGCGCGCATCGAACATGTGCGCGTTAATGGCAAGGTGATCAATTTAGGCGAGGGGTCCCTGGCGGCGGCCGATGCCGCAAATCAGCGGGTCGTTGTCCGGAGGTTTTTCAGCGGAGGCCGTTACGACGGGCTTGACCTCCCGATCGAAGAGGGGGATTATGCCCTCACGGAATGCCGCGAGGGGGACCTGTTTGTCCGGCACACCTATTATTCCCGGATGGGCGTCTCGAAAGGCATCTACGTGAATATCAATACACCGGTTGAGCTCTACCCCTGGGGTGTCCGTTACGTCGATCTTGAAGTTGACGTCGTCCGCCGGGCCGGTGAGGATCCCTTTGTGGTTGATCGTGAGAAGCTGCGGAAGATCACCGTGAAGGGGTTCATCTCGCCTGCCCTGGAAGAGAGGGCCGCGCAGGTCGCAGAGCAAATGCTCGAACTTCTGAAGGAGAGGCAGGAAAGGTAAAAATCGAATAAATCACGTCATGAAAAGCGAGAAGGCGAAGAGAGAGTCCCTGGAGCGGATCGGTCGCAGGCTGAGAGAGGGTCTTGAGCGCTCCCGGGATTACAGGATTGTTGAAGAAGGGGAGGTTACATCCCGGGGAACCTCCTCTTTCTTTTACACCGAGATGGACGAGTGGCAGTACCGGGAAGCCCAGAGGCTGAAGCGAAAACTTCTCAAAGAGCACGAGGGCATGCGCCTGGAGGATGTCATCCGGGGAGAGGTCATCGAAACCGGTCAGGGGACATGCTATCTCATCCGGAACCGGCAGTCTCTTAAACGTCGGCATCTCGATCCCGCGCGGGCCAGGAAGAGGATCCTCTCGGATCTCAAGCTTATCTACGGCATCGGAGAGGCTACGGAAAAGGCCCTTAAGCGTGAGGGATACAGCACGATCGAAGAACTCGCCGATCATCCCCGCTTCGGCCATGCGGCGAAGGAATTCCTCAAGGTCATGGACCGGGGGGACACGTCGAGGCTTCTTGCCTGGATTGGAAGGTGGTTTCAGAAGTCCCATCCGCTGGCCTTTCTGACCTCCGGTTTTCACCGTGACGACGACTTCATCATCCTGGACATCGAAACCCTGGGGATTTTTCTGCGACCGATCATTCTCCTCGGTGTGGCCCGCCTCGAGGGGAAGGGCCTCACGATCAGCCAGTACCTGATCCGGGATGTCGAGGAAGAACCGGCCGCTCTCGCGGGACTGCTTTCGCACCTGGACGGCGTGCGGGCCTTCATCACCTTCAACGGCCGTGCCTTCGATATCCCCTACATCCGCGACCGGCTGGCCTACTACCGGATGCCCGGAGATATCGAGAGAGCTCACTTCGACATCCTGCACTTTTCGAGGCGGGCCTGGCGGGGTCAATTCTCAGATTGCCGCCTGACCACCCTGGAGAGAAACCTCTTCGGGGTCGAGCGGACCGACGACGTCCCGAGCAGCCTCGTCCCGGAGTTTTACGAGACCTACATGCGGACGGGAAATCCGGGTCCCCTCATCCCCATCGTCGAACACAACCGGATGGACCTCGTCACGCTCACCAACCTCTTCTCCAGACTCCACGAGGAGTGGTCGTATTGATTGGCGATCTCATCGAAACCCTCAAGACCGACGGGCGCTTCAGGCCCCGCGTGGAGCACATGGAAATCCTTCCCGACCGGGAACCCCTTTACGGGACGCTCAAAGGGGAACTTCCGCAGCCCTTGCAGGCCTACCTGGACAGGAAAAAGATCAGGCTATACAGCCACCAGTGTGAAGCCATCGAGCACCTCCGGTCGGGGAAGAACGTCGTAATCACGACACCGACCGCCTCTGGCAAAACGCTGGCCTTCAACCTTCCCGTCTTTGAGGCCCTCCATGAGGACGTATCCGCCACAGCCCTCTTCGTCTACCCCACGAAGGCCCTGTCCAACGATCAGCTGAAGGTTGTCAGGGAGATGGAGCGATTGAGCGGCGCTTCCATCCGTCCGGCGATCTATGACGGTGACACGCCTCTTTCGAGACGCACCGCCATCAGGGATGCCGCGAGGATCATCATCACCAACCCCCACGAGCTTCACCAGATCCTGCCCTGGCACCAGAAGTGGCAAACCTTTCTCAAGAACCTCCGCTTCTTGGTCATCGACGAGGCTCACACCTACCGCGGCGTATTCGGGTCCAACGTGGCCTTCGTGATCCGTCGTTTGCGGCGGCTCTGCAGGTTTTTCGGTTCGGAGCCGCAATTCGTTCTCTCTACCGCCACGCTGGCGAACCCTCTCGAGCTTGCCGGGAGGCTTACGGGACTCCCCTTCGAACTGGTCGACAGGGACGGCTCCCCGCGAGGTAAAAAGTATTTTGTCTTCTACAACCCCTTTTTCGATGGGGTCGGGACGCTTTCGACCCACCAGGAAACGAGGGACCTCTTCATCCTCTTCATGAAGGAGGCCCTCCAGACGCTGTGCTTCGCCGCTTCAAGGCGGATGGCGGAACTGATCGCGCGCTGGGCGAAGGAGACGGCCCGTGAGACGGCCCCCGCCCTTGCCGGACGCATTGCGTCTTACCGCGCGGGTTATCTCCCCGAGGAGCGACGGGAGATCGAGGACAACCTCAAGCGGAGGGTACTTGCCGGTGTGACATCCACCAACGCCCTGGAACTCGGCATTGATGTGGGAACGCTGGACGGCGTCATCATGTCGGGCTACCCGGGGACGATCATGTCCACCTGGCAGCAGGCCGGCCGCGCGGGACGGGGCCGCACGGAATCCGTGGCGGCGCTTGTGGCCTTCCAGAATCCTCTCGACCAGTACCTCATGAAACACCCGGCCATTTTTTTCGGGAAACCCCATGAGCACGCCGTCATCGATCTTGCAAACCCCTACATCCTTTCGGGCCAAGTCCTCTGTGCCGCGGCGGAGATGCCCGTATTGACGGAGGAGGACAGGGCATATTTCGGCGACACCCTGGAGGGTGTCCTTGAGATCCTCTCCGAAGAGAAACTGGTCCGGAAGACGGCGCATGGCTGGGTCTATGCCGGCAGGGGAAGGGCCACGGAGGCCGTCGGCCTGGACCAGATCTCGGAAGAGGTCTTCCGAATCGTCTGTGACGGCTCCATCCTCGAAACGATGGACAGGGGCCAGGCCTTCCGGGAGGCCCACACGGGCGCGGTGCTCCTCCACCAGGGGGAGACTTACACGGTCCAGGGGATGGATCTCAAAAACCACGTCATCCAGGCCCGGCGGGCCGACGTGGATTACTACACCCGATCTCTCAAGATCGTCGACCTCGCGGTACTCGAGGAGATGGAGAGGAGGCGCCTCGGGCGTTTCGAAGCCCATTTCGGGAAACTCGAAGTGACGGAGCAGTTCATCGGTTACAAGGTCCTGAAAAACGAAAAGACCATCGCGACGGAGAACCTGGATCTCCCGCCCCTCGTCTTCAGGACGACGGGGCTCTGGTTCACGGTCCCCGAGGATATCCGAAGGGCCGTCATCGAAAAAAACATGCACTTCGGCGGAGGCCTCCACGGGATCGAGCATGCGATGATCGGCGTCATGCCCCTCGAGGTCATGTGCGACCGCTGGGACGTGGGGGGACTGTCCACGCCGGGGCATCCCGACACGATGCAGCCCACCATCTTCATCTACGACGGCTTTGAGGGGGGCATCGGCCTCACGGAGAAGGCCTATGCCCTCATCCCGGAACTGATGCGGCTGACCCTTGAGCTCGTGAGGGACTGCCCCTGTGCTGTGGGATGTCCCGCCTGCGTTTATTCCCCCAAGTGCGGGAACGATAACAAACCCCTGGACAAGAAGGCAGCCGCTTTCATTCTGGAAGGGCTTCTCGACAGGATGCGCTGACCTCGCTCTGCATTATGAGAGAGGGCGGGGTGAGTGCTTGGACATCGGAGATGTTCAATGGACATCCCATCACCGATTGAAACGATGCGGAGGCGCGTTTCCTGTCGGACCTACGATGGAAGGGTGCCTGACGAAAAAGCGAAGGAGCGGCTGCGGACCTTTTTCCGCGAGAACACCCGCGGGCCCTTCGGCAACGTCCTTCGGTTCGACCTTGTTGATCTGACAGAGGCAGAGCGGGGCGAGCTGAAAGCGCTCGGCACCTACGGGGTCATCAGGGGTGCGAGCCTGTTCATCGCCGGCGCCGTGAGGAAGGGTGTCCGCGCCATGGAGGACTACGGCTACGGGATGGAGAGGAACATCCTCCTTG
>CAZJPV010000025.1:27141-28312 GCA_964547985.1 uncultured Syntrophaceae bacterium
TCCTTCCATTTTTTCCTTCAGCGAACACCGGGCTATGACAGGATAACCGGCGAGATCCGACTGCAGGAAGTGGACATGGGGATCGCCATTTGCCATTTCGAACTTGCCGCCATGGAAATGGGTCTTGCAGGGAGCTGGCGGCAGATGAAATTTTTATTTGACGCGGGGATGTTGGAATATGTTGTGAGCTGGGCCGATCATTCATGAAAAAAGATGCGCCGTCCATGATCATCCTTCGAATACTGATGGTCGTTGTTTTATTGCTGTGTAGCCTGACCGCAGCCGGGGCGGCAGAGTTCGATCTCCGCCAGCTTGTCGTGAAGGCGGACCACGTTATCCTCCTTCGACATGCGCGGGCGCCGGGCGTCGGTGATCCGGCGAATTTCAGGCTGGGGGACTGCTCCACCCAGCGCAACCTTTCGAACGCGGGGCGGGAGCAGGCGGCGCGGATTGGGAAACGGCTCCGCGCGGCGGGCTTGGCGACGACAAACGTTTACAGCAGTCAGTGGTGCCGCTGCCTGGAAACGGCACGTTATCTTGCTGTCGGTTCTGTCGTCGAATTGCCCGAGTTGAATTCCTTTTTTCAATCTCCTGAGATGGAAAAGAAGCATACCCGGGAACTTCGGGCCTGGATATCCTCCGCCGACCTGAGCCGGCCGGTTGTGCTCGTCACCCACCAGGTGAACATCACGGCCCTGACAGGCATCTTCCCCGCGGAGGGCGAAATCCTGATATTGCGCCGGGAAATGGACAGCCTGAGCGTTGTTGCACGCTTCAGTGACAAGTGACGGTGCTGAGGTTTTGCTTTTGGGGCTAATCGGCAGTTCCTCCCGTTTCAAAAAATTCCCTACGTGAGAATCCATTTTCATCGGGAAAACGCTTTACAAATCAACTGAAAGAGGGTACTTTTCCCGCGGCTTTAACGATGGGGGCTTTGCGGGAAGTGTCGGTATAAGCTCCTGTATTTTATATGGAATATATGAGGGACGAATCTTTCTCGACGGTTTCAGGAATGTGACAAAAAAAGCGACGGGGGTTCTATGCTGGGAAAGGTTGGTTTTGACAACGAGAAGTATCTTGCGGAACAAACGGCCGAAATCCTCGGGCGTGTCCGGCGCTTCAACAACAAGCTCTACCTCGAGTTCGGCGGGAAGCTCCTCTACGACTACCA
>CAZJPV010000025.1:28412-40184 GCA_964547985.1 uncultured Syntrophaceae bacterium
CTCGCCACCTGCCTCTCGCAGCTCTACCACGACTACCGACGGGGCATTCAATCGGGCTACGCGAAGTTCGAGACTTTCCCCATCTGGAATCTCCCGCTCAAGCACCCCGTCAATGTAGCCTACGAGGCGGCCACGGCGGACATCCGGGATTTCAACCTCATCGATCCCTTCCACCTGGAGGCCTACGGGAAGATGTCCGTCAATTACAACCGCGACGTGGAGGCCTTTCCGCTCCTGAAGAGGATTCTCGAGCGGATTACGGGAGGTCCTTCATTCTATAAATCCCCGACCGACATGGGGGTTAACCGGGCGGGGTTTGCCATCCTCGATGATGCCGTCACGCAGGAGGCGTCGAAACAGGAGCTGATCCGGCGCTATTTCCGTTACCGCTGCGAGTATGTCATGGGGTTCGCCGACCGGGAGACGGTCCAGCGGGTGGAACTCTTTTTGAAGGACTTCGATCTCAAGCCGGAGGACCGGCCTGTTGTCGAGCCGGCCCGTGCGGCGGCGCAGGAGGCCCGGGAACAGGAAAAGGGAAACGAAGGGATTTACTGCGGTGCGGCCATTGAGCTTGCGGACGGCACCATCATTACGGGGAACAATTCGCCCCTGCTGCACGCCGCCTCGAGCCTCGTCATCCACGCGATCAAGCACCTGGCCGATGTCCCGGGGAAGATCAAGCTGCTCCCCGAGTACATTACGGACGCGGTGAGGAATCTCAAGACGGGAATCCTGAAAGAGAAGAGTGTGAGCCTTGACCTGGAGGAGGCGCTGATCGCCCTCAGTGTTAGCTCGACGACGAATCCCGCGGCGCAGCTCGCCCTGGAAAAACTCAAGAATCTGCGGGACTGCGAGGTCCACATGACCCACATCCCGACACCGGGGGACGAGGCGGGGCTGCGGCGTCTGGGGGTGAGACTCACGAGCGACCCGAGCTTCTCATCCAAAAACCTCTTCATTTCCTGAGAAGAGCACTCAAGACAAACAAGCCCGGATGGGCTGCATCCGGACTCGATCCGTTGTCTTTTCTTAAGCCATAAAAAACTCGGTTACCTCTTTTAAACCAGGTTTTTTCTTCTGACGTCCCAACCGGGAATCAACGCAAAATTGAAGGAGCTCAAGCAAGGCAAAGCCTTCAGCAGGCCCTGCCGCGGAATTTCAGCCGCCCTTTTGAATATGGGCGGCTTTTGTTTTCTATACTTTTTACTTCAGGAGGAGAGTCCTGCGTTGGAATAGTTTCGATCCGGGACTTCACCTACCTATACTCGTTCCATAAAGGTCGGGAAGATGATGACTGATCGAGATAGTGGATATTCTGGATCCAATAGTCGGCAAAGTATCGTCAGGTCGTTGAAGTATTCGGTGAAGGGGCTTCGAGGATGCGCCAATTTATGCTCTGCATGGGCTATTATTTAAAATTTGGATACTCCGGAAAGAATATAGCCGATGGCCGTAAGCAACTGTGTCAGAAGCACGACGAGAACATTATGGGCCATGGCCGGCGTCAGTTTACTCATATCTTCGCTCTGAAAAGCACCCCGGATGGCTTGAATTGCCAGTGGCAAAGTCAGCAGTGCCAGTAACGTGAATACAGGCATCGCCTTGAAAATGACTGCACCCAATATCCATACATATACGAGAATAGAAAATGCCGTATAAATGATAGCCGCACCCCGCCGGCCCATAGTGATGGGCAATGTCTTTCTGTGTCCCACTTTGTCGGCTTCAATATCAGAGAATTCATTCAACAGAAGCAGGTTATGGACAAGAATACCGGATGGGATTGAGGCAATGAATGCATGCAGGGTATATGTGCCGGTCTGGGAGAAATACATCCCCAGGACAGGAAGTACGCCCAGACCGAGGCCCGGTGACCACTCCGGCCAGTAGTATTTGAGTATCACAGGGCTGTAAAAGATTACACAAGCTGTGGCGATAATAATCAGCGGGAATAAAAGCCAGCCCTTCACCACGCAGAAGTAGAGGCCGATTGGTATAGCCAGCAACAGCAATACGGCGCCAAACCAGAAAACTTCCCTCGGTTTCAGAAGTCCCTGTTTAATGAGCCCGCTGCCACCACTGAAAGGAGTAACGGTAGTGAACTTGTCTATCCCGCTTTCATAGTCAAAGTAATCGTTCAGAGCATTACAGCTGGCGTGCGCTACTATCAGTCCGATACCAGCAAGGATAGCCCCTCCTATATTAAAGAAGCCGTCGTACCAGGCAATGCAGATGCCGAGAATACCGAGAACCACGGCAAGAAGTAAAAATTGCGGCCTCGTTGCAAGAAAAAATAGTTTTACTTTCATACATTGTTTCAATGTGAAATAATTTTAACGTCTTATCGGATTGTCTTCTTGTTCAACCTGATTTTGATGGCATTGGCATTCCCGGTCAGGCCTGGGTTTTCTGCCAACGGCAGCGCAGAAGGCTACAGCTTTTTGATCATGCTGTCATCCAGCACCATGATTCGGTCTTCTTTTTTTACAAGAAGTGACCTGTCTTTTTTATTGCGCAATGGATTGGGCGGATTGACATAGATCCTTCGTAAAAATTTAAAAGCTGATTTATGTTTTTAAGCACGATGGGGGGAAAGCTACGCTTTTCCATGGATTATGTCAAATGCGGACTGCAGGAAGAAATCCATGGGTGGGTTGGAGTGTCTGCGGGTGAATCGACGGCCATTGGGCTCATTCGACCTCGAGGATCTCGATGTCGAAGATGAGCGTCTTGCCCGCCATGCAGTGGTTCAGGTCCACCCGGACGAACTTCGCTTCGATCAGGGTAATCGTGGCCGGCATGGTGTTGCCGGACTTATCCCCCAGAACCACCACGGAGCCGATACTCAAGACCGCGTCCGCAGGGACATTCCCCCTGGGGATGTCGATGAGCATCTCTTCTCTATAAGGTCCGTAGGCATCCCCGGGTGCGATGACGACGGTTTTTCTCTCACCCTGCTTCATGCCGATGACCGCCATTTCAAAACCCCGGATCAGCGATCCCAGACCGACGGTGAACTTCACGGGCATGCGATCGGTTGTCGTATCGAAAACCTCACCGTTCTCCAGGCGGCCCGTGTAGTTGACGGCGATCGTGTCTCCCAGGGTGATGACCTTCGTCATGTTCATGTACTCCTACCTATGATAACAATAACCCTTATCCCGCCTGCGCATTTCTGTCAAAAGGGTATCGGGATAATGAACGAGAAGCTGACCACGGCGAAGATGCGGACAACTTCTACACGGACTCTATTCGAGATATCCTTTTTGGGGCATCAGTTCATAACGCTTCAGGGCTTCACCCGTTGCCGATATGACCCCATCGGGAAGACGGACCTTCGCGTGCAGCATGGGGCCGGGTTTTGTCACGGCTCCGGCCCCGAAGGCCATATAGTGGTCGATGGCCTTGTTGGCGTTTGTGAAGGCATTACCGTGAGGAAGTGACTGAACGAGTGAAAACACTTCTCGGACGGTGCCGGAGATTTTTTCCGAGATTTTCGCAGCCGTCGGGATATCCTCCGCTTCAATTCTTTGGATCACCTCATAAAGCTGTTCCGGGAAGCAATTGGCCGTGCTGAGAAGAAAGCCATCGTAGGGACCGCCCGTATCCTTAAGCCACCGCGCGTAGTCGCCCTCAGCCCCCCGCACGAGGTACACGCCGTTCTTGTCGGCAGAAGAGAGGGCGATCCGGTCCTGGCCGCTGGAATCCTTGAAGAAGATCAGGTTCGGATAGGCCGCAACCAGCCTTTCAAAGGTCTCCGGGGCGACTTCATTCTCCGTGACCTGGGGGAGTTGATAGAGAGCTGTGGGAAGGCCCCTTTTCATGATCTCCGAAAGTCCCGAGTAAATCTCTTCCTGGGAGAGGGTCTCCCCCTTCGGCGGGCATACGGTGAAACCGCAGACGTGCGCCCCTTGAAGGGAGCTCGTGATATCAGACGTGCGTGAAATACCCCGAAGGGTGCCGATCATATTCTCCAGGGTTCGATTCATCGATCCCAGGTCCGTTTTGAGGACGCCTAAGAGCAGATACATTTCATGATCACGGCTTTTCTGCAACGCGAAATTCACCACTTCGAGTGTTTCCCTGTCGTCAAGCTCCCAGCCGTCCCCCGTGGAACCCGGGATCAGGTAACCCCTCACCCACGGCAGGACGAAGCGCAGGTGTGCCGACATACGGTCGAAATCGATGGCCCCATCCTCCCTGTAGTGAGTGAGAAGGGGGCACCAGAGCCGGGGGATATTCGAGGGGAGGAAAGATTTTACGAAGGCCGCTCTTTTCTTTTTCTCATCAACCATGGATCCCTCGCGATCAAGGTATTTTGTTCTCAGGTATGACCGTATTCTAACGGAAACTCAAGTTCATCGTCAATCCGGACGATAAGATAATAAGGAACAAGAAGAAAGAGAAATCTTATCGGCTGGTTCAGAAAAGATGATGGGGACGAAAGAGCAATATGAGCCCTGCTTTTACTGCGGCCGTATGGCAAAAAGCGGCGGCATACTGGGGAAGGCAGGACCCACCATATGCCTTGCGTGCCTTACAAAGGACCATCGAAAAAAACCAAGAAAAATCAGATCAGCGCATTCAAAACAGCCCTCTGTCCCTTCCCCTTCGCTCCCTTCCACGTGAGAACCCTCGCCGGCTGTTGAAAAACGACCCTTTGCTTCGTTGCCCTCGTCCTTCGTCGTTCAACAGACCATCTCAGTACGCCTCGCTCCTCAGGGCATCGGGCGCCTTGCATCTGACCATTTTTGAACAGCCTTTTAGAGAATCAGTGCGGTCCAAAAAGCGTCTATGAGAATTCCTTAGATGCGCGCGCAATCGTTTTCGCAGGAAGAATCCTGCTCAGGTGCCTCTTAGCAAGATCCCGTCCTCATTTAACCCTTGACTTTCACGGCAAAAGTTCTAACGATAACAGATGTATTTAGAGCATCAGCGCGGATTTTTTATCAACTTCACCAAAAATAAAGGAGGGGGTTTTTTATGAAAAAGACAATTGCTTTCAAGGTTTTAATGTCATGGGGGGTCATCGCAGCGCTGGCCATTTTCTTCATCGGGCCGCCTGTCTGGGCTGCCGATGACGGGGCGAAATTCGCAGAGGCGTTCCTGAAAAAAGCGCCTATCGCCTCTTACGATCCAAACATGACCATGGATCAGGCCATGAAGATCCAGGGTGATTTTGTAAAAGCCATCGGTCCCACCTTCGGGAAGGTTGTGGGCTACAAGGCAGGGCTCACCAACGCCAACGTTCAAAAGGTCTTCGGGGTCACGGCCCCGGTGAGAGGCACCCTTATGGAAAAGATGATCATGAAGAGCGGTGCCGAGGTTCCCGCCGACTTCGGGGCCAGACCTCTTTATGAGGGCGATCTGATCCTCCGGGTGAAAAGCGATAAAATTAACAAGGCAAAAACGCCGATGGACGCCCTGAAACAGATCGATGCCGCCATTCCCTTCATAGAGCTTCCGGACCTTGCCTATGCGAAGGACGTCAAGATCAACGGTCCGGCAATCACGGCGATCAACGTGGCTGCGCGTTACGGTGTCATGGGAGAGCCGATTCCCATCAAAGCCTCCAAGGCGTGGATGGATCGCCTGAAAAACTTCAAGTGCCAGATCTTCGACGAAAAGGGGACCATGCTCATCGAGGGCCCGGGGAGTGCCCTCCTCGATCACCCCCTCAACGTAGTCCTCTGGATCAGGGACTCTCTGAAGGCCGAGGGCAAAAAGCTCAAGAAAGGGGACCTCCTCTCTCTGGGGACCATCACGAAACTGACGCCGACGGCACCGAATACGACTGTCCGGGCCCGCTATATCGATCTTGACCCGAAGGGTCCCGTCGAGATCTCGGTGAAATTCAAGTAAGGAAAAAGGGGGCTCCTCGATCCACGGAGGTTGAGGAGCCCCCGGCGGGAAGTGAACAAGAACCCTTCTTCCGGAGGTTTAAGGTGGCCTATCGTCCGGAAAAAGAGAGTTCCCGGAAAAGGGGCCGGGCGTCCGACCTGCCTGACGTCGTCGACGCCCCCCTGCGGCAAAACACTCGAGATGAAGCCGAGGATCGGAGACAGCTTCTTCCAGTCCCCACGAGCCCCGTGGTCATGGCGGCGCTCCGGGCCATTTATGCAGGGGGACCGGGGAGCGGCTGGATTCCCGATTCCTTCGGCCGGCCGCGGTTTCGTTACGAGTCCCGGGACGGACACATCAGCTTTTTCCTGAGACCACCGCCTGATTTCTGGAGCCGGTTCGACCCCTCCAAGGCCATTTACTATGTCCCCCGCCTGATTTTTACCCACACGGGCAGCCAGCGGGCGACCGTGCAGCAGCTCTCCGTTGAAACGGCCGATGTCTTTCTCATCCTCATGGCCCGCATCGCAAAGCTGCGGGATCCCGCCCGTGACATCGCAAGGATCAGCCTGAGGGACATTGCCGATGCCCGTGGTATTCGTGTTCGCCACGGGAGCACCCACGCGCTTTACGACGTGTTCAAGGAGGAGGTGCTGCGGCTCTCCGACCTTTGCCTGACCATGGCCTGGCGGGACTATCTGACGGGCGGAACGGTGACTTATGGCAGGGAACGCCCGGACCGACTCCTGGATATCGTCGATGTGGAATACAAAAAGGGGCAGGAGGCATGGGTCGCCTTTCGATTCCGCTGCGGTCAGGCCCTTTCGCATTTCCTGAGCCCCGAGGGGCTCCGCTGGATCGGCCACTACAGCAGGGAACTGCTGAAGCTGAGCCCCTATCACGAGAGCTTCACCAAAAAGCTTGGAACCTACTGGACCATGGTCGGCATCGTGGCGGGGAAAAAGGGGCTCCAGCCACGCGCAACACCCCAAACCATCCTCGAATTCTGCGGAGAAGAGGCAAACTGGCGGAACCCGGGGCAGACGGTGGATTCATTTTTAAAGGCCCATGACCGTCTTGCCTCGATCGGTGTTCTCGGAGATTTTACGATCCTGGAGCCCTTCAGCCGCACGAGAGGCTATTTCAAAGAATGGCTCGAGAACCCGATTTCGGTCAGGCTGTCGGAAGGGCTCTGGAAGATCGCGGAGATCAAAAAACTGCCTTCTCAGCAAAGAAAATCCCGGCGGAAGATGAAAAAAGATTCCCCCGTCGAGGGCATGATTTACCCGAGGAGTTCCGCCGACCTCGTTCGTGATCCCTCTCTCATCAGAAAGTTCCGTGCCGAGTTCTACCTCCAGCAGGGAGAACTCGCTCGGGCGCTCGGGGTGACGAGGCAGACGCTTTCCAGCTACGAGCGGGGACTCACGGCCCTGACGGACGACAAAGCCGATAAGATCCTCGCCATCTGGAGGCGCAAGGCCGCGCATTGAAGCACGCCGGTCTCATTTCTCTTCACCCGGGACCTGACAATACATCACCTGCCCGATGATCAAAGGCGCCCATGCCATGAGTATGTTAATGCCTTTTGGTGGGACAAAGGGCGTCCGTCTTCACTCTCGAGGATGCCGATGCCGTTAAATAGTAAAAAAAGGAAAACACTCAATTTGTTAAGTCAGTCATTTTTCACGTTGTGTTAATGTATCCTTGAAGAACTCTACTTTTCTTCCCCCGGGGAGGTCTTTTGATGAAACGACAGGAAAGGATCGAGGCCCTGCAGAAAAACCTCAAGGGGATGGAGCTTTCCGGCGCCCTTCTCTTCTATTCCCGCGACATCTACTATTACACGGGAACAGCCCAGCCGGCCTGCCTCCTGGTCCTTCCCGACGATTACGGTCTCTTTGTGAGAAGCGGTTATGACTTCGCCCTGCAGGACGTTTTTATCAGTCGGGACAAGGTAAAAGATGAACGCCGTATCGAGAATATTGCCAGGGCTTCAGGGTTGTCGGGGGCGGCCGGCAAACGTCTCGGCACGGAACTTGATGTTCTCACGGTGGAGCAATTCGAGGGCATCAGGAAGGCCTTTCCGGGATTTGATTTTGTCAATATCACCCCTCTTCTGATGGGACTGAGAAAAAGGAAGGAACCCGAAGAGATCGAAAAGATCCGGAAATCCTGCGAGGCCGTCCATGCGGGCCATCTGGCCGTTCTGGAAGAACTCCGTGAAGGCATGACAGAGCTTGAACTCGCCGCGGTGGTCGAGAATGCCCATCGCCTCGCCGGGCATGAAGGCATTTTCTTCATCCGGCAGCCCGATTTTTACATGAGCCGCGGCCCTATCGGATCCGGGCCCAACCTCGCGAAAATAAGCGGCGTGGTTTACACCATTACAGGGGTGGGCCTGAGTCCCGCCGTTCCAGCCGGGCCGTCTCTCAGAAAGATTTCGAGAGGCGACATGATTGTCATCGATATTCCAACTTACGTCGAGGGATACCATGCCGATCAGACGAGGACCTACTGCCTAGGGCCTGCCTCCGTGGACATGAAATCCCTGTATGCTGACCTCCAGGCGATTGCCGACCACCTCATAGGACATATGAAGGCGGGGATGAAGTGCAGCGATATTTACAAAATGGCTTTCGAGCAGGCGCAGGCGCAGGGCCGGGCCGGACAGTTCCAGAATTTCGGGCAGGGGAAACGTGGCCGGCTGATCGGGCATGGCATCGGCATCGAGCTGAACGAGCCCCCGATCCTTTCGGAGTACGACCATTCCATCATCGACAATAGATATGTCGTCGCCCTGGATATCCACATGATGGATGAAAAAGGAGGTGTCGTAAAGCTTGAGGACATGATCCACATACGTGAGGAAGGAAACGAAATCCTCACGAGGAGCCCACGGGCGCTTTTTGAGATCGAGAGATAGCCGGTGGCGATGAGGGAAGGTATCCCGATAACGGGGAGAGGAGGTTTTATGGAATTTATCAGGATGGAAAAGGAAGGCGACGTCGCAAAGATGATCCTTGCGAGGGGGAAGGTAAACGCCCTGAACGAAAAGATGGTGGATGAACTGACCGCTTCATTAAGGGCTCTTGCAGGGGAGCCGGGCGTCAGGGCGGTGATCCTCACGGGGCAGGGGAAATTTTTCACCTTCGGTTTCGATATCCCGGAATTTCTTAGCTATCCGCGGGAGGATTTCCTGCGCTACCTCACGAAATTCACGGACCTCTACACGGAGCTTTTCCTGTATCCCAAACCGGTGATCGCGGCGCTCAACGGTCACACCATCGCCGGCGGCTGCATGCTGGCCGTCGCCTGTGACTACCGGATCATGGTTGCGGGGAAGGCCAGGATGGCCCTCAACGAGATCAATTTCGGCTCATCCCTTTTTGCGGGGAGTGTCGAGCTGATGAAATTCTGGATGGGTCACCGGGAGGCAGAGCGCGCGATCCTGGGCGGTGCCATGTACAGCGCCGAGGAAGCTCTCAAGATCGGGCTGATCGATGAGGTTGTTTCCGAGGATCAGCTCCCCGAGGCAGTTAAACGCATCGCCGGACAGTACGGATCCAAAGATCCCGCGGCTTTCGGGAGCATCAAGAAACTCTCCCGGCAGGCTGTGGCGGAATTGATGCGTGCGAAGGAAAGGCAGTCCCTCCTACAGTTCGTGGATATCTGGTATTCGGAAAATACCTGGCGAAAGCTCCAGGAAAAGACGATACACGCCTGAAAAATTGAATGAAAGGATGCAGGGGTGTGCTCGAAAGGGGGGTGTTGAATCCCGGACACCCCGATGCACCCTTTCCGCAATCATCGGAATCACAGCTGACATTTTGTGGTCATTATCTCCTTGACACACAAAATTGCTTTTCCTATACTCCCTCCACAAAAAAGAAAATTCTTTTCAAAATCAAATTGTTGCGCCGGTCTCTTCCTTGTTTCCCGTCAGGGAGATGTTTAGGGGGAGTAGGCTCACCGTTCAGGCTTTCGGCGACATCACATCCGGGACGTGCTTTTGACCAGCCTAAAAAAACACTTTTCCATCGAGCTGTGAAATGGTGCCATGCCATATAAACATGGAGGGAGGAAAAAACAATGATGAAGCGAATCGGAATCTTTGGTCTTATCTGTTTTGTTCTGCTGACCGTCAGCGGCTGTGTCGGCAGTGGAGACAGGGCCGACAAGGGGGAGTTCAAGGCCCAGCTGAAGCTTGCCTCTGCGACGCCCATGAGCCATACCTACAACCAGGGGGCGAGTAAATTTGCAGACCTGATCAAGGAGAGAAGCAATGGGCGCATTCAGGTGACCGTGTACCCGGACGGACAGCTCGGTAAGGGTGAACGGGAGCTGCTCGAGGCCGTGCAACAGGGAACCATCGACATCTATGTCGGCTCGACGGGACCGATCGGCGGTTTCAGTCCCGCCATCGGGATTCTGGACATCCCGTTCATGTTCAATAATTACGGGCATGTGGACAAAGTGCTGGACGGTCCCATAGGACAGCAGCTTCTGGACGACCTTGAAAAAGCGCAGTTCAAGGCCCTGGCCTTCTGGGAAAACGGGTTCCGTAACCTCACGAATTCCCGGCGGGCGGTCAGGGTTCCTGCCGATGCCAGAGGCCTGAAGATCCGTACGATGGAAAACAAGGTACATATTGCCGCATGGAAGGCGGCCGGCGTGAATCCCGTGCCCATGGCCTGGGGGGAGGTCTATGGAGCCCTTCAGCAGAAGACCATCGACGGGCAGGAGAACCCCGTCGCCGTGATCTATTCGGTGAAACTCAACGAAGTTCAGAAATATTTCTCTCTGACCCAGCACGTTTATTCCCCGGCTGTCCTCATCGTGAGCCTGAAGAAATGGCAGTCCATTCCCAAGCAGGATCAGGAGATGCTGTTCAAGACGGCCAGGGAAGTCGCCCAGTATCAACGCAAGCTGGGGAGGGATGCGGAGGAAAAACAGATTGCCGAGCTTTCCGCCCGGGGGATGAAAGTGGAGCGGAAAATCGACAAAGCGGCCTGGCGAAAGGCCATGCAGCCTGCAATAAGCAAGGTCGCCGAACAGTTCGGCAAGGAAAAGGTCGACGCGATCCTGAAGACCAAGTGATGTCCATGTCGGTTATATCAACATTGAATGATGTTCTTATCAAAGCCGCTTCGGGGATGACCGCGGCGGCCATGGCGGTTATCGCCGTGGTCATCCCTTATGAGGTTTTCGGGCGCTACGTCCTCGGCGTCATGCCCGTCTGGTCGGGCGAGGCGGCCACCTACGCCCTGGTCTGGGCGTCCATGATGGGCAGCGCCGTCGGACTGAGGAAGGGGTACCAGGTCAGTCTGAATATCCTGGTGAACAAACTCCCGAAGGTCCCTTTTCGTGTCGCCACGGGGTGCATGTATGCCGGCATGCTGGTCTTCCTCGGGCTGATGACCTACTTCGGCATGCGTCAGACCGTTGTCAACATGCACCAGCTTTCCACGGCCATCGGCATTCCCATGAGTTTGCCCTATGTCGCCTTACCCGCCGGTTTCATGCTCATGCTCCTGATAACCGTTGAACAGTGCTGGATTTTTTTCCATTCCGAATCTAAAGGTGGCTGAATTTGCTTTCCCTGTTTCTGATTGCCTTCCTGGTCTTCATGGCCATGGGCATCCCGGTCGCCCTGGCCATGGGCGCCTCCGCCATGGTGTACACATCTCTGAGCAGCGGCATTTCCCCCACCCTTCTCATTCAGACGACCTTCGCCGGCATGGCGTCCTTTCCGCTCCTGGCCATACCGCTCTTCATTCTTGCGGGCAATCTCATGAACGAGGGGGGAATCACGGAAGACCTCGTGGACTTTTCCCGGCAGCTTGTCGGACACATCAGCGGAGGTCTGGGATTGACCGCCATCGTTGCCTGCGCCATCTTTGCTTCCATCTCCGGTTCCGCCGTGGCCACGGC
>CAZJPV010000026.1:0-38914 GCA_964547985.1 uncultured Syntrophaceae bacterium
GCTAAAGGGTTAAAAAAGAAATAAGGAAATGATTCATGATCGATAGCGGCAGTCGAAAGATCCGGGCCTTTCTATCACCCTGGGTCATTATCGGGACCGTTCTGATCCTTGCAGCCGTTTTCCTTTTCATGGCCCGCGAGAGCATACACAAGCAGCGGGAACTCACGACGCGACTTCTTATTGAACAGGGTTCGGCTTTGATCCAGTCCTTCGAGGCCTCTGCTCGCACGGGTGCCTGGATGAGATGGGGGCCCTTCCAGTTGCAGAAGCTTCTCATCGAGATGGCCAAGCAGCCCGGGATCGATTATTTAACCGTGACGGACACAAAGGGCGTCATCCTCGCTGACAGTGATCCGGCCATGGTCGGAGAATTTTACGTCACGGACCTCGATCTCGAGAACACTTCCCGTTTGACGCAGGTGCAGTGGCGTCAGGTATCGAACCGGGAGGGCACTGATACTTTCGAGGTCTACCGGAGGTTTGCCCCGGCGGAGCTACCCTTCGGGGATTCCCGGGGCAGCGCGGGGGCGGGAAAGGATTCTCCCGACCTCGTCATCTTTGTGGGCCTCGACATGGGACCCATACTGGCGGCGCGGGAAACGGATTTCCACTCTACCGTTGTCATGGCCGTCGTCCTTGTTCTGGCGGGCTTCGCGGGGATCATTGCCCTCATTCTTGCCCAGGGCTATCTCTCAACCCGGTCGTCTTATTCACGCGTGAAGGCCTTTTCGGATAGCCTTGTGGAGAACATGCCCATCGGGCTTGTAGCCCTCGACAGAGAAAACAAGGTGATTGCCTACAATGCCTGGGCGGAGTCCATCCTTGGGAGAAGTGCCGGGGAGGTGATCGGCCGACCGGCGGGCGAGGTCCTGCCGGATACATGCCGTGAAATTCTCGGGGAACTCCAAAGGAGTGGAAGAGTCATCGAAAAGGAAACCGAATGTTCCGTGAGCACGGGGAAAACGGTTCCCCTCGAGGTGATAGCCACGACACTCAAAGAAGAAGGTGGACGTCCGCAGGGCTCTGTCGTCCTCTTCCGGGATCTCACAGAGGTCCGGCAGCTCAAGGCCGAGATCGCCCGGAGCCAGAGACTGGCCTCCATCGGCAGTCTTGCTGCTGGGGTGGCCCACGAGATCCGCAATCCTCTCAGTTCCATCAAGGGCTTCGCCACCTATTTCAAGGAGAAGCTCAGTGGCAACCCTGAAGACATCAAGACTGCCGACATCATGATCCAGGAGGTAGAACGCCTCAACCGGGTCATCCGGCAGCTCCTCGATCTGTCCCGACCGATGGAAATAGAGAAAAAACCGACACGCCTCGGACCCCTGCTCGACCACACGGTCAGGCTGATCGACGTCCATGCCCGGAAGAGGGGGATCACCGTCAAGACCGATGTTTCCCCTGAAGCGCCTTTCGTCATGGCGGATCCCGACCGGATCAAGCAGGTGCTCCTCAACCTCTGTCTCAACGCCATAGAGGCGATGCAGGCGAGGGGAACCCTCACACTCTCCCTCGGGCGTCACAACGAGAAGATGGTGCGGGTGGAAGTCTCCGACACGGGCGCGGGTATCCCGGGGGATGACCTGGAGAACATTTTCGATCCCTACTACACGACTAAGAGTTCGGGGACGGGACTCGGCCTTGCCATCGTCCACCGAATCGTCGAGGCTCACGGCGGCGAGATCCGTGTCAGGAGCGAGGCGGGGCGGGGCACAGTCTTTATCATTCTCCTTCCTTCCTCTGACGAGGCCCCGGCAGGAGGCACATCGTGATGACGCGAAAAAATTCGATCCTAGTTGTCGATGACGATCTCGCCCACCGCACCATGCTGCGGACCCTGCTCGCGAGCTGGGGATACGAAGTTTCAGAGGCCGACGATGGCAGCAACGCCGTCGAAGCCGTCCGCGGGAGACCCTTTGATCTTGTTCTCATGGACATCCGCATGATCCGTGTCTCGGGCATCGAGGCCCTCGAGGAGATCAAGGCCTTCAACCCGGCCATCCCGGTCATCCTCATGACGGCCTATGCATCCGTGGAGACGGCCGTGGAGGCCCTGAAGAAGGGGGCCTACGACTACCTGACCAAGCCCCTCGATTTTGATGAACTGAAGCTTGCCATCGCACGTGCCATGGAACACAGCCGTCTGAAGGAGGAGAACCAGCTCCTCAGGGAAAGCCTGGGGCTCCAGTTCGACCGCCGAAATTTGATCGGCCGGAGCGCCATCATGACGAAGCTCCTCGAGACGGTGACCCAGGTGGCCCCGTCGGAGGCCACGGTTCTCATCACGGGCGAATCCGGAACCGGCAAGGAGGTAATCGCCGGGGCTATTCACTACAACAGTCCTCGGCGGGAGGGGCCGTTCATCAAGATCAACTGCGCCGCCATCCCCGAGACGCTCCTGGAATCGGAACTCTTCGGCCACGAGAAGGGGTCCTTTACGGGGGCCGACCGGCGCAGGGAAGGGAAGTTCCGCCTGGCCGACGGCGGGAGCATCTTCCTCGACGAGGTGAGTGAGATGTCGCTCGCCATGCAGGTCCGGCTCCTCAGGGTGCTGCAGGAAAGGGAGATCACCCGCGTGGGGGGTGAGGAGGTGATCCGTGTCAACGTCCGGGTCATCACCGCCACGAACCGCGACCTCCCCGCCGCCATCGAGGCGGGCAGGTTCCGGAAGGATCTCTTCTACCGGCTGAACGTGGTGACCCTCCACGTGCCGCCGCTTCGGGAGCGAAAGGACGACATCCCGCCCCTGGCGGAACACTTCCTGAAGATGTTTGCCGAGAAGAACCGGAAGCGTGTCCGGGGATTCACACCGCAGGCCATGGACCGTCTGCTCCGCTATGATTGGCCGGGGAACGTCCGGGAATTGATGAACACGGTGGAGCGGGGGGTCGTGCTGACGCGGTCGGAGTACATCGATGAAGGGGAACTGACACCTGTCCTGCTGAAACAACCCGAGGCAGAAGCGGCGCTGCCGGGAGAAGTTTCAGCCGGATCATCCCTCGAGGCCCTCGAGAAGGCAACGATCCTCAAGACCCTCGATCAGACGGGCGGTAACAAGAGCGAGGCGGCCCGCAGGCTCGGCATCACGCGCCGCACGCTACATCAGAAGTTGAAAAAGTACGGGGTCATGGCTACCTGAAACCCTGTATCAATTCGGTCATTCATCATGTCAACCGGAATTGGGGGGCTAGAGAATGGGGCCCCCCGGTTTTCTGCGAGCATCTTCCGGAATGCTCCGATCATAAGCAGTTTACTTGCAGAAAGAGGATGTCGTGTCCATCTTGTCGCCGCAGCACGACTTCATCCGTTCCATCATGGCCTTTTTCTGATCCTCCGTCATGTCTTTCATGTTCATGCAGGGACACATCGCGGCCATTTTCTCAAAACGGGAAATCATCTTTTTCCTGTCTTCCTCTGACAAGCCATTGAAATACTCCTTCATCTTTTGACCGAACATTTTTTTCATTTTAAGCCTCCCTATCATTTACTGGTTTGGTCGTTCTTCTCGTCGATAATCCTCTGTAAATCAACCAGGCCCCGATCATGATGACCACCAAAGGCCAAAAATGAATCGTGCGAAGCCAGGCAAAATCAATCCATCCGACCCTCGTACCATACCATATCAAACCGGTCAGGAGCAGTAATATGCCGATTCTTATCCGGAATCCTGATTTATCGTGACCGAACCAGGGGCCACAGCAAGCGTAACACATGTCCTTGTAGGTTTCTCTATCCACCATTGTGTTTTCCCTCCTTTCATACTCTTAGACGAAAAGAGGTTTCAAAAGGATACAGGGGCATTCTGATCAGGTAGGGGAAAAGGTGATCAGAGATTTGTCGAGCCTTTTCAATACATTAGTAGAAGTCGGCGCCTGCCGTTTCGAACAGGCTTTAAGAAATATCGATTCTATTCTTGACAAACAGGGATGTGTGAATTATATGATTAATCAGTAATCACTGATTTTACAGAATGTGCAGATTTTAACATTACGATAAGGACAAAGTTGCGTAAGGTGCTGCAGAGGAGAGCATCCTGATGAATTCATTCATTCAAAGACGGGAAGGAACGGTAGCTATCCTTACACTGAGACGTCCTCCCATTAATGCCCTGGATCAGGAGGCATTGGGTGAACTGTCTGAGAAGGTAAGGGGAGTGGAAACGGACCCAAAGATCCGCGTCGTTGTTTTTACAGGCGGCATCGATGGAATATTCTGTACCGGCGGCGATCTTAAATACTGGCGGCAGATTCACGATGGGAAAGAGGTCAGCCGCGCGGGACGGGAAGTCTTCGATCTGATTGAAAGACTTTCCAAGCCGACCATAGCGGCTGTCAATGGCCATGTGATCGGCGATGGCCTGTCCCTGGCGCTTGTCTGTGATCTGAGGATCGCTTCAGAGACCGCCACGTTTCGCGTACCGGAGGCCGCCTATGGATTCATTCCCGGGTGGGGATTTATTCGGAAGCTTGCAGCCACGGTGGGACGCGGGAATGCCTCCGGACTGCTCATGAACAGTCAATCCATTGAAGCCACAAGGGCGCAGATGATCGGCCTGGTCAATGAGGTGGTGTCCCCCTCCCGGCTCATGGAGGTTGTGATGAGCCGGGCCGAGCGCCTGGCGGCCCTTTCACCTGCCTCACTTCGGGCTCTCAAATGCGTTCTATTGGGAGGGGATGAAAGAATTTGCTTCGCGGCTGTCTGGGGTGGTGCAGACTGGGGAGAGGGCATTGATGCTTTGATCAGCAAGAGAACCCCGACTTTTCTGCCTGACAAAACAGGCGACGGTTGCTGCAGTTTCCGAGAACTTCAAATTGTCAAGCGGAGCGACAGACCCGAACCCATCGAAGATGTGAAGAACCAGGGTTGAGGGGTAGCGATGCCGGAAGAGATGAAAAGAGGACAGCCGTATAAAGACATGGCGATTTGTTTGTGAATCGATAAGGAGTAGAATCAGTACAATGCTTTCCCATGAAAAGGACAAGATGACCTATCCGGGACCGGACTTCGCAACATTGCACAATAGGTATGAACAGAAGATCCGCCACTACCTGGAAAGGCTCGTCGGCGAGGAGGAATCGAAGGACTTGACCCAGGAGGTCTTCATAAGGGTCAACGAATCCCTCAAGACTTTCCGGGGCGAAGCCATGCCATCCACCTGGATTTATAAAATTGCGACGAACGCTGCCCTTGACAGAATGAGAAAAAATAAACGATCCAGGATGCTGCTTCCCCTCGACGAGGGAGGAGAACGAGAAGATATGAATGTTTGGACCGGAGAAATCCGTGCCACCGATCAGCATGTGATCCGGAAGGAAATGAACGACTGCATCCGGAACATCGTTTCAGGGCTTCCGGAAACCTACCGGGTGGTCATCGTACTGAGCGACATCGAGGGATTCAAAAATGAAGAAATGGCCCAAATCTTGGGCCTCAGCCTAGAAACAGTGAAGATGAGACTGCATCGAGCAAGGGCAAAGTTGAAAGAGGAACTGTCCAGGCATTGTATCCTCTACCGCGACGACCGGAATGAACTTGCCTGCGATCTCAAGAGCGAATTTCAAATCATTCACAATACAGAAAGACCGGAATTCAGAAAAGATCACAAGGACACACAGATTTAGGCCGTCCTCGCCTGTGGCGGTTACCAGAAGTTACCAAACTCTACGGGGTGTCCTACTTCAGGTTCGAGAGAATTTACTTCAGTTCCTCCACCGTCGGCAGTCTCCCGGAAAAAACGATCCTACCGATTCTTAATAATGGTTTATACGAAGATCACCGCCAAGATTGAGCCTGCCAAAACGATGTACAGAATATCCACTTTTCGAATCAAAGCAGCCAGTGCTCAAAGTCCTATAATAATTCTCAATAAATCCCAGGGAACCGCCGTGGCGAATTTTATGAGAACAAAAAGCAACAGGCCCACGAAGGAGGCGAGAATCCCGTCAGTGATCCTGCCGAAATAAGGGGAAGATCGAAGTCTGTCGAAAATCGGAGCGACAGCGACGACCAACAAAAAAGACGGGGTAAAAATAGCGATCGTGGCGATGACGGCGCCCGTGAGGCCTTGAACCATGTAACCGACAAAGGTGGCCGTGATAATGATAGGACCCGGCGTCACCTGGCCGAGGGCGAGGCCATTTCTAAATTCTTTATCGTCCAACCATTGGTGTCGATTCAGGGCAAGCTCCCGGATATGGGCAACCATGGCAGGCCCACCATAGGCCGTCAGGCCGAGACGGAAAAACGAGAAGAAAAGTTCTTTGCCCGTAGGCGTTGAAGCCATAGAGCTGCTCTGCAGGTGCGATCAGGGGTTCTTGTTATTTTATTTCCGAGAGGATTTTCTTCAATTCCTCCACCGTCGGGAGTCGTCCCGAAAAAACGATCTTCCCATCGACGATGACGGACGGTGTGACCCGTACACCGAGCTTCGGGTATTCCCGCACATCGAATACGTGCGAGACCTCCGCCGGGAGGTTCAACTGGGCGCACGCTTCGACCACGTTCTTTTCGGTGGCCTGGCACCTGGCACAGCCGGGCCCGGCAACGATAATTTTCATAGGTTGACTCCTTTCTCAAAGAATATAGTTTCCGAAAAACCAGCCCACAAAGGTTCCCAGGATCACGATCGTGATTACGTAGACAACGGACTTTTTGATTCCGAATACCCTCGCGATGGCGATCCAGTTAGGCAGGCTCAATCCCGGGCCGGTCAGTAAAAGGGCCAGGGCCGGTCCTTTTCCCATTCCGAGTTTCATCAAGGTGTCCACGAAAGGGGCCTCCGTCATCGTGGCGAAGTAGCTCACGGCCCCGATGAAAGTGGCGATAAAGGACGCCGTGATGCCGTTTCCACCCAGCCACTTTTGTATCCACTCCGGCGGCAATAGTTTTCCCAGCACCCCCACGAGAAAAACACCTGCGATGAGGAGGGGAAAGATCAGTTTCATGAACCACCAGGTCTCCCGGAGCCAGCCCTTCATTTCGTCTTTCGATAGTGCTTTCAGACCGTAGACCAGCAGAATCACAGTCGCGATACTCCAGATGATGACCTTTTGAATGTAAGGCCCCGTCTGACCAACGTAGTTTGGGAGGAGCAGGGATGCGGTAATGAGAAGAAGAAAAATAAGATGCTTTCTTGAGATGATGCTGTTTTGTGCACTGACATTTGCAGGCGCGGCAATCTCCCGGGGTTCATTGCGAAAAGCCAGGGTCATGACCCAGCCGACGACAAAGGACATGGCGAGAGAGGCAACGATGCGGGCGATCACAATCTCACTGCCGAGGATATTCCCCGTGTAGATGAGAGACAGGATATTGGCGGAGGGCGACACCCAGAGGATGATAAAGGCTACCCCGATGGCAGCGCCGCTGAAGTAAAGGCCCGCTGAGACGGGAATGACGGTGCAGGAACAGGCGGCAACGAAGAAGCTGGCGAAGCTTGCCATGGAAAACGACTTGGCCTTGCTTGCCTTCTCTCCCAGGTGATTCAGGATCGCCTCCTGGTTGATGAAGGCCACCATGCCGCCGGCAAGCATGAAGGCCGGAATCAGGCACGTCAGCACGTGGGTAGCCACATAATCCTGGATCGCCAGCAGCCCGGCGACGATCAAATCCAGCAGCATAAGTTGTCTCCTTCAACGTGCATGATTATAAAGGCACAACCTTAAACACATAGTTTTAAAGTGCCATTTAGCAATATGGACTTTTACTTCTTCCGAAGATTTTCTCTCCTGATTTCTTTTGTTTTGTCAATAAGCCCGGCTATTTCCGGTTTCTGATCCAGCCAGTGCCTCAGGTTCCCCAGCAGGCTCGCCACGTAGGGGCTCGATGCGCCATCGGACAAAATGTAATTCATCCAGAGGCCGTCTTTCTCGCACCGGACCAGACCGGCATCCTCAAGGCCCTTCAGGTGCTTGGAGACCGTGGGCTGTGCGATCTCCAGGGCGGCCTGGATCTCGCAGACGCACATGGGCCTGTGCTGGAGCATCTTGAGCATCTTGACCCGGTTGGGGTCCGAAAGGGCCTTCATGACCTTGACAAAGTCTTTCATCGAAACCTCCATATTGCTAATTAGCAATATATAAACTTGTCGCCCCGCTGTCAAGGCCCATTTTCGGCATTGCGGATAATCCTTTTTGAGGATATAGACCGCTGGAGATTACAGGAGGGTCGCACAGACAATGGATGACTCCGGCGCATCAGATCGATACGAGAGGCTTGCCGAACGGCACATGAAAGAGGGGCGTCACGGGGAGGCTATCGAACTGTACAAAAAGCTCGCGGATCAGCACCCCGGCGAGGATTCTTACGTTTTCCAACTGGCCCTGGCGTTCAGGGACGCCGGCCGGATGGAGGATGCCGTTACATGTCTGGAAGGGCTTCTCGAGAAGGAACTCAAAAGGAAGGTTTTCACGGGCTTTGCCTACGACGAACTTGTCCGGATCTTCAGGCAGGAGGGGCAGCATGAGCGGCTTGTCGATGTCTGTGAAAAGGCGGTGAAGGTACAGCCGGAGGACCCGGCGCTTCTTTTCACGCTCGGGGATGCCTACATCCGGGCCGGCCAGTCGGGGAAGGCTATTGAAATCTTTTTAAACCTCACCAGGATGGATCCCGAGTCTGAGCTTTATTTTTCCCACCTGGGTCTCGCCTTCATCTCGGCGGGGGATTTCGGCCGCGCCCGGGAGGCCTATGAAAAAAGCATCGCCATCGATCCGGAAAGCGCGGCGCTGGTTCACCATAAAATGGGGGTCTCCCTGAGCCATTACGGTTACCATGAAAAGGCCGAATCGGCCTTCAGGGATGCCATCAAAAGGAATCCGGGTGAATCGCTCTACTTCTGCGATCTGGGGGATGCTCTCGTCAAGATGGGGAGAATCGAAGAGGCCGCCGCGGTATATGATGAGGCGGTAAGGAAGGGGCCTTCCTCCTCAGCGGCCTACCTGAATCGTTTCGGGAAATCCCTCCTCAGGGAAAATAAAGTCCACGAAGCCATAGAGGTCTTCAGAAAAGCCGTCGAGCAAGAGCCTGGGACCCCCTTTTATTCACTGCACCTGGCCGAGGCCTATGCGCAGGCGGGGCTTCCGGAGCTGGCCGAAGACATTCTAAAAAAACTTACCACTCGGGGGGCGTGTACTTGAGGAGCTTGCAGAACCGGTCTTTATCGACACACTTATCGTAGCCCTCCTCCACACTGATCCACCTTCTCTGGAGAAGCTCCATGATGGAGTCGTCCAGGGACACCATGCCAAGCCTTCTTCCCGTCTGAATGACCGTCAGAAGCTGATAGGTTTTCTCTTCCCTGATCAGGTTTGCCGCCGCATGCGTGACCAAAAGGATCTCCAGTGCGGCCACACGGCCCAAGGTGTCTGTCCTCTTGAAAAGGGCCTGGGAAATGACGGCCTTTAAAGACTCCGAAAGCGACGTGCGGATCTGCGCCTGCTGGGCGGCGGGAAACATGTCCACGATTCGGTCGATCGTTCGGGTGGCCCCCATGGTGTGCACGGTGGAAAGGACAAGGTGTCCTGTGTTGGCTGCCTCGATGGCAAGCTCAGTCGTCTCGAGGTCGCGCATCTCACCGACGAGAATGATATCGGGATTTTCGCGAAGTGCCGCTCTCAGGGCCATGGCAAAGGATTGGGTGTGGGAGCCTACTTCCCGGTGGTTGATGATGCACTGCTTTCCCTGGTGGACGAACTCGATGGGGTCCTCGATGGTGATCACGTGGCCTTTCCGGTTCTGGTTGGCGTGCTCGATCATGGCAGCCAGTGTCGTCGATTTACCGCTTCCCGTCGGACCCGTGCAGAGCACAAGACCCCTCGGGAGCATGACAAGTTGTTTCAGCACCTGCGGAAGTCCCAGCTGGTCGACGGAGAGAATGGTGCTGGGGATTTCCCTGAAGACTGCCCCGTGACCGTTTTTCTGCATGAAGTAGTTACAGCGGTAACGGGCCAGCCCGTCCAGCTCATAACCGAAGTCCAGATCCCCTGTCTGCTCAAAAAAGCGGATCTTGTCGGGTGTTACAATCTCGTAGAGCATCTCTTTCAATTTCTCATTTGTCAGGACTTCGCTGGAGATCCGTACCATATCCCCTCGGATTCTCAGTGCCGGCTCATTGCCGGTAAAAAGATGGAGGTCCGAGGCGTTGCGTTCGTGCATCAGTCTAAAAAGATGGTCTAATTTCGCCATGTTACGTCTCCCTTTGTGTTACTTTAATGTAAAGCATTCAGGTGCAAATTTTGTGCCCTTCATGTTATACGGGTGAGGACGCTTCAAAAAGCGTCAAAACGGGATATTGGTTTGCTCACGCTCACATCTTAATGCTATCGGTTGTCACAGGATATTCTGAAGGGAGGGTATGACGAAACAGCCCTTGACAGATCAACTCGGCGTGTTATATTTCACCGTCACAATCAATGTGGGGATGTAGCTCAATTGGGAGAGCGCCGCGTTCGCAATGCGGAGGTTAGGGGTTCGATCCCCCTCATCTCCACCATTTTTCCCTTATACCGGATATCCCCCTGACCCTTCATTTTAATCCGATATCATAAATAAAAGCCCCACCCTCGATTGAGAGGCGGGGCTTTTTTACTGGGCAGAGACCTTAAGGGGCTTTCGCTCAACTGCTTCCGGGGATGGAAACCTCTACAGACTCATCGACGTCGTGGAGGATCGTTCCTTCCCTCCCCTCGGCCTTGATTTTGAGTGTGTTTTCGTCAACCCTCCTGTAGGAAAAATGAAAATCCCCCCCGTCTCTCCCGATGGTATCGGAGGCCTCGACATATTCGTCGACCGTCGGCCACATACCGTTATGCAGGTATTGCAGGCTACCCCAGGACGTCACACGGGTGCGCCCCTCGGCAAGGGCAGACTGGACTGCCTTGAGCCTTGAATCCTCGATGAGATCGAAGTATCTCGGCAGGGCAATGGCCGCAATGATACCCAAGATCGCAAGAACTGAGACAATCTCTATCAGGGTGAACCCTTTTTTATTGGCTGAAATCCACATATATTTCGATAGTTTAGTTGATAATCTGATAATTTATCCACTGCATAGGTTTCTAATGTTTCATATCGCACAAATAAGTTGGTAAATCAATCGGTAGAACATCGTATTTTTTCTAAGGCCGGGTATTAGGAAAGGAGTTTAGCGGTGGGGTCTGCCGGTTCAATCAAATAGCCTTGCGAACCCCCATTTCTTCCTTTTCCCCCAGGGTCCAGCGTGAACAGTGCCCTTTTTAACCTCTGAGAGCTCAGATGCCAAAATGAAATCCCCGGCCAAAGCTTTTCCTGAGCCGAAACGGGGAGATACAAAGTTCTTGCAACCCACTGGCGGCTCTGTTAGATAGTCCTTTATGGAACGAGGGTCCGGCCGGTCACAGACACCGCAAGGGGCCTTTGATCCACAAGAGGTTGCCGCATCGAATGAAGGAAATCCTGACCGTCCGGGAACTGACAGAACGAATCCAGTTCGTTCTCGAGTCAAGCTTTGATTCCATCTGGATCGAAGGGGAAATCTCAAATCTCAGAAAACCCGCTTCAGGACATCTGTACTTCACCCTCAAGGATGAACAGGCCCAGATCAGGGCTGTCATCTTCCGTCCCGCCTACCGGGCCATGAGATTCGAAATCCAGGACGGCATGCACATCATCTGCAGGGCGAGGCTCGGCGTCTACAAACCCCGGGGTGAGTATCAGATCATCATCGAGGTGGCCCTACCAAAAGGTATCGGGGCCCTCCAGATCGCCTTCGAGCAGCTGAAGGCGCGCCTGGAGAAGGAAGGGCTGTTCGATCCTGCACGCAAGAAAACAATCCCCTTTCTCCCCAAAAATATCGGCGTCATCACCTCCCCCAGCGGTGCCGTCATTCGCGACATTCTCAACATCACCGGGAGACGTTTTCCCTCCGTGGGCATCGTCATCGCGCCCGTGCGTGTCCAGGGGGCTGAGGCCCCCCCGGAGATCGTGGAAGCTCTGGCAAACCTGAACGCCCTGCCGGATGTGGAGGTCATCATCGTGGCCCGCGGTGGCGGGTCACTGGAGGACCTCGCCCCCTTCAACGATGAAAGGGTCGCCCGGGCCATCTTCGAATCGCAGATACCCGTCATCTCGGCGGTGGGTCATGAGATTGACTTTACCATTGCCGATTTTGTGGCCGACCTTCGTGCACCCACACCCTCCGCCGCTGCCGAGCTGGTTGTCCCGGTGAGGAATGAACTTCGGGAATCCCTGAAGCGGTTTTGCCTTCGCCTGGAGGCCCTTCACCGCAAGATGAGGGGGGACCTTGCAGAGCAGGTGGAGTCCCTGAGGGAGCGACTCCGGGATCCCCGGAGAAAGATCGTCGAGCTCCGCATTTCCGTGGACGATTCTTATGAGAAACTCACGGCGGCCATCCGACGCGGGGCCTTGGAAAAAAGGTCAAGGGTCGCGGCCGAGCTCCGCCAGCTGATGGTCCTGACACCTCTGGCCGGCATCAGAAACTCGCGGTTTCTCATTGAAAATATGAAGAAAAACATGCTAACAGGACTTTTCCGAACGATGGATTATTTCAGAGGCAGGCTCGAGACGCATACGGGTATCCTGGATTCACTGAGTCCCCTTGCCATACTGAAGCGGGGCTACAGCATCGCCCGCAAGCTTCCGGAGGGTCTGATCATCAAAGAGTCCTCGGCCCTTTCGGTGGGGGACGAGGTGGGCGTCAAGGTTTCAGCGGGGAGCTTCGATGCCAGGGTTATTCGTATCGACAGGGAGTGATCATCATGGCAGAAGAGAAATTTGAAAAAGCCCTTGCCAAGCTTGAGGATATCGTCAGGCGGATGGAACAGGGGGACCTGACGCTGGAGGAATCCCTCAAGGCCTTCGAGGAGGGGATTCGGCTCTCGAGGCTCTGTGCGAAAAGGCTCGATGAAGCCGAACGGCGGGTCCAGCTCCTCCTGAAGACAGAGGAGGGTCTGTCCGTGAAGCCCTATTCGGGGGAGACAGAGGAAACTGGAGAAGATGAAAAATAATCTTGAGGATTACCTCAAGTCGACAAAGGAAACCGTTGACGCCGCCCTCGAGAGCTACCTGCCCGGCGTGAGTTCCATTCCCCCCATCATCTTTGAGTCTGTCCGTTACAGTGTCTTCGCGGGAGGAAAGAGGATCCGGCCGATCCTCTGCCTTGCCTCGGCTGAGGCGGTGGGCGGAAAGGCGGAGGCCGTGCTTCCAGCGGCCTGTGCCCTGGAGATGATCCACACCTATTCCCTCATCCACGATGACCTCCCGGCCATGGACGATGATGATTACCGGAGGGGAAAACCGACGAACCACCGGGTCTTTGGTGAGGCCGTGGCCATCCTGGCCGGCGATTCGCTCCTGACAGAGGCCTTCCACCTGATTTCGAACCGGGAACTCTTCAAGGGTACACGGGCCGAGGGCATCCTGCGGGTAATCCATGAGTTATCCCAGGCCTCCGGCTACTTCGGCATGGTGGGCGGACAGGTCGTGGACATCCAGTCGGAGGGTCAGACCGTCGGTGAGGAGACCCTCTACTTTATTCATACGCACAAGACGGGTGCGCTCATAACGGCTGCCGTTCGGACCGGGGCCATCCTGGCGGGCGCGACGGAGGAACAGATCCACGCCCTCTCGCAGTACGGCAGGGATCTGGGGCTCGCCTTTCAGGTCGCCGACGACATTCTCAACGTGGAGGGCAACCGGGAGACGCTCGGGAAAGAGACGGGAAGTGATACCCGGCTCAAGAAGGTGACGTTCCCCGCGGTGATGGGTCTCGAAGCGTCGCGTCAGAAAGCCCGGGAGCTTGTGACGCACGCCCTCACCCATCTCGGGTCCTTCGATGAGAAGGCCGAACCCCTGAGGGGAATCGCCCGGTATACGATTGAACGGAGATCATGATGGTCGTCCTCATGAGGTCTAAGGCTCATGCTTGAGAAAATCAACTCACCTGCAGACATCAAGAATCTTCAGCTGGAAGAGATGGAGATTCTGGCCGGGGAGATCCGGGAGAAGATCATTGAAACCGTGTCCCGAACGGGTGGGCACCTCGCCCCGTCGCTCGGAGCGGTGGAGCTGACACTGGCCCTCCATTATGTCTTCGATACCCCCAGGGACAAGATCGTCTGGGATGTGGGACACCAGGCCTATGCCCACAAGATCATCACGGGCCGAAGGGAGCGCTTTCACACCCTCCGCCAGAAGGACGGTATCAGCGGTTTTACCCGCAGGGAGGAGAGTATCTACGATGCCTTCAACGCAGGTCACAGCAGCACTTCCATATCGGCCGCAGCCGGGATTGCCGAAGCCCGATGCCTGAAAGGCGAAGATTTCAAGGTGATCGTTGTCATCGGTGATGGATCGCTCACGGCGGGGATGGCCTTCGAAGCCCTCAACTGGGCCGGCGACCGGAAGAAAGATCTCATCATTGTCTTGAATGACAACGAGATGTCCATCTCCCCCAACGTGGGGGCCCTGTCTTCCTACCTGAACCGCATTATGACGGGGCACAAGATGCGGAAGTTCAGGACAGATGTGAAGAACTTTCTGAAGACCATCCCCAACATCGGCGAACAGGTGGTGAAATTCACTCAGCAGGCAGAGGAATCGCTGAAGGGTCTTTTCGTCCCCGGGATCCTCTTCGAAGAATTGGGATTTCAGTACGTCGGACCCCTGGAGGGCCATCGACTCGATCACCTCATCAAGAACCTCCGGAATGTGAAGGAACTCAAGAAACCCGTCCTCGTGCACGTCGTCACGAAGAAGGGAAAGGGTTACCGCTTCGCCGAAGAAGAGCCGTCACGGTTTCACGGCGTGGGACCTTTCAACCGGGAGACCGGCCGGTCTCTGTCCGACGGCACCAGCCCCCCCACTTACACGGAGGTCTTCGGCAGAGCCCTCGTTCAATTTGCAAAAGAAAATCCGAAGATTGTGGCCATCACTGCCGCCATGTGTTCCGGCACGGGCCTTGATCCGTTCTGCGGGGAACACCCCGAGAGATTCTATGATGTCGGCATCGCGGAACAGCACGGCGTGACACTGGCGGCGGGGCTTGCCGTGGAAGGGTTCAAACCCGTCGTGGCCATCTATTCCACCTTTCTCCAGAGGGCCTATGACCAGGTCCTCCACGATGTCTGCCTGCAGAACCTGCCGGTGGTTTTTGTCCTCGACCGCGGGGGGATTGCCGGCGAGGACGGCGCGACACACCAGGGGCTCTTCGATCTGTCCTACCTGAGGTCCATCCCCAACCTGGTTGTCATGGCTCCCAAGGATGAAAACGAGCTCCGGCACATGCTCAGGACCGCTATAGGGCAGTCCGGCCCCGTCTCCATCCGATATCCCCGGGGCCGGGGTGTGGGCGTGCCCCTGGAGGACACGCCGCGGATTCTCGAGATTGGGAAAGGCGAGGTCCTGAAAGAGGGGAAAGACCTCGTGATGCTGGCCATCGGGTCCACGGTCTATCCTGCGCTTTCAGCCGCACGGCAAATCGAGGGCGAGGGCATCCATGCGGCTGTCGTCAACTGCCGTTTCGTCAAGCCCCTGGATGCCGAGCTTCTGTGCTCCATCGTTGCCCCGGTGAAGCGGGTCA
The DNA here is from genome assembly GCA_964547985.1 of uncultured Syntrophaceae bacterium. GTDB lineage: Bacteria > Desulfobacterota > Syntrophia > Syntrophales > UBA2192 > JAPLJU01. Next base: position 15,575 of record CAZJPV010000026.1, read on the forward strand.
TCACGGTGGAGGAAAACGTCCTCATGGGCGGCTTCGGGAGCGCTGTGCTCGAGATGTTCCAGGAGAGAGGCCTCCGGGATGTCGCTGTGAAGAGGCTGGGGATTCCCGATGTCTTTGTCGAGCACGCCACGCAGGCGGAGCTGAGGCGAAAATACGGTATCGACGAGGAGGGGATCAAGGAAGCCGTCCGGCAGATGATTTCCCGTTAGGCCCCTTCCGCTCATCCATGCGTCCAAAAAACATCAAGGTGAGACTCGACAGGCTTCTCGTGGAGCGGGGAATCGCCCCGACACGCGAAAGGGCGAGGGCCCTTATCCTTGCCGGCGTTGTCATGGTCGGTGAAAGGCGGGTGGACAAGGCCGGGACCCTGGTGGCGGCCGACGAGGAGATCCGCCTCAGGGGCGAGGATCATCCCTACGTGGGCCGGGGGGGCGTTAAACTCAAGAGCGCCCTCGACGCCTTTGGCATCGATGTGGCGGGGGTTGTGGCCCTTGACGTGGGGGCATCCACGGGGGGGTTCACGGATTGCCTCCTCCAGGCGGGGGCCAAGAAGGTTTACGCCGTCGATGTCGGCTACGGACAGTTCGCCTGGAAATTGCGGAAGGACGAGAGGGTCGTCCTCTTCGAGAAGACGAACATCCGCTTCTTCGACGGCAGGGGAATCGAGGACACCGTCGATATCGCCACGGTGGACACCTCCTTTATATCGCTCAAGCTCGTCCTTCCCCGGGTGGTGAGTCTCATCGGGGAAAGGGCTTCCATCCTGGCCCTCATCAAACCCCAGTTCGAAGTCGGAAAAGGCGAGGTGGGAAAGAAGGGCGTCGTCACGGATCCCGCCACGCATGAGAGGGTGATCGAAGACATGGCCGCGTTCTGTCGGGAGCTCCATCTGGAGGTCAGGGGGATCTGCGAATCCCCTCTCTTGGGCCCGGCGGGCAACAAAGAGTTTTTCATCTATCTGAAAAAACAAGCTGGAAACGATGGAGATTAAGCTGGCCAGGACAGCGGGTTTCTGCATGGGCGTGAAAAGGGCCGTCGATATGGTGCTCGACATCGCTCAGCACAAGGGGGAAGAAAAGATATACACTTACGGTCCCCTGATTCACAACCCGCAGACGGTGGAGCTCTTGAAGAAGCGGGGGATCATCCCCGTCACCGATTTGAGCGATGTTGAAGAAGGCACCATCATCATCCGCGCCCACGGGATCTCGCCGCAGGAACGAAAGGTCCTGCAGGACAAGGGTCTGAAGATCATCGATGCCACCTGCCCCCGGGTGGGCCGCGTCCAGGCCATCATCAAGAAGCACGCCGCCAGGGGCTATGCCGTGCTCATCGTGGGTGACAGGGAGCACCCGGAAGTGGACGGCCTTCTCGGATACAGTTCCGGGCATGGTATCGTGATCGGACGGCTGGAGGACGTGGAGGCCCTGCCCGCGCTGGAGCATGTCTGTGTGGTTGCCCAGACGACGCAGAGTTCCGAGGAATACGCCGAGATCATCAAAAAGGTCCAGGCACGGTTTCCGGACGTGGTGGTCTTCGATACCATCTGCGACTCCACGGAGGAGAGACAGTCGGAGATCAGGAATCTCGCCTCCGAGATGGACGCCATTTTCATCGTCGGAGGAAAAAACAGCGCCAACACCCGCAGGCTCGCCCGAATTTCAACGGCGAAGGGAATCCCCACCTTCCACATTGAGACGGCTGAGGAACTGGAAAGGATCTCCATCGATTCGTATGAGCGGATCGGGATTTCCGCCGGCGCCTCGACCCCCAACTGGATCATCGAGCGTGTTGTCGACCACATCACCGGCAGGCTGAGTCAAAAGAGAAGGACGCTGAAACAGCGCCTGATCAATTTCTGGCTTCTGACGGTGAGAACGGATATCTATTCGGCCCTGGGGGCCGGCTGCCTCGCTGTCGCTTCGGCTTTCCTCCAGAGGGAATCCCTGAACCCTCTCGCCGTTCTCATGGCCTCCGCCTATGTTTTTTCCGTGCATACGCTCAACCGCCTCATCGACCGGGAATCCACCCCGTTCAAAGGGTCCTTTCGGGAAGAGTCCTATCTGAGGCATGAGAAGGCCTTCACCGTCGTGGCCATTTTCTGCATGTTCATCTCTCTCCTGTCGGCTTATCTGATCGGTCTTGAACCTTTCCTGGTTCTGTCCTTCATATCGATCGTGGGCGCCCTCTACAACACGAGGATTTTCCCGAAAAGCTGGCGCTTCCGGAAGCTGAAAGACCTGCCCGGCACAAAGAACTCTTTCATGGCCGTGGCATGGGCCCTCGTTGTGGCCGTTGTCCCCCAGGTGGATGTCGATCTCGTCGTCAGGCCGTCCATGATGGTTGCTTTTCTTTTCACCTTCTCTGTTGTCTTCGTCCGGTCCGCCCTTTCGGATCTCATGGACATCCAGAGTGACCGGTTCATGGGTCGTGAGACGATTCCGGTCGTCATCGGAGAGGAACGGACGAGACGGCTCATGGAGGGGCTATCCCTTTTTCTATTCCTGCTGCTGGCTGTGGCCTTTCCCCTGGGATGGACCTCCACGGTGAGTTTCGCGCTGCTGGCCTGCGTGTTTTACATGTGGATTTGTTTCAATCTTTGTGATAGAAAAGCGGCGTTTTCCGCCGCCGTGCTGAACGGGTTTCTGGAAACAAACTATCTTTTAGCCGGACTCGTAGCCACCGTCTGGTCTGTTTTCAGGGCCCTTTTCCTTTTTAGGATGGCGCCCTGAAAAATGACCGGGATCGCAAACCCTTATGACCTGCACCGGCCGTGGCGGATGAAGAATGGTGGTTGAGCCTGCCCCCTTTCACCTGCCAGGGGACTTCCCACTCCGGTTCGAAACGTGATTACCCCTGGGTTTCGATTTGCTGCATGACGTGAAAAAATCTGCCTGCTTGGAGGATGAACATGGTTCGGGGAATCATCGGGTTTCTGCTGGTCTCTGCCCTGATGGCCCTCAGCGGCTGCGGGGAGCTGCAGTACGTGAAGACGGCACCCGAGGCCAAAAATTTCCATCCCAAGGCCATCGGCGTCCTTCCCGTGGAGGTGGGGATCAATACCGAGGCCAAGGGCATCATCGACAAGGTGATCGCCGATGACCTGGAGAAGAGACGGTGGCTTGAGCGGGTTCTTTCGTCCTCGGCCATCCAGAACGAGTTATCCAAAGATGAAGAACTCAGCAAGGCCATGGCGGATTACGTGTCGAAGCTGATGACGGTCTCTTTCTCGGATCCTGACCTCTCCAGGAAGATGGGTTCTTCCTTTCGTGTGGATGCGCTGCTTATCTCCAGTCTCGACTTCTGGGAATACACGACCCTCGGAGAAAAGAAGGTGGCGAGGGTTGGCTTGGGCCTGACCTTGGTGGAAGCCGAAACAGGGCAGGTCATCTGGAACGCAAGGCACGAGGTCCAGGAAAAATACAGGTGGTGGCGTCCTGAGCTCGTCAAGGTGGCCAGGAAGGTTGTGGGCGACATGATCGACAAGGTGCCCCATTGACGGGGCAAGACCCCGTGTTTTCAGGGTATGGGGACAGGGTTCAGGGGAAGAGAAGGCAGACGATCTGGACATACGTTATTTCGTGATTAACTTTAGAATCAGAAGGATATGACAAAAGGATCGATTTTGTTTTACCCCATGAATTGATCCCCGATACCCTATGCTCGACGGAGATTCATGATGAAAGAAAAGGTTAAGGAAGTCATCGACAAAATCAGACCGAACCTTCAGGCCGACGGCGGGGACGTGGAACTGGTCGATGTCACCGACGACGGCGTGGTAAAGGTCAGGCTTATGGGAGCCTGCAAGGGCTGCCCCATGTCCCAGATGACCCTGAAGAGGGGAATCGAAAGCTACCTGAAGAAATGGGTTCCCGGGGTTCAGAGGGTTGAATCTGTGTGATTTCTCCGGAGGCGGGTCCCTTCATAAAAAGGTTGAATAATTCGGAGAAATTTGCGATAGAGCGACGGAAATCATCCGGCTCCCTCGACCATCGGCGAGTTCGCGAGCTGGATTTTTTACAGCATCAGAAATCTTTTGAATACTTGGAGGTTTTTCAGACCATGTCATACTCGATTACGGATGAATGTATCGCCTGCGGCAGCTGTGAGGAGGAATGTCCAGTCAAGGCCATCAGTGAGGGAGAGGAGAAATATGTGATCGATCCGGATCTCTGCACGGATTGCGGCGCCTGCGCCGATGTGTGCCCCGTTGAGGCGATTCTGCCCGGGGAAGAAAAGTAATTCATCGGCATCATAGGGAATCGCAAGGGGAATCCGGTGACCCTCTAGGGGGCTCGAGATTCCCCTTCTTTATTTTAAACATCCGGACGTACGGGTAACGGTTCTTATGGGACTCTTCATTACCTTTGAAGGCATTGAAGGATGCGGCAAGACCACTCAGGTCAGGCTGGCAGCTGGATATCTCCAGCAGAAGGGCACCCCTCTCGTTGTGACCCAGGAGCCGGGCGGGACACCGCTTTCCAATAAGATCCGGCAGATTTTGCTGAACAGGGGAGGCTTCCGGATCGGCCCGAACGCGGAAGTTCTTCTTTTCGCGGCGGCCCGGGCGCAGCATGTGGAGGATGTCATCCTCCCCGCCCTCAAGGAAAACAAGGTGGTTCTCTGCGACCGATACTCTGATGCGACCATCGCCTATCAGGGCTACGGCAGGGGGATCGACACCGATGCCGTCAGGCGCGTCATCGATTTTGCCTCCCATTCCCTGACCCCCGATCTGACCCTTCTATTTGATGTTCCCGTCGAAGTGGGATTGAAGAGGGCCCTGAGAAGAATATCGAAAAGAAAAGGATCCGCGCCCGAGGACCGCTTTGAGCAGGAGGCCGGGGAATTTCATCAGAGGATCCGTGAAGGTTATCTGGAACTCGCGGGGCAGGCACCGGGTCGGTTCAAGGTTCTCGACGGATCGCGGAAAATCGAGGAGATCCACCGGGACGTCTGTGCCCTCATAGACGCAGCGCTCAAGAGGTGATGCCGTGTCCTTCGAGGGTATCTACGGTCAGGATAAACAAATCGCCATCCTCAGACGATCGATGGATAAAGGTCGGATCCCCCATGCGTTTCTTTTCCACGGCATGAGGGGGATCGGGAAGAGAACGACGGCACTGGCCTTCGCAAAGACTCTCCTTTGCGAACGGCTGGACGCCTGCGGCCTCTGTCCGGCCTGCCGGAAGGTCGAAAGCGGAAACCACCCCGATGTGGTCGTCATCACACCGCAGGGGCAGTTCATCAAGATCGAGGACATACGCGGTCTCCGGAACCAGATGAGGTTCAGACCCCTTGAGGGGCCCAAGAGGGTTTTTATTCTCGTCGATGCGGAGAGGATGAACATCACCTCCGCGAACTCTCTTCTTAAAACCCTGGAGGAACCCTCCCTCGTCAATATCCTCATCCTGGTGAGCTCGCGTCCCTACCAGCTTCCCATGACGATTCTTTCCCGCTGCCAGAAGCTCCGCTTCCATCCGATACCCTCCGACATCATGGCCCGTTACCTCGAGGAAAAGCTCGGTCTCGATGGCGAGACGGCGGCCGCCTTGGCGGCCTCCTCGGGGGGGAGCATCGGCAGGGCCGTGGAGATGCACGGGGAATCCTATCTCACCCGGAGAAAGCAGTTCATCGAAAAGATCTGCGAAGGGTTCTCGGATCCCATGAAAGGGATTCTCTTTGCCGGAGATTTCGGCAAGGACAGGAAGGAGATCCAGTTGCGGTTCGAAATCCTGAAAAGCTGGTATCGGGACCTTCTGGTATACAAGGAAACCGGGGAGACGAAAAAACTCGTCCATCAAGACTTTGCGGAGGCCGTCGAGTCCATGGCCGGGGGCATGACGCCCTCCGAGATCCTCCGGGCCCTTGAAACCATTGAATGGGCCTACAATGCCCTGGAGAAGAACGCGAATAAACAGTTGACTTTGGAGGCAATGACTTTTAAATTATCTGGACAGGCATAACCTCATGAAATTATTGAATCCTGTCTGTGAGGCACGACCGGGTACCGGTCTTACCGGAAGGAGATTGAGCTCCATTGAAAAATATCGTCAGTGTCAAGATTGAAAAGGAAGGGAAGGTCTTCAGCTTCAGTGCGGGCGACATTCTCCTGAGGAAGAATGATCAGGTCATCGTCCATACCGATAACGGCCTTTCCATGGGTCTGGTCGTGTCGGAGGTGAAATCCGTTCCCCTCCACAAGCTGCCCATGGATCTCAAGAACATTGTCCGCAAGGCCACGGAAGAGGACATCCGGTCCAGTGAATCGAACCGCGGTCTCGAGCAAGAGGCCTTTGAATTTTGTCTCGGGAGGATTCAGGAGAGGGAACTTCCGATGAACCTGGTCGAGGTGGAGAGCAACTTCGACCGGAGCAAGCTGATCTTTTATTTCACCGCTGATAACCGCGTGGACTTCCGGGAGCTTGTGAAGGATCTGGTCCAGCGGTTTAAAACACGAATCGAACTCCGGCAGATCGGTGCCAGAAATGAATCCCGGATATTCGGCGGGCTCGGCATCTGCGGAAGAAAGATCTGCTGCACGAACTTTCTCTACAATCTGGACCGCGTATCCATCAAAATGGCCAAGGAGCAGAACATGCCCCTGAACCCAGAGAAGATATCGGGGCTCTGCGGAAGGCTCATGTGCTGCCTGGCCTTTGAATTTGATGCCTATCTGGATATGAAACGGGGCATGCCGAAGTGCGGGAAACGGGTCACGACCCCCGAGGGGACGGGGAAGGTGAGCCGGCAGAATATCCTGAAAGGGACCATCTCCGTGGAGCTGGAAGGGGGCAAGGAAGTAGAGCTGGATTTGAAGAAGATGAAGGGAATCCTTCTCCAGGAAAGCGTGGATCAGCCCAAAAAGTGAAGTTTTTCGCCCGGAGGGCGAAGCGTCCCGGCAAGGAGTCCATAATACAGATAGCGCTCTGTTGAACCCCGCCCGAAATCGGGATTGTCGGAGCGCCCCGGTGAAAGGAGCCTCTCCGTGAAGAGTGAAAGTCGGGAAAAAGTCTTCTATGTGACAACGCCCATTTACTACGTCAATGCATCCCCGCACATCGGGCATGCCTACACGACCATTGTCGCCGATGTGATGGCCCGGTTCTACCGCATGGCGGGATATGATGTCTTCTTCATGACGGGCACCGACGAGCATGGCGACAAGATCGCCGAGGCGGCCCGCAAGGCGAATGAATCCCCCCAGGCCTTTACCGACCGCATCAGCGCCCAGTTCCGAAACCTGTGGCCCCAGCTCAGCGTAACCAACGACTACTTCATCCGCACCACGGACGAGAACCACGTGCAGACCGTTCAGTACATTCTACAAAAAGTGTACGATGCCGGGGACATCTACTTCGGAAAATACGGCGGCCATTATTGTGTCGGCTGTGAGCGCTTCTACACGGAGACGGAACTCGTCGACGGCAAATGTCCTGACCACCAGACGGTCCCCGAGTTTCGCGAGGAAAGCAACTATTTCTTCCGGATGAGCAAGTACCAGGGCTGGCTGATCCAGTACATCAGGGATAACCCCGAATTTATCCGCCCCGAGCGATACCGAAACGAGGTCCTCGCCTTCCTGCTGCAACCCCTGGAGGACCTGTGCATCTCGCGGCCCAAGTCCAGGCTTACCTGGGGCATCGAAATCCCCTGGGACAAGGACTATGTCACCTATGTCTGGTTCGACGCGCTGATCAATTACGTCACGGGCATTGGTTATCCCCGCCAGAAGGTTTTCGGCAAATACTGGGCCGCCTCGGAGCACCTGATTGCCAAGGACATCGTCAAGCCCCACGGTATCTACTGGCCGACGATGCTGAGGGCCGCCGGTATTCCCCCCTTCAAGAATCTCAATGTCCACGGTTACTGGAACGTGGATCAGAGCAAGATGTCCAAGAGCCTGGGCAACGTCGTCCGGCCGCTGGACCTCAAGGACAAGTACGGCCTCGACGCCTTCCGCTATTTTCTCCTTCGCGACATGGTCTTCGGCCTCGATTCGAGCTTCAGCGAGGAGGCCCTCGTCCAGAGAATCAATGCCGACCTGGCCAACGATCTCGGAAACCTGGTGAGCCGGGTGGTCGCCATGGCCGTCAAGTACTTCAAGGGGAAGGTCCCCGAGGCCGGGGCTTCGGAAGAGGCCGACCGGAAGATGACCGAAGGGGCGCTCAAGACCTTCGAGGACTTTGACGCTTCATTCCGGGAGCTGACCTTCCACAAGAGCCTCATCTCCCTCTGGGAGTTTATCAATGTTGCCAACAAGTACATCGTCGAGACGGAACCCTGGACCCTGGCGAAAGATCCCGCGAAAGGTGCTCGTCTGGGGACGGTGATCTACAACCTGCTGGAGTCCCTCCGATTCGTGGCCTACATGATCGCCCCCTTCATGCCCGGTGCGGCAAGAAAAATCCTGGATCAAATCGGCCTGAAGGACGTCAAAGAGCTTCATTTCGATGACATCCGAAAGTGGGGTGGTCTCAAGCCCGGAAGCGCCGTGACCCGCGGTGAGGCCCTCTTCCCGAGGGTCGAGTACAAGAAAGAGGAGGAAGCGCCCGTGAAAACGTTCGAAAGCCTGCCGGATATCAGCTATGAGGAGTTCCAGAAGCTCGACCTCCGTGTGGCGAAGATCCTGGAAGCCGAGGCCGTGCCCAGGTCGGCGAAACTCGTGAAGCTCAAGATCGACTGCGGTGAGGTTCGTACCATCGTGGCGGGGATCCTCCAGGACTACAAGCCCGAGGACCTCGTGGGGAGAAGCATCGTCGTCGTGGTGAACCTGAAGTCCACGAAGCTCATGGGCATCGAATCCCGCGGGATGCTGCTTGCCACCGACGCCGGGAAAGGCGGCCTGGCCCTGGTATCTTTTGATAAAGACCCGGTGACGGGGGGCAAGGTGCGTTAAGGACGGAGTGGCTCCGGTCGAGGCCTTCAGTAGCAGGGGAATGGCATGAAAACCCTCGAAGACTGGGGAAAGCAATATCCTGAAAAATTCGCGTCCGAGGATGTGGTGTTTATGAACATCCATCGGGGGGACACCATTTTTATAGGTTCGGCCTGTGCCGAGCCCCAGCACCTCGTCCAGGGTCTCATCCATTACGTCCAGTCCCACCCGAAAGCCTTTTTCGATGCCGAGGTGCTCAGCATCTGGTCTCTCGGCGTGGCCCCCTATGCCACGGAAAAGTTCAAGGAGAATTTCCGCCACAACTCCTTCTTCATTAGCGACAGCACCCGCAACGCCGTCAACCAGGGACTCGCCGATTACACGCCCGTCTTTTTGTCCCAGGTTCCCGAAATATTCCGCCGGGGTCTTGAGCGCGTGGACGTGGCGCTCATACAGACATCGTTGCCCGACGAGCATGGTTACATGAGTGTGGGGGTCAGCGTGGACATCGTGACGGCCGCCGCAGAGGTGGCCGGCATCGTGGTGGCCCAGGTCAACCGGTACATGCCCCGGGTCCACGGCGACACCTTCATCCACGTGGACGATGTGGATTACGTGATACCCTATGATGAACCGCTCCTGGAGTATTCGACCGAAGCGGACACGGATATTACCCGGCGGATCGGCCAGTATGTGGCCAAGCTCGTCGAGGACGGCGACACGATCCAGGTGGGTTACGGATCCATCCCCAATGCCATCATCGCCAACCTGGCGGGGAAAAAGCATCTCGGGGTACACACGGAGCTTTTGAGCGACGGCATCGTCGAACTGATCAAGCAGGGCGTCATCGACAACACCCGAAAGACCGTCAACCGGGGAAAGACCGTGGCCACTTTCTGCATGGGAAAGCAGTCCACCTATGAATTTCTTCACGACAATCCGGCCATCAATTTCCATCGGATCGACTACACGAACAACCCGTTCCTTATCGCCCAGCATGACAACATGGTCGCTATCAACTCTGCTCTTGAAATCGACCTTACGGGGCAGGTCACGGCCGAATCCATCGGCAAGATTTTCCACAGCGGTATGGGCGGCCAGGCCGACTTCATGCGCGGCGCCGTTCGGGCCCGGGGCGGAAAACCCATCCTGACGATTCAGTCCACCGCTCAAGATGGCACCGTCTCGCGAATCGTTCCGACGCTCAGCCAGGGTGCGGGAGCGACGCTGACCCGGGGGGACGTCCATTATGTCGTAACGGAATATGGCATCGCCTACCTTCACGGCAAGAGCATCCGTGAGCGGGCCATGGCGCTCATCGCCGTCGCCCACCCGAAATTCAGGGAATGGCTCGTCGAGGAGGCGAAAAAGGCAGGCTTCGTCTATCCGGATCAAACGATCATGCCGGGTGAGAAGGGAAGATACCCTGAGGAACTGGAGACCTACCGTAAGACCAGGACAGGCATGGATATCTTCCTGAGGCCCATCAAGATCTCTGATGAGCACCTGGAAAAGGACCTCCTTCATCGTCTCTCTGACCGCAGCTTGTACTTGAGGTTCATCTCGAAGCGCCAGGACCTTCCCCACGACAGGCTTCAGGAGCTTGTCGTCATCGACTATACGCAGGAGATGGCGATCGTGGCCGTTGTCGACGACGGCCAAAAGGGAAACGAGAAATTCGTCGGTGTGGGACGCTACTACATCTACCCCGATCGGCAGAGCGCCGAGATTGCCTTTGCCGTGGCGGATGACTACCACAACAGGGGAATCGGGCAGGAGCTCCTCTCCTATCTCACCTACCTGGCCAAGCGTCAGGGTCTCCTCGGTTTCACGGCGGAAGTCCTGGCCAGTAACGAGCCCATGCTCCACGTCTTCGAGAAGGGCGGCTTCGAGATGCAGAGGCGGACCATTGCCGGACTCGTGGAACTGAAGATGATGTTCAAGCAGGAAACGGCCGTGCGATCCCAGAAGCCGTAGTCATGGACAGCGTGTGGATCCTTCGGCCCTCCGGCCGCAGAGAATCCTTGCCAATGAACATTTGACCGGGAGGAGCCGCCCGGCGGGTAGGGATCCACCGAACAAACAGGGAGGCAACTCAATGGACGAAATATCCTATAGTCGATCCCTTGACAAAAGGATCGAGGAGCAGGTCAAACGATGGCAAGCGGACCAGAAGAAAAAATACAAAAAACCGATCCGGCCCGTCATCACCATTTCCCGGCTGCCCGGCGCCATGGCCAGCGAACTGGCCAGCAAACTGTCCAAGGACCTGGACATCGATCTCTTTGATCAAGAAATCGTCGAAAAGATCGCCGAGAGTGCCGACAAGAGCCAGCGGGTCGTTGAATCCCTCGACGAGCAGGACCGCGGCATCCTCGAGGAGTGGATCACCGCCCTGGGAGAAAACCACATGTGGTCCTACGAGTACCTCCAGCATCTCACCAATGTGGTAGGCGCCATCGGGGCCCACGGGCATGCCGTCATCGTCGGCAGGGGCGCCAGCTTCATCCTGCCCAGGGAGGTGTGCCTGCGCGTGCTCGTCGTTGCGCCGCTGCTGGTGAGGATCAAGAACGTCATGCTCAAATTCAGCGTCTCCGATAAAGAGGCGTCACGGCAGGTGATGAAATTGGATGCGGAGCGCAAGGCCTTCATCCAGAAATACTTCCAGGCCGACATGATGGATCCGACGAACTACGATCTCGTTATCAACACACACAATATCGCCATCGATCTCGCGGCCCGGATTGTCAAGGAGACCTACAATTCGCGGCACTGGTACGACTATTCCGGCAAGAAGAAATAGAGGACCATTGTGAATACAAGCCTTGACGCGATTTTCTCCCCTAAGGCCATTGCCGTGATCGGGGCCTCCACCACCCCCGGCAAGGTGGGATACGACATCTTTGCCAATATCCTGAAGGGCGGCTACAAGGGGACACTGTACCCCGTCAATCCCGCGGCGAAGTCCATCCTGAGTATGCGGTCTTATCCCACGATCGGAGAGATCCCCGATGCCGTGGACCTGTCCATCATCGTCCTTCCGACCGGGGCGACCCTTAAGGCCGTGGAAGAATCCGTCCGGAAGGGCGTGCGGGGGATTGTCATCGTATCAGCGGGGTTCCGGGAGGTCGGGGCAAAAGGCCTTGAAGCCGAAAACAAGATCGTCGCAATCTGCCGCGAAGCCGGGGTCCGCGTCGTCGGACCGAACTGCCTCGGGGTCATCAACCCTCTTCCCCGAGTCAGCATGAACGCGAGCTTTTCCGCCCGAATGCCCAGCGCCGGTAATATCTCCTTCATATCTCAGAGCGGTGCCCTATGCACGGCCGTTCTCGATTTTGCCGCGGACAGGGGTTTCGGTTTTTCCAAATTCATCTCCATCGGCAACAAGGCCGACGTGGACGAGATTGATCTTCTTCAGTACCTCCACGAGGATGCCGACACCGCCGTCATCATGATCTACATAGAGGAGCTTCGGAAGGGCGAGGCGTTCATCTCCGCGGCGAAGCAGGTCACCTCCGGAAACAGGCCCACGCCGGTCCTGGTTGTCAAATCCGGGAGGACGAGCGCGGGGGCCAGGGCGGCAGCCTCGCATACAGGGGCCCTGGCGGGGACCGAGGCCGTCTACGACGCGATCTTCAAGCAATCGGGGATCATCCGGGCGGAATCGGTCAACGAGCTCTTCGATTTTGCCGATGCCTTTGCCTACAAGCAGGAAAGTCCACTGGGGAAGCTCCGCAGGAAGCTTCCAGCCGGAAAGCGCGTGGCCATCGTGACCAACGCCGGTGGGCCCGGGATACTTGCCACGGACATGACGGTCTCGGCAGACCTCGAGCTTGCCCAGTTCAGTGAGGAAACCATCGAGAATCTGGCCCGGCAGCTACCCTCGGCGGCCAGTATCCGCAATCCCGTGGATATCATCGGCGATGCGAGTCAGGATCGCTACGAAAATGCTTTATGGGCGGTCATCAGGGACGAAGGGGTGGACGGGGCCCTCGTGATTCTCACGCCCCAGTCGATGACGAATGCTCTGGGTACGGCCGAGGCCATCGTTCGGGTGGCCCGGGGGACCCACAAGCCGATCATCTGCTGCTTCATGGGGGTGGTCGACGTGTCGCCGGGGGTGAAATACCTGCAGGAGCATGGTTATCCCGTCTACCAGTTCCCGGAGAACGCGGCGAAGGCCATGGGAGCTCTCTATCAGTATACGGGTTGGCTCAACCGCGAAGAACTGCCGGAATGGACTTTTACTCACGACAGGGAGCGTGCCGCCGCGATCATCGCCGATTGCCTGGCATCGGGAAAGACGCACCTCGGGGAGATCGAAGGGAACAAAATCCTGAAATGCTACGGTTTCAACACGATCCCCGCCAGGCTGGCAGGAAGTGAGGAAGAGGCCGCATCCATTGCCGGGGAGATCGGTTTCCCCGTGGCCATGAAGATCGTCTCTCCGCAGATCCTTCACAAGACCGACGCCGGGGGGGTGGCCCTGGGACTCAGGAACGGGGAAGAAGCCAGGCGGGCCTTCCGGCAGATTGTGAAAGGGGCCAAGACATACAGTCCCGATGCCGTCATCGGCGGTGTTCTCGTGGAGAAGATGGCTCCGCCCGGTGAAGAGGTTATCCTCGGCCTGAATCGTTATGACATCGGGCCGCTTCTGATGTTCGGTCTGGGCGGTATTTTCGTCGAGATATTCAAGGACGTGGTCTTTCGCCTTGCGCCCATCGGCAGGAACGAAGCGAACCGGATGGTCCGGGAAATCAGGGGCTTCGGTCTTCTCTCGGGGTTCCGGGGGAGACCCAGGGCCGATCTCGAGGTTCTCGAGCGGGCCATTGTCAGCCTTTCGGATCTGGCCGTCAACCATCCGGAGATCGTCGAGATGGACATCAACCCGCTGCTGGTGCACGGCGAAGGGAAGGGAGCGACTCTCGTGGACTGCCGGATGATGCTGAAAAAGTCCTGAGTGATGAGCCTCATCACGAGCGCACGTTCCAGAAAAATCGGTGTACCCTAACGTTTCTTATCCGCCCGAAGCCGAGCCCGGCCGCACTTCCTCGATCTTCACCACGTTCTCGTACATGGAAAAAAGCGGGATCCGCCAGCCGTATTTCCAGATCTTGACCTCTTTTCCCTTGAGGCGGATCGCTTCGTTCTGGACGGTCCCCGAATCGAACTTGAGCCGGTACTTCGCGTCGTGATTGACAAAGGGGCGGTAATCGGTGGCGATCATGAAATTTCCCCCGACCTTGGCCATCTGGGCATCCGTGATGCGTGTCACAACCGTATCCGAGACGAAGTAGCTGTAAAGACCGGCGAGGACAAGAAAAGCGATCCCGAAAAAGATGACCATTACCTTCTTACTCTTCAGAAAAGCGGGCATTTGAAATTTCTCCTCTTCTGTTGTGACGGCGCCTCAGACTTCCTCAATCGTCAACTTTGTCATGCTATCCCCCTGCCGGATTGCGTAGACCACGTCCATGCCCTCGACCACCTTCCCGAATACGGTGTGACGGCCGTCGAGGTGCGGCTGGGGCGAGTGGGTGATGAAGAACTGACTCCCGTTTGTGTTGGGTCCCGCGTTGGCCATGGAGATGACGCCCTTTTCGTGTTTGAGCGGGTTGTCCTTGACCTCATCCTCGAAGGAATACCCGGGTCCCCCCCGACCCGTGCCGGCGGGATCACCCCCCTGGATGACGAAATTCTCGATCACCCTGTGAAAGGTGACACCGTCGTAAAACCCCTCCTTTGCAAGAAAGACGAAGTTGTTCACCGTCTTCGGGGCGTGTCGTGGATAAAGCTCGAGCACGATGTCCCCCTTCGTCGTTTCAACCGCCACACGGTAGGTCTTGCCTGCATCAATCTGCATCGCAGGGGCCTTTTGCCACTGTTTGCCTGACATAGATTCATTTTCCTTTCTAGGTCTGTCCAGTTCTATGGCCCGAAGCGCCAGGCTGAAGGCAAAGGGCTCAAGGTTAATGGCCTCGGGCTGCAGGCCCGAACTCGCCGCTCTTCACCGTCTTTGCTCACGACCCGCCACTCGCCACTCGTCACTCTTTACTGTCTTTTTTGCTCACAACCCACAACACACAACTCGGGCCCAGGGGCCCTTTCTCACCACTCACCACTGGCGCAAAGCGCTTACTCCCCTTCGTCGTAGGCTTCCGTTTTCACTTTTCGGGCGTTCGTTTTTCCTTTCCCGGTCAGGCTCGGCGGCGCCGGGACGGGGATATCGACAGGCCTGACGAAATTCCGCACGATGTCGTCCGTCTTGACGACGTTCAGCTTCTCGAAGAGGAAGTAGAATTTATCCTCCAGCGCTTTGCCGATCCCTTTCAGAACACCCGGCGGGAGACTCCACATGTCTTTCTTGAAGGGCCCGAATGCTTTCTTTCGCGTCTTGTAGATAAACTGCTCATCGGTGTCCTTCACGCCCTTCTCGCCGGCAAGCTCCGTCCGCATGTAGTCGTAGATCCTGCTGCGGAGGTCTGCAGGGAAAAAAGCGTGGTCGTAGATCATGTTCTGGAAGGCCGTGGCGAGGTGCACTTCGGCGGTCCCGCGTTTCGGAAAGTTGTCAAAGGCCTCGTCGGGCAGGGTCGAGGCCCCGTGCTGGACGGCACCCGACATTCCGAACTCCTTTCGCGCGGCCGTCGAAAGCGTTTCCAGGGTGTCGAAGTCGAGCTTCACTTTCGCGATTGATCCGTCCGGCAGGACCACGCCGCCGTGGGACGTCCCCGTCTGGACGCTGATCTTGCTGAGTCCCTTGAGACCCTTACCCTTCGTTGCCAGTTCCCTCCGATAACCCTGTATAAAAGCCCGGAGTTCTTCGACGGTGCTGTTCTTCCCGCCCACTTCGCCGATTTCGCCCCCCACGGAGACGGTGATGCCCCGGGGCTCGATTTCGCGGACCATGGCGGTGATTTCGGCCGCGATGGCTGCGTTATTCCTCTGCTGATCCTCGACGGTTGATTTGCTCAGGTCAACGACCGTGGAGGAATCAATATCGATGTTATAAAAGCCCGCCTGGATGCCTTCCCTCACCAGGTCCTTTACCGCCCCCACCTCTCTTAACGGGTCAACAGTGAATTTCTTGGCGCTCACCTGGAAGTGGTCGCCCTGCAGGAAAAGAGGACCGCGGTATCCGCTCTTGATGGCGGCGGCCGTGACCGCCGCCGCATACTCCGCCGGCCGCTGCTTCGTGTAGCCGATTTCCGATCTGGCAATTTCGAAGATGACGGGGCCGACCTTCCCCCGCAGCGCGGCCCGGAACACGGCCCGGGCCGATTCGTAGGTGAGCCCTCTCAAGTTGATTGCGGGCACGGTGAAGCCCGAAACCTCTCCCCTGCCCATGGCTTCATAGAGGGACTGGATGGATGAGGGGAGGATGCCCAGGGCTGCACCGGTGCGGCGGATTATCCAGCTCGCTGCTTCCTTGACGCCCTCGTCAGGGCTGAACACAGCCGTGTAGATGAGGTCATCAATGAGTGAGGCCCTCAACTTCTCCCCGTTGAGAACGCGGACGTTGTTCCCGTCGACCTGCAGGATTCCTGAACTCCCTTTTTTCAAAGCATCGACGCTGGTGTACACCATACTCATACCCCTCCTCACAGCGTTTGGTCGCACGCCCGGATTTCTGTTTCGATTCAGAGACAGGCCGTCAATAACTCAACCTGTTTGTTTTTCATTGACGGATAATCGCCTGCCTCTCCCCGAGAAAGCTCGGGGCGAGTCATGACAAAGGGTATCGGATCGATGGGACATTCCCGCCAGGGCCGTTTTATTTCAGATACTCTTTGACCTTCTCCACTTCGAAACGGCTTCCGATATAGATCGGTGATCGGTGATCCAGTTTCTGGGGTTTGATGGAGAGAATATCGGACTTCCCGTCCGTGGCCATGCCGCCCGCCTGTTCAACCAGGAAGGCCATGGGTTGCAGTTCGAAAATCAGGCGAAGTTTTCCCTTGGAGCTTTTCTTCAGGGCCGGGTAGGTGAAAACCCCGCCTCTTTTGATGAGCACCTGATTGATATCCGGCACAAAGCCCCCGCTGTAGCGCAGTTTGTATCCTTCCGACTCCAGAAACTCGACGTACTTGAGGTGTTCCGGCGTCCATTCTTTGCGCAGGCCGCCCAGACCGTAGATGGACCCCTTTTCATCCAGGGTGATATTTTCTACCGAGAGCACATATTCTCCTTCGCGGTTGAGGACGAACTCGTGCGTCCCCTTGCCGGCGGAGTATACCATGGTGATCAGAGGTCCGTAAGTGATGTACATGGCCGCCACCATGGAATCCCGACCTGAGGTGCCCAGCAGAGGCGCGATATGGATTCCGATAATGGTTCCCATGGAGAGGTTTGTATCGACGAGGGATGAGCCATCCAGGGGATCCGCTGTCACGTAGTATTTCGCTTCCGCCGTTTGAAATGTGATGACCTTGTCGGACTCTTCCGAGACATACTCCCGCACGAATCCGGAAAACTCGAGCTGGTTGATGAGGATCTCGTCGGCGCTTCGGTCCAGGGCAAGCTGATCGTCGCCGTGGATGTTCTTGAATCCTGCAAGCTTGCGGTTCGCCTCGTGGATCTTGGCCGATATGTATTTCCCCGTGACGGCAATCTGCCAGATGAGCCGGCGCAGATGCATTTCGATGCCGGCCATCCACATGTGACGCCGCAGGTCGACGATGAACTTGCTGTAATCCGAAATGTTCGTCATGCTCGGTCTTCTCCCGTGATATTTTTAAGTGTTTCATTTTAAACAAGAGTTTAGCCGTTTGACAAGGAAATTCTGTCTGCCCGCGGTCCCATATTCCCGCTTGTAAAATCGATTGGTCAGGGATAAATTAGTCACCTGGAAAATTTCTATAGGTGGAGCTGGCGGCTCCTCCGATCAGGACTATGATTCGCGACATCGTCATCTGGCCCTGCGTTGGCTGTGGAAACTGCTGCATCATGAGGACCTGCGCCTTTGGTGTGAGCAGGCACCCCCGATCACGTCATCAGGTCTGTCCTGAACTCCACTGGAACGGTCATCGCTACATCTTCAACTTGACGCAGGTTTAGGGAAAGATGGGTAATTTTTAGCGGACAGAGCTTCGCTGTGGCAACGGCTGTGCCTCCTATCTGAACCCCTGGCGCAGGGATGTCCGGGAGAGAACGCAGGAGGATGTTGCGGCACTCGAGAAGGATTAACGGGGGATACGACGTTTCAGGACGGCTTCTTTTCTCTGAACATGGCGTTGGGGTTGATGCAGGGGTCGTGGGCACAATCGTTACAGTAGTAAGCAGGCCAGACACACCCGCAGCCGGAGCCGATGAGCTCAAAGATTGAGCAGGACTCACAGAGGATCACCTCGCAGCCCAGGCACTTCACATACGTTCTTGGATTTGCGCATTTTGCACAGACGACTTCTTGTTCCATGGGCTCTCCATTGTTCATGTTTTATATTTTTCTGACATAAATAGTTAGATTTGGCCAGAACAATTTCGGCAGGTGTGTCAGTCGGTTCGAGCACAAACCTTGCAGGAATGGCGTGAACATCCGGTTTTTTAACCGATCATGAGGAGGATTTTAAACGTGCCAAAGGAAAAAAGGAAAGAAAACGAAGAAATGAGGATATCCCCCGATGAACTGCTTGCGGTCATGGGCCGTACCCCCGCCGATAACCTCGAGGGGCTTGAGACGTCCTATCCGTGGAAGAGCAAGATCACCGGGCAGCTCATCAGCGCCCTCTTCAAGCAGCAGAAAGCACTCGAGGCCATCAGCAAGGATCCGCTCCACTGGGGCCCCCTGTCTTTTACAGCGTCCCTCCAGAACGCCATGGTGGAGCGCTACCTGACAGGGCCGATCAAAGCCCATGCGCGCCTGGCCGCGCGGGCGGGGAGAAATCCGGACATCTTCGGGGACATGAACGGCTGGATTTACAAGAACTACGCCCGGCTGCTTCACAGCCTGACCGGCTATTTCGTCAGAAATGGGCACTTTGACCGTCAGAAGGCCCGTCTGGTTTCTTCCTCCCCGGAAGGCCAGGCCTTCCTGCGGGAACACATCGATGAATTTTTGTACCTGGAGAGGAATTACAGCTCCATCGGACTCACAAGGCTCAAGGCGATGAAGGATCTCCTCAAAAGCCTCCTGATCGTCATCACGGAAAAACCCCTGACAGGAGAACCCCTTCCTTTCATGGACGGCGCCTGCGACGGTATGTCGCCGCAGACCTTTGAAAAGTATCTTGACGAAAACCGGCGAAGAATGGAAAACCTGCACCACGAGCGGGCCTTTGACCTGAAGGAATTCTCGGAGTGGGCGACCCTGGGTAAAATCGGTTATTCATCCTACGAAGAGGTCGAGGGCTCCAGGTTGCACAGTATTACGCTCCGGCATTATCCCCTGCCCGCCGATGTGAAGCCCAACGGCAGAGTTCTCTACATGGCCACCCCCCTTATCAATAAGCCGGAGATATTTGACCTGGCCAGGGGAAAGTCCGTTATTGAGGGGATGCTCAAGGAAGGGTTTGCAATTTACCTTGTGGATCACGGGGAGTCGGGGCCTGAGGATGCGGGGCTGGGCCTTGATTTTTACGGTAAAACGGTTCCGGAGACATATCTGGGTCTGATCAAAGAGCGGCACCCGGGTCAGGAAATTGATGTAATGGGCTATTGTATGGGCGGAACCATCATTCTTCCTTACCTCGCCAGACGTGCGGAAGAGCGCCTGGCCCGCGGAGAGGCCATGGATATCCGTAAAGTAGCACTGATGGCTTCGCCGGTCATTTTTGACGACGGCCCGAGCGGACACGGGGCCATGCGAGAGGTCATCCGGCAGAGCTACGATCCCGTCCTCATGGAAGCGCTGTACGCTTCGGTGAACATTCCGCCCCAGCTCGTCGAAGCCGGCATGAATGAAATCCAGCCCGGTGTCCAGTATACCGTCTCCCTGGGTTTCTACGGCAGGGCCTGTCACCTGACGGCCATTCACGACTCGGCCCATTTTCTTTACTGGCTGACGCACGGGACAAAATTCCCCGCCAAGGCCCACCGGGAGTGGATCGAGAAGATCTTTCTCGGAAATGAGATCTGCGAGGGGAAATACCGGCTTCCGTCATTGAATTCCGCCCTGGATGGCAAGCCCGTCAACATGGGTGCCTTGCGTGAAGCGGGTGTAACACTCTTCGACTACAGGGGAAGCAGAGACCCCATCGCGCCGCCGGGTTCGTGCCGGGCGAGCGAGATGTGGGGACAGGTCCAGGATGGAAACATCCAGATGGAAAGGGGCGGACTGAACAGGACCATCGAGAAGAATATCGGTCACATCTTTGTGGTGAGCAAAAAGCTCCTGGCAGAGTATCTCGAGATGGCTTCAGCTTTTCTGAAATGAAAAAGGAAGGCAAGGGGCCTTCCTTTTTCATTTTCGATCCTCGGGATCCGCGTTTATTCTTTTGCTTTCGCTCCCGTTTTCTTCGGTGCGGCTTTTTCCTTTCCGAAGAGAGATTTCCAGAGCTGGAAGTAAGACCTGCTCTGACCGGAGACGAAGCTCGACCACTCGTCGAAGAATGTTTCCGTGGAATCCATACAGGCCTTCATGATCTTGTCGGGTTCCTCCCCCTTTTCCTTGCCTGACCGGTAGGCCTCGGCCATCTTCTCCAGGTTGTTCAGCCATGCCGAGTAGACCCTCATGTAACTTTCCTGCCAGCCCCGGGAGAATTTAACGAACTCATCGATCCCCTGGAAAGAGGGGACCGCCCCGATAGGCATGGACGCAAACGATGATTGCCAGGTTTTGAAGGCCTCCTCCCAGGGGGCCTTGTCGAAGGTGGGCGAAAATCCGTACATCTTGAAGGGCTGCGTGAACATCTCGAAAAGATCCCTGTAAATCCCCCCGAATGAATCGGACCATTTCTTCATGACCTCCTCCGGTTTCTCCTTGGTGGATGTCTCCGCCATGTCCATCCAGGCCTTGGTCATCTTACCGTACATGTCGAGTCCTTTGGACATCATGTCGAACCCCTCTTTGGGCCAGTGGGCGAAGAAATCACCCCAGGGCCCCTTTTCTTCCTGCAGTGCCATAGAGACCTCCTTTCTAAACCCTTTATGGTTTAATGGTTCGAACTTGTGACACGATTTTAAGGAAATGACAATACTCAATTATTTCGGGGAAAATATCAGGTTATTTCTCGTATGGAAGTTTTTTCATCACAGATGAATTGTCCCACGATGGCCCCGGTTGGAAGTCATCTCTCAGGCCATAGAACTCGTGAATGTCCGGACCCGGCGCAATAGCAAGAGGAAGATGAAAAATATCGGCAGGAGGATAAGGAGTGCAGGGTAGAGGATGAGGTAGATGAGAGGAACGAGCAGGGTTTTTGATATTTGTTTTAATATATCATATTTCTGAAAAATTTTCACCAGGCCGGGTGAAAGGCTGTAGTAGAACTTCACGAATGTTTTTCCCATGCCGCTTTTCATGAGAACCTGGTCCCGAAATTCTCTCAGCCTGTTCTTATGGCCATCGTAAGGCGTTCCCTTCAAAATATATGTTACGGAACAGAACAGCCAGTCATTGTCGTCATCACCTGTGACATTCGTCGTTGCTGATGCCTCGTTTGAATATGGTGAATATTCTAAGGGTGCAGTAATATAAGCCCTGACGCGGTAATAGTATGTCGTGTAGGGATCCAGACCGGTGTCCCTGTAGTAGGTGACGTTCGCGCCCACCCTGTAAATCTCGCCGAAGGCGCTTTCGGATGTTCTCCGCTCGATCGCGAATCCCATCTCATTATCGGAGTTGTCGGTCCAGGAAAGGTTGATCTGGGTGAGGCCGGCGGGGCTTGCATTGAGGGAAGTGGGAGTCATGATGGCGCCGACAATCGGGATCGCGATGCCCCCGGCCGGGGCTTCATAGGCGGCCGTATATGTCAGGGCCGCACCCGCATCCATTGAAAGAGACCCGTAGGGTTTCCTGCCGATCAGCCGGTGGTCGGAGGTCCGGATTTGTGAAAGAACGCCCTCCTTCACATGCTGAACATAAGCGAAGGCCCCGTCGGGCGAGAAGGCGATGGCCGAGGGTTCCAGGCCAAGATCAATCGAGGCTTTGATGGAAAGATCCCCCGTGTCGAGAACGAGGATCTTCGTCGATGAAAGACGCGTCACGTACAGGAAATCACCTCCCGGAGCGATCCTGATGCCTGAGGGCCCGACGGCACTCCCGAGGTCGATGACGGTGGACGGGGTAAGGTCCCGGGTGTTGATGGCGGTCAGCGTGCCCTGGGCGATGCTGGTCACAAAGAGCCTCTGGCCGTTCGGTGTCAGGGCAAGGCCCGCGGGCTCTCTGACGGCGGAGATGGAGTCCACGATGGTATCGTCCGCGGTCCGGATGATGTTGATGCTATCGCGACAAACCACATAAAGCAATTGGCCGTCCGGGGAGACTGCGATGTCTGTCGGGACACCGGCAGTGGGAATCGACTTTTGCACGCTGAAATCTGAAGTCGAAAGCACCAGCACCGTGTCATCGAGGGATTGAGCAATGTAGAGGAATTGGCCGTCAGGCGAAAGGGCAAGACCCTGAGGACCTATTCCTGTGGGGATCGTCTGTAAGAGAGTCCCATCGGAAATATCGATAATGGAAAGGGTGTTTTCTGATCGGTTGGTTACGAAAGCGGTCGGGTCGGCATCTGCCGCGGTGGCAAGGAAAAGCAGAACTGCAGGAATGGAAAACACAAGGCGGGACAGCATCTGCATCTTTTCTGACCTCATTTCATCTTAACTGGCCGGCGGATTTTTTATCCACTGAATAATAGCATATTTCGGGGCTATCCAAAATGGGATTTCTATGGAAAATCATGAAATTAGGTTGGCGCGGAGAAGGTCAGCGTATAACTTCTCGAAATTATTGAATAAATATACACATGGAAATCTGCCACAGTTCCGCTCAAGTTTGGTCTCAGAGGAGACGATAAATGATTAGAATCGCGCATTTCGGGTCGGAGACAGCTACATTGAACGCATCGAAATGGCTGGCCATCATTGCCGTGGTGCTTGCCCTCTCGGCCCCCGCTTACGGCGGGGCCGATTTTGGTCTCGGGGTAGGGTGCCACACCCGGACGGGGGACCTCTCCTGGGATGCCCAGCTCAGTGAGGTCGATGCCTATTACGGTGCCAACCGGGAGGAGTTCATCACCGGTCTGTACGATCATTACAGGGTTTCGAGGTCCTGCGCCATGTGGCTCCTCGACATGGTGCGGATGTCTCCTGCCGATGTGTACATCACGATCCGCCTTCACAGGATGACGCTCGAACCGGTCAACACGATCGTCGATACCTGGAAGTCCCACCGGGGGCAGGGCTGGGGAGTGATCGCGAAGAAGCTGGGGATCGAGCCCGGCTCGGCAGAGTTTCATGCCCTCAAGAGGGACGACCGGGGAAGATTTTATGTCAGGTCCAATGGGACGAGCGTCTTAAGAGATTATGGT
>CAZJPV010000027.1:0-38372 GCA_964547985.1 uncultured Syntrophaceae bacterium
CGTAAATCTTTTCTTATTCCGCCGGATGTTGTATGAAACATATCTCTTCAAGGGCAAGCATAAAAGGAGGGGTCATGGGTCAGAAGGATGAATTTGCAATCACGACGGCCACACAGCGCATCCGGCCCGATTTCCGCAAAAACCGCCTGCTGCAGGTGCTTCTTGCCTGGTACGTCGTTCTCTGGATCCTCCTGGCCATCAAGCCCCTCTACCGTCAGGACTGGTTCCTGGAAAACCTCCTGGTCATCCCTTTTTTCATCCTCCTGGTTACCACCTACAGGGCTTTCCCCTTTTCCAACATGTCCTATCTCCTGATGACCCTGTTCATGAGCCTCCATGCCGTCGGTGCCCACTATACCTATGCGGAGGTCCCCTTCGGTTTCTGGCTCAAGGAGGTATTCTATTTGAGTCGAAATCACTTCGACCGGATCGTGCACTTTTCCTTCGGATTGCTCCTGGCCTATCCCGCCCGGGAGCTCTTCTTCCGGATCGCCCACAGCAGGGGTTTCTGGGCCTATTATCTGCCCATCGCTATGGTGCTCGCCTTCAGCGGCATGTTCGAGGTGGTCGAGATGATCGCCGCACAGAACGTGAGCCCCGAGCTGGGTGATGCCTACCTGGGGACCCAGGGGGATGTCTGGGACGCCCAGAAGGACATGCTCGCCGCGACGGTGGGGGCCGTCATCGCCATGGTGCTGACCAGCTTCTTCCGCAACATCTTCAAGCGGAAAAGAAAGGACCTCTGATTGACAAAATCCTTTAAACAGAAGCCCTTTCGGGTATATAATATCCACGCCACGGGGGGCTGTCTGGCCGACAGTACCGTAATAAAAAAGGGAGGCGACCGATGATCTACAACGAAGAATTCGAAACACTGCCTAGAGAGGCCCTGGATTCACTCCAATTAAAGCGGCTTCAGCAGGTTGTTCAGCGTGTCTATCATACCGTCGGTTTCTACCGGCGTGCCTTTGACGAAAAAGGTGTGAAGCCGGAAGACGTCAGGTCCCTTGGTGACCTCAAGAAGCTCCCCTTCACGACGAAACAGGATTTGAGGGAAAACTACCCGTACGGGATGTTTGCCGTGCCCATGAGCAGTGTCGTTAGGGTCCATGCCTCCTCGGGGACGACGGGCCGCTCCACCGTCGTGGGGTATACGAAACGCGATATCGACCACTGGTCCGAGCTCATGGCCCGCTCCTTCGTCATGGCCGGCCTCACCAAGAATGACATCGTCCACAACGCATACGGCTACGGTCTTTTCACCGGCGGCCTCGGGGCCCATTACGGGGCGGAGAAGCTCGGGGCCAGCGTTATCCCCATGTCGGGGGGAAACACGAAACGCCAGATCATGATCCTTCAGGACTTCGGTCCCACGGCCATCTGCTGTACGCCCTCCTATGCCCTCTATCTCGCTGAGCATGGGGAGGAGATGGGGGTTGACATGAAGTCCCTCAAACTGCGCGTGGGGATTCTCGGCGCGGAGCCCTGGAGCGAGAAGATGCGGCAGGAGATCGAAACGAAACTGAGCATCACGGCTCTCGATATCTACGGTCTCTCCGAGGTGATGGGCCCCGGGGTATCCATGGAGTGCCAGGAAGGCCGTCACGGTCTTCACATATACGAGGACCACTTCATCGCCGAGATCATCAACCCGGACACGGGAGAAGTCCTCCCCTACGGGGAAACGGGGGAACTCGTCTTCACGACACTGACCAAGGAGGCCTTCCCCCTCATCCGTTACCGGACGAGAGATGTCACGAGGCTCATGAGGGAACCCTGCAAGTGCGGGCGGACCCACGTGAGGATGGATCGCGTCACGGGCCGGAGCGACGACATGCTCATCATCCGCGGCGTGAACGTATACCCCTCGCAGGTTGAAAGCGTCCTCGTCGGCATTGAGGGACTCGAGCCGCACTACCAGCTCGTCGTGGACCGGGAGGAGAACCTGGACACCCTGGAGGTGCAGGTCGAGTTGAGCGAGAGCATCTTCGAGTCCGGTGAGATCAGGGCGTTGCAGGGACTGGAAAAGAGAATCAAGAAAGACATCAAGGACTACCTGGGTGTCTCTACCAGGGTGAAGCTGGTGGAGCCGAAGACGCTTCAGCGCTTCGAAGGAAAGGCGAGACGCGTCATCGACAAAAGATCCATCTAAGACTGTTGAAAAACGCCCGTCTGCGGCGTTTCCCTATCCAGCTTCGCTGAAGGCACAGGGACTGAGAAGTTAAGAAGTTGAGAAGTTAAGAGGCGTCGATTCCATACTCTTCGTGACTGTAGGTATCCATCATCTGATTTTCTCAGCTTCTGCTTTTCTTATCTTCGTTTTTCATGGGGTCTTGCATCCGGGCATTTTTGAACAGCTTAGAAAGCCTGCTTTGTAAAAAACAGTGATCGAGTGACGATTAAGGAGGGGAATCCATGAAGGTAGAACAGATCTCCATATTTCTGGAAAACAAACCTGGGACCCTCGAAAGCGCGACACGCACCCTGAGGGATGCCAACATCAACATCCGGGCCCTGTCCCTTGCCGACACGTCTGATTTCGGGGTCCTCAGGCTCATCGTCAACGACGTCGAAAAAGCGAAACAGGTCCTGAAGGACGCGGGCTTCACCGTGGGGCGCACCAACGTCGTGGCCGTCCTCGTCCCCGACCGTCCCGGCGGACTCCACAGCATTCTCGAGGTCCTTTCGAGGGAGAACATCAACGTGGAGTATATGTACGCCTTTGTCGAGCGAAGCGGTGAGAACGCCATTATCATCTTCCGGTTCAACATGACGGACAAGGCCATCGAGGCTCTCCAGAAGAAGGGGTTCAAGGTACTGCCGGGCGAGAAGGTATACAGCCTCTAAACGGCTGTTGAAAAACGCCTGTCTGCTGCGTTTCCCTCAACCCTCGTCCCTGCGGCGTACGTCTAAAAGTACGCCTCACTCCTCGGGCTTTCGGGGGCCTTGCATCCAGGCATTTTTGAACAGCCTGTGGAAAAGAGATTTCGACAGCATCATGTAATGATAGACGGTTTACAAACATTCGTTTAGTTAAGGTTACGGGGGATATTTGTTGGACGAGAGAGTTTTCGAGGCCATCCGGAGAAAGGTCGAAAATGAGCCCTATGCGAAGATGCTGGGGCTCAAGCTGCGAAAGATCAATTCAGGTTATTCTCTGGTTGAGATGACACTTACCGCTGACCTGGAAAACATTTTCGGCATGGCCCATGGCGGTGCCATCTTCTCACTCATCGACGAAGCCTTTCAGACAGCATCCAATTCCCACGGAACGGTTTCCGTTGCCCTCCAGGTGAGCATCTCCTATCTGAGGCCCCCGGCGGCGGGGTCGACCCTTTTCGCGGAAGCCAAAGAGGTAAACCGTTCCCGCAGCGTCAGTCACTACGAGATCTCGGTGCGGGACGAGAAAAACGACCTCATTGCCACGAGCCTCGCCATGGCCTATCGCAAGAAAGACCTGCTTCCCTTCTTGGCGCAAGGCGGTTCGTGATCGCAGCGTTTGGCTACTCCACTTCTATTGTTTTCTCTTCGACGAGCCTGAGCAGCGTGTCCACCACGACAGGGTCATAGAGAATGCCCCTGTTTTTGGTGAGCTCATCTGTGGCCTTCTCCAGGCCGAGTGTCGGCCGGTAGGGGCGGTGTGACGCCATGGATTCGAAGACGTCTATGACGCCGAGGATACGGGATTCCAGGCATATGTCGCCGTCTTTAAGCCCCCGGGGATAACCTGTACCGTTGAGCCTTTCATGGTGCTGGTAGATGATGTCGGCTATGGGCCAGGGAAATTCGATGGTTTTCAGGATGTCATAGGCCACTTGGGGGTGAATCCTGATGATGTTGAGCTCCACCTCGCTCAGTTTCCCCGGTTTGCTCAGGATTTCAGCAGGAACGTAGATCTTTCCGATGTCATGTATATAAGCGGCCATCTGCAGGGCCTCGACGCGTTCCAGGGGCAGTCTCATCTCTTCGGCGATGCGGCGGGAGATCTTCGCGACCTGGTGCTGATGTCCAGCCGTGTAAGGGTCCCGTGTTTCCACGATTACCGCCATGGCCTCGACGGTCCCGGTCATGGCCTTCTGGAGCTTTTCCAGGCTCTCCCTGAGCTCCTCCTCGGCCTGTTTCAGCGGTGAGATGTCCGTCATGGTCTCCACGGCCCCGAAGATGTTCCCCGAGGTGTCACGGACAGCGGCGGAAGTGAAGTGGAGCCACTTTTCCCTGACGGTAGAGTAGTCCGTCGCCTCGTAGGCATCCCGGAGGAGCCTGGATCGCACATACTTTCCCGCGTACCACTGGGGGATTTCTTTGACCTCCTCCATGTTTTCATCCACCAGGAGGTCAGCCATGAGAGGCCGCTTTTCGTTGTAAAAGATCATCCACTGCTGGTCCGTATGGAGTACCTCTGACGCACGGATGGCGCTCAGTTCCTCCATGGCCCGATTCCAGACGATGACCTGGTGATTTTTGTCGATCACAACCGTGGGCGTCGGTGATCCTTCGAGAATTGCACGCAGGCGGCTTTCACTCTCCTTCAGGGCTTCCTCGGCTTTCTTCCGCTCCGTGATATCTTCCAGCGTCTCCACGGCGCCGACGATGTGTCCAGCGGTGTCCCGGGTGGTCGCCGCCGTGAACCGCAGCCACTTGCCTTCAGTGCCGAGGGTGGGGAAGAAGTCCGTTGCCTCGTAGGCATCCTCGATGAGCTTGGATTTCTGGTACTTTCCGGTGTACCAATGAGAGACTTTCCCCGGTTCCCCGTCCACGAGCAAATCGGCCATGCAGGGTCTCTCCTGGCTGTAAAAGGCCCTCCAGTGTTCCGTTGTGCCGATGATGTCCTTTGCCGCGAGGCCGGAGAGTTCCTCTAGGGACCTGTTCCAGTGCGTCACCCGGTGGTCGCGACTGACCACGAAGGTGGGGATGGGGGAACCCTGGATAATGCTCGAGAGCCTTCCCTCGCTTTCCCTGAGAGCTGCCTCGACCCTTTTTCTTTCCGTAATGTCTTCATAGGTAGCGACAATACTTTTCCCCGTCAGGGAATCGCCGATCCTCGAAGTGCTTACCATGCAGATGATGTCCCGGCCGTCCCGGTGGCGGCAGGGGTACTCCTCGCTGTATGTTCGCTGCTTCTCCAGGACGGGGTAGAAGTGTCTGCCGATCTCCTCGTATTCCTCGTCACTCCGGTAGAGGACACGGGTGTTTTTACCGATGAGGTCCTCGGGCTTCCAGCCGAAGACGCTTTCGACGGCCCGGTTGGCGAAGATGACCCTGCGCTCCCGGAGACCCACGACCGCCACGGGCAGAGCGTCCAGGATGGAGGCTTCCAGAGCTTCCAGGCCCTCGAGTTTTTCCCGCGCGTCCTTCTGGTCGGTGATGTCCATGTAGTTGCCGAGGACGGCGGGCTTTCCGCGGAAGTGGATCGAGATGACCGTCCCCAGAATCCACCGTATGCGGCCGTCCCTGGCTACGGTCCTGAACTCATAAGGAGCGGTGCGTTCCCCTTTCAGCATCCGGACGGCGTTCTTACGGACACCGCTCCTGTCCGCGGGGTGAACGATGCTCAGGGAGTCCTTGCCCAGGAGGTCGTCCTCCGAGAAGCCCGTGCTCACCTTAAACTGGGGATTGATATACTGGAAGGCACCGTCCTGGAGAACATAGACACCGATGGGGGAGCGGTCCGCCAGGGTTTTGTGCAGTTCCTGGGTTTCGAGCAGTTCTTTCCTCAGGTTCTTCAGCTTCGAGATTTCTTCCCGGAGCGTCGATAGCTCCAGAAGCAAGTCCCTTTTCGATTTTCCTTCATCCTTCATCGGTCATAACCCCCCCCATTGGAGGCCTGTCCCGGTGACCGTCCGCCCAACCCAGCAACACTCCGATCAAAAGCAGAAGGACGGCTTGACAGAACCATTTTTTGCCTTTTATTAGAATAGGTATTGGTGTAAAATACGCAACCGGAAATTGAAACTCACCGCCCACCGGTCGAAATGCCCGGTCGTTTAACAACGTCTGCATGCGGAGTGCGCCCTGAACCTGAACGGGGAGTGCTTCCGGTCAAGCAAAGCAACAGGCTTTCTCCGAGATTTTAAGGCCCTTCACGTCTCAGGCCGATCATAAACCCACGTTATCATAAAGGAGGAGAAACGATATGGACAAATCTCATTTGTATTTATTACCAAAATTGTCCTATGATTACA
Source organism: uncultured Syntrophaceae bacterium (assembly GCA_964547985.1). Taxonomy (GTDB): domain Bacteria; phylum Desulfobacterota; class Syntrophia; order Syntrophales; family UBA2192; genus JAPLJU01. The sequence goes on from CAZJPV010000027.1 coordinate 6,183, forward strand.
AGGATCTGGAACCCTACATATCGCAACAGCAGCTTCAAATCCACCATGAAAAGCACCATCAGGCTTACGTGACGGGAGCCAACGCCATTCTGGAGAGGATCGATCAGGCCCGCAAGGAAAAGGCGGACCTCGACATGAAGACCACGCTGAAAGAGCTCTCCTTCCATATTGGAGGCCACGTCCTCCACACCCTCTTCTGGGGCAACCTTGCCCCCCCTGGGAAATCAAGCGCGAAGCCCGAGAAGATACTGGCTACCGCCATTGACAAGGAATTTGGAAGCTTCGAACAGTTCAAGAAAGAGTTCAGCCAGACGGCGGTCAGCGTCGAGGGCTCGGGCTGGGCGGTGCTCAGTTTCTGCAGGCTGACCAATCGTCCCCTCATTATGCAAATCGAGAAGCATAACGTCAACGTCTACCCCATGTTCACCATCCTCATGGTCCTCGATCTATGGGAACATGCCTACTATCTCGATTACAAAAACCTCCGGGCCAAGTTCGTGGAGGCTTTTTGGAACATCGTCAACTGGGAAGAGGTTCGCGGACGGTTCGAACTGCTTTTAAGGTAGGCGTCGTCCGCGGCTTTTTGATTTCGAATCAAGATCCGGAGGTCAAATGCTTAAATATTTCAACTGGCGTGTCGTCGTCGGGATTGTCCTGGTCACCCTCTCGACGGTTGTATATGTAATGCATTATCTGATTTTCCGGGACGCCCACCATATTTTCATCTATCTGGTCGGTGACATCGCCTTTGTCTTCTTCGAAGTGCTGCTCGTGACCCTCATCATCGATCAGCTCCTCCACGAGCGGGAGAAAAAATCCCTTCTCTTTAAATTGAACATGATCATCGGGATCTTCTTCAGCGAGGCAGGGAACGAGGCCTTGAGGCTTCTTTCGTCTTTCGCTACGCAGGTGGACCGGATCCGGGGTGATCTCCTCGTGACGGACCGATGGAGCAAGGAGGACTTCCTGGATCTCAGGAAACGCATCAACGCCTATGAACACAAGATGGACAGTCGGCAGGCGGACATGGGTGACCTCAAAAATTTCCTTCTGGAAAAGCGTGATTTCATGCTCCGCATCCTGGAAAACTCGAACCTTCTCGAGCATGAAGGCTTTACGGACGCCCTGTGGGCCACGCTGCACCTGGCGGAAGAGGTCGCCGGCCGCAAGAGTCTGAAGGACCTCCCGAAGGCTGACTATGGCCACCTCTCCCATGACATGAGGCGGGCCTACGTCCGCTTGATTTCGGAGTGGCTCAACTACATGTGGCATTTGCGGCAGCACTACCCCTACCTCTTCTCGCTTGCCATGAGGGTCAATCCCTTCGACCTGAACGCCTCCGTGGAGGTCCGGGAGGAAGTGGCATAAGCGCCGGACAGGGCATCTCGCGGAAAACTTCAATCGATTGTTTTGACGCCGATGAAACTTGACGCTTCGAAGACAGCCCTTTTAATCGTGGACATGCAGAAGTACCAGGCCGGTGAGGGCGGCAACCTCCCGAGGTTCTTCCGGGAGATTTACGGTCCCGCCGCGGAGGAGGGGGCCGTGAAGAAGGGAAAAGAAATCGTCAGGGTCATCCGCAGACTTCTTTCCGTTTTCCGAAAGGCCGGGGCACCCGTTGTGTATCTGGCCTTCGGGTCTCTGACAGATGACGGGTCGGACCTGGTTCAGTACGCAAGACTCTGGAACGAGGTGAGCCGCAAAAAAACGGGCTTACCCGCCATCGTGTCCGTGAGCGATCCCGGCTACGCCATTATGGAGGAAATCGCCCCGAGGCCGGGCGAACCTCTCATCAACAAGACAGCGCAGGGTGCTTTCGGGGCCTCGAGCATCGATCATGTGCTGAAGCAAATGGGCATTGAAACACTGGTTGTCGCCGGCATGTACACGAACCACTGCGTCCTGTCCACATGCATTGGGGGGGCGGACGCCGGGTACGGGGTGATCGTGCCCTTCGATGCCGTCGGGACGTGGGATGAAAAACTCCATGCGCAGGCCCTCGAGGTGATGCGCTCGTGGATCATCCGCACCACCAGCACGGAAGTCATCAGGAACCTTGAAAACAAGACCCGCTAACGGCTGCTGTGGATCGTAGCGCCTATGGACACCCGTATAGACGAAGCCCTCAACATTTTGAAGGACACGGGGCCGGAATACGCCCACGGGTTTTCAAACCACGGCCCCATGGCGGCCGAGGCCCTGGCCGCCATGGGATGCGAGGGCAGGGTGGTTTCCTGGACGAAGCAGTATCGACGGCGTCTTGCAGGGCGCCCTGCGGTCATCGAGACGGTCCAGCCCGACCGGTGGGAAGCGGCGCTCGGTGATATTCAGCGCTTCGGGGATTGGGTGGTCTTCTTCAGGCGGGAGCTCGCGGGGGCGACGTGGTCAGCGGTGCTCCGGCGCTGGGCGCCCCGTCTCGCACCCGGAATGATGGCGGCGGCTTACCACGGCGTCATCCGGACAGGTCATGCCGTCCGGAGCCTCGCCCGGGGGGAAACGGAGGCCAGGCGGCTCGAACTTGCCGAAGGCCTGGCCTACTGGGCCTCCCGTTTTCAGCCTCTCCCCGGAACCCCCGGGCTCAATACCAGCGGGCTCAGGCCCTCGGCGGCCGTATCCCGGATCGAGCTTCTCCCGTCAGACAGGCGTCTCTACCGGACACTGATCTTTGAAAAGGTGAAGAAACTTGACGGGTTCCTGTCCTTTGAGAAAGTGGTCAACCTGGTTGATACACCCACCGAGGCGACCCTGTTTCTTCTGGATATGACGTCGGCTTTCGTCCGCATCTATCTGGCCAATGCCCGTGATGCCGGGAGCGCTATCACCTTTATCCACACCGTCACAGGTCCCGGTGCCGTTCATTTGATGACTCCTCATCTGCCCGGGGAGACCGTCGGGCTGCTGCTCCGTTATGCCTGGCAGGCTTCAGCGGCCATCTACGCGGCCATCGGGCAGAGGCGTCAGCCCGATCCCTTCGAGGACAGGGATATCAACAGAAAAACAGTGGTGGACCGGGCCGTGAAGACGGGCGATGAACACGCAATCAAGTTTGCGGAGGTGTGCCTCAGGCTGTACAACATCAACCCCGACCCGGCCTATCTGGTTGCGTCGGAGCATGCCTCGCAGGTCCTCACAAGGGATCGGACCTGACGCAGTCATGAGACCTCTCAGAAAGGAGATTTTCATGCCGAGAACATACCCCTGCGGCGGCGGACCGATCAGACTCGTGTCCACGGACTGGCTGCTGGATCAGCTGAACAAAGGGATCAGGGTCATCGATGCGCAGCCCAATGTCCATGATTACATCGTGGAACACATCCCGGGCGCGGTCTACCTGAACGAGGGGCATTTCCGAACCCACGTGATGAATCAACCCGCCCGGTTCGTGCCGGCCGGCGCCGCTGAGCCCATTCTGCGCAATGCCGGCCTGAAGCCCGACGTTCCGGTTGTTGTTTACACCGGCGTCGGGGCCGCCAAGGGCTGGGGAGACGGGCTCGAGCAGACGATGGTCGCCTATTGCCTCGCCCGTTACGGGCACGACGACGTTTGTGTTCTCGACGGGGGGCTGGACCGGTGGAAGACGGAAGGGAAGCCCCTCGCGAAGGAATACGCGACGGCGACGCCCTCGAGCTTCAGGGTGACGGAGAGGAAAGAGTATTACATTGAGTACGAGGAATTCAGGCAGATCAAGGACCGTGATGACGTCATTCTCCTCGATGCGCGGCCGCCGGAGAAGTATGAGGGTCAGTCTTTCTGGATGAAGCCCGGCCACATCCCCGGTGCCCTCAACCTGCCCTGGCAGGACCTCATGGACGAAAAAAACAAAGCCCTGCTCCGGCCCGAGGAGGAGGTCATGGCCATTCTCGGAAGGCATGGTATCGATCCCGGCAGAACAATCATCTGTTCCTGCGGCACGGGCCGCGAGGCCACAAACGAGTTCTTGCTTTTCAAGTTCTATCTCGGCTATCCCCGTGTGAGGCTCCACGAGGGCGCTTTCACGGAGTGGGTCTCCTATCCGGAAAATTCGACAGTAATGGGCAAAAACCCGCGATGAAGGGAGGTTTTGAATGAAGCTCAGCGAATATTTTGAAAAGGCCAGAGGCCTCGGCGTGCTTTCAACGGCGGACTCTTCAGGCAAAGTCGACTCGGCCGTTTATGCCAGGCCGCATGTTGTGGACGAGCAGACGATTGCTTTCATCATGGCCGACCGGCTGACACATGCCAACCTGCAGTCCAACCCTTATGCCGCTTATCTCTTCAAGGAAGAAGGGCCGAAGTACACCGGTAAACGCCTCTACCTGACCAGGATTCGCGAAGAAAAGGACAGCCCCATGATCGACCAGATCCGGAGAAAAAAATATCCGGAGATCGAGGGAAAGTATGAGGGGCTGTCGAAATTTCTCGTCTTCTTCCGGGTCGAAAAAATACTCCCCCTTATCGGGGACAAAGAATAAAGCAGGGTACAGGGTATAGGGGATAGGGTTCAGGGAAAGAAAATTCTTATCCCGTGAACCTGGACCCTGAACCGGGGCCCGGCAAGGAGTGCGCTATGAAAATTTTCATGACGGGCGGGTCCGGGTTTGTGGGGACGACGCTCACGCGGGAACTGACACAGAGAGGCCACGCGGTCACGATCCTGACGCGCAGGATCAAGCCGGGACAAACTCTGCCCGATGGGGCCTCCTTCCTCGAGGGGAACCCGACGGCCAGGGGCGCCTGGCAGGAAAAAGCGGCCGAGCACGGAGTATTCATTAACCTTGCGGGCACATCGATCTTCAGCCGTTGGACCGACGAGGTGAAGAAGGACCTGCTCGACAGCCGGATTCTCACCACGCGAAATCTCGTGGAGGCCATACAGGGCCGCCGGGGGAAAGACGCGCATCTCCTGAGCACTTCCGCCGTGGGTTATTACGGTTTCCACGGTGACGAGGAGCTTTCGGAGGAAAGCCCCGCCGGGAAAGACTTTCTGGCCAACCTCGCCGCAGACTGGGAAGCGGAGGCCCGGAGGGCTGAAATGATCGATGCTCGTGTTGTCCTCTGCCGGTTTGGTATCGTTCTGGGCCGTGAAGGCGGGATGCTCGGGCAGATCGTCCCGATCTTCAGGTACTTTCTCGGGAGCCCTCTCGGGAGCGGTCGCCAGTGGCTATCCTGGATCCATGAACAGGATCTGGCCGGCGTTTTTCTCTTTCTCATGGATAACCCGGACATCAAAGGACCGGTGAACTGCACGGCACCCGAGCCGGTTCGAAACCGGGAGATGACGGAAATACTCGGAAAGGTGCTCGGCGTGCCCACCTTTATGCCCAGTGTCCCTGGTTTCGTCCTTCGGTTGATGAAGGGCGAGTTCGGAAGCGTGATCCTCGAGGGGCAGCGGGTCCTGCCTCGTAAACTGCAGACGGCAGGCTTTGCCTTCCAGTTCCCCCAACTGAGGGAGGCGCTGCAGGACCTGCTGAGCTAGGACAACGTCCATGACTTCCTTCCATCGGGAGCGGTGAGATGGGCAAGAAGATGACCCGCGATATGCTCGACGTGAGGGGTACGACGAAAGACCGTGTCGAGCCTCACTACAACAGTCTCATTCACGAGAAGAGTCCCTATCTGATCCAGCATGCCCACAACCCCGTGGACTGGTATCCCTGGGGACCCGAGGCGTTCAAGCGGGCGGAGAATGAGGACAAACCCATCTTTCTCTCCATCGGCTACTCCACCTGCCACTGGTGCCACGTGATGGCCCATGAATCCTTTGAGGATGACGAGGTGGCGAAGCTCATGAACGAGGTCTTTGTCAACATCAAGGTGGACCGGGAGGAGCGGCCCGATATCGACGGGGTCTATATGACCGTCTGTCAGTTGATGACGAACTCCGGCGGATGGCCGCTCACCATTGTCATGACACCCGACAAGAAGCCCTTCTTCGCAGGGACCTATTTCCCGAGGGAGAGCCGTATGGGTCGCATCGGGATGGTGGAGCTCGTGCAGGGCATCAGGAAGATATGGACAACGCGCCGTGAGGAGGTTTTCTCATCGGCCGAACAGGTTCTGGGAACGCTGAGGCAGCTTGCGACGGACTCCGGTGCCGGGCCGGCTCCGGACCGTTCCACCCTTCAGAAGGCCTATACCCATCTCTCCCAGCGTTTCGATCCCGTTTTGGGTGGGTTTGGAGACGCCCCGAAGTTTCCCTCGCCCCACAACCTTTTTTTCCTTCTTCGCTACTGGAAGAGAACGGGTGAGTCAAAGGCGCTCGAGATGGTAGAAAAAACATTGCATTTCATGCGGCGCGGGGGGATCTACGACCACATCGGTTTCGGCTTTCACCGCTATTCGACGGACTCGCGATGGAGACTGCCGCACTTTGAAAAGATGCTCCACGACCAGGCCATGTTGTCCATCGCCTACCTGGAAGCCTATCAGGCAACCGGCAAGGCGGATTATGCCGCGACGGCGGAAGAGATATTCACTTACGTGCTCCGGGACATGACTTCGCCTGACGGTGGATTTTACTCTGCCGAAGATGCCGACAGCGAGGGGCAGGAGGGCAAGTTCTACCTCTGGTCCATCGATGATGTCCGCCGCGTGCTCCGGAAGGAGGAGTCTGATCTCCTCATCCCCATGTTCGGACTTCAGAAAGACGGGAATTTCATCGAGGAGGCAAGCAGCCGGCGAACGGGGGAGAATGTCTTCCACCAGGAGAAGAGCATCGGGGAGATGGCGGAAATGATCGGGCGGCCGGAGGATGAACTGAAAGAAGTTTTCGAGAGTGCCCGGCTCAAACTTTTCGATATCCGCCGAAAACGCATCCATCCCCACAAGGACGACAAGATTCTCACGGACTGGAACGGGATGATGATCGCCTCGCTGGCCAGGGGGGCCCAGGTGCTCGACAATCCCGACTACGGGGAAGCGGCCGTATCAGCGGCAGATTTTATCCTGCAGCACATGCAGGGTGCGGACGGCCGGCTCATGCACAGCCACCGGGACGGCCACACCTCGGCCCCTGCCTATCTGGATGACTACGCTTTCATGATATGGGGTCTTCTGGAACTCTACGAGGCGGTCTTCGATATCCGGTATTTGAAGAAGGCGATCGAACTGAATGACTATCTGATCCGCCATTTCTGGGACGAAACGGGAGGGTTTTATTTCACGTCCGATGACGGTGAGGAGATTCTTATCCGTCAGAAGGAAGCCTACGACGGGGCCATCCCGTCGGGGAATTCGATTGCGATGATGAATCTGATACGACTGGCCAGGATCACGGCAAATGTGGAATGGGAAGAAAAAGCCGTGAGCCTCGCCCGCGCCTCCGCCCGCAGCATCGAACAGATGCCGGCGGCCTACTCACAGCTTCTGGTTGCCGTGGAATTTCTGCAGGGGCCATCATACGAAATTATCATTGCAGGCAATCCGGAAAAAGAGGACACCCGGGAAATGATCAGGGCCCTTCGGACCCATTTCGTGCCCGGCAAGATCGTTCTCCTTCGGCCGATCGGTGAGCGATCGGCGGAGATCGAAAAAATTGCTCCATTCACGATTCGCATGAAATGTCAGGGCGGACAGGCAACGGCCTATGTCTGCTCAGGCTTCAGCTGCAAAAGCCCCACGACGGACATCGTGGAGATGTTGAAAATGCTTCGGGTATAGGGAAAAATTAGATAAGCGAAAGGAGATGTATTTTATGTCCAGGAGATTAGAGCGTTTATGGAGATCGAGGATTTTGATGAGTGCCGTTGCCGCCGTGCTCGTGATGGGGGTCTTCACGTCGCCGGCCTTTTCACACGGTCCGTCCGACGTGACGCTCAATTATGATCAGGGGAAGCAGACCCTGGCCGTGACCGTTGTACACTCCCCCTTCAGCAACAGTCATTACGTGAAGGAGATTGAGATCGGCAAGAACGGCAAAAGTGTCGGGAAATACCCCTACACCGCTCAGGCCGGCGAAAAATTTACGAATACTTACTCCATCCCCGCCCAGCCGGGGGATGTGCTGGAGGCCAAGGCAACGTGCAGCAAGTACGGCTCCAAAACGGGGAAGACGACCGTCGTTCCATTGCGTTAAAGGGATGACGGATCCATCCCCTTTCATCTATCTTGGGGGGGGAAGAGGACGGAGGTCCGCAAGCATGATCGTCTACGTCCATGGCGGGTTCATGGCGGCGGGATTTGCCGTTGACCGGTTTCTGAGGGGAAAGCGGTTCTGGCTCAGGGCCCACCGGGCACTTGGCCTCTCGGGTGCTTCGTCGATTTTTCTGGGATTTCTCACCGCCCTCTACATGGTGTCCGGTTTCGGCGGGGGGCCCTTCGCCGTTTTTCATGCCGATGTGGGTGCCGTGACGGTTTTTCTCTCCGTCATGACCCCTGCACTCGGGCAGCTTCAACTCGTGTTCAGGTCCCGGGCGGCGGAGATCAGGCCCTGGCATCGCCGGGCGGGCGCCATGACGCTCCTCATGGTCTTTATCACGATCCTCTCGGGCTTCGTCCAGGCGGGTGTCTTTCCGGATCCGCGTGAATTCTAACGGGGGGTGCTGGGTTTCATGAAGCCGATTTACCTGGATTTCAATGCCACCACGCCCATCGATCCGGCAGTGGCCGAAGCCATGAAGCCCTGCCTCGGCGATATTTTCGGAAACCCCTCGAGTGTACATTGGTATGGCCTGCGGGCGAGGGAAGTCGTCGAGGCGGCGCGGACGCAGGTGGCGGCTCTTCTGAATGGCCGTGCCGGGGAAGTCATCTTCACGAGCGGCGGTACGGAGTCCAACAACCACGCCATCAAAGGGTTCGCCTTCGCCCATCGGGACCGGGGCAACCACATCATAACCTCGGCCATCGAACACCCGGCCGTGACGGAAGTCTGCCGGTATCTGGAGGGGCACGGATTCCGTGTGACGCACATCCCCGTGGACAGCCGGGGGGTTGTCGACCTCAAAGCCCTGGAGGAAGCCATCACGGGAGAGACGATCCTCGTCACGGTCATGCATGCGAACAACGAGGTGGGTACGATCCAGCCTATCGAGGAAATCGCCGCGTTGATCCGCGGCCGGCATGTCGCGCTTCATACCGACGCCGCCCAGTCCGCGGGCAAGATTCCCGTCGACGTGGAATCCCTCGGTGTCGATCTCCTCTCCCTGGCCGGTCACAAGCTCTATGCCCCCAAGGGGATCGGGGCTCTCTACATCCGGGAGGGAACACGGCTTGAGAAATTCATGCACGGCGCAGGCCATGAGCGGAACCTTCGTGCCGGTACCGAAAATGTCCTCGAGATCGCGGGCCTCGGAAAAGCCTGCGAACTTGCACGAGAAGGGCTGGAAGAGAACATGACGCGCATGAGGCAGACCCGGGACCGCCTCCATGAGGGGTTGCTAAAGAGGTTGGATATCCGTTTGAACGGTCCCCCGGAAAAGAGGCTCCCCAACACCCTGAGCATCGGGTTTCGGGGCGTCGATGCGGGCATCCTCCTCGGGGAGATGAAAGATGTCGCGGCCTCGGCCGGCGCCGCCTGTCACGGTGCCTCCGTGGAGATATCGAAGGTGCTCAAGGCCATGGCGGTGCCGATGGAATACGCACGGGGGACGGTCCGGTTCTCAACGGGGAAATCAACAACGATCGAGGAAGTCGACCGTGCCGTTGAAATCGTTGATTCGACGGTGAGGCGGTTGAAGACATAGAGGTCTGCTGTTCATGATCTGCACTGCACAAGCGCTTTTTTATTTGAAAGATGAACATTCAACCCTGAACGATTGAGGAGGTCCATTATGAAAGTGCTGATCGTTTATTACTCCATGTACGGGCACATCCACCGAATGGCCGAAGCCGTTGCGGAGGGCGTCAGGGAGGTGCCGGGAGCGGAGGTTGTCCTGCGGCTCGTCCCGGAGACCCTTCCGGAGGATGTCCTGAAAAAGATGGGGGCCCTCGAGGCCCAGAAGGCCATGGCTCACATTCCCGTCTGCACTGTCGCTGAGCTGGCCGAGGCCGATGCCGTCATCTTCGGTACCCCCACGCGTTTTGGGAATATGTGCGGCCAGATGAGGCAATTCCTCGATGCGACCGGCGGGCTCTGGGCGAAAGGTGCCCTCGTCGGCAAGGTAGGCAGCGTCTTCACGAGCACGGGCACCCAGCACGGCGGCCAGGAATCGACGATCCTGAGTTTCCACCTCACGCTGCTCCACCAGGGGATGCTCATCGCTGGGCTGCCTTACAGTTTCGTCGGCCAGACACGAATGGACGAGATCACGGGCGGTTCCCCCTACGGCGCATCTACCATCGCCGGCGGCAAGGGTGAGCGGATGCCGAGCGAAAACGAACTGGCCGGGGCAAGATACCAGGGCCGTTACGTGGCCACCATCGCCAAGAAGCTGTCAAGCTAGCTTCAGTTTTGGGTTACGAGTTTTGCATGTTGAATGGCGAGAAAAAACCAAACACCAATCACTAACCACTAACCACTTGCCTTATGAGATCCTTCTGGCTGTGCTTTTTCCCCCTGTTCGTGGCGGTGGATGCCGTGGGCGTCCTGCCCCTCTTTCTGCATCTGACGGCGGGACTGGATCAGGCAAAGACCCGTCGCGTCATTCTGCAGTCCGTCGCCACAGCCACGGCTGTTGCCCTGGTCTTTCTCGTCATCGGTCAGTATATCCTTGACTTTCTGGGTGTGACGGTTGCGGATTTCATGGTCGCAGGCGGCATGCTTCTTTTTGTCCTCTCGCTGACGGATCTGATCTTCGAAAAGAGAAGCATGTTCCAGGGCAATCATGAAACCCTCGGTGCCGTTCCCCTTGGTGTTCCTCTCATTGTGGGTCCGGCGGTCATCACGACCATCTTCATCCTCGTGGGAGAACACGGATCGGTTCCCACGGTGGCCGCCGCCATTGTCAACATTGCCATCGCCGGCGCTGTCTTCGGACTTGCCGCGCCCGTGCACCGCGTGCTGGGCCATTCCGGGGCGAGGACCATCTCCAAGCTTGCGAGCTTGCTTCTTGCGGCCATCGGTGTCATGATGGTCCGCAAGGGGGTCGAGATCATCGTCTCCGCTCATCGCGGGCTGATGTGAGAAAAGCGATGGGGGCCGATGAGATCATGACCGGACGGCTATGGTTAAAAAGAATTCAAAGATAGAGATGAGGGGGTTGTATGAAGCGAGGTCTTTTCAATAAATCTTCCCTGCGGTGGATCTCGGGGCAGAGGAAGCGCTGGAGCGACTGCCTGTCGGAACCGGGAGAGGGCAAGGCGGGAGCGAAAACACTGTCTGGCATTTCTGTTAAACCAATTTACGCACCCGATGACCTGCCCGACTTCGGCTACGAGGACCGGCTGGGGTTCCCGGGCGAGGAACCTTTCACGAGAGGCGTCTATCACACGATGTACCGGGGGCGCACATGGACGCAGCGCCAGCTTGCCGGGTTCGGTCCCCCGGAGGAGACGAATCAGCGCTACAAGTTTCTCCTCGAGCAGGGCGCCACGGGTATCAATGGTGTTTTTGATTACCCGACGCTCCGGGGTTACGATTCCACCGATCCAGAGGCCCGTGCCGATGTGGGGCGGGGCGGCGTGGCCATCGACACCCTCGAGGACATGCGCATCCTTTTTGAGGGGATCCCCGTGGATCGCGTGAGCACATCGCTCGTAACCTGCCAGCCCATATGCAACATCATTGTTCAATCCATGTATTTTGCTAACGCGCAGGCGCGCAGCATCCCCTTCGACCGTCTGGCCGGGACCTCCCAGAATGATTTCCTCATGGAGACAGCCATCACCATTGCCCCCGGGGTGCTGCCGCCCGAGGTGTCCTTCAAGCTGAGCTGTGACGCCATCGAGTTCTGCAGCCGCCATGTTCCGAGGTGGAACCCGGTGAGCTTCGCGGGATACAACTACCGGGAAGCGGGTTGCACGGCCGTCCAGGAGGCCGCTTTCACCATCGCGAATGCCGTCGCCTGTGCGGAGGAGATGATCCGCCGGGGTTTCAGTGTGGATCAGTTCGCACCGCGGCTGAGTTTTTTCTTTTCCGCCCATAACGACTTCTTCGAGGAAGTCTGCAAGTACCGCGCGGCTCGAAGACTCTGGGCGAAGGTGGTGAAGGAGCGGTTCGGGGCAAAGAACGCCAGATCCATGATGTTGCGTTTCCATGTTCAGACGGCCGGTGTGTCCCTCACGGCCCAGCAGCCGCTGAACAACATCACCCGGGCCGCCTACCAGGCTTTGTCCGCTGTCCTGGGCGGCGCCCAGTCCATCCATGTGGACGCCTACGACGAGGCTCTCTGCGTCCCCACGGAACTGTCTTCCCTCACGGCCCTGCGGACGCAGCAGATCCTGCAGAGCGAAACGGGCGTGACCGCGACGATTGACCCCCTGGGCGGGTCCTATTACGTCGAGGCCCTGACGGATGAGCTGGAAAAGGCCATGATCGGCATCATAGACGAAATCGACCGCATGGGCGGGATCGTGGAGGCAGTGAAACGGGGATGGATTCATCAGGAAATCTCCAATGCCGCCTATGACTATCAGCGCCGGATCGAGTCGGGGAAACAGGTCGTCGTCGGGATCAACTCTTTCCGGATCGAGGACGAGAAGCTTCCCATCGAGCTCTTCAAGTTGCCCGAGACACTCCGCGTGCAGGAAATGAAGCTCGAAAAGATCAAGAAAGAGAGGAGCGCCGCCCAGGTCCAAAAGATGCTCGATCGGGTTGCCATGGCCTGTGACCGCGGGGAGAACCTCATGGAGGTCATGCTGGAGGCCGTGAAAGCCTTCGCGACGGAGGGGGAACTGACCGGCGTCCTGAAGAAACAGTACGGCGTCTGGAATCCGCCCCTGTTTATGTGAAACGGTCGGATGATTTCGAGGAGGGAGGCAATGGCGAGAAAAGTCAGAATTCTGATCGCGAGGCTGGGGCTCGATGCTCACTGGCGTGGGAGCATCGTTGTCGCACGCGCACTCCGGGATGCCGGCATGGAGGTGATCTACGTGGGCAACCAGAGGCCGGAGGCGATTGTCAAGGCCGCCGTCGAAGAAAACGTCGACTTCGTCGGACTCAGCACGCTTTCAGGCAATCACATGGAACTCGTACCGGAGGTCGTCCGGCTGATGCGCGAGGCCGGTATCGCGGATATACCCGTGCTGCTCGGGGGAACCGTACCGCCCGATGACGTGCCGAAGTTGAAAGAGATCGGGGTTGACGGGATCTTCGGCCCGGGTACGGCCCTGAAGGACATCGTGAGCCATGTCTCGAAGCGAGCTTGACATGGATGTCCAGAAGTCTTCATTGATGCGGAGTTAAAGCGTTTGATTTCTAAAAGAAACGTCCTAATACTGCTGACGGCATCGCTGGTACTTCTCTGGGGGTGCGAACCGTCACGGGCCTACAGGGAGGGCGTACTATCCGAGCATTACAGGATGATGAGCAACGCCGAGCTCCGGCGCTATCAAGAACGCCTGAATGACGAAATCGTGAAAATCGCAAAGGGGGGCCCTGTGCCCGCGGGCGCGAACCGGGCGGTATACTTGGAGGATCTCCAGACCCGCTGGAAGGATGTTGAGTCCCAGATTCAGGGGAATGTCAGGCGTCAGCGGTACGAGCAGTACAAGAAAACGATGGATCTCATGTACGGGTACTGAAAACCGGGTGTAACACCCGAGTAGGGAGATAGCCGGGTTTAAAAAAGGTCATCGTCATTTCTTCATCTTCTTTCCTGCACTCCAGGCATCACCGGCGACGGCACCGAGGGTTCTGTATTTGTTGTCCGGCATCGTCAGGGTCATGGCGTTCATCTTCTGGTAGTCCGGTTGACCGTCGGTGAGGTATTTCTCCTCCGTGTATGAGGCGATAATTTCGCCGATGAAAAGTTTGTTCGTGGGAAGTTCATGGACGTCCACAAGCCTGCATTCCAGGCAAAGGGGGCACTGATCGACCATCGGTGCCGTTTTCAGTTCCCCGTAAAAGAGGTCGAAGATTTTTGATTTGTCAACCTTTCGACCGGAGACGATGCCGCAATAATCGGTCTCGACGAGGAGGTCTGTCCCCGGAAAGTTCACGCTGAAGGTGCTGTTCTGCTCGATGCCGACTGGCGTGTAATGGCCTTTGTAGATACTCACGGCGATGCAGGGAGGGGCGGCATTCACCCTGGACACCCAGCCGACGGCCATAAAGTTGGGTTTGCCGTCGACGAGGGTGCCCACCAGCGTAACGGGCATGGGGATGAAGGTATTATGGTCGATACGGATCTTTTTCACTGGATAGACTCCTTTCCTTTGAATAGTCAGCCGGTGTCGGCTTCCGTGAGAGGACTCACCCTGTCTATTGTAGTATTATATCATGAGGGAAGGGAAATGTTTCTCTCCTTTTTTTGTCACGCGGGGGGACGACTGTCATGAGCGGTGCCGGCGGATATCTTTGCGGAGGTTTCGGTCAAGATGAATCGAAGGGATAGAAGATCTCGCCTGGTGATCCTTGCGATACTTATTCTATTTCTTGCCTATTTGCTGTGGGGACGCGGGAACGGCGATCTCGAGGAGGTAGCTGACTTCGGCTCCAACCCCGGGAAGGTCAGGATGTACAAGTACGTCCCGGCCGGGCTGCCACCGGGTGCGCCACTCGTTGTCGCTCTCCACGGCTGCGATCAGGATGCGAAGAAATACAGCAGGGAAACAGGCTGGAGTTCTCTTGCGGACCGGCATCAATTTGCCGTCCTTTACCCGGAGACCGGTCCATCGAACAACCCCCTGAAATGCTGGAACTGGTTCAGGCCGGAAGATCAGGTCCGGGACGGCGGTGAGGCCCTTTCCGTGAAGCAGATGGTGGATGCCATGATGACCGCCCATTACCTCGACCGCAGGCGGGTCTTCGTGACCGGCCTGTCCGCGGGCGGTGCCCTGGCCAATGTGCTTTTGGCTGCCTATCCCGATGTCTTTGCGGGCGGTGCGCCCATGGCGGGGGTGGCCTGCGGGTGCGCTTCCAATGCCCTGGCCGCCGTCGGCTGCATGAACGGCTCGCGGACGCTGAACGACCGACAGCTTCTCGATGCGGCCAGGAGGGGGTATGCAGGATATTCCGGGCCCTATCCCGTCGTCAGCATCTGGCAGGGGACGACAGACGTCATTGTCTCCCCCCTCAATGCCGATGAGATTGCCCTGCAGTGGAGACAGGTTCACGGTACGGATTCACCTCCGGCGACGGATGAGGTCATCCAGAGAAGCCGTCACATCGTCTATCGGGACAGGGATGGAAAGGGTGTCATCGAGATCTGGAAAATAGGGGGGATGGCCCACGGTGTTTCCGTAGATCCCGACGGTACCGGGGGGGAGGCGGGCGGGGTGGCGGGCACCTACGCCTTTGACCGGGACATCTGGTCCTCCTATCAGGCCGCGAAATTCTGGGGATTACTGGATCCTGGCGGTGTGCCCGGCACGAGATGATCGCCGGATGTGCGACGAATGACCCCGAAAATCGAAGTAAAAAATTGGTTGATACTATCCGCACTCCATGCTATCAGTATTCGCCCTCAGGGAGCGAAAAAACTCGATGCGTGACAGGTGAGCGATGGGGAGTGTTGTCAAGAAGAGAAGAAAGAAGATTGCCAAGCACAAATACAAAAAACGTCTGAAGGCTCAGCGCCACAAGAAAAAGAAGTAGGCCTGTGTGAAGACACGCGCCGGGTCCGGGTGTTTCCGCCTTTGTCCCGTGCCGGGGAAATTAGAAAAGGCAGTCGTTTTTTCGGCGACTGCCTTTTTATTTTTCCATGCCCCCGGCTTTTCTGCCGGGAGGATAAGCCGCTCATTTATCTGCGCGGACGCTACAGGTTTTTGTGACGTAGCCTGCCCATCACCGCTCGCCCCGGTAACGGGTTATGTCTTTTCATCCTTGAAGAGGTTCCTGAGGGGCTCAAACCAGGTGTCTATCTGAAAACTCTCCCATTGCTTCTCGATGTTCTCCCTGAGCGGGGCCAGAATGTTGATGTAGTCATCCGTCCACGACGCCATATCATTCAGTCCGTCATCCTTACCGAACTGCACCCAGCCGAGTTTCAGCAGGGGTTGCAGGTCCTCCGGGTTTCTAGCCAGGGCGACGCACCAGACGGAACTCTGGTACGGCTTCAGCTTGTCACGAGTCGGGGGGATGTTGATCGCGCCATGGAGCCCGAGTTCCCGGGCTGTGGCCTTGATAACCGGGCGGAGTTCGTAATACCGGTTAGAGACGTGGAAGAGGACAACCCCCCTCTTTGCCAGGCGGCTCAAATATATTTCGATGGCCTCCCGGGTCAGAAGGTGTGTGGGGATTCCATCGCCGGTGAAAGCATCCATGTGAATGATATCGTAATCCCGTCCCTCAGATTTGCCCCCCTGCATGGCCAGCCGTCCGTCGCCGACGATAACACGCACCTCTCCTTTGCATTCTTCGAGATAGGTAAACCAACGGCGGGCAATCTTTTCGTTGTCGGGGTCTATCTCGTAATAAGTGACCCGATCACCCTCTTTTGCGTAAGCGGCCACGGCTCCGGCACCGAGTCCCAAAATGGCAATGTCCCGGGGCGGCGCCTTCGCCGTGTAAATATTCGAAATGCCTCCACCGAGATAGTAATAGTAGATGGGCATCAGGCGCCACTCGGGCGCCAGGAGCTGCGCCCCATGCAGTGTCATGCCGTGAATCAATTTTCTCACGACATCGGGATCCCCGTCGATGGAAGGCAGGTCCTGGATCCGGTAGGTTCCGTAGAAGTTACGCTGCCGATAAACAACAGGATACTTGAACAGGACGAGGCTCTCGTTCACGATGAAAAAAGCGAGGAGGATGACCGCCACGAGACGGACGCCGATGACCGCTCGGGAAGGTTCACTTCCGACAAGCGCCATCGACAGCCCCCGGCACCACCAAAAGGTTGCAGCAAGAAGGAGCAGGAGGAGGGGGTACTCGTAAAGGCCCTTGAAGACGAAGGGCGCGATGAGACTTACAGCCGCCCCGCCCAGCCATCCGCCGAAGGCGATGGCCAGGTAATAATTCGTCAGATGCCTCGCGGGCGGGCGAATTTCGTAGAGGCGCCCGTTGGCGACGAGGCAGATCAGGAAGAAGGCCATCAGGTGCACGAGAATCGATAGGGTCGAGGTGGATTCCCACACGTAGAGGAAAAAGGACAAAAGCAGCAACTCAGGCCAGAGCCTGCCCAGATATCGGGGGACGCCGCCGTTGGTCCGGAAGGTGACGATGAAGCTTCCCAGATAAAGGGCGAGGGGTGCGATCCAGGTGAGCGGAAAGGAGCCGATCTCGAGCGCGATGTAATTCGTTACCGCGAGAAGCAGGGCCGAAGGGAGGCTGCTGAGAAGCAACCACTGAAGGTAAATGCCGTTTTCTGTTTTCACAGGGGCCTGGTCCACTGATGCCGCTGTTTCGCCGGCGGACGCGCGCGCGGGGCGGAGATAGAACCAGACAAGGGCAACAATCACGGCGTATGCGACGTAGGCCCCGGTCCACAGGTGACTCTGTAGTCGTACCCCTATGAGAGGCTCGGCGATAAAGGTGTATCCGAGAAGCGCGATGAGAGATCCCGCGTTGGAGGCCGCGTAAAGGGGGTAGGGTTCATACCGTTTTCCCAGCGACGAGTGGCTCAGCCAGGACTGGGCCACGACAGCAGTGGTGGAAAGAACGGCAAAGGGGATCGCCACGTGGACGAAGAGGATGACGAGGACCTGGAAGAGCGGTGCATGGGCGTCGGGTATCGCCCTCACGGTCAGGGGCAGGTTAACAAGCGGGAGAAGCAGGAGGGCCAGATGCCACCCGCCCAGCTTCCGGGCAAACAAATGAGCGTAAAGGTAGCCGACCATGAGCATGGCCTGATAAAACATGAGGCAGGTGAGCCAGACATGAGCCGCGCCGCCGAAATACGGGGTCAGAAGCCGGCCCATGAGGGGTTCCATCCCGAAGAGGAGTAAGGCGCCGACAAAGACCATGAGGGTCAAAAGCGCCATCGATAATTTTTGGCCCGTCTCGTCCGATTTCAAATGCCGCTCCCTTTGTACACTGCGCTTTTACCTCCGGAAAATAAAAAGTCCTTATATGTCCTTTCACAAATATTTTCAAAGGAAAAAAAGATGCCCCCCTCCGGTTTCTGAAGAGGGACATGACCCCTGAAAATAAGAATTTGCATCCTGTCATGCGGTCGGGTTAAAAGAATAAAGAAAAGGCAGGCGGATTGGACAGGAGACGAAAGAAGGGGAAAACCACTTGATACAGCTCAAGTACGGCCTTGACGAACGGCCCCCCGCGGGAGCTACGATGCTTTTGGGGTTGCAGTGGTTTGCTATTGCCATCCCGGTCATCGTAATTATCGGGAAAATCGCCGGGGAGATCCATTCCAGTGATCCGGCAGCGCAGATTGTATACCTCCAGAAGCTGGCCTTCGTCATGGCTGCCGCTCTCTTCTTCCAGGTGTTCTGGGGTCATCGACTTCCCCTCATCATCGGTCCTTCCACGATTCTCCTTGTCGGGATCATCACCAGCAGGGAATTCGGCCCTTCGACGGTGTACACGGCCATCATCGCCGGGGGGGTGCTTCTGGCCTTTTTGAGCGCAACCGGTCTTTTCGGTTATCTCCGAAGACTTTTCACGGCCCGCGTGGTGGCCTGCGTGCTTTTGCTCATCGCTTTTACTCTGCTGCCAACGTCGATGAACCTGATCCTGAAATCGCCGGGCCATCCTGCATCGCAGGCAAACCTCATCTTCGCCTTCGCCCTCATCGCTGCAACCTTTGTCCTGCATCGATACCTGAAAGGGGTCTGGAAGGCCACCCTGATCATCTGGTCCATGCTTGGGGGGACGGCCCTTCATCTGGCCGTGATGCCGGCAACGCCGGAGACGGCGTCCGGTGCGGCGCTCTTTTCAGGCTTTCTGAGCGATCTGACCCTGGAGCTTGATTTCAACCCGGGAGTGCTCCTCTCGTTCGTCATATGCTACATGGCCCTGTCTATCAATGACCTGGGATCCATCCAGTCCGTGAACGAGCTTCTCAAACCGGGTCACGAGCAGAAGAGGATTACGAGAGGTATCTTCCTGACGGGGCTGGCCAACGTAGCATCGGGATTCCTCGGGGTGATCGGTCCCGTCAACTTTTCCCTGAGCCCCGGCGTGATTTCTTCAACGGGCTGCGCATCCCGCTATACGTTGGTGCCGGCGGCTTTCCTGCTTCTGCTCCTCTCTTTCTCGCCGGCGACGATCCTTCTCGCGGGCAGGGTGCCTGCCGTCGTGGTGGGAAGCGTGTTCCTTTACATCCTCTGTGCACAGGTGGCAGCGGGGCTGTCCGTGGTCTTTGAGTCTGTCACGGGTTATCGATTCACAGATGGTCTCATTCTGGGGCTCCCCATCCTTCTGGGGACGTTGATTGCCTTTCTGCCCCAGGAAGTCCTCCGGGCCTTTCCGGGGATTTGGAGACCGGTCATCGGAAATGGGTTTGTCGTGGGAATTTTGGCTGCCCTATTTCTGGAGCATGTGATTTTCAGGGAGGGCATAAAAAAACAGATCTGATTGCGTCATAGGTGACCCTGCAGATCTGTTGATGAGTCTCTCAGGCGGGATAGCCGTCAGACATGATGGGTAGAGCACCGTCTTTCATGCCGAGGATGCTCTCAATCTTTTTGATGATCTCACCCGGCAGAATGGGCTTGGCCAGAATCGGATGTCCCTGGATGTAACCGTACCTTTCCTCGACCTCGCTTTTCTTGATAGCGGCGGTGATGAAGATGATGGGGATTTCACTCGTGTTGTCGTCTTCGAGCAACTGTTCGGCCGCCTGGGTTCCGTCCATCTCGGGCATCATGAGGTCGAGCAGGATAATATCGGCCTTTCGGGCCTTGGCGTACTTAATTCCCGCCTTTGCGCTGGTAAAAACGGGCACCTCGAACCGGCCCGTCTTCTCCAGATATTCTTTGAGGACCTGGCAGAGCTCTTTGTTGTCGTCAATCACTAATACCTTGATTTTTTTTGGTTTTTCACTCATAAGTCCTACCCGTTCGATCTGTTTTTGAAGCTTGAAATAGATCCCTGTTGACTGCCTGATTTCGTCTTCAAAACAAATTAGCAATAAGCATACCAGTCATAGCGGGCATCGGCCGGCCGGCCGCCATGAAGGCGGTCTCGACGGGAAAACGCTGCAATCCCGGCACATTCCGCCGTCGGCGGGGTTCCATCCTTTTTTGCTGAAGGTGAAGGAGGCCGGAAATCATCGGTCAGGAAGATTCGGACCCGGGTCCATGCGGAAAAAAATGACCCGTCTGCGTGATCCTCAAACAGAACTGTAGAGCGGTACCTGACTTAGCTCTGAGGGCTGCCGGTGCTTCCCTGTGCTCCCTCCAGGGGCTCGATGCGGGAGCCGTGGCGGCCCGCATAAACCTGTGTGAACACGGCTCCGTAGAGGAAAATCTGGGCGGCGAGGTTGATCCAGAAAATGAGCACCACGAGCGAACCGGCCGCGCCGTATGTGGAGGCCATGTTCTTGCTTCCGAGGTAGAAGCTGATGAGCATCTGCCCGATGGCGAAGAAAAAGGATGTAGCCGCCGCGCCGACCCAGACGTTGCTCCAGGCGACCTTCGCGTCGGGCAGTATTTTGAAGATGAGGGCAAAAAGAGTTGTCATGAGCAGGAAGGGAAGAAGGAAGTTGATCAGGACGAAGAGATATCCGATCCCGGGGATGATATCCCCGACCACGGTCCGGACAGCCGCCAGGGCGGTCCCCGCGAAAAGCGAGGCGATGAGAAGGAGGCCGCTCAGGAGCACAACGCCCATGGAAATGAGCCGTTTGCGGATCATGCCCTTGAACCCTCCCCTGCGGGGCTTGATTTTCCATACACTGTTGAGGGCGTCCTGAAGGGCGCCGAACAATTTCGACGCGCCGAATATCATGGTGGCGAATCCGATGGCAGCGGCCAGGATGCCGGCTTTCTTACTGGCCGAGCTGCTGATCAGCCCTTGGATGACGTGGGCGCCGTGCTCTCCCACCATGCTCTGGATGCCCCCGACGAGCTCGCCATGGGCGGCCTTTTCACCGAAGAAAAGCCCGGCAATGGCGATCATGATGAGGACAAGAGGCGCCAGAGAAAAGATGGTGAAGTAGGCGAGGGCCGCCGCCATTAACGGTGCCCCACCGTCGCGCCATTCCTCGTATGTGTTTTTCAAGAGAAGGTAAACATCCTTCGGCTTCATGACGGGTCGCTCCTTTCAGTGATATTTGCAAATTCTCGAAGTGGAGAAATCATATATCGATGTTCAAAAAGATCCTGACCGGATAACTGATGAAGATTGAAAGGGCCATGCGCATTGTTATTTTGATATCGCAGTCCATGTTCATCGTCCCGCAATCACAGGACGAAATATCCACCTAACCGTTATTATTAGCATATCCGGCAGGGTGGTTCATTAAAAATCATGGCTTGTGTCCCGTGGCTCCAGGGGTTGGACAGGACTTGACTTTGTCCGGCAGGCGTCATAATATGTCCCGAAATCGCCCTTGAAGGGTTCTGGTCGGAAGGGCGCAACAGGATTGAGTCAGTATAAAATTTTGTGGTGCAGGGGAGGCCACCGCGCTTCGCAGGGTTCGGTGGCCTTGATTTGTCAATGACATGGACGTCCGGGCAGGGAGGTGAATCGGTGTCAAGAACAGTCAAAGAAGGGGATGCGATAAGCGTGCATTACACGGGTCGGTTGGAAAGTGGCGAGATTTTCGACTCTTCTGAGGGCCGATCGCCACTGGCCTTCACCGTCGGATCAGGCCAACTGGTCAAAGGGTTCGACAATGCCGTCCTCGGGATGGCCGTGGGTGAAAAAAAGACGGTGACCCTGTCGCCTGCCGATGCCTATGGTGACTGGAAAGACGACCTCTTTGTCGATCTGCGGAAAAAGCACATCCCGGAGGGGATGGACCTTGAGGTGGGAATGGTCGTCGAGTTGAGTGATGGAGGACAAAATGTGGTTCCTGCTTTTGTGCAGGAGATACACGACGAGTTCGTCAGGATGGATCTCAACCATTATCTGGCAGGAAAGGTGCTGGTTTTCGATATCGAAATCGTCAGTATTGTCTGATTCGATGGGCCGGTCCTGGGGGGAGACTGGAAATACGGTCCTGCCGGAAGCCAATCTTATTTTATCTTTTGGGGAAATGGTGATCGAATGAAGATACTGGAACGCATACTGGGTGCGGGCAGGGATGATCAGAAGAGGACGGACCTGGGCCGCAATGATCTATGCTGGTGCGGAAGCGGCAAGAAATACAAGCGATGTCACCTTGAAAAAGACGAAAGTGACAGGAGAAAGAAAAACGGCATGGTGTAAGGGCAAAGAGGTCAAGGCACGACCGGGAGCCCTCACAGGCAGATCGCCTCTCGTCAGGATGGAAAGGGCTGCAGAAAGCAAACTGCGGCCCTTTTTTTATTTAAGGAAGGAAACGGGGTGGAATTTCAGCGAAAAATAGAGGCTCTGTCA
Organism: uncultured Syntrophaceae bacterium; assembly: GCA_964547985.1. Taxonomy (GTDB): domain Bacteria; phylum Desulfobacterota; class Syntrophia; order Syntrophales; family UBA2192; genus JAPLJU01. Next base: position 28,621 of record CAZJPV010000027.1, read on the forward strand.
ACATTTTCCTGGCGAGTACGTTTAGAGGTATCAAAAGGCAGGAAAGGGTTCCCTCCCTTAATGTGGCATACAGACCTTAAGCGCCCGTGGCGGAGGGACGTTGCGGTTCGGACAGGGGCGGCCGGGCAGTGTTTTTGGCATGGACTATGCTTTTTTATAATTCGATGTTGAACAATCCGGGTTGATGACTTAAAATACAGAAATATAGCTAAAAGAAAGACTGGGAGTGTATCATGCGAAAAAAACTCGTTATTTTGAGCGCGGTTTTCCTGATGTCTGCTAGCTGGATCCCGGCCGCTGCCGCGTCAAACGTGGACCTCGGTGTATCCATCGGCAGCGAGGGCATACGGGGGTTCTATCTCGCCGTCAGCAATTACTACAGGGTCCCTGAGCGCGAGGTTGTCGTCGTCCGGGAGCGCGGGATTCACTATGATGAGCTTCCCGTGGCCTTTTTCATCGCAACCCGGGCCCATGTAGCCCCCGGTGTCGTCGTGGATCTTCGTCTGGGGGGGATGAGCTGGTGGGACATCTCCGTCCGTTACGGGATCGGGCCCGAGGTCTATTACGTTCCCACGAACGTTGTGGTGAAAAGCCCTCCCTACGGAAAGGCCTACGGGCATTACAAGAAGCATCCCCGTGAACAGTGGAACAGGATTGTCCTGCAAGATGCCGACATCATAAACATGGTGAACCTCCGGTACGTTTCCGAGCACTATAACGTCCCGACAGAAAGAGTCATGAAAATGCGGGAGCAGGGGAGGGACTTCGTGACCATCGACAGGGCGGCGGAGAAGGAGATGAAGGCGAAAGGCCGCTACAAGATGGATGAAGGAAAATACGCCAAGAAGGGCAAAAAGGAAGGCAAGGACGACAGGAAGAAGGGTAAGAGCAAGGAAGGCTATTCGGACGATCACGGTAGCGGAAAAGACAAATCCAAGAACAAGGACTGGAAGAACGAACAAGACAAAGGGGGAAAGGGCAAGGGCAAGGGAAAAAACAAGGGTTAACGGGCAACTAATCCGCTTCAGCAGCTTTCCCGATTAAAAGAGTGATTTATAGAAGGGCTGACCAGAGACGGTCAGCCCTTCTATATTTTGTTTGAGATGATTTCTCATGTTACAGACGCTGTCAATGAGGGGCCTGCCGGGTATAGACAAGCTTCCACTCTACCACTTCAGTTTTTTGCTGCATTTTCCAACCGGTGTCTTAAGCCCTTTCCTGATTGATTCGCGCATTCCCGGCATTGAAAGGAGATAGAGTGTTTCCTGAATAGAGCGCCAATCCTCCTCCCACACGAGCACTGCGTTGGCTCTTTTGCCCGTGATCTGGATGGGCTCATGCGTTGATGCAGCATCATCCAGGAGTTTGTAAAGTTTTGACCTTGCTCTGGTTGCTGTAACTGTTGTCATAATGTCACCTTTGAAAATAACGTACATAAAAACGTCCACTTTGTCACGTTCATAGAATTTTCGCTACGCCTATCTTTTTCTTGCCCATTTCACTGCCGCCTTGACATCCTTCCCGGAGATCCTGAGATTTTGCACCTTCTTCCTTATCTCCCCAAGGGACGCGTCGACCGGCGTGATCATCACCGAGACAAGGATAATCTTCCTCTCTTTCACCGCGACATCAAAATAATCGATGCCGGGGAAATCCTGGACAATTTCTTTTGGCAGTGTGACTTGCTTCCTGGACGTCTTTTTCGCAAGCATTATCCTTACCTCCTTACAGTAAGGATACATCACTTTCTGTTTAAATGTCAGGGCAATAACAACAGTGATGAGTGGTGAGCATTCAAGATAGTGGTGAGTTGCGAGAAGGACCTCAGGAAAGAATCAGTTCGAAGCGCTGTTCGTTTACTTCGAGTCCCCACCGAGCCCCCTTCTGTTGGTCAACAAGCCTGAACCCGTATTTCTCGTAGAGGTGTCGCGCGGCGTTGAGGCCTTCAAACGTCCACAGGCAGACCCGTCCATGACCGGCACTTCGGCAGAAGTCGATTGCAGCATCCAGCAGCTGATTGCCGACACCCTTCCCCCGTAACGCATCAGACACGATGAACATGCGCAAATGCGCCCCCTCAGCCACGGCATTCGCGCCGTCGATGACAATCGATCCTTCAATGCTTCCTTTTACCACCGCGGTCAAGAAGCCGTCCCGCTGCTCGTTATACCGGCTGAGGATTGTGGCCAAATCAGTGGCGACCATGGCCTCAAAGAACAGACCAAAATCCCAATGCCGGTGGTAGTATGTACCATGCATTTCGGCCACCCGCCCGATCGAGCCGGGAATGTAGCCTCTGATAATTTGCACATCAGGCATATAGTAACCGGTGTGAGTTGTCAGTTGTGCGTTGTGAGAAAGAATACTTGAGTGAACAAATCAGCGCTAAGATTAACGGGGGATCTCTTTCATCGTTGAAATATAAAGACGGGTGAGTTCTTTGTATTGCTCGACGCCCAGGGTTGCATAAGCTGCCAGGTCCGGTGGAACGTCTTTGACGATCTTTGCGGGGTTCCCCATCACCAGTTTCCCCGCAGGGATATTCATGCCCTGGGGCACACCCGATCCCGCGGCTATCACAACGCCCTTCCCACAAACCACATTCGACAGCAGCACCGCCCCCATCCCGACCACGCAGTAATCATGGAGCGTCACATCGTGGAGGACCACATTGTGGCCGACGATAACGTTTCGGCCGATTGTAACCCTGCTGCCCACGTCAACATGGACCGTCGCATTGTCCTGGATGCTTGACCCGTCCCCGATGGTGATCGTTCCAAAATCGGCCCGGATGACAGCACTCGCCGCTATATGGCACTCGCTGCCTATCGTGACGTCGCCGATGACGACGGCAGCCGGATGGACAAATGTATCCGGCGCAATAACAGGCTTCTTTCCCGCAAATTCATAGACAGGCATGGCCATACCGCGGCAAGTTTATTCAGATGCCCGACAATAGGACAAAGTGACAACAAATTCAAGCTGCTTTAGAAAAACGAAAAAAATCTCCGGCGCCCCAAAAACCACCCCGGAGATCAGCTGCCTGTTGAACACAGCGGGTTGACTTTTCAAATTATTGGGGCTTAATCCCTGCTGCCCTCGCTATACGCGCTGAGGACTCTATCTCGCTGCGCACGAAGCGCGCGAATTCTGCCGAAGTCATACTCATCGGCTCGAACCCAAGTTTAGCGAATTTTTCACGCAAATCCGGAGCGGCAAGAGCACGAGCCACATCTTTTGCAAGCTTGTCCGCAACCCGGGGGGGAATATTGGCAGGCGCCCACAGGCCCCACCAGTTGGTCTCCACGAAACCTGCAACGCCGACTTCCGCTATTGTCGGTATCGACGGCAGTCCGTCATAGCGCTTGGAACTGGTCACGCAGAGTGCGATGAGCTTGCCCTCCCGAACTGGTTTCAGCGCCATGGCCAGCGGCGCAAACCAGTAAGTAACCTGCCCGGTGACCGTGCCGGCGTTCGCCTCAGGCCCTCCTTTATACGGGACATGGACGACATCGATGCCGGCCACGACCTTGAATTGCTCGGCAGCGAAATGGGTGCCGCTGCCGGTGCCGGCCGATCCGAATTTAAGCTGCCCGGGCTTTGCCTTTGCAGCCGCTATTAATTCTGAGACAGTTTTTACGCCCGCCGATGGGCCTGTAACGAGAACGAAGGGTTGTCTGGCCAGTGGAGAAATATCGGTAAAATCCTTCACAGGGTCGTACGGAAGTTTCGCATAAATCACCGGGCTCACCGCGTAAGCCGAGCCATGTATGAGCAGAGTGTATCCATCCCGCGGCGCCTTCGCGACCGCATCGGTGCCAACGACACCACCCGCGCCGGCAAGATTCTCTATCGCCACGGGCTGACCCCAGAGTTCGGAGAGCTTCTGGCTCACCGCGCGGGCCAGTTGATCCGTGGCGCTCCCCGCCGTGAACGGAACGATGACCCGCACCGGCTTGGCCGGGTAGTCCTGAGCAAATGCGCCCGCCGCAAAACAGGCGACAAGACCCAAGACCATAACCATTCTTGCGATTGTTATGGCTTCCCTCCCTAACCTATGCATGCGAACAGGCATATTCATCCATCTGAAATATACACTACTTTCAGCGTCATCCTGTTGCCGGTCACACGCATACGTTATTCCCTCGGCAGCGGGAATCAAGTTCCCTGTTTCTGTATAGCGGATCAGGCCCGGAAAGACGGCGATATGCTCATTTCTTCGTCGTGTCTGATAGGCCTGAAACTTTCTCGAGAGGATGCCGTGTCGCGCTATAGCTTCTTGAGGATAGCGGCGGCCTTCTTGGCGTCTTCGGCACTGTCCAGACCAATGTACAGGATGAATCTTGTACCGATAACAGCCCCGGAGAATCCGCGGAGGTTGATACCTGCTGCCGCAAGCTTTTCCGTCAGGTTCGCAGCAACCCCCGGTTTGTTCTCACCCTGGACACGCAACTCATGGAGACTTCGCGTTACGTCGAAGCCCAAGTTAGCGGCTGCATTGACCTCGCGATCGCCTCGCAAAGGTGTAACAAACACGACCCCTTTGCCGGGTTGATCCGGCGCCCGCCTGGCAATGATGAAGTCGAGGTCCGCACCGGCATCCCGCAGGCCGGCGAGTATGTTCGCCAAGCCGCCGGGTTTATCATTGATAGGGGCAGCCCACACATCCACGCTTTCGACGATCATTTTCTTCATATGATCCTCCTTTTTTCGTTGTCGTTCATCCTCGATTCGTCTTTTTACCACCCCATCCTCGCCTGTCAGACCCTTACTTTTTCTGAACCATCTTGGTTATTTCCACGACAATTTCAGGATTTGCCAGTGTTGTAACATCGCCCACATCCGTTTCATTAGAAATGGCGCTCAGCACGCGACGCATAATCTTTCCTGACCTGGTCTTGGGCATGTCGGTCACGATCCAGACATTTTTCGGCCTTGCAATCGCTCCGATTTCCTTAACCACCGCGTTTTGAATTTTCTTGGCAAGCTCATCGCTTGGCTTGTATCCGGGTTTCAAGGCAACATACAGATCAGGCTCTTTTCCTTTTACTTCGTGTTTCACCGGAACAACGGCGGCCTCTGCCACCTCCGCAACGGTCATGGCGGCTGATTCAAGTTCCTTGGTTCCAAGCCTGTGTCCTGAGACATTGATAACATCGTCAATTCTACCGAGAATACGGACATATCCATCGGCGGCCACGACGGCAGCGTCACCCGTCATGTACGGCCAGTCCTGCCATCTCTTGCTCTTTGGATCCTTGCAGTATCTTTCATAATACTGGATGACGTAACGTTCCCGGTCGCGCCAGATGGTCTGGAAGCTGCCAGGCCACGGATTCTGGATGCAGATATTTCCTGCTTTTCCAGCGCCGGCAGGGACAATGTTTCCATCATTATCGTAAACGACAGGGTGAATGCCCGGTACGCCCGGACCCGCGCTGCCCGGCTTCATGGGTTGAATGGCCGGCATGGTGCTGCAAAGGAAACCACCATTTTCCGTCTGCCACCAGGTATCAACGATAGCCGCTTCACCCTTACCAACCGTGTAATAATACCACTTCCACACTTCGGGCTCGATCGGCTCTCCGACAGTGGTCATGTGTTTGAAGTGATAATTGTATTTCTGCGGCTCATCCGGGCCAAGCTTTCTCAGGGCACGGATAGCTGTAGGCGCCGTATGGAAGATGTTTACATCCAGAGCCTGGGCAATCCTCCAGGGCCTGCCCGCATCCGGATAATTCGGAATGCCTTCATAGATAACAGAGGATGCGCATATGGCCAGCGGGCCATACACAATATATGAATGGCCTGTGATCCATCCTATGTCCGCCAGACACCAGTAAACATCCTCGGGATGAATGTCCTGAACATATTTGGATGTTCCGGCCACATAGGCAAGGTAGCCACCTGTGCTGTGCTGTGCGCCTTTGGGCCTCCCGGTCGTGCCGCTGGTGTACATGAGAAAGAGCGGGGCTTCCGCAGGCATCTTCACAGGGTCAATCCTTGCTCCATAATATTTTTTCAGCAGGTCATTCACAAAGAAATCGCGGCCTTTCACCATCGGTGTCTGTGCGGAATATTTGCCGGGATAACGCTGCCATACGAGGACCTTATCTACTTTCTGGTTTTCCTCGGCTGCCTCGGCAACAGCCGTATCGGCCTTTTCTTTGTGGTCGATAAGCTGTCCGCCTCTGTAATAGGCATCCATGGTGATCAGAACACGACTTTCCGAATCAACGATTCTTTCCGAACACGCCTTACCGCTAAAACCACCGAAAACCTGCGAGTGTATGATACCGAGTCGTGCACAGGCGAGCATCGTGATGGGTAGCTCAGCCACCATGGGCATGTGAAGCGTGACGGTGTCTCCAGCCTTCAGTCCGCAAAAGTCCTTCAGGACCGCCGCGAACTCATTCACCCTCACATAAAGTTCCTGGTAAGTGATATGCTCAATTTTTTCATCCTCCGGCTCTGGAACGAAGTGAATTGCTGTTTTGTTTTTATTCTTTGCAAGATGCCTGTCAATGCAGTTGTAACTCGCATTGATCTTGCCGCCGACAAACCACTTCCAGCAAGGGGCGTCGCTTGTGTCCAGTGTCGTATGCCAATACTCGTACCAGGACAAAAGATCGGCATACTCCTTGAAACAATTCGGGAAATTTTCAAGGCTAAAACGCTCAAAGACCTTCGGATCGCTCATGTTCGCCTGGGCAATAAACTGTGAAGATGGATAGAAGAATTGCTCTTCCCCCCAGTGTACCGCAATTTCAGCTTCCGACGTTTCCGTTACTTCTTTTTCTTTTCCCTTCATAGATACCCTCCTTTCATTTTTTATGTCTGACGCATCAGGCGTTTTTTTAACGTCGCGGAGCCGATGCAAAAAAAGCATCATCATCCCGACCGGTTCAAATACAAAACCCCGCACTCTTTTGAGTAGCGGGGTTTCAATCACCAGCCCATGGCACCCTCATCAACAAATTGAAGCGGGTTAAAAATCTGAATCGCTAACATACCATATGTATTTTGACTATCACGATTTCCATGAGAAATCTATTATAAAAATAAGTGAGAAAATTAAATGATTTCAGGAAACTATACGTCCTGGCCGGGATCTGCACCCGAGGAAGCCGTCTTAACGACTTCACCCACACCCCCCATAACAACATAATCTCCAAAGTTGAAGATGATGGATAGAAATGCGCAGGAGCAAAGACGAAACGAAGTCAGGCACCTCATTGCGTCATAGCCCGGACCCCGTAAAAATCGGCTATCAAACCCGGTCAGAGACAGTTGACGCACACTCAAGGATGATCTGGGCTACACGGCGCGCCCCGTCAGATGGGATCTGCGCATACGTTACCTTACGCCCCACATTCGCCACGATCGCATCGGCCAGTGACGAAGGCGTTGTGCGTCCATGGGTCATTCGCACGCCCGCCCCCTGTCTTCCTGCACGCTTACCGATTATTCCGGTGGATACATGGACTCGATCTGAGAACCGTACTTCTGGATGATAATCTTTCTCTTCAACTTCATGGTGGGGGTAAGCTCACCGCTGTCCTGGGACCACTCGGTCTCCAGCAGGGTAAACTTCCGGATCTGCTCAACGGGGGCAAAGTCCTTCATGCACTGCTCGATCTCGGCCTCGAAGAGTTTCAGGACCTCGGGTTTGGAGATAAGGTCCTTTCGGCCGGTGAAGGTAATGTTGTTTTGCTTCGCCCAGGCCTCCAGTGTGGTATAGGCGGGCACGATCAGGGCCGAGAGGTATTTCCGGTTGTCGCCGATGACGGCCAGCTGTTCGACAAAGCGGGATGCCACAAGGGCATTCTCGATATTCTGCGGAGAGATGTTCTTGCCGCTGGAGGTAATGATGATATCCTTCAGCCGGCCGGTAATCTTCAAGAAACCGTCCTTGTCGATCTCACCGATATCACCGGTGCGGAAGAAGCCGTCTGGCGTAAAGGCTTCTTTGGTGGCCGCCTCGTTCTTATAGTAGCCCTTCATGATCTGGGGTCCCTTGATGAGTATTTCGCCGGCTTCAGAGATTTTGATGTTGGTGTCTTTCACGGCGGGGCCCACCGTGCCGGGTTTAATGTGCTTGGGCAAGTTGGCGTTGGTGACCGGTGTTGTCTCGGTCAGACCGAACCCCTCAATAACCTTGATGCCCATTCCAAGGAAAAACTCTGCATCAGAAACCGATAAAGGGGCGCCGCCGGAGACAGCAGCGTGAAGCCTGTCCATGCCGATAGCTGCCCGGAGCTTGCTGAAAATGAGTTTGTCTGCCAGGTTGTATTTGAAAGCAAACATACCGGTCCGCTTTTTGTTCTCACAGACATAGGGCAGGTTCCGTTTTGCAATGCCCATGGCCCAGTTGAACAGGGCTTTTTTGACGGGGGGTGCACCGGCTACCTTTGCGGTGATGCCCGAATGTATCTTTTCATAGATGCGCGGCACACTGATCAGGAAGGTGGGCCTGATCTCACCGAAGTTCTCCAGGAGCTTTTCCATGCTCTCGGCAAAGGCGACCTTGTGACCGAGGAAGATAGGGCAGTAGTATCCAGCCGTTCTCTCCAGGGAGTGCGCAAGCGGGAGGAATGAAAGGAAGATGTGGTCGCCAGAAAGAAAGTCGGGGTCTATCGTTTGGACCTGATTGACATTGGAAACGAAGTTTTTGTGGGTCAGCATGACACCCTTGGGATTGCCGGTGGTGCCCGAGGTATAGATGATGGTGGCCACATCCTCGATGTTGATGGGGACGAGGCGCTTGTCGAACTCGTCCCTGTTTTTGGCCGCCTTTCCTTCCTTGCAGGCATCCTGAAAGGTGATGACGCCGGGAACAGGCTTGTCAAGATTGTCGAAGATGATGATCTCTCCCAGATTCGGGAGCCTGTCTTTGATCTGGAGAATTTTATCCATTTGTTCCCTGGTGCCGACGAAACACATCTTGGAGTCTGAATTCTCGATAATGTACCGGGCCTCCTCTGCAGAGTTGGTGGCATAGATGGGGACATTCACCGCACCCACGGAGATGATGGCCAGGTCGGCAACCCACCATTCATAGCGGTTCGGTGAGAACAGGGCCACCTTGTCACCGGGCTGGATGTTTTTATTGATGAGGAATATGCCCATATCCCTCACCATACCATTGAGCCTGTTCCAGGAGATTTCTTCCCATACCCCTTGTTTGTTCTTGTTCTTTACAAGGGTCTTGTCCCCGTATTCCTGAACCCGGTTTTGAAATATAGCACCCATGGATGTTTCTTTATAATTTGCCATTGAAAGCCCTCCTTAAAAGCTTAGGAAATCAAGTATGACTCGTTGCACGTCACCTCCATGCGCTTCCACAAGAGTTACAGAAACGGGCATGGTCTGGATTCGGAGATGCACAGCTGGGACAGTTCATTTGACGTTGTCCGGTGGGTTTACCTGGTTTCTGTAAAGAAAGGGCAATTCAAGAAAAGTAAAAAGAGAATGGCTCCAAAGGTGAAAAGAATCCCTTGCAGCCTATCGTATGGGCATTTTCCGATTACACACTGACATCCGGCGCTCCAGAAGATTAGAGGCTAGGTGGTTGGATTTACTGGGCTACAGCCAGGGACATTCAAAGAGAAAATTACTCTCAGCCTCAAGGGTAGTCAAGAAGAAAAATGGCTATTGGGAATGGATGACCTTTCAAACCCAAATTGAAGATTTGCATTTGAACTGCGGCATTCTTGGGGGAAACATTAAAAAACAAGGCTTCAGAAATGAGT
>CAZJPV010000028.1:0-36911 GCA_964547985.1 uncultured Syntrophaceae bacterium
AAGAGACAGATCTATAGGTTATAAATTATCACGTCGCAGGGAGAGTCCCGGTGATCTGGGTACTCGCAGGGCTGCCGGAAGGGTTCTTTTCCGTGGAAGGGAGCAGGCCGGGAAAAAATTTCCCTGTTGCCGAAAACACCCCTTTTTTGCCTCTCCCCTAACGGCTCTCCTCCAGCTTCTCCCGGTAACGTTCATTGGTGGAATATACAAAGGCGAGGATCTCGGCGATGGCCCGGAAGAGCTCCGAAGGGATCTCTTCATCGATGTCGAGCCGGCAGAGGATTGAAACGAGCGCGGGATCTTCCTTGATGGGGACATCGTGTTTCCTGGCAAGCTCGATGATCTTATCCGCCAGGATCCCCCGGCCCTTGGCCGTCAGGCGGGGGGCTTCATCCTTCTTCTTGTCGTATTGGATGGAGGCAGCCATCCGGAGGTCGTCTTTTTTCTTCATGGCTGGTCAAGTCCCTTCCTGTCGGTAATCCCTGCACCCCTCTCACGCGAAGAGGTCAACGGCCGTCAGAGAGAGTTCCCTCTGGTAAAATTCCTCCCTTGCCTGCCCGAGGTCTTTCTTCACGGTGCAGGTCATTTCACCCGTCTGATATCCCAGGGCTCCGAGCCGCTCCGCGAGACCGGCAAGCGAAGGATAGATGAAGTCCCGGATCTCATCGCTGCCGCACTCGATGAGGCAGCCCAGTTTTTTCCCCTTCCACTTTGCCTGGATCATGATGTCCCCGAGGGCATCCATGTTGAGGGCGAAGACGACACGGTAGTCTTCCGGGCCTTTCTTCCCCTTCTGATTTTCCTGATCGACATAGACGAAGATATCCGCCGTGGTCATACGACCGGAAAGGAGGAATGGGATCTGGAGTAGATATTTCCCTTCCTGCTCCTGAAAGAGGACGTTCAGGACCTGGAGATTTTCGATGTTCTTGAGGGTGCCCTCGAAGAGGCTCAATTTCTGCAAGAGCCCCTTTCCCCCTTCACCATCACCCTGTTTTTGAAGCACTTCGATCAGATTCAGGAGGAGTTCCTTGAGGCTCACGGCTCTTTCCTGAAAGCCCGTTGAAGACCCTCTCTGAAACTCTTTTCTGACGTCACATTCCAGGAGAAGGCCCAGGGATTGCAGGCAATCCTTTATCCACAGAGGGTTTTCTACGGTGTTTTTCGGAAGGACAAGGCTCTGGAGCAGCTGCAAAATCCGGCCGGCATCGCCCTTGACGGGAAGGGTCCGGAGCGCGCCCGAATTTTCAGGGCCCAGCGCTTCGAGAAGACCGGCGAGCGATTTCGCCAGCGCCAGGGGTTCCGCTCTCATGGACTGGAGGGCCTCACCGGTATGGGCAGACTCCCCGGTGGATCTCTCCAGCAGGGCCAGTGTGAGAAGGGGGTTCAGCCCCTCCACCCTGACCCGGATATTTTCTCCCGCCTGCAGTGGGATGGTGGTCCGGGCAACCAGATTCTGCTCTTGAATGTTGATCAGCAGCCGCTCGCCGTCGAGCCTTCCCACGACGCGGGCCTCCAGGAGCTGCCCCACAGTTAAATGGGACAATGGCCGTGCACCCTGCTGGATCTGCAGTCGGTTTTCTGAGGTCGGGGTTGTAATCGGCGGGAGATGGATGGAAGCCATGCGTGTCTCTGATCGGGAAACGTCCCCTGTTTGATGTAAAGCGTCGGCCTCTTCGGACGGTCGGCGTTCGAAGGCCGATCGAGACACAAAGCGGCCTTCTCACGGGTTCGTCAACCCGTCAGGACCGGGCGGCCTCGCTCCTTCTTCGATCCAGATCGAGGATGAGACTGACTTCCCCTTCCGGGAGACCGAGGTGTTTTGATATCTCCTTGAGGCTCATGCCTCGCCGGGCCATCCTGACCGCCTCGGCGAAACCCTTCTCCCCGGGGAACTCCCCTGCATGCGGATTCGGGGCAGCCTTTCCGAGCTGAACCTCCGACTGCTCGATGATCTTTCTGAGGCGGTATTCCTTTTCGTCAAGCACCCGGGAGATCTCTTTCAGGGCCTTCCTTCCCTCGTCCATGGCCTGGACAAGACCCGCCGAACCATTCTGGGACTCGGCCAGGAGTTTCCTGAATTCCGCGAGCATGCGGGGGTCCACACCTGCCGGCCTCCTGCGGCTCTCCTCGTGGATCCGGTAGATGAAATACACGATCACCGCCAGGAGCGCAATGTCAACCAAAATCTGAATCATGAAAAAAACCTGCTGGCTCATCTCATACCTTGACGTCGATCAATCGTCCCTGCTCTTTCTCTTCAGCCGCATCCTTTTCTCCGGCTTCCGCAGGGTTTTCGTGATCGGACTTGGAACTTTTTGAATGCCTTTTTCTCTTTTCTTCCTCTTCCCTTTTGATGCTCGATCGTTCTGTTTCGTCTGCGACCTTGACCTTTTCCCCCATAATCTTTTTCTCGAGACCCACCTCGACGGCGAAGTTCCTCTGCTGCATGTCAGACTGCTGCTGCTGTGTATGCTGGATGCGTTCCACAGGATTGGTCTGCAGCAGGATCTGTTGCACGTCAGCCGCCCTTAACACGCTTGAAAAACCTCCCTTCGGGACGTCGGCGGTTCGGTCGCAGGCGCCTCGTGATTAGAGGGGGACCAAAGGCCCCGGGGGGGTTACCCTATTGCCTCTATCGAATATATCGTCTTTTCTGAAAAATCCTTTAATGCTCATGCGCACTTACCTCTGATTCCGACCCTTCGTCCACATCCGTGATCACCATCTCAGCCTTTCTTAAGGCCCGTTGCCTGAATGGGAATCTGGGCGATATACACGTTTTTTGAGCCCTCGGAGTACACCTCGATGCGGGCCTGATATTTTCTCATCAGCGAAAAAGCCAGGAAGAGTTTTCTCAAACCTTCGGGACCCGCCGGCGGCACATCGGCCCCCTTCATCAGGGACTCCCTCAGCTGACCCGATAGAGGAGAACCCGTGTCCTGAACCTTCAGGGTCGCCTGCCCTCGCTCGCGGGACGTGGAGATTGAAAATTCCTTGACCTTGCTCGTCTTCATGGCCTGCATGGAGTACTGGATGAGCGTGGAGAGAAAGAGTGTAAGGTCCGCAGGGGTTGCCGAGATCTCCGGGACATCCGGATCCAGGCTGATCTGCTTTTTGACCTGGTGCTTGAAATCGAGATAAAAGTCGGAGAACTTCATCTCGTTTTCGACCATCTCGGAGAGATTCAGTTTCTGGACGGTCGCATCGCCGATGGCGTAGAATTTGCCCGACACACTGCGGAACATCTCAAAGAGCCGGTCGGCCTCGGAGATCAGGAGTTCGACATCCTTCGTGATCTTCCCGTAGTCTTCGACAAACTGCTTCCCCGCATCCGGGTAGTGCTCCACCGTCTTTTTGATGTTTTCCTCCACCCGTCGCTGCAGAAGCTTGGAGCGCCCCATGATGCCGTTCAGGGGGTTTGCAAAATTGTGGAGAATGCCGGGAATGAGATCCCGGATAAAGGTCGCCTCAAAATCATTCTCTAATTCCTGGAAAATCTCACCATCCCTGCTCATGTCCAAGCCCTTCCTCTATGCTTTCCTTGGATTTGCGACGGCATCTCTTAGTGACGCCTGTCAATGATGATGTTCTGCAGCATTCTCCAGGCTTTTTCAACCCTTTCTTTTTCAGCATCGGACGTGTCGCTCCCCGACGGCTTGCCCGTGGAATAGACGATATAGGTGTTTCCTTCCTTGTCCCTGATTTCCCGGACCCCCATCTGGTCATAGGGACCTCGCACCTTTGCCTCGCGCTCCTGCTGCAACATGATCTGGATGGTCTCGTCGCTGACGCCCGCTTTCTTGAGCGCCCGAACCTCGTCTGCAGTGAGCGAGTATGCCGTCCCGGTGAAACCGCCCAAGACGAGAATAATGAAAGCCATGATGTACGAGGGTTTCACAAACGCGAAGTACAGCGATCTTTCCATAAACCCTAACCTCCCTCCGTCCCCATCGCTCAAGGTTAAGAAAAAAGTACCCGTCATCAGAGGAGGACAAATTTCGTCACATAGACATCCCGGATGGCTTCCTGTCCCATAAGGTTGTTCAGTTCGGAGCTGATCTGCCGCTTGAACACCCGGTGGGCCTGGGACGTGCTCAGAAGATCGGGGCTGTTTTTCCGGGCCGTCTGATAGATGGTCTTTCGAATGACGACCTTTTTCTCCTCCGTCATTACGTCGGGTCTGTTCAATTCCAGAACGACGTCACAGATCAAAAGCTTGTACTTCCCCTGCGGGTCTTTCAAATCAATGGTAAAGTTATCGAAGGAAAACACCCTCTGAAGCGCCGCGGCCGGCCTGTCCGCGCCCTTCTCCCCGGCGGCGTCCGGACGGGACCCTCTGAGATAAAGACCCACAGAAACGGCGACGACCAGGAGGAGCACCATAACGCAGGCGCTGTATGCCCGCACCCGGTGATGGCGGGCCCAGTCCATCGCCGCAGAAACGGTTTTGCCGGGGTGCAGGCGACCCCGACGAAGACGAACCCAGAAGGATCCCGGCGCAGGGTTTTCCACGTCTTCGTCTTCTCGCAGGTGATCCCCTTTCTTCCGTTCTGTACCGGCGGCTTCTATCTGATCGTCATCCAGAATGTCCGGGTTTCGCTTTTTGGCCATGTCTCTTTATCTTAACTCTCGCACTCTCCCCCTCAATCTCACTATGGCCTGCGAATGAAGCTGGCACACTCTTGATTCCGTCAGCCTCAGCACCAGCCCGATTTCCTTCATGGTAAGTTCTTCGTAGTAGTAAAGCGAAAGAACGACTTTTTCTTTTTCCGGCAGCGTCTCGATGGCCCGCTTCAGCGTGTTTTTCAGCTCGTTCTTTGTGAGCAGGACAAAAGGGTTTCCCTGGTCGATCCGCTCGAGAACGTCGTAACTGCCGTACTTCTCGCAATAGTCCGGCGGCAGGTCCTCGCTCTTGAGGAGGGACACCCCGCAGGCCTCGTCCAGGAGCTGGTAGTACTCCTCGAGGGGCATGCCGAGATGATTGGCGACTTCCTCCTCCTGCGGCTGCCTCCCCAGGAGTTTCCTGAGTTCGAAAATGGCCTTCTCGATCTTCGCATCCTTGTTTCTCGCGGACCGGGGCTGCCAGTCCCTGGCCCGAAGTTCATCCAGCACCGCTCCCCGGATCCTGAAGCGGGCATAGGTTTCGAACTGGACATTTCGGCTCTTGTCGAATTTTTCGAGGGCGGAGATCAGTCCGATAATGCCCACGTGCATCAGGTCCTGTCTGTCCGCCACATGCTGGGGAACTTTGGCCGCGATCCTCTCGACGATGTTCTTCACGAGAGGAGCATATTTCATGATGAGTTTATCGCGTTCTTTCTTATCCACGATCCCGATCGATGATACTCTTCCAGAAGAATTTTATGCTCCCCGCCTCGTAACCGCCGGGCTGCGTCCGGCAGAGTTTCCTGGCAATCGACGACAGGCATTTGCAGGCACGGGAACCGGGATAGGCCTCGGCCAGCGCCTGCTGTTTCCTCACCGCATCCTGAACACTGCGATCATCCAGGACATAACCCAGGTAGTCGATCGACAGGTTGAGGAAGTGAGAAGTGGCATTGCTCAATTTGTTGTAGACCTCGCGGGCCTCGGTGGCATTTTTCACCATGTTCACAAGCAGCATGAACTTCTTGCCCGCATGCCGGGAATAGAGAATCTTGATGAGCGCATAGGCGTCGGTGAGGGAGGTGGGTTCCGGCGACACGACGACGATAATCTCCCTGGCCGCCATGTTGAAGTAGATGACGTTGCCGGCGATCCCCGCCGCGGTGTCGATGAGCATGAAGTCGAGCTCATCGCTCAATTCATTCAACTCGTCGAGCAGCGCCAGTTTCTGTCCCTTCGTGAGATCCGTCATCTCCTGGATGCCCGAGGCGGCCGGCAGGATCTTGATCCCCCCCGGACCTTCGAGGACGATCTCGGCGAGACTCTTCTCCCCCCGGAGCACGTGATAGAGATTGTACTTGGGGGCCAGCCCCAGAATGACGTCGATGTTGGCCAGGCCCATGTCCGCATCGAAGACCAGGGTTTTTTTCTTCATCATCGAGAGGATATAGGCCAGATTGGCGGCGATGTTCGTTTTGCCCACGCCCCCTTTTCCGCTGGTGATGGCGATGACGCGAATGCCGTCGTTCTTGCGACTGCTGATGTCCTTTTGACCGGGCTTGGTCGGCAGCATCCCGGCGTCACTCGTGTCTCTCTCTCTTTTCTTCATCTCTCTTAGTGTCTCAGCTTGGTCCAAGGGGATACCTCCGGTTTTGACGATGCCACATCAGTGCAGGGAATTTCTCACGACCATTCTTGCCAGTTTAGCCGGATTCAGACTCTCGATATCCTGAGGGACATTCTGTCCATTGGTTACATAGTAGGCCGGTTTTCCAACCTGATCGACTACATTGTAAATCAGCCCGTAGGCGTTACTCTCGTCGAGTTTCGTGAAGATCATGGCGTTGTAGCCGACCTTGTCGAAGCGCGACGCCGTCGCCAGCATGTTCTCGGGGCTTGCCGTCATGCTGATCAGGAGATTCGTTTCCACCGGGATCTCCAGGTGGAGATAATCTCTCAGCCGTTGCAGGTGCGTCTCGTCGTTAAAGCTCCGCCCCGGTGTATCGATCAGAATCACGTCGCGATCCTGGAATTTTCGAAGGGCGTTCTTGAACTCCTCTTTCTCGGAGGCGACTTCGAGAGGAAGACCCATGATCTTCGCGTAGGTCCTCAACTGCTCGACCGCCGCAATCCGGTAGGTGTCCGCCGTCACCAGCCCGACCTTCTTGCTTGCCTCCAGGGACCATCGAGCCGCCAGCTTGGCCAGCGTCGTCGTCTTGCCCACACCGGTGGGACCCACGAAGGCCACGACCCGGCCCTGACGCGTCCGCTCATAGGAGGGCACCACAGACTTCTGGATGAGTTCCTCGGCACTGCGGAGGACCCCGTCGTAATCGTCCTCGGCGCGGGCCGTCAGTCCCTTCCGGATGGTGCCGACCAGCCGGTAGGCCCGATCCTTGGACACACCCCCGGCCACCAGGTTGTAGTAGAGTTGGGACAGGGGCTGGGGTTTGCCCTCCGTCTTGCGGATCCCCAGCATGTCGAAGAAGGTGCTCAGACTCTCCTTCAACTCCATGAGCTCGCCGTAGAGGATGTTCTTCCGGTTGGCCTCGATGACGAGGGCCTTCAAATCTTCGAGGTCCTTGCGGAAAGCATGGAGCGTTTCCTGGCTCTCCGGCGGCATGGCCGGGGTTCTCCCGGTCCCCCGGGGCTCCACCCGCAGGGTGGACGACCTGCGCTCGGTCTGAGCCTCGTCCGCTGCCGCTGTCAGCTCAAATACAGGGTTTCGCCCTCCGTGCAGCCGCTTCGAGGAGAGCAGGATGGCATTCTCACCCAGATCGTTCTTGATCTTGCTGATGGCCTCCTGAATGCTTGATGCCTCGTACCGCTTGATCTTCATATGCCTACTCCAGCATACCCAGCGAGCGGATGTTCACGTCGTGGGTGATCTCGTTGTGCGACAGGACGATAATGCCCGGGAAAAACTTCTCCATCATTTTCCTGAAGTGCACCCTGGAGACGGGCGAACAGAGAAAAATCGGCTGAAGACCCTTTGCCGTAAAATCGGCTGTGAATTTCTGCACACCCCTTACCATTTTCTGGACCCAGTTGGGGTCGCCGGTAAAAAAGGATTCATAATCCGTGTGCTGCAATGAGCGGCTGATCTTGTCTTCGACGTCCGGAGAGAGAACCACCACGCTGATATTGCCGTCACCGTCCCTGTACTGCCGGGTAATGGTTCTGGCGAGGGCCTGCCGGACATAGGTGGTCAGGACATCGAGGTTTTTCGTCATGACGCCATAGTCCGCAAGGGTTTCCAGAATGGTGAGGAGATCCCGGATGGAGATCCGCTCTTTTAAAAGCCGCTGCATGACCCGCTGCACCGTCCCCAGGGAGACCACTTTGGGAACAAGTTCCTCAACCACCTTCGGGTGCGTCTTCGCGAGGTTGTCGAGAAGGGCCTGAACTTCCTGTCTGCCGAGGAGCTCGTCGGAATGGGACTTGATGATCTCCGTGAGATGGGTCGTCATGACCGTTGCCGGATCGACCACCACATGTCCTTTGGACTGCACGCTCTCTTTTTCTTTCTCCGTGACCCACACGGCAGGAAGCCCGAAGGCGGGTTCCCGGGTCTCGATTCCCTTGATCTTGGCGCCCTTTTCGGAGGCGAGCACCAGCCAGTGATCCGGCATGATCTCCCCCCGGGCGACTTCGATGCCCTTGACGATCAAGGAGTACATGTTCGGTTTGAGCTGCAGGTTGTCCCGGATGTGAATAGCGGGGATGACGAATCCCATGTCGAGGGCCAGCTGCTTTCGCAGGGCCCGGATCCGGTGCAGAAGTTCGCCCCCCTGGGACGAATCCACAAGGGGAATGAGCCCGTAGCCGACTTCGAGCTCCATCATGTCCAGAGGCAGGAGATTTTCTACCGTATCGACGGGTGCGGCAGGCGGCACTTCTTCCTTTACCTCCTCGGCCCGGCGGGAGGCCTGGTAGAGTTTCCACGCCAGGGCGCCCGTCAGGATCCCGATGAGGATGAAAGAGAATTTCGGCATGCCCGGGATCAACGCAAAGATGAGCAGAATGGAAGCGGCCGTGCCGATCGCTCTCGGTTGCGTGAAGAGCTGCTGGGACATGTCCCTGCCGAGATCCGACGAGGCCGTTGAGCGGGTCACGAGCATGCCCGCCGCCGTAGAGACAATGAGGGCCGGCACCTGGGTCACCAGGCCGTCTCCAATCGTCAGGAGCGTGTAATTCGTGGCGGCATCGGCAATCGGCATGCCCTGCTGGAGGACGCCGATGATGAGTCCACCGATAATGTTGATGAATATAATCACGACGCCGGCAATGGCATCCCCTCGCACGAACTTGCTCGCGCCGTCCATGGCGCCGTAGAAATCCGCTTCCCGCTCGATCTCGCTCCTTCGCCTCCGTGCGTCGGCCTCCGTGATGAGCCCCGCATTCAGGTCCGCATCAATGCTCATCTGCTTGCCCGGCATGGCATCGAGGGTGAACCGCGCGGCCACTTCGGCGATCCGGGTGGCACCCTTGGTGATGACGATGAAGTTGATGAGGGTAAGGACGGAGAAAACGATGAGACCGACCACATAATTCCCGCCGACGACGAAGGTCCCGAAGGCCTTGATGACCTGACCGGCGGCCGCCGTTCCCTCATTGCCCTTGAGCAGGATGAGGCGTGTCGAGGCCACGTTCAGGGAAAGCCGGAAAAGGGTTACGGTCAAAAGAATCGAAGGGAAGGCCGAAAAATCCAGAGGCTTGAGGACATACATGGACATCAGCATGATGATGATGGAAATCGTGATACTCAGTGACAGCAGAAGGTCCAGGGCCAGCGTGGGGATGGGGACAATCATGACGAACAGCACCCCGATGACCGCCACGGCCATCATGGTGCTCGAATTTCTCATCCATCCACTGAAGGGACTGGCTTCCGTATAGGTATCTGCCATAAGCCTCTATTTTCGTTACACTTTCTTTTCTTTCAAACCGTAGACATAGGCCAGTATTTCGGCCACGGCCCGGTAGAGATTTTCCGGGATAAATTCATCGATATTGACCATCTTATACAATAGTTGTGCCACCGGTTTGTTCTCCACGACGGGCACCCCGTGCTCTCGTGCAATTTCCTTGATATTCTCGGCAATTACACCGGCTCCCTTGGCCACAACCCTGGGGGCGATCATGCGCCCCCCATCGTACTCAAGGGCAACGGCCAGATGGACGGGGTTTGTGATCACAACGTCGGCCTTGGGCACGTTCGCCATCATCCTTCTGCGGGCCTGTTCCCTCTGAATACGCTTGATCCTCGCTTTGACCAGCGGGTCGCCCTCCGTCTGCTTGAATTCATCCTTCACCTCCTGCTTGGACATCTTGAGACCCTTCTCAAACTCCCATCGCTGGTAAAGGTAATCGAGAATGGCGAGCACGATGAGGACCCAGGAGGTGGTAATGACGATCCGGAACATGATCTTCCCGATGTAGATGAGGATCCCCCAGACGCTCTCGTCCATGAGGGGGATCATTCCCTCGAGCTCATTCTTCATCGTGAAATAGACGACGCAACTGACAATGGTGAACTTGATCAGGCTCTTGATGAGCTCCACGAAGGATTTGAGGGAGAAAAGCCTCTGGAAACCCCGGATCGGATCGAGTTTTGCGATATCGGGTTGAAGGGCTTCCGTGGAGAAGATGAAGCCGAACTGGAGATAGTTTGCCAGGAGTCCCGCGACAACGATGGTCAGAAAGAGCGGTGTCAAAACAATAAAGAGTTTGTATAACCAGATGCCGGCGAGGGATTGAACGGTATTGATGTGGACTGCCGTCGAGCCCGATTCCCTGAAGGCCCACCGCATGAGATCCATCATCCGGTCGAGCATCCAGGTGGAGCTGAAATACAGGAGGATTGCGCAGGCCAGCAGGATGGCCACGGAAACCACTTCCTGGCTCCGGGCGACCTGCCCCTTTTTTCTCGCCTCTTCCCTTCGTCGAGGCGATGCTTGTTCTGTTCGTTCCTGGTCCCTGTCGATGTCCGGCATGCGGTCCTCCGGTTCTCCCGGGCTTACCGGGAATCCCGGCTAAAGTATTAAAACTATGATTTTTTTATCTCGCGTTGCCGCAAAGATTCATGTCGAAACCCCTCCCTTGCACAACGGCTTTCCTGTCCTTACATGAGGCGCAGCAGTAGATTCACTTCCCCTTCCAGGTTGTTGAAAAACCGCCCGACGATATTCAGGAATATGGGCAGGGTCAGGCCGACGCCGATGAGCCCCACGGCGATCTGGAGCGGAAAACCGACGATGAAGATGTTGATCTGGGGAACGGTCCTGGCGATGAGGCCCAGACCCACGTTGGTCAGAAGCAAAGCCGCAATGAGGGGGGCGGATACTTTCGCGGCGATCACAAACATGTTGCCCGAAAGTTCGATCAGGGCCTGCATGAGCGCCCCGGTAAATTGGAAATCATAAATGGGCAGCACTTTGTAGCTCTCCACGATCGCCGCCAGGAAGACATGGTGGGCGCTGGTGGCCAGGAAGAGAAGTGCGGCGACGAGGTACTGGAATTCCGCGATGATCGAAACCTGGTCGCTGGTGACGGGGTCGATGATGTTGACGATGGAAAAGCCCATCTGAAAGCCGATGAGCTGCCCGGCAAGTTGGATGCCCGCGAAGATGAGGCGGCTGGCAATACCGAGCATGACGCCGATGAGGACCTCCCCGGCCATCCGGAAGGCCATGGAAAAAAGATTCTCGCTCATCGGGGCATGGGGCTGGACGAAGGGGAAGACCAGAAAGGCGACAAAGAGCGACAGTGACCCTTTGATCTTAAAGGGGACGGTCCGGTCTCCGAGAACGGGGATCATGGCGATAATGGTGGCCACCCGGAGAAAGACCAGGAAGAACATCTCGATCTGCTCGTTGGAAAGGATCGGTATGCTCATCGAAATTTTGCCTCATTTTTTCCCTGCCTGGCGCACGGAAAGGTGCATGACCGGGGGACACTCATTTCACGTACATCGGTATGTTCGAAAACAGATTGTGGGTAAACGTCACGATCAGGTTCATCATCCACGGCAGGGCGATCAACATGGCGATCATGACGGCGATGATCTTGGGAACGAAGGTCAGCGTCATCTCATGGACCTGTGTCACCGCCTGAAAGATGCTGATGGCGAGTCCGACGATGAGCCCGACCAGGAGCACCGGCGCCGAAACCAGCAGCGTCACTTTCATCGTCTCCGTCGCGATTCCCATGATGAGTTCCGTTGTCATAATATTGCCTTCTGACCTCCCCGCTAATGGAAGCTCTGCACCAGGGATCCGATGATCAGATACCAGCCGTCCACGAGCACGAACAGCAGCAGTTTGAAGGGCATACTGATCATAATGGGGGGCAGCATCAACATCCCCATGGACAAAAGAACACTCGCCACGACCATATCGATGATTAAAAAGGGAATGTAGATGAGAAAGCCGATTTGAAAGGCCGTGTTCAATTCGCTGATGACGAAAGCCGGGATCAACACCTGAAGGGGAACATCGGCCGGTTTGTCCGGCCGTTTTGAGTTGGAGATCTTCACAAAGAGGGCCAGGTCCTTCTCCCGCGTCTGCTTGAGCATGAAGTCACGGACGGGCTGGGCCGCCTGCTCGAAGGCCTGCTCACCGGAAATCTGCTCATTGAAGTAAGGCTGAAGGGCGTTGGTGTTCACCTGCTGCCAGACCGGCGTCATGATGAAAAACGTGAGAAAGAGCGACAGCCCGATGATGATCTGGTTTGCCGGCATCTGCTGGGTGCCCAGGGCGTGCCGGAGGATGGAGAGCACCACGACGATCCTCGTGAAGGATGTCACCATGACCAGAATGGCCGGAGCGAGTGACAGGACGGTCAGGAGCAGCAGCAACTGGAGAACGACGGCGACTTGCCCCGGCTGATCCGTACCGTCACCGACGCTCAGCTGGATCGTCGGGATGGGGACTGCGGAAGATGTGGATGACTGAAGGAGGATCGCGATGACAAAGGCCGCCCCCAGCATCATGACCCGACGCTTTTTCAAGACGCCCCGGAAGCTATCAATCAGGCACGGCATGGTTCTTCCCCATGAAGCTGAGGGCCTTCAGCTTCCTCTTGTAAAGCGTCAGCTGGTCCATGAGGGCAGGGGACTGCACTCTGCGGCCCCGCATCGTCTTCAGCCGATCCAGGGATTCCCGGTCATCGATTTCCGTCAACAGGGAGATCTGCTGATTCGAGATACCCACCACGATCACGTGATCGAGGACATCGAGAATGACGATGCTGTTTTTGGGTCCGAGGTATCGGGTGGAGATGATCTTCACGAACTCGTCGGTCTCGACGCTGCCCCCCGTTCGGTTCATGAACTTCTTCAGGAAGTACATGGCCACGACCATCAGGCCCAGCACCAGGGCCAGGGCGGACAGCATTTTCAACATGGAAAGGATGAATTCCCAGGAGCTCATCATGTCCTCACTTCAGTTTGAGAATTCTCTCTGCCGGGGAAACGATATCGCTAAAACGGATGCCGAACTTTTCATTCACGACGACCACCTCACCCCTGGCGATCAACCGCTGATTCACATAGACGTCGACGGGCTCTCCGGCGGCCTTCGTCAGTTCGACGACGGACCCCTGACCCAGCTGGAGAAGCTCACCGATGAGCATCCGGCTCCGCCCCAGCTCCACGGTGAGGGTCAGCGGGATATCCATGATGAAATCGAGATCGAGTGCCGATCGTCCTGCACTGCCTTTCTTGATCTCCCCGAAATGAATCTCATCGACCTGGGTCTTCGGGTCCATGCCGCCCGGCTCGTCATGAAATTCAGCCGAGGCGTGTAGTCTCGGATCCGATTTTCCTTCGAGGCCCGCCTGCATGTTGTTTTTCTTCTCCTTGAAGTCACTCTGCTCCATCATGATGAACCTCTCTCCCCGACAGGGTGTCTGAAATCTGTACGGCGTTGTTTCCCCTGAAAACCCCGGGATATCCGTGGAACTTGAGTATGCCCTCCACGTGAATTTCGAGATTGTCCGTGCGGAAACGGTCCAGGAGGACCACGTCCCCCTTCTTGAGTCCCATCACATCCCTCATGCTGATCTCCGCCCTCCCCAGTTCCGCGACGAGCTCTATCCTGGAAGACATGAGACCGCCCCTGAATCTCTTGGTCCACTCCCGGTCGATCTCGAGATGGTCCCCCTGAAAACCCGACTGGAGTTTTTCGCGCACGGGCTCCAGGACGGCGTAGGGGATACAGAGGAACAGGGATCCCGTAGTACATTCCATCTCGACCTCGTAATGGACGACAATCACTACATCCGACGGCGTGACGATCTGGGCAAACTGCGGGTTGTACTCGGAGCGCTGGTAGGTCACTTTGACGTTCAGGATATCCTTGAGGGCCTTCTCGAGATCCCCGAGGGCGCCGAGGACAAACTTCCGGATGATTCTGTTTTCGATGGCCGTGAACTCTCTACCCTCCACCTTATAGGACGGGTCACCTGTCCCCCCGAAGAGAATGTCCACGAAGGTGAAGATGATCTTGGACTCCACGACGAAAAGGGCCGAACCCCTGAGGGGATCGACACGAAAGATGTTCAGGCTGGTGGGTACGGTATGCGTTTTTAAAAATTCACCGAACTTCGTCGACTCTATGGAAAGGACGCTGATCTGGACTCCTTCCCGCAGTAACGCGGCAAGTGTGAGCCGGAAGAGCCGGGCAAACCGCTCGGCCGTCATTTCCAGACCCGGCAGCCGGCTCTGGAATACCTTGTCCCGGTTGACCAGATCATAGGGGACTACGGCGTAGGGTTCCTTTGTGCCCCGCCCCGTCGTGTCGATTTCTCCGATCGATATGCCTTTCAGCAGGACATCGACTTCTTCCTGAGACAGAATGTTCGACATGCCCTTTCGCCCTGGGCCTTCCAGCCTTCTTTATTGAATCACGAAATCGGTGAAGTAGACTTGAAGGATCTTTCCCTTGGTCAAATAACTGTTTAACCGATAGGTGATCTCTTCCTTCAGACGCTGCTTTCCATCGGTCGTGGAAATGTCCTTGAGGGACTTAGACGACAGGATTCCGAGGACCGCGTCCCGGAGCTTGGGTTTTATCTCTTTGAGTTCCGCAACGACCTCCGCATCGGAGAGCTCCAGCTGCAGGACCACCTTCAGGTATCGCTCACCGCCGTTGTCTAGCAGGTTGACGATGAAGGCGTCCATCGGCCACACCACTGCGGCGCCCGCATTCTTCTGTGCCGCCGCCTTCTTCGCCGCCGACTGGTCCATATAGTATTTTCCTCCCAGGACACCCCCCGCCAGGAGAGTAATCACCAGGAATCCCACGACAACCCACTTCCGATAGGACCTCTTTTTCTTTCCCGTTTCCTCGACTGCGATTTCATCTTTTTGAGCGTAGCTATCCCTCACTTGCGCCATAGAAACCCCTTATCGGAATTGTTTACTCAGCAAAAAGTCAATTAAAACAAATACTTGATAATAAATATTTCGAGCCTTCGCGAACGCGCAAAGACATACCTTCTTTGAGCAATTTCCATACCAATCGGATGTGATTGAAATAGGGATGGGTACCCGGAGCCTGCCGTCTTGCAGGAAGAGAGGCGGCCGTACGGGCTTTAGCGGAAATGTTGAGGCCCTGCGGGATGCGGGCTTTCACCCGTCATCCCGCAGGGGTTTCATTTCAACCTGGGAGGTTATCCCCGCGGAGCGAAGCGCCGTGCGGGGTCTCAACTTGTCATAAATTTGACGTCATGTCCGGCGGCGACGGGGAGCCCCGCCGCCGTCATAACTTATTTGCTATCGCTTGACGGCCATGAGCGCATCCAGCATCGCGTCCGTCGTGGTGATGATCTTGGTGCAGGCCTGATAGGCCCTCTGCGCCGTGATCATGTTGACGAATTCCGTGCTGAGATCGGTGTTCGACTGCTCCAGAGAGTTTGAAATCAGACCACCCAAACCTGCCGTTGTGGGTGCATTGGTCACAGCCTGGCCGGAGAGCAGGGTTTCGCTAAAGAGATTGTTCCCTATTTTGTCCAGCTCCCAGGGGTTGGCAAAACTCGCGAGCATAACCTGGCCGAGGGCGACCGTCTGGGCATTGGTGAAGAAACCGCTCACGGTCCCGTCCTTTTCGATGGCGACACTGCGCAGGAACCCGGCGGGGTAGCCGTCCGCGTAGATGGTCCGGACCACGGAATTACTCGCATAGCCCGTCACAGCCTCCGATGTTACACCCGTGATATCCCAGGTCAGGACACCACCCGTCCCGATGTCGGCCCCGTTTGCAGGCGCCGCGAAGGTCAAGGCCACGTCGGCCGCAGGGGCTGTGAGAATCCCGTCGGCATCAAAGACAAGCTGTGTGGCCGATTGCGCCGTGGCAGTGACGCCGTCCAGATCAGCCACGAAATCCCACGTCCCGACAGCGGCGTTCTTGGTGAAGGTAATCGAAAGGCTGTGCTGGGCCCCCAGGCTGTCGTAAACCGTCAGGGCGGAGACAAAGGTCCCAGCGGTTGCGGTGTCGGCATTGAGGTTCATGCCCGTCTGGAACTCCGTTGTCGTGGTTGGTTCGGAATGGGCGTCCCGGACGTTGATGTCCCCGACAGCGTTCGGCGTGGCGCTGAAGTAATCGTATCCCTGAACGCGATATCCGTTGGTGTCGATGATGTAGCCGTCTTCATCAACCCGGAAGGCCCCCGCCCTCGTGTAGTACCTGGAATTCTCAGCGTCCTCCACGATGAACATTCCCTCGCCGTCGATGGCCATGTCAAGGGCGCTGCCCGTCGTTTCCAGGGCACCCTGAGTCCACTGCGTCGCGATATCAGCAATCATGACCCCCTGGCCGACCTGAGCGCTACCGGCACCGGTGCCGGTCGTCAGGTTCTGACTCAAAACGTTTGCAAAATACATCTGCCCGGCCTTGTACCCCATCGTTTGGGAGTTGGTCACGTTATTACCGATGACATCCAACTGCCTCGATGTGGCATTGAGTCCGGTAACCGCAATATACATTGCGCTACTCATTTTCTATAACCTCCCAGTGTATTTGATCTGTTAACTGCTTTCCGGTCTGACCACGGAGAGAACGTCCGAAACGGAGATCTCTCTTCCGCCAACGATCAGATACGGCGTATCCTCACGGTAGTTGACACCGGTGACGATACCGCGCGTGATCCCGGAGACGGAAATTGGATTCCCCGCTCTGTCCGCCGCCGTCACCTCAAAGGTGAAGTTCCCCGTGAGGCTTCCCGTGTTCGACCAGGTGACGGCATTCGTGCCGCTGCTCTGATTCTGAGATGTGATCGTATCAACGAGACCCCCCTGCTGATCATAGATCCTCACCCAGACGCGGTTGGCATCCTGCGTGAGATCATAGGACAATCCCACGGGCCCGCCGGCAGCCGTGAAGGCGTTACCCTTTAAGGTGATCTCCTTCCCGATCAGGCTGACGAGCTGGCTGTTATTCAGGGATGCCTGCCTCTGGCTGAGGGCCTTCAACTCGGTGTAGACGTTCTGCAGCTGCTCCAGGCTGGAGAACTGCGCCAGTTGCGCCGTGAATTCCGTCCCATCGAGGGGGTTCAGGGGGTTCTGATTCTTGAGCTGGGCGATGAGCATTTTCAGAAACTCCTCCTTGCCCATGATCTTGCTGGCGCTCGACGTGCTGCTTGTGCTGCCCGTCACACTCGTTGTGTCTGCGATCCACAGTCCTGCCATCTTCCTGTCCTTTCTCTCGTAATCCTTTTAGGCAAAAATGTTCACCAGTCTCGATTCATCGGTCTCCATGCTTCGCCGCACCTCACCGGAGTCCGCCTCCGTCCCCCGGGCATTCTGCCCGCCACTTTCGGCCTGCCTATGACCTTCCGCGGAGGAGCCACGCTCATGCAGCAGCCCCGCGAACTCATTGCCTGACCGGTCCTGCACGAGGACATCTACCCGGTCGACCTGGAGCCCCTGTTCGCTCAGGGCGTTCCTGAGCTGCGTGAGACTGGATTCGAGCACCTGCTTGACTTCATGATTGTCTGCCCGCATCAACATGCTGACCTTGTTGTCCCGGACCTGTATATCCATATCGATGGTGCCGAGCTGGGGTGGGTGAAGGGTGATAACCACCCGGCCGGACCCGCTGCGAAGAAGGTTGCTCGCACCGTCCACGACCTGGGGGATGATGAACTGCGGCCTCAGTGGTCCTGTGTTTTCCATCACCCGGCCGGTGGCAGATTCGGTCCGCGCCTGGAAGAGATTTGCGAACCGATCTTCCTGACGGTTCGCTCCATCGGTCGCAGATGCCTTACCCTCAGCGACGGGAGCTTTCGCGCTTTCTGCCTTGTCTTTGATATTCGTTGCATCGGATCGGGGCACTTCCGGTCGGCCTGCTTCGGTTTTTTTCTGCCCTCGAGATGCTCCCGTTTCACTAGCCTGTGTCTTGTCTGCGTTCAGAAACCCCTTTTCGGTTTTTCCCTTCTGCTGGGTGAATTCGGAAACACCGGCCAGAGATGACTTCGGCGACTTGATGCCCTGTGTGCGATTCAGCAGGGCCTCAGACGCATCGAGCTTATGTTCCGCCTGGTCCCCTTTGACGGCGACTTGGAGCTGACCCTTTCGAGACCGAAGGTTCTTAGCGTCAGCCGCTTCCCCCTTGAGCGTTTCGCTCACAGACGCCAGGGTCTGTGATTTTCCCCCGTCTTTCAGCGCCTCGGCACCCGCCTGGAGGACGGAGGCCTCCCCGCCCTTGAGTTTCTGAGCTCCCGCAAGGCCTTCGCGAAGCGCTCCCGACGTATCCGGTGATTTCGCCACTTTCCCGGCAACGACCTTCTTCTGAGACGCCGTCTTCGCTTCAGCTGCGGTTTCGGCCGGCATTTGACCTTCCAACCCGGATCGGTTCCTGATCTTACCAGCACCTTCCGCGCCTTTGGCTTTTTCCTGTACCTGCATCTTCATCTGAAGAAGTGCCGCATTTTTTTCGTTCTTCAGCGCCCCGTTGCCGCCCGTTTTTGCCACCGTCCCTGAAAGAATGTTCGCGAACGACGAGAGGTCTTCTGCGGCAGGACTTCCCTTCTTGCCGCGCGAGCCTTTCTGTGTCACGGCATTCTGCACTCCCTGAATGCCTTCCTTCAGAGCGGTCCCTCCCAGTTTTGATATAAAGGGTGTCACCATCGGGTTCATGGCATACCTCGATCGTTTTGACTTCAGGGAGGAGCAACGCGTGTGCCATCCCTTCGATATTAAAATTTATTAGTAATATTCGATAGATAGAAAATGACCGCTGGCCGATCAGCCCTGCAAAAGGCAAAAGTTGCCTATCGATTCGCGGAGGGGCCGTAAAAAAAATACCCGCCATCCAAGAGAAAAAAAGTGCAGACGGGCTGTTGCTTCTGGTCATTAGAACGGGCTTCTTCCTGCGAACAGACGGCATTTGTCGCAACCTTCGGTTACTCCCCGGCAAGGAATGGTTCGTCATGATTTAGCCCCCCGGCGGGATCGCCCCCGGTGACCTCCCTGACTTTTTATCAGGCTGTTCAAAAAGGGCCGGATGCAAGACGCCCGATGACCCGTGGATGGTGATTGGTGGTTGGTGATTAGCGTTTCTTGGAAATATTTATTTTTCTCACCACTCATCACTCCTCACTCACCACTATCCTTTAAACTGACCCCTATATTAGGGGCGTACGTTGAGCGACGAGGAGCAAGGGCAACGAGGCAGACGGTTATTTTTCAACAGCCTGTCTCGAAAAAAAGGGCCTTGCGATGTATCGCAAGGCCCGAAGGAGAAGGAGGTGTGATGAACAAGGTATCCTTAGTTCTGTTCTCCCTGTGGTTTCGACGACTGGGTGATCTCCCGCGTAATCTCGGCGGCTTTTTGAGGGCTGATGTGGCCCCAGACGGCCCCGGCTTTCTTGCTCTTCATGTTCATGATGATGCCGGCCGCGGTTTTCTTGTCCAGCTTTTCCAGCATGGGGCCCGCCTGTGCCGGCGGCGTCGACGCAAAAACACTGGCCAGGTCCCTGTATCGCTTGTCTTCAAAATCCTTCGAATGCTCCAGAAGACCCGTTAATTTCTCTTCGAGTCCTTTGAGTGTCTCTATCTTGAGCGACACCTCGTGCTTGAGGCTCAACAGTCTTTTTTCTTCCTCTTTCAGGGCCGCCTCCCGGATCATCAGTTGACGCTCTCTGTCCTGAAGCGAGGAAAGCAGCTTCCGCTCCTTGGCAAGAGGATCCGCCGTTGCGTCCTTCGCATCGGCACTGCCCGCAACGGCGGCGGGAGCCTCCGCCATCGCCCGGTCGGCATTCAAGAAAATGGAATTCGCGGATCCCGCCTGATGAAAGACACCCGCCAGTGCGAGTATCTTCACGGCAACAAATGCCACCAGGAGGATCTCAAGACCGATGATCCATTTCTTCACGTGACTCTTTTTTCCCATGACCGATGATCCCTATCTCGTCCATCTCTTTGAATTCCTTCAACCGTCGGTCAGACCGGTAGGCCTGAAACTTCTTTTCCCTGAGTGTTTCCATGACTTTTCTTTTTTTCATCGCTTCCACGAGGGCTCTGCGTTTCTGCTCGGTTTCCGCTGCGGCCCGGCGGACGACCGAATCCTGCTCCTGCTGTTTCCGCCCCAGTTCGTGAAGATAGGAAACGAAGTTTGAAACATCGGCGGCACTCAAATCGCCGCGCTGCTTCTCCAGAAACTGCAGCAGGACGGCCCCCCGCTGGCGGGTGATGTCTTCCAGTATCCCTTTTGCCTTCTCCAGGACCCGGACCTTCTCGGAAAACTCAAGCACCGCCTTTTCCTCGAGCATGGTCCGGTACTTCAAAAGGGTCTCCAGATTGAACCGAAACATGGGTGCCCCTCAGCTTGGGTCAATGCTCTTCCTTCAATACCCTGTGGCCGGACGCTTCGTCCGCCGCACAGGATCCCACCCGGGTCTTCACCGGCGTCTCCTCATCGAAGAGCGAAAAAAGAGCCCGCCTGCTTTCCTCGAAATTCACCCGCTCGCTGATATCCTGCCTGAGAAAAAGATTGACCCGGTCGATCATCCGGATGGCATAATCGATCTCGGGGTTGCTTCCCTCCACATAGGCGCCGATATTGATGAGATCCTCCGCATTTTTGTAAGTCGCCATGATGTTGATGATATCATTGGCTCTCTTTCGCTGTTCCTCATCGACAACGTCGATCATGACACGGCTGACACTGTCCAGAATGTCCACCGCCGGATAATGATTTTTCGACGCCAGCGCCCGGGAGAGCGACAGATGTCCATCGAGAATGGATCGGGCCGCGTCCGATATGGGTTCATTGAAATCATCCCCCTCGACCAGGACGTTGTAGAGACCCGTGATGCTGCCCTTCCCTTCCACGGCCCCGACACGTTCCAGGAGCTTCGGCATCAGGCTGAAAACGGAAGGCGTGTAACCCTTCGTCACCGGCGGTTCCCCCACCGACAGTCCCACTTCTCTCTGGGCCATGGCGAATCGCGTCAGGGAGTCGACCATCAGGAGGACGTCCTTTCCCTGATCTCTGAAATATTCGCCGATGGCCGTGGCCATGTAAGCGGCTCTCATCCGGATGAGGGGATGCCTGTCCGAGGTGGCCACAACGACAACCGATCGGGCCAGCCCCTCTTTGCTCAAATTTTTCTCGATGAACTCCCGGACCTCCCGCCCCCGTTCACCGATGAGAGCGATGACGTTCACATCGGCTCGCGTGTACCGCGCAATCATGCCGAGCAGAATGCTTTTCCCCACGCCGGAGCCTGAAAAGATCCCCATCTTCTGCCCCTTGCCGCAGGAAAGAACGGCATTGACGCATCGGATACCGAGATCCATGGCCTCTGAAATGCGTCCTCTCTTGAGAGGGTTGATCGGCTCCGCGTAAAGGGGGTATTCCTCCTCCCAGGACAGGGAGCCCCTGTCATCGATGGGATTTCCGATGCCGTCGAGGACCCGGCCGAGGAGAGCCTGACCGACTCTCACGACGGCCTTTTTCCCAAGCGAGATGATCCGGCACCCGGGTCCGATCCCCTTCATGTCATCCAGAGGCATGAGCAGCACCTTGCCTCTCCTGAAACCTACCACCTCGGCCCTTAGGGACTTGCTTCCTCCGTCGGAGTCAATATGACACATCTCCCCGACGAACGTGGCCGGCCCGTGACCCTCTACCATCAACCCGATGACCTCGGTCACCTTTCCATTCACCCGGATCGGGTCGAGCCGATCCAGGATCCGGTAATATCGCGTGAAGTCAAATTCCCCCGGATAGGTTTTCGAAGTGCCCTGGAGGTTATTCATCGTATCGCTACGTTCCTTCATCGTCGGCAGGATTCCCCTGCACAAAGGCCTTGCCGATTTCGCTCAGTTGCTCCTCAAGCCTTGCGTCCACTTCGCCGAAGGCGGTTTCAATGAGGGTTCCACCCCTTTTGATTCCCTCATCCCTGACGAAAACGGCGCTCCGGAGACCTTCGATCTCCTTCAGGGCATCGGGGTTGACGCCGACAAGGTATTCGTAATCTTTCGGACTCACGTGGATCCGGATCCCGTCCCGGTCGGTGAGGTGCCGGATGGCCGCCTTGAGCACACTGGCAACGACATTGCGGTTCGTCCTGGCTTCCTGGTGAATGACTTTGGCAGCGATCGAAAAGGCGAGGTCCAGAATCCTCACCTCCATCCTTTCGAGCGTCTCCCGCCGGATATACTCCAGTTCCAGGATGAGGGATACGGCCGTCTTGATGGCCTCTGAAAGTTCTCTCCGTTCTTTCGCGCTCCCGTCGGTGAAGCCTTGCTCATAGGCATCGGTTTGCGCGGATTTTATTTTTTTTTCCGTGTCCGCACGAAACTCATCCAGCCGGCTTCGTCCCTTGTGCAATCCGCGCGGCGGTGCCTGCTCAAGGGGAAAGTCACTCCGGACAAATTTGGGCGGGCCGGTGTCCGTGGATTTCAGCACCTCAACGCCGAGTTCAATGTTCCTTGATTTGATCACCCGCTTAGACAAACTGGTCCTCGTCTCTGCGTATGATGAGGATTCGACCTTCCCCCTCGAGCCTCTTCGCAATCTCGAGAATGATCTTCTGACTATTTTCGACGTCGGATAGCCTCGTCGGGGGCATCATTTCGATCTCCTCCCGGATCATATCGGCGCCGCGCTTGGACATGTTCCGGTACACCTTCCCA
The DNA here is from genome assembly GCA_964547985.1 of uncultured Syntrophaceae bacterium. Classification (GTDB taxonomy): domain Bacteria; phylum Desulfobacterota; class Syntrophia; order Syntrophales; family UBA2192; genus JAPLJU01. Next base: position 22,751 of record CAZJPV010000028.1, read on the forward strand.
CGCGCTTCTTCATTGATCACTTTCAGGGCGCGGGCAAGATCCTCACTGCTTAATTCCTTCAAGAGCTCCTGCATCCCTCGATCGTCAATTTGCAGGAGATCGTCAAAGGTGAACATCATGCTGCGGATCTCGGCCGCCAGGTCCGGGTCGGTGCCGTCAATAGCGTTTATGATGTTGTTTTCACTGTCGCGCTTCATGTTTTTCAGGATCTCCGCCATCCTGCGGATCCCGCCGATTTCCTTGTCTCCCGCTGAACCCGTCGTGATCTCCGTCTCGAGTGTCTTCGCGACATCTTCAATCACGTCCCTGGGGACACTTTTTAGATTGGCCATTCGCCGGACCACCTCGATCTGGGTTTCGGGCGTGAGTTGATCGAGCACATCGGCGGCTCGATCCGGCCTCAACTGGGCCAGGATGAGAGCAACGGTCTGTGGATGTTCCGTCCGTGTGAAATCCACGAGAAGCTTTGGGTCCATGTCCCGGAGCTTTTCAAAGGCGGGCATCTCATCGAGAGGGTCGTCATCAGTCTTCATGTCGTTCAGCATCCCGCCGGCATTTTCCGGACCCAAAGCCTTCATGACGATATTCCTCGCCTGGTTGACCCCGATGGAGAAGATCCCCCCTTTCTCCTTGACCAGATCACAGAACTCCCGGGATACCGCCTGAGCCTCCTTGGTGGAGATGCTCGTGATGTGACCCATGTGCTTGCCGATCCGGCGGACCTCGGCAGGCTTCATGTTCTTCATCACCTGGGTAGCGGTTTCCTCATCCAGCAGGAGGAGAAGTATGGCGGCCTTTTCTTCGTTGGTCATAACAATATAGGCTTTAGGCGTAGGGCTTAAGGCGTTGGGTTTGAGCTTCTATTTTTTAGATCTTATTTCTACCTCGTGCCTGATGCCTGATTCTCATAGGCTCACGGCGAAAAGCAAAAGGCATTTGGCTAGAGTTTATGTTTCTTAAATTCTTTTTTTACCTGTTGCCTGGTGCCCGATGCCTGACGCCTTTTTTATTTTATCCACGTTCTCAGAAGCTCGGCGAACTTTCTCGCATCGGAACCGGCCATCTGCCTGACCACATCGGCTTCCGTGAGGCCCCTCGCCTCACCCGGGCCCAGCGAGGCGGGTGACGGCCTGCCCCCCACTTCCCTTGTGGCACCCGACGGATAGGCATGAACGGACACCCCCTGTTCCTGTCCTTTGGCGATAAGCATCTTGACCACCGGGCGGGCGACAAAAAAGACGACGAGGAGGATGACGGCCACAAGGACGACCTGCCGGATGATCGGCATGAAAACGACAAACTGGTCCACCCAGGACTTCTCGGTGAATCCCGCCGTGTCCGCATCGACCTTCTTGAAGGGAACATTCGTCACGATCACCTGATCGCCACGCTTCACATCGAAACCGGCGGCCTTCTTGACGAGATCGTCGAGAGAGGCCATTTCCTTGTCCGACCTCGCCTGATACTCTTCCACGCCCTTGTCGTTCTTCAGGTACAGGCCGTCGACCAGGACGGCAATGGAGAGTTTTTTGATATCGCCGACCGGCATCACCGTTTTGTTAACGGTTTTGCTGATCTCGTAGTTGATGGTCTCGTCGGATTTCTCGCGGCTCGACTGGTTCCTGGCAACTGCCGCACCGGGTTTGGTCGGCGGGATGACGGTGCTCTCGCCGCCGAAGGACGACGCCGGTGTCGTCGCCTTTTCGGTGGCACGCTGCATGCTGCGGACGACGGGCTCTTCGGAATCAAAAATCTCCTCGGTCTTTTCCATGACCCTGAAATCGAGGTCCGTATTGAGCCGCACCACGGCCTTCCCCTCACCGACGACTTTCTCGAGCATGGTCTGGATCCGTGAGGCGAGATCCTTTTCGATGTTCCGCTTGTAATCGATCTGGGCGTTTGACATCTTCGACAGCTCGGACGGATCCGTCACCTTCGAAAGCACCTTTCCGCTGCCATCGACAATCATGACGTCCTGGGGGTTCAGCCCCTCGATGCTGCTCGCCACGAGGTGAGCGATACCCTGAATCTGCGGTTCCTGAAGCGTCCTTCCGGACTTGAGCTTGAGAATAACAGAGGCCGTTGGTTTTTTCTGCTCTTCTGCAAATAGGGATTTTTTCGGAATGACGATGTGAACACGGCTCGACTGTATTTCATCGAGGCTGCTGATGGTCCTGGAGAGCTCGCCCTGGAGGGCCCGCTGGTAGTTGAGCTGCTGGACAAATTCCGTGACCCCCAGGTTCTTCGTGTCGAATATCTCAAACCCCACACCCCCGCCCTTCGGAAGCCCCGACGCGGCAAGATCGAGCCGCACCTCGGAAACCTTCTCGGAGGGAACGGAGATGATATCCCCGGCAGGGGAGAGCTTGTAAGGTATCTTTTTTTCGTTGAGCTTTGCGACAATGGTTCCCGCATCCTCGCTGGTCAGGTTGGAAAAAAGCACACGGTACTCCGCCTGGTTGGTCAGGAAAACCACGAGCCCGATGGAGAGCAGCGTCACGGCTACTGCCACAAGGATCGTCAGTTTTCGGGCGGGCGGCAGCGACCCAAATCCCTTCGTGATCTGCGACAGAAATTGAGATAGGGAATTCATATACTATTTTCGTCCTTCTTCACTGAACCTGCGTTATCTTCGGTCTGCGGAGCTCATGCCCGTTTCTGCGGCCCTCCCTCTCATCCGCGAGGCGGCCTTTCATCCCAACGGTGATCCTCAGACCTGCATCCTCATGATCTCCTGATAGGCATCGAGGATCTTGTTCCGAACCTGCATCATGGCCCTGAAGGAAATATCGGCCTTTTCCAGGGCGATCATGGCTTCGTGGAGACTCCCGGTCTTTCCCACCTCAAGGCTCCGGATCGCCTGGTCAGCCTCGATTTGAAGCCGGTTTACATCCTTCAGCGCATCCGTGAGGGCCTTTCCGAAAGACTCCTTCGACGTCGCCTGCTCACCAGCGGGCTTTCTTGTGGTCGATGCAGGGGCGATCCATTCGCCCCGAACAGCTGTGGGCTTCACGTTCAATCACCTCCCTAAAGGATTCGTTTCCGCCTTGAACCATTCCTGCTCCCTCCATGGCTTACTTTCCGATGTCCAGCGTCTTGAGGGCCATGTTCTTGGTGGCGTCAAAAGCTGTGACCGAGGCCTCATAGGCCCGGTTGGCCGTGATCATGTCGGCCATTTCGGAGACGACGTTGACGTTCGGGTAGGCCACGAAACCCTGCTCATTGGCGTGAGGATGATTCGGATCGTAGACCTGCCTGAGACCCTCCTGCTCTTCCACGACAGACTCCACCTGGACCTTTTTGAGGGCATCCCTCAGCTTGGACTCAAATCCTTCTTCCAGCGCCTCGGCCGTGAGCACGATCACCTTGCGCTTGTAGGGGCCGCCTTCGGGGGTCTTTGTGGTATTGACATTCGCCAGGTTGGATACCACGACGTCCATCTTGGCCCTCTGGGCTTCAAGTCCCGAACCGCAGATTTTAAATGATGTGAAAAAATCCATTATTTAGCCTCCTTGATGACACTGTTGAGACTCTTGAACTTTCTGACGAGAAGTTCCACCGCCGTGTTATACATGAGGTGATTCTCCGCCAGGTTCACCATTTCCTTGTCGAGTGACACTTTCTGGCCCGACGTGACCACGCTGAAATCTTTTCCCGAAACAGCCGCGGGCAGATGCTTTTCATCCGTTTTCGCCAGCGCAATCCTGGAAGCCGATGCCCTTTGGAGGGCCTTCTCGAAATCAAGATCCTTCGGTTCGTAGTTCGGCGTGTCGATATTGGCGACGTTGGAAGCAAGAACTTTATGCCTCTTGGCATGCAGATCGAGCATGTCGGACAGCAGATCGACGGTCTTTCCGAAAAGGGCTTTCATCCCGAACTCCCTCCAGGGGTCTACACTTAAAAACCCATGTTATTACAACTGGTTGGGAAACAATCTCCCCTTCCCCGCGGCTGCTGCCCGGAGACGATATGCCGCCGGGGCAGTCCGCCCTAATGAAACGTTGCAAGGCATGTGCCAATAAAAAGTTAAGGAAAAGGGGGGCTAGAGTGGGGAGGAATCGGTTTCTGCGACGTCGAGTTTGTACTCGTTGAGTTTGTTCCGCATGGTGCGGACGGAGATCCCCAGGAGCTGAGAAGCCCTCGTTTTGTTGCCGTTCACTTTCTTGAGCGTGTCGAAGATGAGGGTTTTTTCCATCTCCCGGAGTGTCGGGGTTTCGCCGAAACGGGACGTCCCTGAAAGCCTCTCCGATGTCTGTATGGCAGCCGGATCCCCCTCGGTCTCCTCCATGAAAAGATGGTCGGGGAGGATCTGATCGCCCTTACAGATGAGGACAGATCTTTCGATGACATTTTCCAATTCCCGGACATTACCGGGCCAGGGGTGCTGTTCGAGAACGGCCTTGCTCTCCTCGGCCAGCCGGGGCTTTTTCTTGCCGGCAAGCTCGCTGAACTTTTCGAGAAAATGTTCGGCCAGATAAAGAATGTCTCCCCTGCGTTCACGAAGGGGCGGTATCTTGACGGGGATCACATTGAGCCGGTAAAAGAGATCTTCCCGGAAGGTCTTATCGGCGATCCGCTTCTTCAAATCGGCATTGGTCGTCGCGATGATACGCACATCCACGGACACGGGGGCCTTCCCGCCGAGCCGGTCGATTTCTGATTCCTGGATCGCCCTGAGAAGCTTCGCCTGAAGCTGCATATCCATTTCGCTGATTTCATCGAGAAGCAGGCTCCCTCCGTCGGCGAGTTCAAACTTTCCGACACGCCTCTGCGCGGCACCCGTGAAGGCCCCTTTCTCATACCCGAACATCTCGCTTTCGAGAAGGTTGGTCGGGATGGCGGCACAGTTGACCGCCACGAAGGGTTTGTGCCGCCGGGGGCTCATCCGATGAATGAAGCGGGCGAGCAGTTCCTTGCCCGTGCCGCTGTCTCCCTGTATAAGAACACTGGAGCGGCTCTTGGCGACACTCTTCAGAAGCTCCAGAATGGACTGTATCTTCGCGTCCCGTGTGAGGATCTCTCTTTCCCCGACGGGGTGCGCGGAAGTCTCTTGCTCCGCAGAGGGATGGGTGCGCATGTCGAGGACGTTTTTCACGACCAGTTCCAGATCGTCCAGTGAAAAGGGCTTCATGATGAAGTCTGCGGCCCCTTCCTTCATCGCCTCCACGGCGGTATTGACGGTTCCGTACGCCGTAATGACGATGACAGGCATATCAGGGGAGGCGGCCTTGACATTTTTCAGTACATCGATACCGTTCATTTTGGGCATGCGGATGTCGGTGATCACCATCTCGAAGCCGCCTTTTTTAAACTTCCCCAGGGCATCCATGCCGTCGTTGGCTGTCTCCACGGCGTGACCGCAGCTGACTAGGGACTCCGAGAGGGCCATCCGCATGGAGGGATCGTCATCGACCACTAAAATGGGCTTTCTTTTCATCGCGGGCGATCAGACTTTCATCAGCGCTTTCTTCTTCCGGCGTTCGGAACCGACCTCTGCGTGGCGTTTCGTCCGCAGCACCTTGACAGCGAGGGGGAGCAGGATACTGAAAAGGGTCCCCCCGTCCTCACGGGACTCCACGTCAATGAACCCCCCGTGCATATCGATGATGCTGTGCACGATGGCCAGCCCGAGCCCTGATCCCTTTTCTTTCGTGCTGAAGAAGGGATCGAAGATCTTCACGAGGTGCTCGGCGGGGATGCCGCCACCGGTATCGGAAAACCGGACTTCAACGAGGGGCTCCACGGCGGGACGGTTTTCAGCGGCCCCGATCATCCTCGTTTCAATCTCGAGCGCGCCGCCGCCGGGCATGGCCTGGAAAGCGTTAAGGATGACATTCAGAAAAACCTGCTTCAACATCTCCGCATCCCCCTGAACGCGGGCCGTCCCCCGGGCATACTTCACGGACAGAGACACACCCTCCTGGGCAACGATCTCCTCACAGAAAGAGATGACCTCCTCAAGAACGAGGTGCAGATCCACTTCCTTCATCAGGGGTTCTCTTTTTTTTGTGAAGTGCAGGAGGTTGGAGATTTTGTTGTCCACATTTCTCACGGCAGCGATAATCTGGGAAGCCCTCTCGTGACTTCTGCGATCTTTGAGATCCTTCATCAAGAGGGAGGCGAAGAGTTCAATCGAACCCAGGGGATTTCTGATCTCGTGGGCGACATTGGCCGCCAGTTCCCCCATGGCGGTGAGCTTCTCCGTGCGTTTGGCCATCTCCTCGAGCTTTTCAATGGCCGTGATGTCCCTCAGAATATAGACGGACCCGATGATTTCACCGCCTGCCGTTTTGACGTCCGAATCCAGGACCTCGATGGTCCTGCCGCGGATCCGCATTTTCCGCCCCGGGTCGCCGATCACGGTCCTCCGCCGCTCGGGCCTTGCGGTTCTCGACGGCATCCCCTGAAGCACCGCGCCGACGGGCTTCCCCGCCATCTCCTGTTGTGTCACGCCGTAGAAAAGCTCCGCGCAGGGATTCATCATGGTGATCTTGTCATCCCGGTCTGTGACAAGCACACCCGTCGTCAGGCTCTCCAGGATACTCTGCAGGTAGTTTTTGACCCGTTCCTTTTCCTCGACGGCCTTTTCGAGCCGGATATTCTTGTCCTCGAGCTCGCGGTTGATGCCTTCAAATTTCAGCTCCAGACTGGCAAAAGCCTCCTGGAGTTTCCGGGTCACCAGATTGAAATCCTCGAAGGACCTCTTCAGTGTAACAACTTTCTCCAATCGAGCGTTCCCCGTTCTTTGGCTACGGCCGTCGCGCATATTTACTGTATTTTCCAATCCACTGGTGATCCTGAACGGAATAGTCGGCCAGCCCGGTCCAGAAAGCCTCCCCGCCCTTGAGCTTCAACTCGGAAAAAACTCTGTTCGCCGACGGCTCGTCGTCCAAAGCAAGATACCCTTTCCCCATCTGGTACAGGGTCCACAGACTCTGCTTCCCATCGGGATCCATCTCCAGCGATTTACGGTACGCCGAGACGGCCTGGGAGTAATTTCTCTCCCCCATGAGACAGTCCCCCAGACCCGTGTAGGATTCCGAGGCCACCTCGACGGGATATCTCTCACGATCTCCGTGATAATACTTGATGGCCGACTGGTAGCAACCGATGGCCGCCACGCGGGCCTTCGCATCCTTCAGGGCGTGGCCGTAGTTCCGGTAGAACACGGCGGGATCCTCCAGGACCTGTCCCGACTTCACCACTTCCTCATAGAGGGGGACAGCCTTTTCGGCCAGACTTTTTCGGGCATAGACGTCGGCAAGAAGTCTTCGCGCCCTGATCTGCTCCCTCTGCTCGACGCCGGGAAATTCCTTAAACATCGAATGGATCATCGCCTCGGCCGCATCGTACCGACCTTCGTGATACTGAATCTCGGCCAGGGAAATTAAAATGCTCGCCTGCAGTTTCTTTTCCGATCGTTTCATCAGATCGTTGAAAAACGGCACCGATTGAGCATAGAGACCGACCCGCTTGAGACTCTCGGCCATCTTGAAGCCCGTTCTGGAATCGTAACCCTTCGGGATGCCGTTCGCGTAGACACGGAAGTAGATGTCGGAAACAGCCAGATAGTCCCCCCGGACATAGTAACGGTCGACCAGGATTTCTGCGTTCTTCCGGAGATTCTCAATCGTCGCCGGCTTGAACTTCCCCTTCGGGAACTGCCGCATGATAGCGTCGAACGTATCGAAGGCCTCCTTGTGCCTGCCCTGCTGGGCCAGGGCGTAGCCTTTCTGAAAGAGCAGCGCCTCTTCCACGTCGGGCTGCGGTGATTTCCCGAGCAGTTCGTCGTACGTACTGACGGGATCCCTCACGTTTTCCGCACCCAGCATGGCCACCGGGAATTTGAGGTCCGGCTTCTTGACGGCGATATTGGCCATGATCATGGCGCACTCCTGCGCCTCCTTGCTTCCGGGGTATTTCTCAATCAGCATGCTGTAAATCTTGAGTGCCGCCGGGTGCTGTTCCATTTCCGTCAGGCAGCGCCCGATCATGTAGAGGACTTCCTTTTGAAAGGGGTCATCGGGATAGAGATTGATATAGCGAAAGTAAGTGTCTGCCGCGTCGCTGTATTGATGGTTTCGAAAGAAATGCAGCCCCAGATGGATCAGGACGTCTTTCGGCAGATCGCTTCGATCGGGAAATTGCCTGAGACCGTCGCGGAACCAGATCTCGGCCTGGTCCATGTCCTTGATCTGGCTGTAACAATCGCCGATCCAGAAGTAGGAGTGCTTGGCATATTCCCCGTTGGGATTCTTTCGGAGGTATTCCTTGAAACGCTCGATGGCCTGAGGGTACTTGCCGAGTCTGTAAAGGGTGACCCCCATGGCAAAAGTCGCTTCCGGGACGTGAGGAGAGTCCGGGTACTTCATGTAAAGATTTTCAAATTCCCTGTAAGCTTCCGAGTGCCTGTTGAGGACGAGATAAGAGCGGGCCAGCCTCAGGTACGCATCGGCATTGCTGTCCTTGTGCTGCGGATAGGTCGACAGGAGCTTCTCATAGTTTTCGATTGCCTTTTCAAGGGCAACACTGCTTCCCTTTTCACCCTGGAAGTAGTAGGCATCCGCCAGGCCGCGAAGAACGGCTTCTCGGCTGCTCTCGTACACCTGGCCCTTTCGAATCATCTCTTCGAATTTTTTTGCCGCGTCCTCATATCTCCCGGCCTTCAGATCGCTTTCCGCACTTTCGTAGGGCGAAAGGGGTGTTTTCGGCTCCACGACTTCCCGCCGGTCTTCCTTCTCCGGTGGGACCGCAAGCGGTATCGCTCCCACTTTTTCCTGCCCCGTTGTCTCTTGAGGCTCGGCCGTCGGTGCGCTATTCAGTTCAGCCGGCAAGGTCACCTCCGGTTCGGCCAGGGGAGGCGTCGCCTTCTGTGTTTTGACATCCTCCTTCGCCTTTGGCTCTTCGCTGCGCGCCTTCGCGGTCAAACTGGGTGGCGCGCCCAGGACCTCGGATCGCTGGACCCTGCGGAGCTGGTACTCTTTCACCACGCCGCGCTTCTTGAGCAGTTCCGCGTCCCGCTGGGCCTCCCTGGGTGTTGGGTACTGTCCCATACAGACACGATACCAGACCTTCCCTGACACCAGGGCCTTGACATAGAAGGCCTCGAATCCTTTACCACGCAGGGCCTTCACTTTGACCTGCGCCTCCTGGACCGTCGAGAAGGCGGCAACCTGAAAACTGTAGAAGAGACTGCCGGCCTTTGCGGCCGCGCAGGGGGGGGCGGCGGCGCAGATTAAAAAGAGACCTGCACAAAGACCTATCAAAAATCTCCTCATCCTCTCTTTACCTATTCTCTCCCCCCGAAAAAAACCTTTGAATTTCACTTCCCGGGGATATTTACATCCCCTCGGGAAAATGAAAGCAATTTACATACCAGACAGGCCCTGGAAACCCGCCGGTCGGAGAGCAGCGTTTATCGCCAATAGTTCAAAGAATCCCAACACATAACATCGGTTCGGGCGCGTGAAAAAGAAATCCCCGGCCGGTGTCACCGTTGCCGGGGATTTCTCAAAGAAGCCTTTTCCCTGCCGAAGCACTCCGCGGACTGGAATCAAGCCGGCCCCATCCCGCAGGCTGTGAGATCACGAACCGATACTGTACCTCTTTAGTTTCTCCACGAGGGTCGTCCTGTTCAGATCGAGCAGTTTTGCCGCCCTGTTCTTCACGCCCCCTGTTTTTTCAAGGGCCTTCAGAAGGAGATCTTTCTCGAAATCCTCCACCATCTCATTGAAGCTCACACCTTCCTCCGGGATGATGATGGAACTCACCTGGTCATCCAGCTTGGACTCTTCGCTCAGGACCTTGGGCGGCATATCAGCTATGTCGATGAGCCCGTCCTCTTTCATGACGACGAGCATCTCGATGAGGTTTTCCAGTTCCCGGACATTCCCGGGCCAGTGATACCTCATCATGTACTGCATGGCCTCCTGGGAGAACCCCTTCACATTCCTTTTCTTCAGTTTGTTGAACTTCCGCGTGAAGTGATTGATGAGGACGGGTATATCCATTTTCCGTTCGCGAAGCGGTGGAATGTAGATGGGGATCACGTTGATCCGGTAGAAGAGATCCTCGCGGAACCGCTTTTCCTGAACGGCTTTCTCGAGGTCCTGATTGGTCGCGGCAATGATGCGCACGTCCACGCTCAGGGTCTTGACGCCCCCGATGCGCTCGAACTGCTTTTCCTGGATGACCCGGAGAACCTTGACCTGCAGCGCCGGGCTCATGTCCCCGATCTCGTCAAGGAAGATGGTTCCGCCATGGGCAAGCTCGAAACGCCCCACCCTGCTCTTGATGGCGCCTGTAAAGGCGCCTTTCTCGTGACCGAAAAGCTCACTCTCCAGAAGTTCCTCCGGGATGGCGCCGCAGTTGACGGGCACGAGGGGGTAGCTGTTCCTGTCGCTGTTGAAATGGATCGCCCTTGCCACGAGCTCCTTGCCCGTCCCGGACTCGCCGTAGATGATCACGGTGCTGTCCGTGCCCGCGACTTTTTCGATCCGCTCAAAAACCTTCCTCATGCTGTCGCTGTAGCCGATAATCTTGCCGAAGTCGTATTTGCGCTTGAGCTGACCCTTCAGGGAGATGTTTTCTTCCTTCAGCTTGGCGAAACTGAGCGCCCGTTCGAGGGTCAGCTTGACGAAATCATCCTTCAGCGGCTTGGTGATATAGTCGAAGGCGCCGAGCCGCATGGCCTCTACGGCCGAATGGACGGTTCCGTATCCGGTGATGATGATGACAATGCTTTCGGGCATCACCTCTTTGACAAAGGCAAGGACCTCCAGGCCGTCGGCATTGGGCATCTTCAAGTCCGTGACGACCAGATCGTATTTGTCTTCCAGGAAGATATCCATGGCCTGTTTGCCGTCACTGACGGCCTTCACTTCGTAGCCATAGCTCTTGAGCATATCGGCGAGATTTTTCCGGCTCAGGTCATTGTCTTCTGCAATCAGCACCTTGACACGTTTCATAAGTCCCTTTTCTTCGGTGATCACCCGGATGAAGTCTTGAAATGGAGAAAAAAGCGTCAAAAAACAAGACGGATGTTAACAAAAAAATTACAATAGTCAACCATAAATATGCATCGAAAATCCTTACCCCTTTTTGCCGAAACCCCCGGCACAGGATCCGCTGCCGCCTGAAACGAAAATGCCTAAAGTTTTCGGAAAGGCATTCCGATTGAAAGAATGACGTATTTAGCGCCAGGAGCAGCGAATGAGCATTTCATCCTATCAGGTTGACAACGTTCTCAAGGCCTACAACAAACAGAGTAAGGTCAAGGCCCAAAACCATGCTGTGACGGATGTTCAGGAGGCCGGGAAGCAGACCGATACGGTCTCTTTGACCAAGGAAAAGAACAAACCGGAGGTCTTCGACAAGATCTCCTACAGTTTGCTGGATATTCTTTTAAAGACGAACAAGTCGAAATAAATCACTTTTCTACCGGAAATACCCCGGTCCTCCCCGAATGGAGTGGCAAATACGGGGATTTCTATGCCTGCGTGCCGCGGCTCAGAGAAGGCTTCGACGGGGCGGGCGGCTCAAGGGGTGACGGCGGATCGGATTCATGATCGAAACCTTCAAAGAGAAGAAGAACATCCTCGTCGTCGATGATGAGCCCGGTGTTCGAAATCTGATCGTCGACGCCCTGAAACAATCAGGGGATTTCGGCATCCAGGAGGCCTGCGACGGCGCGGAAGCCCTCAAAGCGCTGAAGTCCGACCTCTACGACCTGGTCATCAGCGATGTTCAGATGCCCAACATGACGGGCATGGAACTCCTGTCCAAGATCCGTGAGATCAACCCCAACATCTACGTGATCATGATCACGGGTTTTCCCTCCATCGGCCTTTCCGTTTCGGCGATGCAGACGGGTGCCGTGGACTTCCTGTCAAAGCCCTTCAACATCGATGATCTCCTCTACAAGGTGCAGATCTACCTACGGGAGAAGACCATCCTCTCGGAGGAGAAGCTACGTCACCGGGCCGAGTCCCTCCGGCTGAGCGACAGGATTCGGGACATTTCGAAGAGAAGCTACATCTATGACGCCATCGAAGACACGGCTGGCAACAACGACCACATCTTTCAGGGCATGGTGGATCTGGCCCTGAAGATCGCCGATGGGGAGAAATGCTCCCTTTTGCTCTACGACGAGGAAAGCGGGGAGTTCCACCCCAAGATCATTCGCGACAGTCTTCTGGGATCCGTCGACGAGCAGACCTCACCCATGCTCCTGAGCCTGTACCGGCAGGTTATCGAAAGGAAGGAGCCGCTCCTCTTTCAACCCATCCACGCAGGGGGATCTTGCATGATGTGCGTTCCCCTGATGATCCGCGGCAAGATCTTCGGCATCCTCTCCCTGACGAAAAAGAAAAACATGGTGATCTTCTCGGAGAAGGATCTTCATTACATCCTGAGTCTCACGCGGAGGGCCTCTCTCAACCTGGAGAACCGGATCCTTTACGAGAGCCTCTACGACAACATCACAGACACCTTCAAAGCTCTTGTCGGGTCCATCCAGGTCCGCGACCACTATACGGAACTGCACTCCGCCCATGTCACGAATTTCGCCCTCCGGACGGCCGAAGCGATGAAATGCGCCGCCCCGGACATCGAATCCCTGAAAATCGCCGCGATGCTCCACGATATCGGGAAGATCGCGATTCCCGATGCCATCCTTCTTAAGCCGGCCCCACTGACGGAGGAAGAATACGAAGTAATCAAGAATCACTGTCAGATCGGTGACAACATCCTCGCCCCGATTCTCCTCTTCGAGGCCGAGAGGAAAATCATCCGGCATCACCACGAGCGATGGGATGGGAAGGGTTATCCCGACGGGCTTTCGGAAGAAGAGATCCCCTTCTTCTCGCGGCTCCTTGCCGTTGCCGATGCCTTCGATGCCATGACAACCGACCGGCCCTACCGGAAGGCAATGACCCAGGAGAAAGCCATTGAAGAAATCAGAAAAAATGAGGGCCGCCAGTTCGACCCGAAACTGATCAAGCCCTTCGTCGACAGTCTCTGAGTCCGTCCGATATCCCCGCTTTTCCGTAAAACCCCGCTCAGACGCAAACGATCGTTCTCATCCTGGCTCTCTTTCCCGTCTCAGATCCCAGAGTTTCCCGGCAAGGGATTCGATGTGACTTCGGTTTTCGAGCTTCATCCGCCAGGGTCGGGGTACGGCGTCGATGCCGAGGTACGCGCCGGACACGGCGCACGCCATGGCACCCAGGGTGTCGCGGTCGCCGCCGTTCAGGACGGCGCAGTAAAGGCACTCTTCGAAGGACCCCGGGGAATGAAGGAAAGCATAGATGGCAAAAGGCATGGACTCCTGGACAGCGACACCCTGCCCCAGCAGAAGTGCCGCTTCTTCCGGTGGTGCGCTCTTTCGAACCAGCATCCCGAGAAGGATCATCTTTTGCCGGATCTCGTCCGTACGCGAAAACACAGTGAGATCATCCATGAAAGGATCCGGGGTAAAATCCTCCTTCGGATCCAGGGAAACGGCAAGAGCGACGGCCCGGGCCTGCACGGCGGCACCGTCCATGCCGACGGCGTGGGCATGGGTGACCTCTGCCGAAAGACATGCCTTTTCGCGTAAGTCGGGACTTCCGGCAAAGAAAAGCCCCAACGGGGCAATCCGCATGGCGGCGCCGTTTCCGAAGGATCCTTCGCCGAACAGCCGTCGAGCGGCCTCCCGGTATGGCATCCCCGTTTTTTTTACGGCGGCAAAGACGGCTGGGGGTCCTGAAGCATATCCCCGCCACGGCTCTTTATCGTAATTTTGCCGGAAGGTCTCGCCGAGATGGTGCTGATCGATATCGCTTCTGTCAACCAGCGATTCCGCCAGACCCAGGGCCATGGCCGTATCATCTGTGTAAAACAGCCGGTCCCGCCGATGGATCGCCTCCTCGAGCACATTTCTCTCAGGATTCATGAAGGCAATTTCACCAATGGCATCGCCCACGGCGCTTCCGACCATGCCGCCGAGAAACCTCCCCCTGTCTGGCTGTCCATGAACACGCATCTGCTGCTTTTCCCTTATTCCTGCAACGTACGCCCGAGTGATTAGCGGTGAGATTGGGCTATAAGCACGAGTTGTGGGTTGTGAGTTGTGAGAGAAAAATAAAAAGACCAAATGGACGAGATAGACCAAATAGACTAG
>CAZJPV010000029.1:0-35726 GCA_964547985.1 uncultured Syntrophaceae bacterium
GAAACACAGTTGCTCACAACTGTTTCTTGATGCCTGAGACCTGCACCAGGACGTGGCGCCTTCTCGGGCGGTTGTCGAAGTCGAGGAGGATGATCTGCTGCCAGGTGCCCAGTACCATGGCACCTCCGACAACGGGAACCGTGAGCGACGGGCCCAGGAGAGCCGCCCGCACGTGGGCGTAACCGTTCCCATCGCCCCACCGTGCATCATGACGATAGAAAATTCCCTCCGGGGCCATGCGGCTGACGGCCTCCTTCAGATCCTCGATGACACCCCCCTCGAACTCAATGGTCGTCAGGGCCGCCGTAGACCCGGGGACGAAGACCAAAACCTGGCCATCCGTGACGCCTGATTCCTGCACCTTCTTGGACACAAGCCCCGTAATGTCGATCACATCTGTCTGACCGGTCGTGGAAAAACTGAGGCGCGCGCTGTGATATTCCATGGTAATTTCATGCTCCTTGCCGAAGGGGATAGACGTGACATATTAATCACAGCGGCACGGGATGTGCAAGTTGGACTTGTTTTAAGCCGGATTATTTGATAGTCGAAAGAAGGCCTGCGGGCCCGAACGCCTGCAGGGAAGGCTTGTGGAAATGAACAAAAAGCAGATGATGGAACAGGCAAGGGAAGTTCTCAAGATAGAAGCGGAGAGCATCCTCAATCTTATTCCAAGCGTCAGTGGCGATTTCGTCCGCGCTGTGGATATGATCTTCAAAACCAAAGGCCGCGTCATCATCACGGGTATCGGGAAATCGGGGCTCATCGGCAAGAAGATCGTGGCGACCCTCACCAGCACCGGCACCCCGGCCATCTTCCTCCACCCCGTGGAAGGTCTTCACGGCGATCTCGGCATCGTCACCAAGGACGACGTCATTCTCGCCATCTCCAACAGCGGCGAAACAGGCGAGATTAATTCTCTCGTCTCCCGGACGAAGGAAATCGGCACGCCGCTGATCGTCTTTACGGGAAACCTCCGTTCAACCCTCGCCGGCTGCGGGGATATCGTCATCGACGTCGGGGTCAAGAAAGAAGCATGCCCCTTCAACCTGACACCGACCTCCAGCACAACGGCGGCGCTTGCCATGGGGGATGCCCTGGCCATTGCTCTGATCGGAAAACGCGATTTCCAGGAAAAGGATTTCTACCGCTTCCACCCTGGAGGGACGCTGGGACACAGACTCCAGGCGCGCGTGAGGGATATCATGATCGGCGGGGAGGGGATCCCGAGGGTCCTCACCGGGACACCCTTCCTGGAGGCCGTGGAGGAGCTTGACCGGAAGAACGTCGGTTTCGTCATCATTACGGACAGCAACAACCACCTGATGGGCATCCTGACAGACGGCGACATGCGCCGGTATGTGAAGCGGGGGGTCCATTTCAAGGAAAGGATCGTCGACGACCTCATGACAAAGAAACCCAAGACCGTCGATGAAAACGAAACCGTCGCCCGAACGATCGAGCGCATGCAGAAGGACGAGATCACGGCTCTTGTTGTCGTGGATGAAAATCGTATCCTGAAGGGGTATATTCATCTCCACGACATCCTCGGACGGGGCGGCACGATACAGATTACGATCCCGAACGCAACCTGAGAGCAATACAGGAATGCAAACAACAAAAGGGGGGACGTTTGTTGTCCCCCCATTTTGTTATGCCATCCGGGTGCTATCCCGCCCGGCTGATCCTGCAGGCAAGAGCCTTGACATTCGGCGTGCCGTATTCCCTTCCCAGCTTTCCCACCGATGTGAGCATGTTGAAATTGGACTTATCCCAGTCGTACTGGTTCTCCGGATTCCCCTCCGGAAACCACCAGCCGTGGGCTGCGCAGACAACGCCGGGATGCACCCCTTCGGTTAGTTTGGCGTACTGTCTGATGGTCCCGCACTTTGTTTCAATGACCACCTCGTCACCCTCGGAGATTGCGTATTTTTTTGCCGTCTCGGGATGAATCTCCACGGTGGGTCTGGGGTTGAGCTTCCGGAGTCTTTCGATCCACCGGTAAGAAGAGTGGAGATAGTACCGGCTCTTGGCGCTCGTCAAAACGAGCGGATACTGCGGGTCTTCCTCTTCCGGCAGTCCCCTGAACTCCGGCAAAGGCCTCAGTTTGAATTGCTCGGCGGTGCTCAGCAGCAGTTCCACCTTTTTGGTCGGTGTTGCAAATCCCTTCTCCTCGTATTTCCTGAACCTTTCAGGGCCTTTCAGGTATCCCTTTTCACAGAACTGACTGTACGTGAGACCACTCGGTTTCACGAGATCTTCCACGAACCGATTATAGTCCTCGTGCCAGTGCTCCGGCGGCGAGATGCGCTTGCCCAGTTCATTCAAAATCTTCAGATCAGGCCAGCACTCTTCCGGTGGATCCACGACCCCGGGGCGGGCAAGGATGTATCCGTGGCCGATACCGTAGTGGCCGATATCGTTGAATTCATACTGGGTCGCCGCGGGAAGGACGATGTCCGCCAGGGCAGCCGTCGGCGTCATGAAGATCTCCGAAACGGCGAGGAAATCGAGACTCGTGAGGGCCTTGTAAGTCAAACGGCTGTCCGCATAGGACAGCATCGGGTTGCAGCACATCGCATACACGGCCCGAACCGGATAGGGTACACCGTCCAGGATCGCCTTTCTCAGGAAGGCCGGCGGGATGGTCATGAATCGCGGGATGACTCGGTAATGGGCGCTGATCATCTCCTTCCGCTTGTCGGGAACGAGATCCGCCCGGACGAACTGGGCCAGCCCCATGATCCTGGGGTCCCGGGCATCCACATTCCCGCCGGGGATGTCGAGGTTTCCCGTGATCGCCATGAGGCAGATGAGGGCGCGAATCGTGTCAAAATTGTTCACATTGTGCTCGATGGGGTTTCCCCATTGAATGGCGGCGGGTTTTGACGTCGCGTAGAGCCTCGCCGCCTTGCGGATATCATCGGCCGGCACCCAGGTGATTTCGGCAACCTTCTCCGGCGTGTACTTTTTCACGTGGGCCGCCAGCTCATCGAAGCCGTGAGTCCATTTCTCCACAAAGGTTTTGTCGTAAAGTCCTTCGCCAATGACCACGTTCAGCATACCCAGGGCAAGGGCCGCGTCGGTACCCGGTCGGACCTGCAGCCAGAGTTTCGACTTCTTCGCGAGGTCGATCCGCCTGG
Source organism: uncultured Syntrophaceae bacterium (assembly GCA_964547985.1). Taxonomy (GTDB): domain Bacteria; phylum Desulfobacterota; class Syntrophia; order Syntrophales; family UBA2192; genus JAPLJU01. Next base: position 3,144 of record CAZJPV010000029.1, read on the forward strand.
GATCGACCACGATGTAATCAAGCCCCTTCTTGATTTGGCCAAGGATCATGCTGCAGATCTCGCCCTCCTCGTTGGTTGAGGTGAGGTTGCTCCCCCAGAGGATCACGAACTTGCTTTCATGGTGGAAATCCACCACGGGGTAAAACCCGCAGGTGTGATAGCCCGTGACTTCACGGGGGGCATGGCACAGGTCCTGGATCCCCACCACGTTCGGCGACCCGAAGATGTTGGCCAACCGGATCAAAACGAGGTGGTCGAGGCCCTTCGGCATGCCCACGACAAAGGCAACCCCTCTGGCGCCGTGTTTTTTCTTTATCCCGACGAAGTTTCCCGCGATTTCCTCCAGCGCCGCCTCCCAGGAGATCCGTTGCCACTTTCCCGCTCCGCGTTTACCCACCCTTTTCAGGGGGTGACGAAGCCGGTCGGGGTGGCTCAGTCGGTCCGGCGAGGCCACCCCTTTCACACACATATAACCCCTGTTGAGGAAGCCTTCTGGATCCCCCTTGACCTGCACAATCCTGTTGTCCCTGACAGCAACGAGAAGGGCGCACCCGCCGTGATCCATCCTTGCACAGTGTGTTTTGACCCAGCGCATATCGTCCGGCATACCTAACGACCTCCTCTGCCAGCCCGGTGAAAAATGCCCATTTTCTGCGTTTCCTTCACCCCTCGTCGTTGCGACGTACGCTTATAGTACACCTCACTCCTCAGGATCTCGGGGGCCTTTCATCTGGGTATTTTTGACCAGACTGCGAATTATGTCGAATATTTTTTACTCTCCGTTCAGAACCCTTCGGTGCAGAACCCTCCTCGATCCAGTTGACCATCAGATCCACTTTTTCTTTCTGAAATAGTAGAGCATCACGCCGACAACTGCAAGCATGACGGACCACGCAAAAGCATAACCGTAACGCCATTTCAGTTCCGGCATGAAATCAAAGTTCATTCCATAAACACCGGCGATAAAGGTGAGAGGGATAAAGATGGTGGCGATGATGGTGAGGACCTTCATGACTTCATTGAGACGGTTGCTGATGCTCGAGAGATAAATGTCAAGCATTCCCGAGAGCATGTCCCGATAGGTCTCGACGGTGTCCATGATCTGAACGGTGTGCTCATAGACATCGCGGAAAAAGATGTCCGTCGATTCCTGGATGAGGGCGGATTCCAGTCTTTCCAGACCCAGGACGACCTCCCTCATGGGCCAGATGGCCTTGCGGAGGATCAGCATCTCCGTTCGCAGGCTCTGAATGCCTTTCAGGGTCCGGGGTCCGGGGTCGAGCACCAAATTGTCCTCGAACCGCTCGATGTCCTCTCCGATATTTTCAATGATGACAAAATACTCGTCAACGATCGCGTCGATGATCGAATAAGCCAGGTAGTCCGTCCCCATCCTCCGTACACGCCCCTTGCCGTTTCGGATTCGCTCCCTGAGCGGTTCGAAAATCGGGCTTTCTCGCTCCTGAAAGGAGATGACCACATCCCGGTTGACAATGAGACTCACCTGCTCGGCGCTGATTCTGTCTCCTTCCTCGTCATGGCTCAGGGTTTTCAAAACAATGAAGAGGTACTCCCCGAAATCCTCCATCTTCGGACGTTGATTGGTGTTCATGATGTCTTCGAGGAGCAGGAGATGAATGTTGAAGTGATCTCCGATTTTCTCGATGATCTCCTTGTCGTGGATGCCGTCGATGCTGATCCACGTAACGGTCGGCTTTCCTTTGAAGGGAAATGCTTCCTCCACGGTTCGGATTTCCTTCTCCTCCACCCGTGTCTCGTCATAGTCCAGGATTCGGATCTTCGATCTCTCGATCTTCTGCTCCCCGATATGAATGAGCGTCCCGGGGGCAAGACCGGCCATCTTGGACGTCTTGGCAACCCTTTTCTTCGGCATCGGCAACCTCTTTCTCCACCCTTGTGGCGCACTAGGTGCGCCCGCTGCCTTCATGGTTATGATTATGCTAGATAGAGGCTCGCGCGTCGCTGTGTCAAGAAAAATTCCTACCCGGCACACCGTTTAAAAAAAGCGAAAATATATTTCAAATCGAATTGTTACCCTGCGTCAAAAAATTATCATGAGTGGTATGGTTTTTGCTAATTGACTTCGAGGACCTGACCGCCTGACGGCAGGTACCTCTGCACATCTGATGGAAGGTTGGAAACCACGACCATTCGAGTCACCGGCACCGGAACCCGGTTATATGGAGACCATCACCCTTAAAAATTTCGGTGAATTCAAAGTCGAAACCCATGAAGATTTCGTTCGCCTGAGGGACATCGAAACGCAGGTTCTCGACAAGCTGAATCTGGGTTTTGCGCCCGAAGTCATATCCATCCTCGACAATGAAGACGCCCGCCAGGACGACATTGAAAAGATAAAACTGAAGCTCAGGCAGGACGTTCTCTCCCGCCTGATCGGCCGTGCCAATCTCGTCTCTCACCTCGGAAAAACCAAGGCGGGAGAGGCCCACGAATTCCTGAACGTGGTCATGCGGCTGGGCATGAAACCGGCAAAGGTCTACATCCTGGCCTTCACCCTCTATTTTTCAAGTCACGAACTGGAAGAGCTGGCAGCCAGAAGTTTTTCCATGGCGATCATGGGCAGGATTCTCTCCAAGCAGCTGGGGTTGAATGCCCTTGACCAGGACCGGGTTGAACTGGGCTCGCTGCTTCTTGAGATGGGCAAAATTCCGATCGTTCTTTACGAAAAGCAAAACCATCTGAAGCCGGACTGTGATTTTACCTCCAGATACCACCCCTATTTCGGCGTTCGTATGATCCAGAAATTCTCGCTTCCCGATTATCTCGCCGGCATCATTCTCAACCAGCACCTCAGCATCGAAAAGAACGGTTTTTCGGCCACGGCCGTCGTTGATCTCGCCCACTGCGTCGTGGAACGAAGCTTCAGGCATTCGGGCAAATTTGTTGTTCAGTCCGAGAGCCCGGGAGACCAGACCGACTCGAACATCCTGTCGTCCATCAACAATGCCTTCCAGGTCGTTGGATTGAGAAAATACCTGGAGATCAAATTGCCTTCTAAACCCGCCAGATAATCCGGAAGAAAAATCCCGCTATCTCCCTAAAATTTCTGCACCAGGACACCGTAAAACTGGGACCGCCGGTCTCCGAAAAGGTTATTGTGTTCGTTGAGCTGCTTGTCTCTCGCGGCCGTCACGTCCACGTCCGCTACATGGACCTCATCGGTTTCCCGCTCGGCCCGGTATAGGACCTGACCCCGTGGATCAACGATCTGACTCCGCCCGGTGTAAGCAAGCGTCTTCCCCCCCCGCCGTTCCAACCCCGTGCGGTTGCACGTCACGGCAAAGACACGGTTTTCCAGACACCGGGTGATCATCGCGTCTTGACAGTAGGGCAGAACCAAGTTCGCGCTATGGCAAATGATATCCGCGCCCTTCAGGGCCAGGACCCTCGCCGTCTCGGGGAAGAACCAGTCGAAGCAGACCATCATGCCCACCCGGCAGGATCCGATATCGAAGACCTCCGGCTCCCGGTCTCCGGGATCGAACCAGAGCTTCTCCTCGAAGAAAAGGTGAATCTTGCGGTAGGTCCCCACATGGCCCCGGGCTGAAACAAGGACAGCGGAGTTGTGAATCCTGCCATCGTCCCACTCCGCAAGTCCCGCTACGATGTGGACTCCTTTTTCTTTCGCCACGGCCGTAAGGGCTTTCACCGTCCTGCCGTCGGGGACTTCTTCTGAAAGATCAATTGCTTCCTGCTTTGAGGTGAAAAGATACCCCGTGCTGAAAAGTTCCGGCAGAACAAGGAGGTCGGCCTCAACGCCTTCGATCAGGGAGGCTGCGCGTGAAAGATTTTTCTCCACCTCCCCGAATGCGGGATCGAACTGAACAAACCCGATCTTCATCTGACACCTCCTTGAGAAGCGGCACTTGCCATTGATCTATACCAGCATCCCGGCTAACTGTCGATGCTTTTCAAAAAAGGAAGGCCGCGGTCTTTCGAACCGCGGCCCTGAGATGTTCTGCTTTTTTATTTATTTACCTTAAACCTTTAGCCTTTCGCCCTTAGCCTCTTCATCCTACATCATCTCGTATATCCCCGCCGCACCCATGCCACCGCCGATGCACATCGACACGATACAGCGCTTGGCACCGCGTCTGCGGGCCTCGTGGAGGACCTGGGCCGTGAGCTTCGCCCCCGTAGAGCCGAGCGGGTGGCCCAGCGCGATGGCGCCGCCGTTGGGGTTGATGTCCCCCTTTCGCCAGCGATCCTCGATCCCGAGCTGCCGGACGCTGGCGATGGCCTGCGAGGCAAAGGCCTCGTTGATCTCGAAGAGGTCGATGTCCGAAAGCGCCAGTCCCGCCAGATTCAGGACCTTCGGGATCGCGACGGCGGGCCCGATTCCCATCTCCTCCGGGGCGCAGCCGGCCACGGCATAACATATGAGCCTTGCCATGGGCTTGACGCCGATGTCCTTCGCCTTCCCGGACGACATGAGAAGGGCGAAGGCCGCACCGTCGGTCATCTGCGAGGAGTTGCCCGCCGTGACGGAGCCCCCGTTTTTGAAGGCCGGTCTCAACTTGCCGAGATCCGCCGGGGTCGTGGGCCAGCGCACACCGTCATCCATGCCGAAGGTGTATGCCTCGCGAACCCGCTTGCCAGCCTCATCCTTCCTATAACGGAAGGCCTGAATGGGGATGATCTCGTCCTTGAACTTGCCCGACTGGATGGCTTCAGCGGCCCTGCGGTTGCTCTCGGCACCGAAGGCGTCCTGGTCCTCGCGGGAGACCTTGTAATGGGACGCCACGTTTTCCGCCGTGATGCCCATGGAGACATACGTGTTCGGCCGGTCCCCCCAGTCGGGGTCGGGGCGGAAGACGCTCCCACCCATCGGGATGTGGGACATGCTCTCCGTACCACCCGCGATGATCACCTCGGACCAGCCCGCCCGGATCTTCGCCGTCGCGTCGGCGATGGACTGGAGCCCCGATGAACAGAACCGGTTGATCGTCATCCCCGCGGTGGTGATTGGCAGCCCCGCACCGAGGGTCAGCACCCTGCCCATGTTCATGCCCTGTTCCGCTTCCGGGAAGGCGCATCCCACGATCAGGTCGTCCACATCGCCAGGTTTCAACTGTGGAACCCTCGCCATCAGGCCCTTCAGGACCTGGATCCCGATTTCCTCGGCCCGGGTCCCGGCCAGCCCTCCCCTTCTGTATCGTCCGCCTGGACTTCTCACCGCTTCGATAATAACGGCATCTCTCATGATTTACCTCCCTTATTCCATGAACCCCTCAATGCATCGAGGAGCTTTCAGTCGTTTGACTCCACGGTCAAGAACCCTTCTTAGTTCCTCAGGGGCTTGCCGGTCTTCAGCATGCTCATGATCCTGTCCTGGGTCTTTCCCTCGCCGCAAAGGCTCAGGAAGGCTTCCCTTTCGAGATCCAGGATTTCCTGTTCGGTCACGAAAGTCCCCTCCGGGCAGTCGCCGCCCGAGATGATGTGGGCAAGCTTCTTGGCAACCACCACATCGTAGTCCGACACGTAATTGCCGTGCCTCATGTTGTAAAGGACGGAATCGGCGATGCCGCAGAAATTCTCACCCATGACAGGGATCAGGGCGGGACCGGGCTTGCGATAGAACCTCGAGAGTCCCAGCACGACCTCCTTGGCGTCGTAGATCTGTTGATCCCTGTTCAAAGAGATGTTGTCGGACCTGCGGAAGTATCCGAGTTCCTTCGCCTCCACGGCGCTGGTGGCCACTTTTGCCATGCCGATATTCTCAAAGACCTTCTGGTAATAGCCCTGGAGGTTGAGCCCCGTGGCGATGACCCCCTCGGGGATCCCCTCGGTGACGCGCACCATCAGTTCCTTGGTGCCGCCGCCCGCCGGGATGACGCCCACGCCGACCTCCACGAGGCCGACATAAGTCTCTCCGCAGGGCTGGCACCGGGCCGCGTGCATGGAAACCTCGCAGCCACCGCCCAGGGTCAGGCCCGCCGGCGCCGAGACGACGGGTTTCGAGAGGTACTTCATCCGCATGTTGGCCTGCTGGAAATCATTGACCAATTTTTCGAGGATATCCCAGTCCCCCTTCTGGATGGCGATGAGAACTTTGAAGATGTTGGCGCCGGCCGAGAAGTTGCTCCCCTGGTTGCCCACGACGAGTCCCAGAAAATCTTTTTCCACGATGTCGCAGCTCTCGAACATCAGGCTGATGATGTCATCGTCGATGGCGTTCATCTTGGTGTGGAACTCCAGACAGGCCACACCGTCGCCGATATCAATGAGGCTCGCGCCCGGGTTCTCCCGGACGACTTTCTTCCGGTCCTTGAGGGGCGCGAGGAAAATGATCTTCGGGCTTTCCGGGATCTTGACGTATTTTTTGGCGTTGAAGTCATAGGCATATTTCCCGTCGGCCTTCTCGGTGTAGAAGGAACCGAAGCCGCCTTTCAGCATCTCTTCGACGCTTGCAGGGATCGGTTTCTTGAGGGCCTTCATCACCTCGACGGCTTCCTGCACACCGACGGCGTCCCAGGTCTCGAAGGGTCCGAGCTGGTGGTTGTAGCCCCATTTCATGGCGTTGTCTATTTCGACGATGCTGTCGCTGATCTCGGGGATACGGTTGGCCGCATAGATAAAGTTGTTGCACAGGTACTCCCGGATGAGATCGGCGGCGGCATCCTTGGCGCCGAAGACCATCCTGAGTTTCTTTTCAAAGGGAACTTCGGCCTTCCTGGCCGCACCGACGGATTCATATCTCGGCGCCTGCGGCGGGACATATTCCATGGTATGGTAATCTAGGACGAGTTTGACCTTCTTTCCCTTTTCGTCCTTGACTTTCTTGTAAAAACCCTGCTTCGTCTTGTTCCCGAGCCATTTTCGCTCCAGGAGTCCCTTGATGAATTCGGGGGGCATGAAGAGGTTCCGCATCTCGTCCCCGGGCAGGGCCTCGTAGAGGTTCTTCATGACGTGGAAAGCCGTGTCCAGTCCCACGAGGTCGAGCGTTCCGAAGATGGCGGAGCGGGGACGGCCGACGGCCTCGCCCAGGACGGCGTCGATTTCCTCGACCTTCATGCCGCGCTTCACCATGAGGTCGAAGGCGTTGGCCATGTCGAAGACGCCGATCCGGTTGGCGATGAAGTTGGGCACGTCCTTGCACATCACGATCCCCTTGCCCAGCCGGTCCTCGCCGAAGCGAGTCATGAAATCGATGACGTCCTTTTTCGTCTCCTTCAGCGGAATGAGCTCCAGGAGTTTCATGTAACGGGGCGGGTTGAAAAAGTGGGTCCCGAGGAACCGTTCCTTCAGTTTCGGGCTGAAGCTCTCGGCGATCTCGGTAATCCGGATGCCCGAGGTGTTGCTCGAGACAATGCAGTCAGGTCCCACGATCTTCTCGACCTTGGCGAAGAGATCCTGCTTGATCTTCAGATTCTCGACGACCGCCTCTATGACCCAGTCCACACTGGCAAGCCACTTCAGGTGATCCTCAAAGTTGCCGACCCTGACCATGGACGCGTTCTTCGCCGTGAAGAAGCTCGCCGGTCTCGATCTCAGCGCTCCATCGAGCCCCCTCTGGGCGAAGCTGTTTCGCCAGGCGGAGCTTTCCTTCGTCCAGCCCTTCGCCTTGTCCGCATCGGTCAGGTCAAAGGGGACGATATCCAGGAGCACGCATTCGATGCCGCAGTTCGTCAGGTGCGCCGCGATGGCCGCGCCCATGACGCCGGCACCCAGTATCGCAGCTCGTTTGATTTCGTATGGCATGATTTCCTCCTTCTATTTCTATTTTCTGGAACCGCTGCACAGCGGGTCATGGTTTTCAGGCACTGAAAGACTCTTCGGCCATTTCGACGGGAGCCCGGTCGCCGACCTTGACCGCCTCGCACCGCGCCCGGATGGTGGAGAGGACGTTGACGGCAAAGAATCTCGCGGCGGCAACCTTTCCCTGGTAAAAGGCCACATCGGGAATCTGGTGGACGAGTGCCCGCTGCTTGGCCACGGAACCCTTGGCGCCCCTTTCCGAATAAACCGTCTTCAGCTTCTGAGCCGCAATCTCGGCCTGCTGCATGAGAAGGGAGCCGATGGCGACATCCCCGAAGAGCTCGAGGTACGGCTGGGCATAGAGGATCGGGATCAGGAAACCGGCGCCCTTTCCCAGACGGTAGAAGTGCAGTGTCAGATCCGTTATGGCGTTCCGGGCATCATCCAGGTACTGGCAGGATTGCTTCAGCTCCTCGAATTCGCGTCCCGATGAGATGATCGTATTCAGGATCTCGACCATGCTCAAAAGGTGCATGCCTTTCTTCATGCCGATTTTCCTGCCCACAAGGTCCAGGGCCTGGATGCCGTTCGTGCCTTCGTAGATCGCCGTGATCTTGCAGTCCCGGAGATAGTGCTCCACGGGATACTCCGAGCAGTAACCGTAACCCCCGTAGACATCGACGGCCTTGGAACAGACCAGGAAGGACTTGTCGGAGATATAGGCCTTGCAGATGGGTACGAGGACATCCACCAACCCCTGCCACTTTTCCTTTTCCTCCTTAGTCTCCGCAGATTCTTCCATGTCGATGCAGAAGTACGTCTGGTAAAGGAGTGACCGCATGCCCTCCACATGGGCCTTCATCCACAGGAGCGTCCGGCGGATGTCCGGGTGATGGATGATCGGCACGGGCCGGGCATCGGGATTCTTCATTTCGAAGATCTCTGTCCCCTGGATCCTTTCCTTGGCGTATTGGACGGCGTGTTCGTAAGCCGCCGAAGCGCAACCCAGGGCCTGGCTGCCCACCTCGAGTCTCGCTTCGTTCATGAGCTTGAACATGATCCGCATGCCGTCACGCTCCCGGCCCAGCAGCTCCCCGATGCACTTCCCGTCTTCACCGAACACAAGCGTGCAGGTGGCTGAGCCTTTGATGCCCATCTTGTGCTCGATGTTTCCCGTCTTGACATCATTGGACTCACCGATGGAGCCATCCGGCTTCACGCGGTACTTGGGGACGGCAAAGATGGATATCCCTCTCGTCCCCGGGGGGTCCCCCTCGATCCGCGCCAGCACGGCGTGGACGATGTTGGGTGTGAGATCGTGGTCGCCGCTCGAGATGAAGATCTTGTTGCCCGTGATGCTGTAGGTTCCGTCGGGAAGCTTCTTTGCCGTGGTCTTGAGAGCACCCACATCGCTGCCCGCTCCCGGCTCCGTGAGGCACATCGTCCCCCCCCACTCTCCGCTGTACATCTTGAACATGTACTTTTCCTTCAGTTCCTTCGTGCCGAAAGTTTCGATGAGCCCCGCCGACCCGGTCGTCAGCCCCCCGTACATGATGAAGGAAAAGTTGGCGGCATTGAAAAGCTCATAGCAGGCGGCAGACACCGAAGCCGGCATGCCCTGTCCTCCCACATCAGGGCTTCTCATCGCGTTGAGCCACCCCGCCTCCGTGAATTTCCTGTACGCGTCGTGGTAGGACTTGGGTACGAAAACCTTTCCCTCCTTGAAGGCTGCTCCCACCTTGTCCCCGTCTTCGTGGGTCGGCAGAATGATCTCGACGGCCATCTTTTCGGCCTCGTTCAGCATCATGTCGACCGTTTCCTTGGAATAATCCGCGAAATGTTCACGGCCGAAAAGCTTTTGAATGTCGAGCTGTTCATAGAGAATAAAATCCTGGTCCCTCCTGTTTACCAATGTGTTACCCATGGAAGCCTCCCTTCGCTCGATTTTTTTGAATTCAAGATTTTAAATCTGTTTCCGGATTAGTGGTCAGCCCTCGAAGAAAAACATCCAGTCCGCCGCTGATCGTTGAACGGATTCTCTCCTCTCGGGTTTCCTCCCTGCCGGTGAAAAGGTGAAGAGCGATGATGCCGTTCAGCAGGCCCCATAAAGCATTCCTGCACTGTCTGATGTTCCGGCAGCCCGGGAATTCCCCTCTATCGATCCCGTTTTGAAAGATCCTCTCGATGATGCCGATGGTTTTATTCGTGTTCCGGATGATGTGATCGTTGATCTGTTCGGAAATATTGAGTGGATTGGGCTGCACCATGAACGTCATGAGGATTCTGAAGAGTTCCCGTTCATTCAAAAAGAAATCGGTATAAATTTGCGCAAATCGGACCAGGACCTCCGACGCCGTGTCGCCCCCGTGGAAGATATCGGCGACGCGGTCATGGAACTTTTCGATGTCCCGGATGAGGACCTGGGCGTAAATCTCTTCCTTGCTCTTGAAGTACAGATAGATGGCGCCTTTGCTGAGTTGGGCCCTCTGGGCGATGGAGTCCACCGTGACGGCCTTGAATCCCTTTTTCATGAAATCCCGGCGGGCGGCTTTCAGGATGGTCTCCCGCCTCCGTTCTTTTTCCCGGTTTCTTCTTTCCTCGAGCCCCAAAATCCCCAACCTCCCCTGACAGGCGCCTGTGATGTGAACACTGGTCACTTTATGACTCAGAGTCAATTCATATACCTCCCGAAGGTGCCTGTCAAGAAAAATATCGAATAAATTTTTTTGTTTGAATCTTCGAGGAATTCGGGCATATTCGCACGATAAATTCGAGGAACAATTTTATTGACTAACCACGCCTGCCTGTGTTAGTCACCAATGGATTTTAAGACACAGGGCGGCCATCTGTTCCGGCATCTTCGTGTCGTGAAAACGGCACTCCCGACCCCACCGGGAAAAAACATTTTTTATTGGTTTCTGAATCAAAAACGCATTCGCAGGAGGACGACGTGACCCTTAATGACGTGAAGGATATCCTGGAAGCCGAGGTCATCGTCGGCCGGGACCAGCTGGGGAAGGAGATTAAAACTGCCTTCAGCGCCGATTTGATGAGCGATGTTCTGGCCTTCGCAAAGACCGAAAGTCTGCTCCTGACGGGTCTTACAAATCCACAGGTCGTCCGAACGGCGGACATCCTCGACATATCCGCCATCATCATGGTTCGCGGCAAGAAGCCTTCAGAGGAGACGGTGAAGCTTGCGGAGCAGCTCAAGATCCCCATCCTCTCGACGAAATATATCCTCTTTGAGACCTCGGGCCGCCTCCACCGCAACGGCATCGTCGGCTGCATCGAAAAGGTTGGCGGCGAGTAGTAGGGGCGGCGGCCAATGCGTTATGATAAAACCTTCTCTGTAGAAGGGGGAAACTTCCAGGCGGCGGGCAATGTGTCCAGCGAGATCAAGGTCATCCTGAAGGAGATTGGACTTCCGAAGGATACGGTCCGGCGGGCCGCCATCGTGTGTTACGAATCGGAAATCAACATCGTTTCGTATGCCAAGAAAGGACAGATTGTTCTTCACGCCGATGATCGGTCTGTAGAGATCGAGGCCAAGGACGAAGGGACCGGGATCCCGGACATCGAACTGGCCATGAAGGAGGGCTATTCAACGGCAACGGCACAGGTTCGGGAGATGGGGTTCGGCGCGGGTATGGGTCTGAGTAACATGAAACGATACGCCGATGACTTCTTCATCTCCTCCGAGGTAGGTGTGGGGACATACGTTAAAATGGTGGTTTTCAACCTGGATTTGAAGTTGCACCCCGACCACCCGCAGTGGGTTGAAACCTATACTTGAAGTGACACCCCGACCACCCACGGTAGTCGGAAAGCAGAAGCTTAAGGACGAAGGTTTATGGATCTCGCAGCCATTGTCAGGGCATTGAATCTCAAAGTGAGTTGCGGTGGAAAGGCCCTCAACCGGGAGGTCAAAGGCGGGTATGTGGGCGACCTCCTGAGCGACGTCATCGCCAACAGCCAGGAAGGCCACGTATGGATTACCCGTCAGATCCATCAGAATATCGTGGCCGTGGCATCGTTAAAAGACCTTGCGGCCATCATACTGGTCCAGGGCAGTCAACCGGCCCCGGACACCCTGGAAAAAGCGACCCGGGAAGGCATTCCCATCCTCCTTGCCGCGGATCCGGGCTTCGAGGTCGCCGGGAAGATTTACAAATTGATCTCTCCTTAAGCCGAAATATCCGGATGGCTCTTTCATATATCCTCTTCCGGCCCCACGCGGGGGACTGGATCATAAAAGACTCCTTTTCGGAGGAAGGTTGTTACTTCAGGAAACACCTCATTCGTCTCGGGCCCGCCGGGGATAAATGAAGAATTACAAGATTGGAAGTCCATGATCAGGGCTTTTCGCTGCGATCTGCACATGCATACATGTCTCTCCCCCTGTGCCGACCTTGAGATGTCACCGAGGGCCCTGGTCCGGAAGTCCATTGACGAGCGCCTGGACATTATAGCCGTCTGCGATCACAACGCATCGGAAAATGTCCGGTACACCATCAAGGCTGCCGAAGGAACGAACCTGATTGTCCTCCCGGGCATGGAAGTGACCAGCAGCGAAGAAGTTCACGTGCTGGCATTCTTTGAAAGCCAGGAGAACCTGCTGAAGCTTCAGGATATTGTGTACGCGCATCTGCCCGGGAAGAACGACGAAGCGATTTTCGGCTGCCAGGCCATCGTCAATGAACTGGACGAGGTGGAGGGGCTGAACGAGAGGCTTCTCATCGGCGCGACCGGAATCCCGCTGGATCAGATCGTCGGGAGGATCCACGAACTCGGCGGACTCGTCATCGCCTCCCATATCGACCGGGAGGGTTTCAGCCTGCTGGGGCAGCTGGGATTCATTCCGAGCGACCTCGCACTCGACGCCGTGGAGGTTTCCCCCAGGACCGGCCTGAAGGGCGCCAGGACTCGATTCCCGGAGCTCGCCGCCTACCCTCTCGTGGTGTTCTCGGACGCCCACCGCCTTGGGGAGGTTGGTCAGGGGGTGACGAAGATCTATCTGGAAAGGGGAACCCTCTCCGAACTGAAGATGGCTTTCGAGAAGCGTCACGGCCGTTACATTCAGGAGTGAGGCATGCTCGAGCTTGCCATGCATATCCTGGACATCGCGGAAAACTCCGTCAGGGCCGGCGCAAAGCTCGTCACGATTCGTATCGTGGAGGACTTCGAGAAGGACCTTTATGTGCTGGAAATAGCCGACAACGGCAAAGGGATGAATGCTGAGGAGCGTCAAAGGGCCCTCGACCCCTTTTACACAACCAAAAAGGTCCGAAAAGTGGGGCTGGGTCTTCCCATGCTGCAAAATGCCTCAACGAACACGGGAGGCGAATTCCGGCTGGATTCGGAGGTGGGTGGAGGAACGACGATCACCGCGAAATTCCGGCGAGGGCACATCGACCGTCAGCCCCTGGGAAACATTGCCTCTTCCCTGATCGGCCTCATCCTGGGGAACCCCGGCGTTGATTTTCTTTACCATCACAGTAGAAACGGCCGGAGCTACATGCTCGATACCCGGGAGCTGAAAAAAGAACTGGAGGATGTCCCCCTCAGTCACCCGGAAGTGACAAAGTTCATACGGGAGCACATCAACGAAGGATTAAAAGATATTGGCGTGCAAGACATCGTCGCTGAATAATCAAGGAGGAAAACTTTGATGAACCCTGATAATGGCAATCTATTGAATGAATTTACCCCGGAGCAGATCGCAAAGCTTGATGCGATCATCGAAAAACACAAGAGAAAGCCCGGGGCCCTGATCCCCGTTCTGGAAGAGGCGCAGGTCGTTCTTCAATACCTGCCCGTTCCAGCACAGAAAAGGGTTGCTGAGGGGTTAAACCTGCCCCTTGCGCAGGTTTTCGGCGTGGTGACTTTTTATTCTTTCTTCACCATGAAGCCTAAGGGCAGGCACACGGTCCGCGTATGCCTCGGGACGGCCTGCTACGTCAGGGGCGGAAAGAGCCTCATCGAAACCATCTCCAGGGAGTGGAAAGTCAAGGAAGGCGACACCACCCCCGACAGGCGTTTTACCCTGGAGACGGTCCGCTGCCTCGGGGCCTGCGGACTCGGGCCTGTGATCGTGGTCGACGAAAATGTCCACGGGAGAGTCAAACCGTCCAAGACAAAAGGCATACTGGACTTATACACCTGATTGAGGAAGAAGCTTATGACGAAGATCAAGATTGAGGATTTGAAGAAGATCAAGGAAAGGGTTCAGCAGGAGACATCCCCCAGGGCGGGCGTTCACCGGGCGAAGGTCACGGTCCACATGGGAACCTGCGGAATCGCCGCTGGCGCGAGAGAGGTTCTCAACACCCTCATAAGAGAGATTGAAGAGTCGGGCGCCGCCGACATCATGGTGACAACCTCGGGGTGCATGGGAATTTGCAGCCGGGAGCCGCTCATCACGGTGGAAATCCCCGGGAAAGACCCGATCAAATATGAAAAGATGAACGAGAACAAGATGAGACAGGTCTTCAAGCGCCACATCATGGAAGGCGAGGTCCAGACGCCTTTCGTGCTGGCCAAAGGCGCTGAAATCGTCAAATAACCCGGACATCATCAGGAAGCGCTTCCTGTCGTCCTGATTCAGATATGTATGAAGGAGGATAAATCCCCATGAAGGTTTTTCGGTCGCACATGCTGATCTGCGGAGGCACGGGCTGCCATGCCTCCGGCAGTATCGACGTGAGAAAGGCGCTGGTCGCGGAAATCGCCAAGAGAGGCCTGGCGGATGAAATCAAGGTCGTGGAAACGGGATGCAACGGGTTCTGCGCCCTGGGTCCCATCATCGTCGTCTACCCGGAAGGGATCATCTACATGACGGTGAAAAGCGACGACATCCCGGAGCTCGTGGAAGAACATCTCATCAAGGGACGCCCCCTGGCGCGGCTCTTCTATAAAGAGCCAGCCACGGAAGAGAAGATCCCCACGATGCAGGAAATCCCCTTCTTCGCCCTCCAGGAACTCCGGGTCCTGAGAAACAGGGGGCTCATCGACCCTGAGAATATCGACGAATACATCGCGAGAGACGGCTACATCGGCATGGCCAAAGCCCTCACCGAAATGACCCCCGAGCAGATCATCAAAGAGGTCCTGGACTCGGGGCTGCGCGGCAGGGGAGGTGCCGGGTTCCCCACGGGGATGAAGTGGCAGTTCGCCTCCCGTTCCCCGGGTGATATCAAATACGTCCTTTGCAACGCCGACGAAGGCGACCCCGGCGCCTTCATGGACCGAAGCGTCCTCGAAGCCGATCCCCATGCCGTCCTGGAGGGGATGGTCATCGCCGCAAAGGCCATCAATTCCCGCCAGGGCTACATCTACTGCCGTGCGGAATATCCGCTCGCCATTCATCGGCTCAATGTCGCCATCGGCCAGGCGCGCGACTACGGGCTTCTGGGGAAGAACATCCTGGGCTCGGGACTTGATTTCGACATCGAGATTTACCAGGGCGCCGGCGCTTTTGTCTGCGGCGAGGAAACGGCACTCATGACTTCCATCGAGGGCAAGCGCGGTATGCCCCGTCCGAGACCTCCCTTCCCCGCCGTGGCGGGTCTCTGGAAAAAGCCCAGTATTCTCAACAACGTCGAGACCCTGGCCAACATCGCCCAGATCATGATCCGCGGCGGCGCCTGGTACGCGAGCATCGGCACCGAGAAGAGCAAGGGAACCAAGGTTTTCGCCCTGACCGGAGACGTGAACAACGTCGGGCTTGTCGAAGTCCCCATGGGTACGACGCTGGGAACGATTATCTATGATATCGGCGGCGGCATCCCGGGCGGCAAGAAATTCAAGGCGGCTCAGCTGGGCGGTCCTTCCGGCGGGTGCATCCCCGTGGAGCACCTCAATGCATCCGTCGACTATGAGAAAATAGTCGAACTCGGTGCCATCATGGGTTCAGGCGGCATGATCGTCATGAACGAAGACAAGTGCGCCGTCGACATGGCCCGCTTCTTCATGGACTTCTGTAAGGACGAGTCCTGCGGGAAATGCATCCCCTGCCGCGAGGGGACGAAACGGATGCTCGAGATCCTCACCAACATCTGCAACGGCAAAGGCAAGGAAGGGGACATCGAACTTCTGGAGCAGATGGCAAACATCATCAAGGACGCCTCACTCTGCGGCCTGGGCCAGACGGCCCCCAATCCGGTCCTCTCCACCATCCGTTATTTCAGGCACGAGTATGTGGTCCACATCCGGGACAAGAAGTGCCCGGCGGCGGTCTGTTCGGCCCTCTTCAAATCTCCCTGCCAGCACACCTGCCCCATCGGGATGGACGTACCGTCTTATCTCGCCCTCATCCGGGACAACCGCCTGGAAGACGCCTACAAAGTCCTTCTCAAGACGAACCCCTTCCCCTCCGTCTGCGGAAGGATCTGCGATCACCAATGCCAGTCAAAATGCAGGCGCGCGACCCTGGATGAACCCTTGGCCATCAAGTTCCTGAAGCGATTCATCACCGACAATGCCCGCCGTCCCAAGATCGAACCGGTGCCTGTGACGCGAAAGGAAAAGATCGCCGTCATCGGGGCGGGACCCTCGGGGCTCACCTGTGCGAGGGACCTGGCGCTCCGGGGGTACGGGGTGACAATCTTCGAAGAGCTTCCCACCGCCGGCGGCATGCTGAGCTGGGGCATCCCCTCTTACAGGCTGCCCAGGAACATCCTCGAAGGCGAAATAGACGACATCCGTAAGCTCGGTGTCGAGATCCGGTTGAACACCCGTGTGGGCCGGGACATTCCCTTCGAGAAAATCAATGCCGAATACGACTACATTTACATGGCGCCCGGCGCCCACAAAAGCCAGAGGATGGGTTGTGAAGGGGAAGACATCAAGGGCGTCTGGGGCGGTGTAGAGTTCCTGAGAGATTTCAATTTCAATGAGGACGCCTGGAACAAGGGTGAAAAGACGCTCGGTACGAGGGTGGCCGTCGTCGGCGGCGGCAATTCCGCCATCGACGCCGCCCGGGTGGCCCGCCGCCTGGGGGCCGATGTCACGATCCTCTACCGCCGCCTCCGGGAAGACATGCCCGCCGCAAAAGAGGAAATCGCGGCGGCTGAACACGAGGGGATCAAAATCGAGTACCTCGTGGCACCCACCAAAGTCGTGGGTGACGGTGATAAGGTCATCGGCGTGATCTGCCAGCGGATGAAGCTCGGAGACTTTGACCGGAGCGGACGGAAGAGACCCGTCCCCATCGAAGGTGCCGTCTTCACGCTGAGCGTCGACGCAGTGATCGCGGCCATCGGACAGACGTCGGACCTCTCTTTCGTGCCCGCCCAATCGGGGGTTTCGGTCAACAAGTGGTCCAGCTTCGACTGCATCGACGAAACGACTTCCCAGACGACGAACCCGAAATTCTTTGCCGGCGGCGATGCTGTGACAGGCCCGAGCACCGCTATCAAGGCCATCGCCGCGGGGCACCAGGCAGCCGACGATATCGATGCCTACATCCGGACGAAAAACGACGAGCCGCCTTACGTGCCGCCGCCCGAGGAAATGATCCAGATCCCCTTCGTCATCGACGAGGAGACGCAGGAGCGCCCCCAGGCCCACATGACGGAACTCGAAGCGGACTTCAGAATCCGGAACTTCGCGGAGGTGGAGCTTGGCTTCAAAAAGGATGTGGCCGTTCTGGAGGCAGCCCGCTGCCTTCGCTGCGACGCGGAGCTGTAACAACCAACCCGAACCTCCATTCATCCCCCTCTACCCCTAAAAAGGGACGAGGGGGATTTTTTTGACCGGATGGGGTCCCGGGGGGAACCTCAGCGGTATTCCCCTCAAGGCATTTTGAAGGATTCATTCTTCCTGTAGACAAACATCCCGAAAAGGCATTATAGTACGGTCCGGTGAAGGAGGCAGGGTTGATGCCACCCGCATGCCTTTCATGTTGCCACCTCAGAGCCTGCAAACCCGTCACACCCTGCGAAACCTGTAACGCCTTTCATAAGAGGAGGGAAATGTATGAGGAAGATCAGCCTTTCGCTCGCCGTCATTTTATGTGTGATTCTTTGTGCCGCGGTACCTCTTCTTGCCGCAGACCCCACCCCCTTTCCGGAGGGCTTGAAAATCGTACCGCCGGACAAGCAGGTGGTCCCTGAAAAAGTGGCCGAATTTTCGGGCATCTGGGAAGGGCACTGGACCTATCTACCTGTTCGAATGCAGCTTGCAGCGTTCGCCATTGAAAAAATCGGAAAAGAACGGGCGCTCGTCCTCTACAGCTGGGGACCCCTGGAGTCTGACCCTGTCAGGGGGGGCATTACAAAAAGTCCCGGCTGGAAGCGGTTCCCGGGATGCCCCGTCGAAAAGACCGCGGACGGAAACTACGTCATTACGGTGAAATCAAAGGATTCGACCTATATCCTGAGGCAGACAGACAAGAAGGACACCATCATGGTCACCCAGAAGGGGCCGGGGATGAGGGGAGACCAGACCAACCCGTTCACGAAAAGGAAATAGCCCCTGATTGTTCCTGAACGGTCATCAAGGCCGGTGAAGTGCAGAGAAGGTCTGCTGGCACCGGCCTTACTCACTCCGAGTTCAGACCGGCTTCGAAACCGATCCACTCGTTTTAATCTTCACGCTTTTCCCGATGACATGGGCGTCGTGCTTTGTTAAAAGAACCCTAAATCCACCTTGCGAAGAGGAGTGTAAGAATGGCTTTCCGGATAGGCCCCCTTTCCCTGGCGGACCGAAGGGCCGTCGTCGATATCTTCAATTACTACGTCGAGAACACCTTCGCGGCTTTCCCGGAGGACAGGGTCACCGACGAATTCTTCGATTGGCTGTTCCGGCTGTCGAAGGGATATTCTGCGCTTGCGGCCAAAGACAAAAATGGGCGGGTCATCGGATTCGGCCTGCTTCGATCGCACAGTCCCGTGCCGACGCTCTCGAGAACGGCGGAGATCTCCTACTTTATTCTCCCGGAATACACCCGGAAGGGTATCGGCAGGGCCTTTCTTGAAAAGCTCGTCGAGGCAGCGAAGACGAAAAAATTGACCTCACTTCTGGCCTGCATATCGTCGCTCAACGATGGAAGTATCGCCTTCCATCAAAAGAATGGTTTCGTCGAGTGCGGATGTTTTCGGGGTATCGGTATTAAAAAGGAGAAGGTTTTCGATGTCCTGTGGATGCAAAAAATGCTCTGAGCCTCTGAAAGGCTCGGAGACATGAAGATTCTGGTCATCGTCGGCATGCCGGCGTCCGGAAAAAATATCGCGCGTCTTTACGCGGAGTCGAAGGGTATGCCTTATTTCGCCACAGGAGACCTGGTGCGTGCTGCGGTGAAAAGGCGGGGGTTGCAGGGACCTCAACAAACAGCCGCCGTGTCCACGGAGCTTCGCGGCGAAGACGGCATGGGGGTCACACGCATGGCGCTGGCGGCGGCCCTTCAGAGTGGAAAGCCCGTTGTCTTCCTGGAAGGCATGCGATCCTGGCCGGAGATTGAGCTCATCCGCCGTAAAGCCGAAGTGGTTGTCATCGCCTTTGTGGCGCCGAGACAAACCCGTCTTCGACGGGTCACGGAGCGCGGGCGCGACGACGATTCGGCCGCCGCTTTCGACACCCGTGATCTCCGGGAAATCGAATACGGCGCCTCCGCGCCCGTGGCACTGGCCGATGCCTACATCCTCAACACCGGCACCGTGGAAGAAGCCCTCGGGCACCTGGACCGAATTGTCCGGAAATGCTCCCCTTGAGACGATGACCCGCCAAAACCGCCCCGGGATTAAAACCCCATCATGCCTATCGGAGGTTCCGGCTGATGACCAGCCTCTGGATTTCCGAAGTTCCTTCCACAATCTGCAGGATCTTGGCATGCCGGTAGTATCTTGATACGGCGTATTCGTTCATGAAACCATAGCCCCCGTGGATCTGGTACGCGTCACTGGCGACTTTCTCGCACATCTCAGAGGCGTAGAGTTTCGCATAGGCCGCTTCCAGCGTGTGAGGGAGACGATTATCCTTCAACCAGGCCGCCTTGAGGTACATGTTGCGCGCAAGCTCGATGGCCATGGCCATGTCGGCCAGCTTGAAGGAAATAGCCTGGAAGTTGATGATAGGCTGGTTGAACTGAACCCTTTCCTTCGCATACTTCAGGGAAGTTTCGAGACAGGCCTGCATCAGCCCGACGGCGATGGCGGCCACGCTGATCCGGCCCGTTTCAAGAACCGCCAGATGCTGGGCAAAGCCCCTGCCTTCCTTCCCGAGAAAGTTCGATACCGGGATCCGGCAGTCTTCGAAGATGCACTCATGAGTGGCCGAATGCTGCCAGGCCATCTTGTCGTATCTCTTGCCCAGCGTGAAGCCCGGTGTCCCCTTCGGGACAATGAAGGTGTTGATCTGTTCCTTCTCTCCCGGTTTCTGTGCCTTCGTGCGGGCGGTGATGATGACGAGGGAGGCATTATCCAGGCCGATGTTGGTGATGAACTGCTTCGTCCCGTTGATGATCCAGGAATTTCCGTCACGGACTGCTGACGTCTTCGTGGCCCCGGCGTCGGACCCCGCCCCGGGTTCCGTGAGCCCGAAAGCGCCGATCGTTTTACCCCGGGCCATGGGGATCAGCCACTTCCGCTGCTGCGCTTCGGTACCGAAGACATAGAGTTCCTGGGCCACGACACTGGTCGTCACATCAAGCAATCCCCCGAGGGTCGTGTCGCCCCTCGACATTTCCTCAATGCAGATATGCATGCCAACCCAGTCTCCGCCGCTTCCGCCATATTCCTGCGAGAAGGGGATGCCCATCATGCCGAGGTCGGCCATCTGCCGCATGATATCATAGGGGTACTCCCCTTTCTTTTCGAGTTCCTCCGCCCGCGGCGCCACCACGTCGTCCACGAACTTCCGGGTCATATTCCTGATCATCTGCTGTTCATCGGTGAGATGAAAATTCATTTTGACCTCCTTGCGATAAGACAAACGGATCCCTAAACCTCCAGAATGACCGCCTCGCCCTGGGCAAGTCCCCCGCAGATGGAGGCGATCCCGTAACCGCCACCCCTTCGCCTCAGTTCGTAGGCCAGGGTCATGGTGATCCGGCCGGCACTGGCCCCGACGGGATGACCGATGGCGATGGCGCCGCCGTTCACGTTCGTCCTGTCCTGGAGCGCCTTCCATTTTTTCTCGTCATTCTGCGCGAGGATCTTCGTCGAGACGAGAGGCATGGCAGCGAAGGCCTCGTTGATCTCGATAAGATCCATCTGGTCGAGCTTGAGGCCGGATTTTTTGAGGGCCGTCTGGATGGTAATCGCCGGGATCACGGCAATGTCTCTCGGCTTCGTGGCCGTGCCCACAATCGTCAGGATGGTGGCCAGGGGCTTCAGACCCTTTTCCTCGGCCTTTTTCCGGGTTGTAATAAGAATGGCGCTCGCACCCGCGCTGATGGGCGGGGCGTTGCCCGGTGTGATGGTGGGACTCCCATAGACGGTCTTGAGCCTTGACAGGGCCTCGATGCTTGTCTTCCTGGGAGATTCATCCTTGTCGATGACGATGGGGTCTCCCTTCTTCTGGGGAATCACCACCGGCATGAGCTCCTCGCCGATCTTGAATTTCCCTTCGGCAAAGGCCCTGGCGTAACGCTCCTGCGTCTGGAAGGCCCAGGCATCCTGCATCTGCCTCGTGACGCCATACTGGAGGGCCACTTCCCCGGCATCCACCGCCACGGGGGGGAATCCCTTCGCGGTGTACCCCAGTTCGAAGAGATTGTCGATGAGCGTGATGGGGCCGATTCTCACACCCCGCCTGAGCCCCGGGGCCAGGTGGGGTGTTCTCGGCATATTCTCGGCGCCCACGGACATGCAGATCCCGGCCTCGCCGGCCCGGATGGCCCGGACCCCGAGACGAAGGGTCGTCAGGGACGAACAGCAGGCCCTGTCCAGCGACAGAGAAATATTTTCAGCCGGGAACCCGGCCAGGAGTGTTGCCTGCCGGGCCGGGACGTCTGTCTCCAGGGCGACCTCGGCGGGGATGCAACTGCCGTAGTTTATTTCATCCACCTCCGCCGGTTTGACGCCGACCCGGCTGATGACCTCCTTCATGACCATCACGCCGAGGTCGATGCTTGGGATGTCCGCCATGGCGGAATCAAAGCGGCTGAAAGGCGTTCGCACCGCGCTTACAATGACGATATCATCTTGCTTCTGCATTTCTTTTCGGTCCTCCTGTTTCGATAAGTGTCTTCCGGCAGTCCGGATTGCATTTGCCGCCTACCATGTGAAGAGTTTTCGGTTTTCTTTTGCGGCCTGGACAAGGTAAGGGGCGGGCTTGAACCGCTCCCCCCATTTTTTCTGCAGGGCCCCCAGGCTCTGCACGACTTTGCCCGCGCCCCGCTGATCGATATAGTGGAGGGGGCCCCCACGGAACGGCGGGAACCCGATGCCGAAGATGAGTCCCATCTCCGTGTCTATCGGGTTGGTCAGGATATTTTCCCCCATGCAGAAACCGACCTCGTTGATGAGACACAAAACCACGCGCTCCTGGATCTCCTCTTTACTGAGGGGCAGGGCCTTCCTGTTTTTGAAGAGCTTGTATGCCGATTCGTCCACGCCCTTCTTCTTCCCGGCCTCGTATAGATAGAAGCCTCTCTGATTCTTTCTCCCCAAACGCTGATCCTTGACGGTCACTTTCGCCAGGTCGTCGCTGAAACGCGCGGGGTAGGCCATCTGCATGATGGTGAGAACGTGAGCCCCCACGTCATGACCCACTTCATCCAGAAGGGTGACGGGGCCCACGGGCATGCCGAATTCCATCAGGGCCTCGTCGATCTTCTGGATGTCGGCCCCGTCGTTCAAACAATGCAGGGACTCGGCAAGGTAAGCGCACACCGACCGGGTGGTGTAAAATCCGTAGCAATCATTCACAACGATGGGGAGTTTCCTCGTGGTGTGAGAGAACGCCACGGCCGACACCACAGTCTGCTCCGAGGTTTTCTGCCCCCGGATGATTTCCAAAAGCGGCATTCGGTTCACCGGAGAGAAATAGTGGAGGCCGATGAAGCGCTCCGGCCTCGAGGAGACCCTGGAAAGCTCACTGATAGCGAGAGAGGACGTGTTAGAGGCGAAGATCGCGCGAGCCGGGAGGACCTTTTCGACATCCCTGATCACCTGCTGCTTGATATGCATATCCTCGAAGACCGCCTCGATGACAAGATCCACATCGGAGAAGGCGGCGTAATCTGTGGATTTCGTAATCCTCGAAAGGGCCTCGTTCATCTTGGCCTCTGCCATGCGTCCCTTGTCCACCTCGGCCTTCAGGATGCCACGGATGGCGTTCACACCACGGTCGAGAGTCTCGTCGCTGACATCCTTCATAACCACATGGCGGCCGGACATGATGACGCTGTGGGCAATCCCCGAGCCCATCAGGCCCGCGCCAAGCACTCCGACCTTCTTGATCGGCTCCGGCTTGACGGAGCGGTCTTTCGAACCGTAGACCTTGGTCATGGCATTCTGCATCAGGAAGAGATCGATGAGGTTCCGGGCCTCATTCGAGGAGAGGATGTTGCCGAAGATCTCCTGTTCTGCGTTGAGACCGGCCTTAAATCCCCCGCTCGCACCGGCTTCCATGGCATCGATGACCTTGAGCGGGGCGGGGATGAAACCTTTCGTCGCCTTCATTGTCATCTGCCGAGCCCCGGCGAAGAGCTGTTTCTGAAATTCCGGGGTTTTCTCCTCAGCCGATGCCCCGTAGCGGAAGTCAGCGCTCAACCATGGCCTTGTCACGGGCGCCTGTTCCCGGATCTTCTGGAGCAGGAAATCCTTCGCTTTCTCGTTGAAGTGCTCGGCGGGAAATACGGTGTCAACCAGACCCAGTTTGAGAGCATCCTGGGCCCTCAGGGTCTTTCCCGCCGTAGCGAGCTCCAGTGCGCTCTTGATTCCAACGAGGGCCGGAAGCCTCTGTGTGCCGCCCCCTCCGGGAATCACACCCAGTTTCACCTCTGGAAGCCCGATCTGTACCTCCGGAATGTCGGCCGCCACGCGCCACCGGCAGGCGAGCGCGATTTCCAGGCCCCCTCCCAGACACACGCCGCTTATGGCCGCAACGGTCGGTACTTTCAGGGCCTCGAGGCGGTCGAAGGGAACATGAGCCCGTTTTGCAAAAATCCGGCAGTCCTCGGCAGTTTTGAGATCCTGCAGCCACTTGATGTCGGCGCCGGCGATGAAGACACCGGGCTTCTTGCTCTTTAGGACAACACCCCGGACCTTCTCGTCCTTCCCGATCCGATCCAGGACATCCAGAAATTCTTCCATGAACTGGGCCGATATGACGTTCATCTTTTCCGTTTGATGGTTGAAAACCAGGTGGCCGATGAGATCCTGATCGACCCGATATTCCATCAACGCTGACATGGTTTGCCTCCTTTCACCGATGTTCGGTGTAGTAATATCAACGATCTCCGCCTGCTCTTCAAAAAAATCACTCAGTCTTATTTCTTCATGGAGAAATTTTTCTTCAAAGCGTTCCTCAACTCACCGCGGAGATCCGGATGGGCGATATTGATGAGCGCCTCTGCTCGCTGTCTACGGGTTTTATAACGGAGATGAGCGATGCCATATTCCGTCACCACGTAATCAGCAAAGGTCCTCGGTACAGTGATCGGCGTTCCCAGGGGCAATTCCGGAACGATGGATGAGGCCAGGGTCCCGTCTGTTAATTTTCGCGACGAAGTGAGAAGCGTAATCCCCTTTCCGCCCTTCGAATAACTCGAGCCCATCTGGAAATCGAGCTGCCCACCGGAGCCGCTCACCATCCTGTGCCCCAGACCTTCTGAAGCGATCTGGCCGCTTAAATCCACCATCAGGGCCATGTTGATGGCCACGATATTGGGGTGTTGCGCGATAAAAGCCGGGTTGTTCGTGTAGCTTGCGGGATAAAATTCACATCGCGGATTCTCAGCCACATAATCATACATGCTCTGATCGCCGATGCAGAATGTCGCGACGGTTGTTCCCTTATGGACAGGTTTTCTCTCGTTGGTGACGATCCCTTTTTCGATAAGCTGGGGAAGGCCGATGGGGAACATTTCGGTCAGAACGCCCAGATCGTGCTTTCCATTCAGGCCGCTGACCACCGCCTCAGGAATGGCACCGATGCCCATCTGGAACGTGTCCCCGTCATTGATAAGCTCCAGAACATGGCCCGCGATCTTCTGTTCCCTCTCTCCGGGTTGGGCCCGGGTGAACGCAGGAATCGCTGTCGAGTGTTCCACAAAGAAGTCGAATTCCGATACGTGTAACCAGTTATTGCCCAAAATGACGGGCATCTTATCATTCACTTCCCCCAGGGCAACGCGCAACTTTCCCGAAGCCTTGCCCTGCCGTATGGTCTCCAAGGAATAAAAGTTTGTCAGGCCGAGATTCACGTAACCCTGCTTGTTCGGGGGGGTGACCATACATGCAAAAACGTCCGTAATCCTAGAAAGTTTGCCCGCCGAGTCAGAACTCGTGATGGGGAAAAAATCGGGCAACAACGTTGCGCTAATTTTGCGGATGGTGATGAGGCCGAATGCCGGCCAAAAATTAATATGCCCGTCAATGCTGGCCATGAAATTCGGATCGTAAAGCTTTGCCGGGCGCACCTGAACGGCATCTATAATCTTGACGTCTTTCAGTTCCTTCCATCGGTCCAGGATCGCGTTGTACACGTCGCCGGAGCACGCCCCGATGCCCAGACCGGCGAGGACAACATCGCCGGATTTGACCTGTTTTGCCGCCTCTTCTATGGATACAACCTTGCGCTTGTAGTCGTCTCTCCAATCCATTTCATCTTCCTCCTTTTAATGAAATTTTCGTTGTCACGGGTTTCACAAAAAGTATACACCGTCAAGTAGATTTTCAGGGGTGATATAAAAGAAACGGGAAGCCACGGTCAGCTGAAAAGGGTCCTGTCGCCGGCGGCTATTTTCTTCAGTTTCTGCCTGTCGAGGATCTTGATTTTCTTCCCTTTCACCTCAATGATCCGCCGCTCGCTCATTTTAGCAAGGATGCGGGAGAGGGATTCCTGCTTCGCCCCAATGAGGCTTGCCAGGAGGCCCTTTTTGATGTCGAGATCCAGTTCGTCGGACCCCTTTCTCTGCTCGCTCAGGTGGAGGAAATAGGCGGAGAGGCGGGAGGGCACGTCCTTGAGCGACAGGTCTTCCATCTTCTGCGCGAACTCCCGCAGGCGGGCCGAGAGGGCCGCAAGCATGTTCATCGCGAGGGAGGGGTCCCTGCAGATCTTTTGCAGCAGCGCTTCGCGAGGGAAAAAGAGAACCCGGGTGTCATCGACGGCCTCGGCGTTCGCCGGATAGTGCCTTCCCTCGAAAACGGGCACCTCGGCAAAAGAATCTTCCGGTCCCATGATGTGCAGGATGAGTTCCCTGCCCTCGGGGGAGAGTTTGTAGATCTTTACCTTCCCCGTGAAGACGACGTAGAAACCATGACCCTCTCCACCGTCGAGGAAGATGGTTTCGCCCCTACGATAGGTCTTCACCCCCGCGATTTCCGCCAGCGTCCGGAGCTCCTCGTCCGGCAAACCCCTGAACAGGGGCAAGCGGGATAAAAACTCAATCTTATTCATGGCCTGTCTATCTATCCTTTTTCCGGCAAAAATAAAAGGACTTTCAGCGGCGGGAATTTTCTGTTTTCGAATTTTTGCTTTTTTGATCTAGGTCAAAGATTTTACCGAAGAAAACAAATAGCATTCTAAGAAAAGGCTTATCCAGAAAAGGAGAATGGACATGTTCTGTTATCAGTGCGAACAGACGGCAAAAGGGACCGGGTGCACCAAATCGGGGGTATGCGGCAAGGACGCGCGGGTTGCCGCCCTTCAGGACCTTCTTGTGTATATTCTTAAAGGGCTTGCCATGGGGGCCATTGCAGGAAGACGTTTGGGCGTTGCGGACAGAGACGTAAACGTCTTCACCGTTAGAGCCCTGTTCTCAACACTCACCAACGTCAACTTCGACCCTACAAGATTCGTAAGCCTGATCCGACAGGCCGTCGAATTGCGCAGCGGTCTCGTCGAAAAGGTAAAAAAGGCGGGGGGAACGCTCGATCTGGCCCGCCCCGAACTCACCTTCAAGCCGGCCGAAAAAATCGAGGACCTGATCGCCCAGGGCGAAGGGGTGGGTCATGAGCCCTCCAGCAACAAATCAAAGGATACATCCTCTCTTAAGCACACACTCCTCTTCGGGATCAAGGGGATTGCGGCCTATGCCGATCATGCCGGTATCCTGGGAAAGGAAGATGAAAGTGTTTATGCCTTCATCCATGAGGCCCTCGCTGCCACGGTGGACGAAAAGCTCGATCTGGAGGCGGCGTTGAAATGGGTGCTCCGCTGCGGCACGGTCAACCTGAGGGCCATGGAACTCCTCGATGCGGGGCACACGGAAACTTATGGACACCCCGTCCCGACCAAGGTGCCCCTGGGCGCAAAGAGAGGAAAGGCCATCCTCGTCTCCGGACATGATCTCAAGGATCTGGAAGGGCTTCTCAGGCAGACGGAGGGCAAAGGGATCAACATTTACACGCACGGTGAGATGCTGCCCGCCCACGGTTACCCCGGGCTCAAGAAGTACAAACATCTATACGGTCACTATGGAACGGCCTGGCAGAATCAGACGAAGGAGTTTCCCGCCTTCCCGGGCGCCATCTTCATGACCACCAACTGCATCCAGAAACCCCAGCCCCCCGTGGCTGAAAAATTGTTCACATCGGGCATGGCGGGCTGGCCGGACATCGGCCACATCAGCGACGACAATTTTACACCGCTCATCGAGAAGGCCCTCGAAGGCCCCGGGTTCCCCGCAGACACGGATGGCGGATCGGTGACTGCGGGCTTCGGCAGAAACGCCGTGCTGAGTGCGGCCGACAGGATCATCGAGGCCGTCAGGGGTAACAGGATCCGTCATTTCTTTCTCGTGGCCGGTTGTGACGGCGCCAGGCCGGGAAGAAATTACTATACGAAGTTCGTCGAGCAGGTTCCAAAAGACTGCGTGGTCCTCACGCTCGCCTGCGGGAAGTTCCGCTTCTTCGCTCAGGATCTCGGTGACATCGCGGGCATCCCGAGGCTGCTCGACATGGGCCAGTGCAATGACGCCTACTCGGCCATCCAGGTGGCCCTTGCCCTTTCCCGGGCCTTCAAGGTCGGCATCAACGAACTGCCGCTCTCCATGGTTCTTTCGTGGTACGAACAGAAAGCGGTAGCTATCCTCCTGACGCTTCTTGCGCTCGGCATCAGGAACATTCGCCTGGGGCCGTCGCTCCCGGCGTTCCTCTCGCCGAATGTACTCGACATCCTGGTGAGGGATTACAACATCCGGCCTATTACAACGCCCGAGGAGGATCTGAAAGCAATACTTGGATGACGGCTTTCACGCACGATGGAGGCCATCACCAACCGGTTGGATTCCTGGAGGGACAATGCATAGGAAGAGAAAGATCATCGAAATCAATGAAGCGCTGTGTGACGGTTGCGGGCTCTGCGTTCCCGCCTGCGCCGAAGGTGCCATCCGGATCATCGACGGCAAGGCCCGTGTCATTTCAGACAAATTCTGCGACGGCCTTGGAGCCTGCCTCGGCGATTGCCCCAGGGGGGCGCTGGCGATCGTCGAAAGAGAAGCCGAGGCCTTCGACGAGTCAGCGGTTCACGAACACCTGAAGTCCCGCAAGAAATTACCGCCCCTTCAGACCCTCGAAGAGCACGCCGGCTGCCCTTCCATGATGATGCACTTCCAGGCGCCCGCGGAGAAGAAAAAAACGACTTCAAAGGAACCCTCTGCCAGACCGGTATCTGCTCTTGCCCAGTGGCCCGTCCAGATCCGGCTCATTCCGCCTTCCGCCCCATTCCTGAAAAACGCCAGACTCCTCGTCGCCGCCGATTGCGTTCCTGTGGCCTACGGCTCCTTTCATGAAGACTTTCTCAACGGACGCGTGGTCATGATCGGCTGCCCGAAGTTCGACGACCGGACGTTTTACCTCGATCGGTTCACGGAGATTTTCAGGCAAAATGACATCCGGGATATCACCGTGCTCGACATGGAGGTCCCCTGCTGCTCAACGCTCCCGCGAATCGTCAGAGAAGCCGTGGCACGGGCGGGGAAAGATATTCCTGTCCGGGAGAAAGTCATTTCGATTGGCGGAAAGATAAAATAATCCTTCATCGACAGCCTTTTTTCTGGTAATATGCCTCAGCTTTTTGATTGAAAAGAATCTTCGAAGCATTAAAAGCGGGTCATGGCCAGATATATTTATCTTCTTGCATTCCTATTTGCACTCCTTCTGTGGTTCAGCGGTGTAGACCTGCCGGTATCCGCCGTCACGGAAAAGGCCATCCAGGACCCGCCGGCGGCAGCCCCGGCACATGAAGACACCCTTCGCCAGCCTGCGGTCAGAAAAAAGATCCAGTCGCCGCGTCACCTCGAGCTGAGCTTTGCAACCCTCCGGGAACAGATCCTCGTTTCCTTCACGGGCAAGGTCCCCCGGCAGTGGGGTGAAAACGTCACCGGCACGAAAACGACGCTCGATACGGATAAGAAACTCATCGCCCTGACCTTTGATGCCTGCGGGGGCGCAAAGGGCAAGGGATACGACGCCAAGCTGATCAATTTCCTCAAGCGGGACAAAATCCCGGCCACCCTCTTTCTGAGTGGAAAGTGGATCGACGCAAACCCCGACATCGCCAAGGAGCTGGCGGAGAACCCGCTTTTCGAAATCGCGAACCACGGGCTGAACCACAGGCCCTGTTCGATCAATGGAAAGAAGGCCCAGGGAATCCAGGGGACGAAGAACATCGACGAGCTCATCGACGAAATTGAAAAGAACGCGAGAAAAATTGAAATCCTGGCGGGTAAGAAGCCAAAGTACTTTCGCCCGGCCGCGGGATTCTGCGACGAGTATGGTGTGAAAATTGCCAACGCCCTTGGTTATGGGGTCATCGGTTGGAGCATCGTGGGCGATGCCGGTGCCACCTACTCAAAAAAAGACGTCATCGAAGCACTGCTCGGTGCAGCACCGGGCTCCATCGTCATCCTGCACGCGAATCATCCGGAGGGGGAGACCGCTGAAGGAGTAATGGCGGCGGTTCCGGAGCTGAAGAACAAGGGGTTCGAATTCGTAAGATTAGGCAACCAAGCCCTGAAATAGATTTTCGGGTCCGGATAGGCCGGATCCCCTGAATGTTTACTTTCCCAAATGCTGAAAAAGCCTCGTCGCAAAATAACCCTTTTGAAATTCGCAGATCTTAGAGTCCTGATCGTCCTCCTTGTTATATTCTTTCCAGCCTTCCTCTCCTGTGCCGAAAAACCCATCCTCGCTCTCTGGGAGTCAAGGGAGCTTGCCCCTTCGCGGCTTACGAACGTGGACCCGGATTTCGAATCTGCCGATTTCTGGGCATCGAGGGTCGCTGAACCGCGCGCCCTCATTCTGACCCCGGAAGAAATTGAAGCCCTCAACCGATCGGCCCTGAAGTCCTATATCAATCTCGTCGACATCTTCGCACTTCCGGAGCCTTTGACAAGGTCGTACCTGCAGGACATGATCATTGATCTGGAGAAATTGAAAAACGGGCCTCCGGGTTATGACCACACGAATCACCCCCTGACAAAAATATTCTACGAACGAATCGAATCTTCCATGGGGACGCTGCCCGAAACCCTGTCCCCTCAGTACGGTATCATCACCTCGAGGGCGAATCTCCGCAGGCTCCCGACAAACGAAATCTTCCTGGATAAACCCTTCCGGAACAGCTTTGACCGTTTTCAGTATACCCTCCTAGAATGCGGGACCCCTGCGGCCATTTTCCATGCCACAAAGGATGGGGCGTGGTACCTGATCCAGGTCTCTCACACGAAGGGGTGGGTCGAAGCTTCGAAGATTGCTACGGCCGCCAAAAGTACCATCTTGCACTTTGCCCGTTCGAACCCCGTTATCGTTACAGGTGCTCGTGTCGAAGTCTACACAGATCCATCTCTTGCCCAGCATGCCGCCACACTTCAGATGGGAGCGACACTCCCCTTTGAAAGCAGGACGGAGGCCTTTTACCGCGTGACGCTTCCCTGCAGGGATGAAAACGGTACCCTGAAACGGACTACCGGTTACATCCCTGCCTCCGATGATGTTCATGAAGGCCCCCTCCCCTTCACGATGAAAAATCTTTATCGTCAGGCCTTCAAACTACTGAACCATCCCTACGGATGGGGAGACCTGTATGAAGGGAGGGATTGCTCCCGCTTCATCATGGATATCTACCGCTGCTTCGGCTTCAACATGCCCAGAAACAGTCTTCGACAATCCCAGTTTAACAGTAAATACCGAGCCGATATCCAACATCTTCAGGACAGTGAAAAGATCGAACTTCTAAAAAAATACGATGGCCGTCCGGCGGTTCTCTACACGCCGGGCCACATCATGCTTTTCTTGGGCGTGATCGACGGGAAACCCTACATCATCCACAGCGCCTGGGCCTATAACAGCGAGCCCGGTTTTTTTACCCGGGAAACGAAATACGTGGGCCGGGTGGTTGTGTCCGATACCTCCCTCGGACAGGGCTCCAAGGGAGGCTCCCTTCTCAAGAGAATCACCGCCGTGACCCCCATGGACGAGAAAGACAAACCTTTCCCATAAACTTTCGTATTCATTCGTGGAAGTGAACCATGACCGGCGGGCTCATCCTCACGAAGAATCGCGAAAAAATACTTTCCTTCTTTCCGCAATTGTTATATGAAGATGCGACCATTTTTCCCACCGATCTCAGGAGGATTTTAACCCATGGAGAAAAAGCTTCCGGTCACCATCGATGGACGGGAATTCCAGGCCCTGCCCGGACAGACGATCCTCGAAGTGGCAAGACAAAATGGCATCTACATCCCGACACTCTGTTACTTTCCCATGACGACCCTGGTCGGCGCGTGCCGTGTTTGCTGTGTCGAGGTGGCGGGTGCAAAAAACCTGGTGGCCTCCTGTGCGATGCCGGTGAGCCCCGGCATGATCATCAAAACGGACACGGAACGCGTCCGTGAATCCAGGAAGCTCGTCGTCGAACTGCTCTGGGCTTCCGGCGATCACAACTGCCTGATGTGTGAATCCAACGGGCAATGCGAGCTGCAGGACCTCATCTACTGGCTGAAGATCGAAAAACCCCGTTTCGAAATCAAGCCCCCCGGTTACCCCGTCGAGACCACCAATACGATGATCATGAGAGACCTGAACAAGTGCGTCCTCTGCGGCCGCTGCATCCGCGCCTGCAACGAAGTCCAGGTCAATGAAGTCCTCGATTTTTACATGCGCGGTTCCAAAATGAAGGTCGGACCCGCCTTCGACAGCGACTACAAAAACTCCATCTGCGTTTTC
Organism: uncultured Syntrophaceae bacterium; assembly: GCA_964547985.1. GTDB lineage: Bacteria > Desulfobacterota > Syntrophia > Syntrophales > UBA2192 > JAPLJU01. Next base: position 35,222 of record CAZJPV010000029.1, read on the forward strand.
TGCGGGGAATGCATGGAGTCATGCCCGACGGGCGCCATCATCAACAAGCAGGGACGGTTCGCCGGGCGGCCCTGGGAACTTCAAAAGGTCCGTACCACCTGCGGCTACTGCGGCGTGGGATGCCAGCTGGACCTGAATGTCCACGAGGGAAAGGTGGTCAAAATCACCTCCAATAAGGAATACGGTCCCCCCAACGACGGGAGTCTTTGCGTCAAGGGAAGGTTCGGCGCTGAATTTATCGACCATCCCGATCGCCTCAGAACACCGCTCATCCGCGAAAAGGGCAAGCTCCGGGAAGCCTCCTGGGACGAGGCCCTGGACGTGATCGCCAAGAAACTCGCTTCGATCAGAAAAAAACACGGGGCAGACAGCATTGCGGGTCTGTCCTCGGCGCGCTGCACGAACGAGGAGAATTACCTCTTCCAGAAAGTCATGAGAGCGGTGATCGGGACCAACAATGTCGATCACTGCGCCCGGCTCTGACACTCCTCCACGGTGGTCGGTC
>CAZJPV010000030.1:0-2112 GCA_964547985.1 uncultured Syntrophaceae bacterium
CGTTTAGCATAAACTTTAAACTTTGAGCCAGGAATTTAACATACAAGTTGTGAGTTGTGAGTAGAAAAGGACTTGAGATAGACCTAGACAGACGAACAAGAATGGACAAAGTCATTATTACAGCAGCCATCACGGGGAGCCGGATGATGCGCGACGTGGCACCTTATATCCCCATCACCCCGGAAGAGATCGCGCAGTCCGCCTACGAAGCCTGGCAGGCCGGCGCATCCATCGTCCACATCCACGTGCGGGACCCGGAAACAGAGCTGGGGACGCAGGACCTCAATCTCTTCCGCCAGGTGGTCGAATTTCTCCGGTCCAAAACGGACCTGATCCTGAGCCTGACCACGAGCGGTATCCCGGGGCGAAACCTGCCGATCGATGAGCGTCTGGTGCCGCTTCAGCTGAAGCCGGATCTGGCATCCTTCGATGCCGGTTCCATCAACCTGGGCGGAAGTGTTTTCATCAACACGCCGGATTTCCTCGAAGAGGCGGCAAGGCGCATGAAGGAAACGGGGGTGAAGCCCGAGATCGAGGTTTTCGACTCGGGGATGCTTGTCACGGCACTGCGCATGCGCGACCAGGGAAAGCTCGATGAGCCCCTTCATTTCCAGTTCGTCCTCGGTACGCCCTGGGGCGCGCCGGCCACACCGAAATCCTTCCTGCACCTCCACGATATGATACCTGCGAGTTCCACGTGGTCCATCATCGGCATCGGCCGGGGCTATCTCCCCATGGCGATGATGGCACTCATCATGGGCGGACACATCCGGGTAGGGATGGAGGACAACATCTACGTGAGCCAGGGGGTGCTGGCGAAGACCAACGCGGAACTTGTTGAGCGTGTGGTTCGGATCTGCAGGGAGTACGGAAGGGAAGTTGCCACACCGACGGAGGCACGGGGAATTCTGGGGCTCAAGAAACGTTGAATCGCCAAAGAGGCCGCTTCGACCTTTATCTCTCGGCCCGATCCATCCATCAAATGTATCGATAATCAGCAATCAGTTTCTCGCTGACTTTCATGACCGTCTGACAAAGATCGAAGAGGTCATATGATATTTTTCCGATCGGCTCCGTCACCGTGAGCTCTTTGAAGTTCGGCCAGATCTCATCCAGAAGATACAGCTTATCCCAATAGTATTTGGAAAAATGCGACAGGGTCTCCTCATCGTCCGGGATGATGGGCGGACGATTTTGTTGCTTGTTGAAGATCACGTGTGATAACTTCTGGCTATCATACATGGGCAAGATTTATAATACGGGCCTCTACAATTGGTAGCACATTAGAATACATTCAGCCATCAGGGAACCCCAGGAGAGTTGATCATGCGATTCGGAAAGTCAAACAAGGCTGTCACGAAGGCAAACTTGATCATCTTGTTGATCGTCTCGTTTCTACTTTTTGCTGTAGCTATGCAACTGATGGCACAAACCAAGAGCGCCACTAATCAGGAGCGGGATTCTTTGATCAAGAAATTACGGGATCCTGATGAAAAGGTGCGGCAACAAGCGGCATGGGCACTCGGGGTTCATCGGGACAGAACAGCGGTGCCGCCCCTCATCGCTGCGCTCAAGGATACCAACGGTGAGGTACGTGCCTCTGCAGCAGGTGCCCTGGGAGACATAGGGGACAAGAGGGCGGTGACGCCCCTCATCGTCGCGCTCAAGGATCCCAATGATGAGGTACGTGCCCGTGCCGCAGATGCACTTGGCAGTCTCCGGGACAAGAGGGCGGTGACGCCCCTCATCGCCGCGCTCAAGGATACCAATGGTGAGGTGCGTGCCCGTGCCGCAGATGCCCTGGGATACATAGGGGACAAGAGGGCGGTGATGCCGCTGATCGCCTTATTGAAAGATCCTGAAAAGATGGTACGTGGCCCTGCCGCAGGGGCACTTGGAAATCTTGGGGACAGGAGGGCGGTGGCGCCCCTCATCGACACTGCGCTCAGGGAGCCAGATCAATGGGTAGGTGACCGTGCCGCAGAGGCGCTCAAGGAGCTGGGCGACAAAACAGCAACGTCGACCCTCATCGCCGCGCTGAAGGATCCCGATCCGTCGGTGCGTGCCCGTGCCGCAGATGCCCTGGGATACATAGGGGACAAGAGGGCGGTG
>CAZJPV010000030.1:2212-34971 GCA_964547985.1 uncultured Syntrophaceae bacterium
GGTGCGTGCCCGTGCCGCAGATGCCCTGGGATACATAGGGGACAAGAGGGCGGTGCAGCCCCTGATCGCTGCACTCAAGGATCCCAATCCGTCGGTACGTGCCAGTGCCGCAGGGACTCTCGGAGAGCTGGGTGACAAGGCCGTGGTGATGCCCCTCATCGCCGCGCTCAAGGATCCCAATGGTGAGGTGCGTGCCAGTGCTGCAAGGGCGCTCGGTAGCCTGCGTGACAAAGCCGCGGTTCAGCCCCTCATCGCCGCACTCGAGGATCCCGAGCGGTCTGTGCGTGCCGCTGCCGCAGGAGCTCTCGGAAGCCTGGGGGACAAGGCCGCTGTGTCCCCTCTTGTCACTGTAATGAAGACGGATCCCGTAAGATATATACGCTGTGAAGCCGTAATGGCGCTCGAACATCTCAAATACGATGTACCGAATGAATACCGTCGGGCATGCTACACTGAAACCGGCAGTGCCGGTCCAGGGGATAAGCCACCCCCGCCACCACCTGATCCGTCGGGTGGCGGCAAGGTCATGGCGTTTTGGAATACATGGTTCGAGAATCGGGACGAGAAGACCCGTGCCGAAGTGCTGAAAAAGGACGAAACTTACACTTTTGTGCTGGATATTTCCAAATACCCCTATTTCAGCGACTCTAAAGCAGAGCCCGACCCCTCCGTTATAAAAAGCATCGATGAAGCGCGCAAACAGGGCAAGAGCTCAATTCGTTTCAGGATAAGGCCCATCCTCCATGGGGGTTTTCTTCGTTTCACAGACAATCAGCGTGCATGGGAGGAGCTTAAAGTAGATATCAGCAAGCTTGTCCAGGCGGACAAGGCCACGGAAGATAATAATGAGAAAAAAAAGGATAAGTTGTCATCGGGGGAAATCAAGCTACAGGATTTCGCCCATGAGGTGCAGGCAGGCGAAGTCAGGTTCGATTTACTGGCCGAGCGATCGGGAGACGCCACGATTCTCATCACCATTTGGGATGAAAAAGGGATGATCCCCCTGGATCATCTATCCCTGTCCGTGAGAGTGATAGATGATTCCACGCCAACTACCGGACGAAGACCTGTAAACGATACAGTCCCGCTCAGGAAAGGTCGCCAAACACTGCTCAATATCTCTTCCGATTTTTCAACGGCAGGCCCTCTGATCGCCGACGCTGCTTTTTACATTTTTGAGAAAAGCCCCAAAGACAAGAGCATTGTCCTATTTGCCGCAAAGATGGGTGACGCAGCTCCCGGGGCGCCTGATGAGGTTTCCGTCTATGCCTGGGAAACGGTATCCCTGCTCAGTAACTACATTGAGGATCGGCTTCAGTTAATCAAATTAATCAGGGATGCTCGCCAAAGAGCTACAAGCATAGACGAGAATGTTCGGAAGTACAGCTATCAAGAGGCGGCTAAAGAACTCAAAGAAAAGATTTTCAGCGGGCTCAACGAGAGCGACCAAAAGCAGGCAGCGGCTGCAGAGAAGGTCTTTCGTGATCTTGTGCGACAGAAAGATAAAAGATCCATTGTCTTTGCCCGCATGCGAAACGAAGACGGCAATCCGGTTTATCTTCCCCTGGGATTACTGGCCGCCAACAGTTCAAGCCGTATCCTGGATAAGAGGATTATCCTTGTTCAACCTCTGCCGAGAGAGCGCTATCCTGCGGAAACACATCCTGTACATACCTGGACGTTCAACGTTCCAAATAAGTTGCCGGAACTCGAAGATCCTACGAACACGGCGCTGGGTCAGCTGCAGCAGAAACCACCCTATCGACGAGACATTGCAGCTGTTCGAACGTACTTTGAAGAGATCGTATCACCGGCCTCAGGTGCCAGTCCTGAGGGTGTGATCCTGCTGTCCCATCAAGCGGGCGGCAATCTATGGTTCACGAACGACGCAGATCGGATCACCACGGAGAAGATAAAGCGGCAATTTCCCGCCGGCAGTGTCGCGATCCTTTCCGCCTGCTCGGCAGCCGCTTCGGAAGGAAACAACCAGGCCATTCTAGAAAGGCTCAACTCCAATGGAATCGACGCCATGGTTATCTCTCCTTTCCCTGTGGATGCCGAATACGGGGCGATGCTCGCAATTCAGTTTGTCCAGGCCATAGAAAACGCAAAGAAAAATTCACAGGCATTCTCTGTGGCAGAACTATTTTCCATTGCATCGGAGCAAACGGCCAAGCACTTCAAGGAAAAGCAAAAAATAAATTTCGAGGATATGGACCTGGAATTCCTGATTGCAGGAGATTACCGGATCAGGATTGCCCCAAAATAACTAAGATCGCATGTAAGGAGAAAGGCAATGATGAAAAGGATGACAATGCTTCTGTCTGTTTTCGTTCTGGTCTGTGGATGTGTATCCACGACGGCAGCCGTGACATGGACGTCAACCCCCTCATTCAAAGCGGTATCGACTCCCGAAAGAACCATTGTTGTCATCAGCGATCTTCATCTGGGTTTAGGGAAAAATGCGAATAACGAGTGGTATGCCGTAGAGGATTTTCGCTGGTCCAAAGCATCTAAGGCATTTCTTGATGAGATTTCAACGATGGGGAGCCAGAAGGTTGACCTCGTCATCGCCGGTGATTTCCTGGAGATGTGGCAGACCCCGGCAGACATTCTCTGCAAGGGTGCCGGCGCTAACCTTGGATGCACGATCGATGAGATGAAAACCCTGGCAACCCGGATTACAAAGGCCCACAAACAGGTGCTCACAGACCTCCGTAATTTTTCCCAGACAGGGAAAAACCGATTGCATATCATTCCAGGCAATCATGACTCTAGCCTGCTGATAGCGGCGGTGTGGGAGCCGGTTGGAAAGGCTCTTGAAGTGAAGAAAGGGCGTGTCAACTTTGTTAAAACCGGTATATGGAAATCCACTGACGGCACTATCGTGGTCGAGCATGGACACCAAATCGGCAGTGAGGCGAATCGATATGACAAATGGCCGAATATCGTGGAGGCCCGTGGTGGAAAGGAATATATCATCCGCCCTTGGGGAGAGCAATTTGTGCAAAAGATATTCAACGAGCAGGAAAATAATTATCCGGTCATCGATAACCTCTCCCCGGAAAGCGCGGGTATTCGATACCGGATGGCCGATCGAGGCGTATGGGGCACCGGTGAGGATATCGCACAGTTTGTCTCTTTTAACCTCTTTCAGACCTCATTGCGCCAGAAAGTGCAGATTCTCGGCGACGAAAAATCCCCAGAGGAAAAACCCAAGTGGGATATTCCAAAGGCCCGGGGACAGGGTCATCGACTCTTTGTTGCTGCCCTGCCGCAGGACGACCCTTTCCGCGCCGGACTTCTCGGAGACTCTGAGCAGGCAGAGAAAACCAAACTGGAACTCGATGCGCTCGCCAAGGATGATAAGCGTCTCCCCGATGAAAATGTCAAAATGCTCTGCGAGCAGGCCGAGATCCGGGGCAATTCCATTTGCAAGACGCCCGAGCTGGGGGCTACGATGGAGAAACTCCTTGTGCCAAGAGAATGGATTCTCGCAAGCCATCTTCGTCAAAGGAAGGCGGAGTTCCCGGAGATGCGCTACTTTATTTACGGCCACACCCACCTTCTTGAGGTGACTTGGCAGCCGGATAGCAAATCACGCGTAAAGGTACTGAATTCGGGCGCCTTCCATCGTGTGATCGATGAAAAAGGATTTCTTCTCCGTGTTAATGCCAAGGGTATCACACCGGAGGAAGGTCTGAAAAAGATAGCTGTCGAGGAATTACCGCCCTGCTATACCTTTGTCCTGATCCCTCCGGGGAAGGAACCCATGGTCTCGAATTGGGCTATGGAGGAATCCAGTCAAACAGGCAGCATCGTGGAACCCGGGGCAAATATCTGCAAGTGATCATGAAACGAAACTGATCTTGCAGCCTATGTTTGATCCTTTACAAGAAAATAGGAACGCATAGATTTCTGAAAATCCATGCAGGAATCGGCTCGTTTGCGAATATCTGTGTCAGAAGGATATCATGAGGCAACTATCTAACCTCGTCGCTATCGGACTATTCACCCTTCTCCTTGGAGGGTGCAGCAAGCCCCTGCTGCCCTATTTTCTTGAGACACCACCGCTGACCCTTATGCCGGCGTCACTGGCAAACATGGAGGACGAGCGCGGCCGTTTCCGGGAGATCTATTGCGCGGTCCAAAAAGACCACGGGGCCATGCTGCCCTATGACCGGCCGTGTGCAGAGGTGATATTGCGCTTGGAGGGCGAGCCGAATCCGACGGGAAGACCCGTCTTTATCGGGCATTCGAAGCTCAAGCTTCGTTTTCTCATTGTCCCCGGGCTGTACAATGACTGCACCGAGGCCAGCAAAGCCTTTTCCTTCGCACGTGCACACGTGGAGCGTTATGGATACCGGATGGCCGACGTCCGCGTGAGCGGCTGGTCGAGCTGCGAACACAATGCCACGATGATCCGGGATGCCGTCCTAGCGGCAGATCTCTCGCCGGGTGAAAAGGTGGTGCTCGTCGGATATTCCAAAGGGGGACCCGACATCCTGCAGGCCCTCGTGGAGCATCCCGAGATTGTTAAGAAGGTGACGGCGGTCGTGTCCATCGCAGGCGCCATCGGCGGCTCAGCGCTGACGGACTCTATCCCCGAGCCATACAAGAAAATGATGGGGCATAACCTATTTATCAAATGCCCGCGAGGGGTCGGTGATCCGGTCGCGAGCATACAGCGCTCAACCCGCCAGAAATGGCTCTCGCGAAACCAACTTCCGGCATCGGTGAAGTATTTTTCGCTTGCCTCCTTCGCCGAAAGACAGAACATCTCTACGATTCTTCAGTCCGGCTATGATCTCCTGGCCTGGATTGATCCGCGCAATGACAGCCAGTTGATCTTCTACGACCAGCTCATCCCGGGATGCACGCTCCTCGGGTATGTCAATGCCGATCACTGGGCGCTAGCAATGCCTTTTTCACAGGACAAAATCGCGCCCGCCCTGATCGACAGGAACGAATTCCCCCGTGAAGTCCTGCTGGAAGCGGTCGTACGGTTCGTTGAAGAAAAACTGAGCGATTAATTATCAACCAGAGACCCTCCCCAGCTATTAGATGCTCGAGGCGGCGGAAGTTCAACAGCTTCGTGACCCCAAAACAAAAGGCAGGGCTTTCGGCCATGCCTTCTTTAAGTCCACCGATATTGAAAGACCGCCCGTGATGGTCTCGCGCCCGATCGGAGGCCGGTTTATTATTTCAGCCCGTATTTCTTGAGCTTGTACCGGAGCATCCGCTCGCTCAGGCCCAGGACTTCGGCCGCCTTCGTCTGATGCTGACCCGCCTCCTCCATGGCCTCGATGATCATCCGTCGTTCCAGTTCCTCGACGGCATCTTTCAACAGCCGGCCCTGGATCTTCCCGGGCTCCACCGCGGATTCCGGCAGCTCCCTGAACGGGAGGTCCTCCATCGTGAGGACGGGGCCTCGCGAGATCACCACGGCCCGTTCGATGATATTTTCGAGTTCGCGGACATTTCCCGGGTAATCGTATTTGAGGAGCATGTCCCTCGCCTCGCGGCTGATCTCCCGGATCTCTTTTCCGTTCTGCCGGCTATAGCGCTTCATGAAATGATCGATGAGGGGCGGGATGTCTTCCTTTCGCTCCCGAAGCGGGGGAACGGACATGACAACGACATTCAGCCGGTAGAAGAGATCCTCCCGGAAGATGCCATCCTTCACCCTGGCCTCCAGGTCGCGGTTTGTGGCGCTGATGATCCTGACATCGGCGTGAAGGACCTGGTTTCCCCCGACCCGCTGAAATTCTCTTTCCTGCAGGAAGCGCAGGAGTTTGACCTGGACCGGCGGAGAGAGGTCACCGATTTCATCGAGGAAAAGGGTGCCGCCGTCGGCCTGCTCAAAGCGTCCGATCCGACGCATGGTCGCTCCGGTGAACGAGCCCTTTTCGTGACCGAAGAGTTCGCTCTCCAGGAGGCTCTCGGGAAGGGCGCTGCAGTTCACCACGATCATGGTCTTGTCGGAACGCGGGCTGAAATTGTGGATGAGCCGGGCGAAGAGCTCCTTACCCGTCCCGCTTTCGCCCTGGATCAGAACGGTTGTGCGGCTTCCCGCGACTCTCCCCGCGAGGTTCACGAGACCCTCCATCTCACGGCTTCGAAAAACGATGTTCTCCGCCGTGACGCCCTTGTCCTTCAGCTGCTCCCGGAGCATCTCGTTTTCCCGGATGAGCGTCCTCCGCTCGGAAATCCGGTCGATATGGATCAGCAGCTCCTCGAGCTCGATGGGTTTGGTGACATAGTCCACGGCACCGGCCTTCATGGCATCCACGGCTGTTTCGATCGTGCCGTAGGCCGTCATCATGATGATGTCGATTTCGGGGTTTATCTCCTTGATGGCCTGGAGGGCCTGCAGACCGTTCATTCCGGGCATCTTGTAATCCATGAGGACGAGATCGAGCTGTGCCGATCGAATCGCCTCGATGGCCCCCTCACCGGTATCCCTCTCGGTGATGAGATGCCCCTGCTTGGCGAGGAAATCCCGCAGCATCTCCCTTTGCGTCTGGCCGTCTTCAACAATGAGGATGTTCAATGGTTTCATCAACGGTCCTCAGGCTTTTTTCTCCCCGGAGGGAAGCCGCACATCAAAGGTCGTCCCCGAGCCGGGTTCGCTCTGGACCAGGATCCTGCCGCCGTGACCGCGGACGATCTCATGGGCGATCGGCAGGCCAAGTCCCAGCCCCTTCTCTTTTGTCGTGTACTCGGGATCGAAGATCCGCTCTGTTTCCTCGGGGGTGAGACCCGAACCGGTGTCCGTGATCTTGATCGATATCCAATCGCTGCCGCTCGGTTCTACGGAAATCGATATGGCCCCTTCACCGGGGATGGATTCCATGGCATTCTTGATAATATTTAAGAAGGCCTGACGGAGTTTGTCAACATCCATGGGAACGGGGTTCACCGAGTCGATGGACTGGAGCTTGATCGAGACCCCTTTTGTCTTTGCCTCCTCCTCGATGAGACTTACGAGTTTAAAGAGGACGTCCCTCACGGAATAGTCCCGGAACTCCAGCCGCCGGCTCCTGGAGAAGCTGAGAAAATCCTCGATGATCTCATTCAGGCGACGGATCTCATCCCGTATGACCCCTGCCAGTTGTTGAAATTCCTGCTCCTTGTCTTTTTCGGGATGAAACTCCCGTTGAAGTCGCTGGCTGGCCAGGCTGATGGCGTTCAGCGGATTGCGGATTTCATGGGCCACGCCCGCCGCAAGCTGCCCGAGAGCCGATAGTCTCTCGGACTGCTCGAGTTGCTTCCGCATCTCCTCGATCCTGGCCAGGTGGCGGTTCTGGTTCATATAGAGGAACCAGAGAGAAAAGAGACCGATGAGCATGACAAGGGTCATGGAGATGAAAAGAAGGTTGCGGTTCCTCTGCAGGATCATATCCGCGCGATCACTTTCCAGGCCGACTCTGGCGAGGCCGATCCGGGTCGTCTCCAGATAGAGCGGGGAGATCACTTCCAGGAGATTGCGCCCCTTCAGCGTGACCTTCCGGCTTGCGCTGGATATCTTCGATGCGAGGAGATCTTGCTGAAGTTGGTCCTTTTCCGGTTTGGATTCCGGCAGGTCACCGAGGCTGCCGAGAATCCCGCCACCCTCATCGGTGATAGCCACATACAGGATACCCTGCATGGATATGGTGTCCTCGATGGCCCTCTGGACCGCCACCCTCAAGCCCCAGTAGCGGATCCCCTCATCGTCAAAAGCCCCGATGATGGTGCCGCCTCCGCCCGCGCGTCGAAGCGCAATCAGTCTCGGCCGGTCCTGCCGTTCCGAAGGTCGGCCGAACAGATCGATCAGGATATCCTGCTTCCCTTTGATGACGGGGCTCACGCGCGCAAGCAGTCCTGCATCCAGAGGTCTTGTGGCATGGACGACTTTTCCCCCATCATCTAAAATGGCCAGGAGCCAGATTTTCTCCTCGGCGGCGTCCTGCCCCTCGCCTTTCTGAGCCTGTTCGGCTGAATTCCAATCCTGGTCTATCCTGTGGAGATGAGCCACCAGCGCGTTGATCAGGGATTCCTGGGTGCGGAAGGTCTCCTCGGTGAAAGGGATGATGGCGTCGCTGACATGTTCACCCCTGAGCATCTGGATGATGGTGGTATAGTTGATCTGTGCTTCCTTTTCGATCTTTTCCGCGATGTCGAGACCCCGGGTCTCCATGAAATCCGTCAGGGATCTGTCCACTCTCCTCATGTCCATGAGACCCGTGATCAGGATGAGAAGAACGAAGACCGCACAGATGAGGATCATCGCCAGGGGCTGCAAAAAAGGGCGGGTGTATCTGGGAAGAGGATTTTTCAAAATATACGGTTCCCTTGATCAGGGGCTATTTCTTGACCTTTCTCACCGAAGAAGGATCCATATAGTTGCACCAGAGCTGGACCTGCTCGGGTGTCAAAATCTTTCTCATCTCTATCTCGAAGTCGATCATCTCCCGGATGAGCTGAACATCTAGGGCCTCGATTTCTTTTCCTTTGGCGCGAAGCATCTCTTCGCTTGCGGAGGAATCGCGGATGAGATTACGAAATTCGATCCGCTTGGCAATGATGTCGCTTCTTAATTTGAGGAGCCGCTTGGTGTAACTCGCCTTGATCTGCCTGGCGGCTTTCATCTGATCATCCGTCAGCCTCAATTCCTTGAGCGACATTTCCACCCGCCCCGACATCACTCGCGAATCCTGCGCCTGAGCGCTGACCGGACCGACAACCAGAGCAGGGACAAGCAGGCAAAATGCCTGTAGGATTCGCATGCATTTCATCGAAATTCTCCGTGATTTTCGATTCATACCATTTCTCGGAAAAGGAGGCAACTGTTGAAACTTACCAGGCTCTTTAGAACCAGACTCGCTCTTCCAACTTCGACGTAGATAAATTCAACCCTCGAAAGTCAACCGGAACGGCATTTCTCTCGAGACTGGATCGACATACCTTCTTCGTTCTGATCGGGGAACCTCAAGGTTCGACATTATTGTCGTTTCATATTACAATCCGCGAAAAGTTCCAAGTTATTATTTTCGCTTTATTTTTCTTATCACCTCCCTTCATCCTCGACATTCATTGCCATCGAATAGTGATGGCATGTAAGCCCTGCGCTTCCTTCTTAAGATAAAAAACTTTCAAGTTTCAATGACTTATAAACAAGACGTTTTTCGTGGCACAACTTCTGCAATCTTTATGAGACAAACGTGCAAGGGTGGTGCCCGGGTGTGAAAGACAAAAAGATGCGGGCGCCGGGACATAACGAAAACTAAAGCGGATAAGACCTCAACCTTACCGCTTAGATATTTTCTCCTCCTTTCAAAAACAAAAGAACAAATTCCCGGGGAGGTCCCCAGACCTCCCCACCTCCCCCCTCAACAAATTTCCCACGGACCGACAATTAGCTGAAGTTTCGTGCGCCCACGACCTGAAGAACCGGGCGTGAAAAAAGTATGGCCAATGGTCACGCATATCGTTTATAATCGCCGAAAATTTTATAGTGCTCAGAAAGGGGATCGCAATGAACATCTTCAAACCAGCCGAGATCTTGCAGTTTGCTGTCCGAATCGAAGAGAACGGCGAGAAATTCTACAGGCAGGCGGCCCAGGCCACAAAAGACGAAGAGGCGAAGTACATCTTCAATGATTTGGCTGCCGAGGAGACAAAGCACAAAGAGATCTTCAAGGGCTTCCTAGCCAAGGCGGACGAGCTGAACCCGAAGGAGACCTATACGGGGGAATACTTCGACTATCTGAAAGAATATATCGATAACAAGATCATCTTTGCCAGAGAATTGGATAAGCCGGTTGCAGACGTCAAGGACACCCTGTCGGCCCTGTCATTCGCCATGCAGCGTGAACTTGATTCGATCCTCTACTATCACGAGGTCAAGAAATTCGTCGCCGACAGACAGCACGCCCTGGTAGACAAGATCATCCAGGAGGAGTGGAAACACTACTCGAGGCTCTCGGCCATCCGGAACACCTACGCAAAAAAAGTATAGCGATTCCTGCCTTCCACGACTGAAAGCCGCATGAGGACTCTCATACTGAACGGGTTTCACAGAGGGGACAGTCGCTGGCAACAGGCGTCTGCCACTCTTTCCGAGGAACTGAAAAACCGCGGATGGCCGTGCGAGGAAATACGCCTCTGTGAAATGGACATCGCAAACTGCGCCGGGTGCTTTAGGTGCTGGACGAAGACCCCCGGGGTCTGTATCGTCGACGACGCAGGGCGGGAGGTCGCCAGCCGGTTCGCCGGAAGCGATCTCGTCGTTTTTTTTAGCCCTGTCACTTTCGGCGGGTACTCCTCGGAGATCAAGAAAGCCCTCGACCGTCTTATTCCTCTTATCTCCCCCTTCTTCAAGAAAATCCAGGGTGAGGTACATCACCGGCGTCGCTACGATCGCTACCCTGCGCTGATCGCCATCGGGATGACGGAGGGCGACGGCGAAGAGAAAAAACAGATATTCCGCAAGCTCCTGCAACGGAACGTCATCCATCTTCACAATCCGAAAAGTGCGGACGGGTTCATCGCTGAAGGAGAAGACCCCATCCTTGTCCGCGAGAAGGTCCGGGGCTGGCTGCAGGAGGTTGCCCGATGATGATCCCCTACCGTGCGCTTCTCCTCGTCGGCAGCCCCAAGGGCCCTCAGAGCACCTCGGAGGCCTTGGGGACATACCTTGCCGAAAGGCTCCGGGATCGAGGTCTTCAGTTTCAAAAGATCCGCATCCATTCCGCCCTCAGGACGGAAAAAGGCATCCAGTCCCTCTTCGAGACCGTGGACCGCGCGGATATTCTGATCCTTGCCTTCCCCCTTTATGTCGACTGCCTGCCGGCAGCGGTCATCCGGGCCCTGGAGTTGATGGCTCGTCGAAGAAAATCATTACCCGGAAGGGCCGGGGCGGGGATGATTGCCCTGGTGAACTGCGGTTTTCCGGAGGCCCGCCACAACGAGACGGCCCTGGAAATCTGCCGCTCATTTGCCTCGGAGGCCAAACTCGTCTGGCTCGGGGGGCTTTCCCTGGGGGGCGGCGGAGCCATCAGCGGGAAACCCCTCGACAGGATCGGGGCGATGGGAAGGAATGTACGCAGTGCCCTGGACCTTACGGCCATCGCCCTCGCGGAGGGAAAGGCAGTCCCCCCAGAGGCCATCGAGCAGATGTCGAGATCCCTCGTCCCGGGATGGCTGTACACACTCATCGGAAGCATCGGCTGGATCCACAAGGCCTGGCGATCCGGTGTCCTCACGAAACTCAATGATCGGCCCTACCGGCCCTAAGCCGCTCCTGACCGGCTATTTCGAACCCTCCAGGAACCCATTTTCCATGGCTTAAAGGCAGCACGAAGCGTTTGACATTTCCCACCCCATTGCATATAAGACGAAAATCGTGCCCTTCATCAGCCGGGGGCGAGGTCGGACCCTTCGGATAAAACCGACCGCTGGAGAAATATCCTTACGATATGAAAGATGTCCTGAAGCGTTACGAAACGGATCTGAAACTCGTGGAAGAGCACCTGGAGAGGTCCCTGGGCTCCGAGGTCCCTCTCATTCCCGTCATCATCAAACACCTCATCACGAGCGGCGGGAAGCGTTTCAGGCCCCTCATGCTTCTCGCTGCCGCGGATCTATGCGGCTACAAGGGGGACAGACGCTTTCCCCTCTCGGCCGTCATCGAATTCATTCACACGGCTACCCTTCTTCACGACGACGTGATCGACAACGCCGAAACCAGGCGGGGCAGGCCGTCGGCAAACAACGTCTGGGGAAACTCGGCCAGTGTTCTCGTGGGTGACTTTCTTTACTCCAAGTGCTTTTCCTTGATGTCCGATGACGGGGATATCCGCATCATCAAGCTTATGTCCCGCACCACCAACATCATGGCTGAAGGGGAGGTCTTCCAACTCATGAAGTCCGGGGACATCCACATCACCGAAGAGGAATATTTCACGCTCATCGAGAAGAAAACGGCCGTCCTCATCTCGGCGGCCTGTGCCGTCGGCGCCATCCTCGCCGGGGCACCGCCTGCGCACGTTGACGCGCTCGCGGCCTACGGGATGCGGGTCGGCAAGGCCTTCCAACTCACCGATGATACCCTGGACTATGTGGCTTCAGAAAAGGAATTCGGCAAAGCAATCGGTATGGACTTGAAGGAAGGAAAGATCACGCTTCCGCTTATTCACGCGTTGAGGCAGTGCTCGGAGAGTGAAAATAACCGTGTGAAAGACATCCTCGGACGCCAGGGCTCACAGGAAGGGGATGTGCAGGAGATTCTTTCTCTCATTCACAAATTCGGAGGCATCGATTACGCCATGAACCGGGCAAAAGAGCTCATCGACAAAGGCCGGGGTATGATGGATCCTTTCGGGGATTCCGAAGCCAAGCGGTCGATGCTCGCCATTGCCGATTTTATCCTCGAGCGAAGGCTCTAGCTCCCCTTCGGGTCGCAACGCCTTCCGTCGGTCAGACCATCCTGATCTTTTCCCAGACCGGTTCTTCGGTCCCTTCCCGAAGGGCTTTCATCGTCAGGGGAAGGTGGTCGAGAATATCCTGAGCGGTGATTCCGTCTTCACCCTTCTCCCAGGCTGCAAAATCCCCGGATAATCCGTGAACGAAGACACCCATCCTCACGGCTTCCTGAAGCGGAAGCCCAAGACCGAACATGGCCGCGATGGTTCCCGTCAGGACGTCCCCGGAACCGGCCGTAGCCATACCGGCATTGCCCGTGAGATTGATGAACACGCGGCCATCGGGATAGCCGACAAGAGAGTGGGCCCCCTTGAGTACGACAATGGCATTGAGCTCCTTCGCAGTCTTCTCAAGAACCTCCAGGGCCTTCCCCTTCATCCCCGCGGTGCTCAGACCCGTAATTCGCGCCATTTCTCCCGGGTGAGGGGTCAGGATGGTTTCGGCCTTCCTGCCTCTTAAGGCCTTCAGATCCCCGGCGACAGCCGTCAATCCGTCACCGTCGATGAGCAGTGGCTTCCGAATGCCCCGGACAAGCTCCCGGACGAGACGCTGGGTCTCCCCTTCGAGCGACAGCCCCGGGCCAAGGACGACGATGTCCATCTTCTCTGCCAGATGGAGAAGGTCCCCTTTGTTCTTCAACGAGAGGCTGCCCGCTTTTGTTTCTTTCCCGGGGTGAAAGACAATCTCGCTTCCCTTGCTGCCGAGAAACGGGGTGATGGATGCCGGAGTGGCAAGTCTCGAATAGCCGCCGCCGGCCTTGAGGAAGGACTGGGCGGCGAAATAGGGCGCGCCCAGGTAACCGGACGCGCCGGCGATGAAGAGGGCTTCACCGAAATCCCCTTTGTGCCCCCAGGGTATCCGCGGCGGAAGTTCCACGGGCTCGTTGGTCTCCATCTTGATCCGCCGCGAACGTGACAGGGCGGGCGGAAAGGAGATGTGAGAAACGAAAAGCGTCCCGCAGTGCTCGTAGCCCGGGTAAAGGAGACAACCGACCTTCGGCAGGCCGAAGGTGATCGTGAAGTCGGCTTTCACGGCCGCACCCATCACTTCACCGGTGTCGCCGTTCACACCCGAGGGGATGTCGAGGCTGAAGACAGAGCCGCGGCATTCGTTTATGAGATCAATCACATCGCGGTACAGACCCTCGACCGTCCTCGCGAGTCCTGTACCGAAAAGTGCGTCGATGACGGCATCGCAGTGAAGGACCTCCATCCGGACAGCCGAAGCCGCGCGGACCTCCTGAATCTCCACCGGCATTTTCAAAAGAATGTCCAGGTTTCTTTTCGCTGCGCCCTTATATTGATCCCGTCCGCCCGGCACGTAAACCCGGGCGGTCCCGCCGTCGGAGATGATCTTCCGGGCCACGACAAAGCCGTCTCCGCCGTTATTGCCGGCACCGCAGATCACGGCAAATCGCCCTCCCTGTATCGGCACCTCCTGCGAGAGGACCCGGTAGGCGGCAAGGCCCGCATTTTCCATGAGGATGTCCTCGGGAATCCCGTGTTTCTCGATGGCCTCTCGATCGAGGGCCTTCATTTCGGATACGCGGCTGACCTTCATCGTTCCACCGACCTCCTTCACCGGCACCTTCTATCAGGTCCCCTCGCGGAGTGCGAGCACCTCCGGGGGGATGTAATGGCCCTCCACCAGGCGGGCCGCCAGATCCGACGCGCCATCGAGCGACGTCCGGATGTCTCTCCTGCAATAATACCGTTCCGCGAGATAGGCTGCAAAAAACACATCGCCGGCGCCAACGGTGCTCCGGGGGTCCTGGACGATGCGGGCCTGATAGGGGATGATCTCCTCTTCCTTCGTCAACAGATACCCTCCGCGTGAGCCTGCGGTGACGAGCAGCTCTTCGATTTCAAACTGCCGGATCAACTTGGCCGCATCGACCCCGAAGAAGCTCATGAGGGCTTGGAGTTCCCCTTCATCGGCTTTCAGGACACTGACCAGCCTGAGGACGATTTCCGCGCGCTCGGAAACACGTTGAATCATCCGGCCCTTGTCGCTGAAACGAACATACCCCTGGATATCCGCACTCGCGAAAAGACCGGCCGTTCGAATACAGTCAAAGACCCTGGGATCGATATCGTCGGGATGCAGGGCCCCGATATGCACATGAAAGAGGCCTTTGAGGGCACCCTCGATCTGTTTCCTTCGAATCGGCTCGGCGACCTGGGACAGTTCCTGGGTTCTCATATCGCCTTCGACGCGGTTCACGAAACAGGTGGTCCGCGACGATGATCCCGTGAAAAGACGGACGTCCTCCCGCGACAGTACATCGAGGACGGCCCTGTCCTTCTCGGCCACATTGGTTACAACCAGAGTGTCAATCCCGTAACGCCGGAAGGTAAGACCGGCATAGGTGACCACACCGCCCAGCTGGCGCGTCCGCTCTGCTCCATGAATAATTTCATCTATCGTTGCGGAGCCGATGATGGCAACAGATTTCTTTGTCATAACGGAATTACCGCCTTTTTGCCGGCCCTGAATAGTTCAAAGCACGCAATCCAGGACATAACCGGTCACCAGGAAGAGTCCCGTGAGCACATACACCTTGATCATCATCAGGTTGGCCGGTGTCATCTTCAGCCTGTCCAAGTAATGATCTTTCAAAACCCGGACCGATTGAAAGGCTAGGGGAAGACTCAGAAAGCCCAGGAGCGCGAGCGGGGGGGCGACCTTCATCATCACGACCGTGAGAAGAATCGCATAGGCGAGGAAGAGCCCCGCCACATACAGGACCACACCCGCCTTGCGGCCAAAGCGGGCCACGAGGTTTAATTTTCCACCGCGACGGTCATCCTCATAATCAGGGATCTCATTGATAATGAGCATTGACCACATGAGCAATCCCAGCACCAGCGACACCATGAGCGGCTCCAGATCCAGACGTCCAGACTGAACATAATAGGAGCCGAGGCCGATGACCGGACCGAAGTTGATGACCATCATCAATTCACCGAAGCCCCTGTAGCCCAACTTGATGGGGGGGACGGTATAGAAGATGGAAGAAAACATGCCGATGAAGCCAAAGACCAGAACGGGCCAACCCTTCATGTACGCGAGGTAGAAGCCGATGACGGCCGTGACCAGGAAGCAGACGACCGAGGCCACAAGCATCTCGCGTACCGTCAGAAGCCCCTCCGTCAGGACGCCGCTTCCGCCGGTGTAGGGATTCTTTTCGGCCGGCCCCGATCGATCCACGAAATGAAGATAGTCAAATACATCATCGAGCATGTTCAGGCCGAAGTGGTGAACCGTAACGCCGGCCATGACCAGCAGGAAGGCCACAAAGTCAAAGGACTGGAATCGGATCCATGCGATGACGCTGCACAGGACAGCCGGGATGAAGCTGGGGGGAACAAAATGAAAGCGGACGGCCTGAAACCAGATGGCCGGTATACTTCGGTCCCTGCCTGAGTTGCCTGCGGTCTCTATTCGAAGTCTCATGGTCTTACGTGGATATCGCAAGCCGATACAGCGGTTGCGGATCCCCGTCTTCCGGAATCATCCCCTAATGAAGCATTTCCTCAAATCGCCTTCCGGCTTCGTCCCAATTAACGATGTTCCAGAAGGCCTCCACGAACTTGGCCCTCAGGTTTTTGTAATCGAGGTAATAGGCATGCTCCCAGAGGTCGAGGACCAGGAGGATCCGGAACATGGGATAGACATTAACATTGTGCTTTTCGATCTGCATGATCAAAGGCCGGTTCGTCAGCATGCAGAAAGACAGTGCCGCCCAGCCGGAACCCTCCAGGCTCACGGCAGCCTGGGAGAATTCCTTTTTGAAACGATCAAAGCTCCCGAACTCCTTGTCGATAGCCGTTGCGAGGATCCCCGTAGGCCTGAGGCTTGCCTTGCCGGCCGGTGCAAGATTTCCCCAGAAGAGCGTGTGCAGCAGATGACCTCCGATATGGAAGGAGAGCTCCTTGAGGATCGCCTTCACATCCAGATCGGCACCTTCCGTGCGGGTTTTGTCCAGTCGTTCAAAAATGGCATTCGCGCCCGACACGTAAGCCTGGTGATGCTTTTCGTGATGAATCTGCAGTTGCACCTGAGAGATATGAGGTTCCAGGCTGTTGTATCCATATGGCAGTTTCGGTAGCGTGTAGAAATTCCCCATGGCGATCTCCTTTCCTCACTTCTTTTTTTGAATCGTTTTTCTGCGCGGCCCGGGCCTCAACTCCCCTTGAAGCCACTTCAGATAATCCTTACTCCCCGCGACGATGGGAAGCGCCACAATTTCCGGCACCTCGTAAGGATGCACCTTTCGGATGGCCTTCTCCAGCGCCGCATATTGACCCTCACTTGTTTTGATGGAACAGAGCCATTCCTCGGACGTCTCCAGATTCTCCTTCCACCAGTACAGGCTTGTCACGGGTCCCACAATCTGCACACAGGCCGCGAGTCTCTTCTCCAGAAGGACCCTGGCGATCCTTTCCGCGTCTGACTCTCTCGAGGTGGTGGTCATAACCTGAAGGTATCTCTTTTTCACGGACAACACTGCCTTCCCGCAGCCAGGACCCTACGCGGCAATTATATTTTTCTGCCCGGCGTGCTTCTCATCACCCCGATCACCACCCCTGCAATCACCATGAGAAGGCTCAGAACCTGCCCCATGCTGAGGCTCCCGATGACAAACCCGAGTTGCGCGTCCGGCTCCCTGTAAAATTCAATGAAGAACCGGACGAGGCCGTAGCCGACCATGTAGAGGGCTACAAAGAACCCCTCGAAGTATCTCTTCTTTCTGAGGCCCCACAGGACGGCAAAAAGAAGAACGCCTTCGAAGAAGGCCTCGTAGAGCTGGGAAGGGTGCCGAAGCAGGCCACTGGAATCGAGGGGAAAATACATTCCCCACGGGACCGTCGTCACACGCCCCCAGAGCTCCCCGTTGATAAAATTGCCGATGCGACCAAAGGTGTATCCCAGGGGGGCGGCCGGCGCAAAGAGGTCGGCCATATTCCAGAAGAAGATCCGATATTTCCTGCAGAAGATGACGGCCGCGGCGATAAGGCCGACGAGACCCCCGTGGTAAGACATGCCGCTGATCCCAACGAATCTTATGCCGTGGCTGAAATCAAAGGGGAGGAAGATCTCCCAGAGATGTCTCAGGTAGTAGTCAAAATTATAGAAAAGGACATAACCGAGTCTGCCACCAAGGATGACGCCGATGATCGCCCAGAGCATGAAGTCCTGAATCGTCTCACGGGTGTATGGAAATTTCTCTTTTTCTAGGCGGAACACAACCAGGAAATAAGTCAGGGCAAAAGCCACGATGTACATCAGGCTGTAATAGCGAACCTGAAACGATCCGATCTGGAAAATATTCGGATCGATGGATGACGGCAGATGCTGCCACCATGCGACAAAATGATCCAAGACGAAACCCCCTGTTCGTAGACTCGTAAATTACGAGACCTGCAGGTAACAACAGAAGTTAGGAAGTTACAAAGCTATGAAGTTAAGAGGGTTGTACATTTTGAAATGCACTTTTTGCCTTTTCTCACCTTCTCAACTTCTGAGCTTCTTATCCTCTTTTCTTACTTGTACGCGATGCCCTTCAAATCCTCGACATAGTGCTGGGCCGCAACGGCCGCCGTTGCCCCGTCCCCGCATGCCGTGACGACCTGCCGCAGAAGCTTCCGGATGCAATCACCACAGGCAAAGATCCCCTTTGCCGAGGTCCGCATTTCACTGTCCGCCATGACGTAGCCCTGAGGATCGAGGTCCACGACCCCCTCGAGAAATTTCGTGTTCGGGACAAGGCCGATGAAGATGAAGATGCCGTCGGCGGGGATTTCCCTGACATCACCGGGGTCCCTGACATTCTTGAGCCTGACCCCCTTCACGGACTGATCACCCAGGATCTCCGACACCACGGCGTTCCAGGCAAACCGGATTTTCTCGTTCGTTATGGCCTGGTCGCGAAGAATGCCCGCCGCCCTCAGGCGGTCCCTGCGGTGCACAATGGTGACCTTTTTTGCAAACCGGGTGAGATAGAGTGCTTCCTGGACAGCCGTGTCACCCCCCCCCACGACGACCACCTCACGATCCCGGTAGAAAGGGCCGTCGCAGGTGGCACAGAAGGAAACCCCCTTCCCGATAAAGGCCTCCTCACCGGTGACGCCGAGTTTCCTCCAGTTTGCACCCGTCGCATTGATGACGGCAAGGGCGGTGAAGCCGTCCCCTGTTGTTTTCACGTGCCAGCCGTCGATGTCTCCAATACGTGCCTTTTCGATGGTGACGACATCCCCCGAGGCGAATTGCACACCGAAATGCCCGGCCTGGCTCCGCATGCGATCGGCCAGTTCAAAGCCGCCGATGGCCTCAATCCCCGGGTAATTTTCGACCAGATCCGTGACAGAAATCTGACTGGCCGTGGATCCCCCTTCGATGCAGAGCGTTTTCAGGTCCGCCCTGGCGGCATAAATACCCGCCGTCAAGCCCGCGGGACCGCCCCCGATGATGACAACATCGAACAGATTTGCAGGGATTTTTGCGCCGCTCATACCCGGACTCCTTCGCAGATTTTATGTGACCGGGGTTGCTTTGCGTCACAAACTTTGTTGTTGTTATTCCAATTCGAAAAGAAGTCAAGATAAATTGAAAGGCCGTTGTTTTTCCCGCTCTTAATCGCGCGATATCACTTCACAGGCCGGGCCGAGCAGTACCGCAATCTCTTTCAATCGCTGTCGGGGTAAAGCCCGGACGTGAGGCTCCGCAGCCGGCCTGTCCACGGTATTGAGCTGAATGCGGTCGGGCTTGATGAGATCGACATATTGCTTGATCCGCCGGACCTCGTCCTCACCGGACGTAATTCCCTCCACGAGAAAAACCTCAAGCCAGATGGGCCTGCGGAAGTCCCGTCTCAGCGCCACGAGCCCCTCCACCATTTTTTCGAAGGTGATATCCGCGGTGGGGCGGTCCACCGCTTCAAAGGTTTCTGCCCCACCCGCATCGAGCGAGGGGATGATGAGATCGGCATTAAGGACCGCCCTCCGAACCTCATCCATCCAGAAAAGAGAACCGTTCGTCAGGAGGGCGACAGGACCTTTCGAAATTTTCCTGATCCCGGCGATGATCTCTCCGATGCATTTGTGGAGCGTCGGTTCTCCGGGCCCGTAAAGGGTGATGTAATCCGGCTGCGCGATCTCCCGGAGCCTTTCCTTCACGGCCTCCACGACAGCTGCAACGGGTAGACAATCCCCTGCAGCGGGGCATCTCTTCTTTGTCCTGCCGAGTTCGCAATAGATGCAGTCATAATTGCAGATCTTTTCGGGAAAGACATCCACACCCAGGGACTTTCCCAACCGCCTTGAAAGGACAGGCCCGAAAACGTATTGCTTTTTCAAATCTTTTACCGTCGATCCCGCGGGACATCGGAAACATCCGCCCCGCACGAAATTATTTGAACATCTTTTTTAAGAGCTTGATTTCCTTTTTTCTCGCCTTTTCAGCTTTTTTTTCGGCCTTCTCATCCGAGATTCCGGAAGCAGCGCCGGACGCCTGCCCCTGAATCTCAATTTCCCTGCCGCTATCCATCTTCTCCGGAGGAAGGGGCTTTGGGTCCGAGGAGGCGATCACGACCTCCTCGGCGGGCACCTTTCGTCCTGCCGCCTTCTCCCGGGTTCTCCTCATCAAATAATGGGCAAAGGTCTTGCCGAACTGCCCGATAAAACCGGCGGCAAGAACGATAAAAATCCATTTAACGACAGTGGAGGGATCGATCTCGCTCATGAACTCGGCACCTTTTGAAGGATGGCACCCCTTCGAGCCGGGCGAAAATTCATCTCACCTCTTTTTCAGATAGTGTTTTTCAACCAAATCCACGATACCCCGGACGTCGTCGAGGCCCAGACAGGGAACATCCGCCGCAAGGGGTCTGTCGCTTGCTACGGCGAACAGGTTGCCCTGCTTCTTGCTCAGGAGCTCATTGCCAAGGGCGGATCGGAAAACCTCGATCTTCGGAAAATCGTTTTCTTTGTAACCTTCGACGATGATGATATCCACATCCTCCACGTATCGGTCACGGATCTCATCGATTGTGTAATCCCGATCGACATCTCTGATGACGGCTATTTTTTTCGGTGAAGCCAAAACGGTCAGCCGGGCCCCGGCCTCCCTGTGCCGCCAGCTGTCCTTTCCCGGATGATCGATGTCGAATCCATGCAGGTTGTGTTTGATGGTGGCCACACGGTAGCCTCGGGCCACGAGTTCCTTGATCATCTTTTCAATCAGGGTCGTCTTGCCGGTGTTCGACCGCCCGACGATCGAAACGACAGGTATCTTTTTCTGCTCCGCCATTTTCTGCCTATGAGGCTGTTGTCATCCCGCGGGAAAGGCCTCTTTTCCGATCAGAATATTCCAGAAGCGAAGGTAAGGCCGCATGGCCGGCGTCCCCCCGCCTCCGGCAACCACCCGCAGGACCTCGCGTTCACTGACAATGGAGGCGCCCCCGAGGTGATGGATTCCGCAGTTTTGAAAAGCTTCCGGGCAGGCCGGCGTCGATGGGCCGAGGAGGGCGACGTGTCTCGGCCGTCCGAGGGCATTCAAAACATCCTCGATCGTGTCATTCAGGAGGGTCGTAGCCGTGATAATCGCCACGGAACACGCCTTCAGAACCCGTCTGATTTCCGCGGGATCAGAAATTCCCGGTTTATTCTCATCCCGCTCCATGACGAAAAGTTCAGCCCCTGTCCTCCTGATCCTTTCCAGAAGAGGTGAAAAAAGCCCCACCATAGCCACCCTGTCACCCGGCACGAGCCTCATGAGGTCTATGGTATCCTGCTCTATTTCCGGGACACCGGAGTGGATGATGGCATTTGCTGCGGCAAGCCCCAGCGCCCTCTCCGTCAGGGTCATCCCTGAAGTCAGATACTCGAGGACCGCCGAGGCCTTCTTCCCTTGAAGGTCCCGCAGCATGGCGGCATTTTTATGTCCGGCGTCCGCCCCGGACCGGACAGCCGCAAGGCCGATGCCGCCCTCCTGCAAACGGACGGCTATATAGCTGAGACCCGGCACGATCTCTGCGACATGGGCCTTTTCTCCTTTAGCCTGGAGACATCCAATGAGCCGTCTTGTGATTGTACCGGCGGGAAGCATAACATCCCATTTCTACTTGCTATTTTTACCCGACTTCGAAAAAATGGTCAAGGTCCTTATCCGCCGCGCAACGGGCAGAGGCTGCAGAGATTCAGCTTGATAAAAGAGCCGGCCTTTGATAATTTCACCGAGCGATGATATCGCGTCTCTCTTTAAGGATTTCCCCTTTTCTGAGATTCTCCTCGAGAATCTTTTACTCCACATTTGGAATCACGTCACGCATGAAATAAATTCGACAGCAACCTGCTGCGCATAGGAGATTTGAGAATGAAAAAATTTTTTTGGCTCACCCTGCTGGTTCTCTCGACGCTTCTTCTGTCCCCATTAGATATGATGGCTGCGGGTCCTCCACCGGTCGGCGGAACGCTCCCGGATTTTACACTTCCACAACCGGGAAGCAGCGCCGAGCGGGATTACCTCGGACTCAGTTCACGCGGCAATTTCACAGTCCCCGATATCAAGGCAAAGGTCGTCTTGATCGAGATCTTGAGCATGTACTGCCCCTTCTGCCAGAAGGAAGCCCCGATTGTGAACAAGCTCTACGAGGCCATTGAGGGCAACTCAGGGTATAAGGGAAAGATCAAGCTGATCGGCATCGGCGTCGGAAATTCAGCCTACGAGCTGGAGATTTTCCGGAAGCGATACAACGTGCCCTTCCCGCTCTTCCCGGACGCCGATTTCACGCTCCACAAGCTGCTCGGCGAAACGAGAACACCCTATTTCATCGCCGTCCAAATCAACGAGGACAGGACACACAAGGTTGTCTACTCGAAAGCCGGCAGCCTCGGGGAGGTCACGCCCTTCATCGAAAACATTGCCAAACTTTCCGGCTTGAAATAGGAGATTCAGATGCAAAGATTCTTTTTCGTCCTATTCTTTCTCTCGGCGGCGGCCCTTGCGATGACCCCTTCTATGGTGACGGCCCAGACACACTCCGAGGCTTACAAGGACAACATCTATGAAACCGGCACGCTGAAACCGAGGGACAGCGTTTTGAAAGTGAAGGTGGGACACAAGGCTCCCGACTTCACCCTGCCCGCTGTCGCAGGCGGGAAGGTTACGCTTGCCCAGTACCGGGGTAAGAAAAACGTGGTTCTCTCCTTCGTTCCGGCGGCATGGACCCCCGTCTGCTCCGACCAGTGGCCGGGATACAACATCACGAAGGACCTCTTCGACGCCCATGACAGCGTCCTCCTCGGCATCACCGTGGATAACATCCCCACACTCTTTGCCTGGACGAACCAGATGGGACAACTGTGGTTCCCGGTCCTTTCGGACTTTTATCCGCATGGCAAGGTGGCCCGGACCTACAGTGTTTTGCGCTCGGACGGCATGGCCGAACGGGCGCTTTTTGTCATCGACAAGAAAGGGGTAATCCGGTACATCGATGTCCATGACATCAACAAAAGACCCCCCCTCGAGAACCTCATCCGGGAGCTGGAAAAACTGAAGTAGGTCAATACCTTGGGATTTGATAAATATTCCTTGACAGTGAAAAGATCAGATATTATACAAGGGCGCTAATTTGTAAACGACGAGGAGCCTTTACATCCATCCGGGTAGACACGGTCTGCCCGTCAAAAAACCACACCTGTTTAGCTCTCCGATCCACCGCTTCTAAAGAGGAGGCTCCATGAAGGGTGGACGATGGGTATGGCTGGAAACGGTCATGCCTCCCGTGTTTGGAAAGGAGAAGTAATACATAGCCTTTAGGAAAGGAGCGCATCGTCATGGACGTCACCAGAAGAGGTTTCTTGCAGATCTCCGGTGCGGCGCTCGCGGCGAGCGGCTTGGGCGTCAGCCTCAAGCCCGTTTCCGCTCATGCGCAGCCCCTGAAGATCCAGTACACCAAAGAGACCACCACGATCTGCTGTTATTGCTCCGTGGGATGCGGCATTATCGTTTCGACACGGGACGGTAAGGTCGTCAACACCGAGGGAGACCCCGATCACCCCATCAACCAGGGAACACTCTGCCCGAAGGGCGGCTCCATCTACCAGATGGCCAACAACAAGAACCGACTGGACAAGCCCCTCTACCGGTCGCCCCATGCCACGGAATGGCAGGAGGTGGAGTGGGAATGGGCGCTGGATAAAATTGCCCAGAACGTCAAGAAAAGCCGCGACAAGAGCTTCAAGTTCCGGAACAGCAAGGGCGAGCTCGTGAACCGAACAGAGGGCATTGCCTCCGTCGGATCGGCCGCCCTGGACAATG
The DNA here is from genome assembly GCA_964547985.1 of uncultured Syntrophaceae bacterium. Lineage (GTDB taxonomy): Bacteria > Desulfobacterota > Syntrophia > Syntrophales > UBA2192 > JAPLJU01. Next base: position 26,003 of record CAZJPV010000030.1, read on the forward strand.
AGGAATGCTGGCTCTATCAGAAATTCCTGAGGGGGTTGGGTCTGGTGTACATCGAACACCAGGCCCGTATCTGACACAGCGCAACTGTACCGGCTCTGGCAGAGTCGTTCGGACGCGGCGCGATGACGAACCACTGGGTTGATTTCCAGTGGAGTGATGTCATTCTCGTCATGGGGGCGAACCCCGCCTCCAACCACCCCATCTCCTTCAAGTGGGTCACCAAGGCCATGGAGAAGGGTGCGAAACTGATCTGTGTCGATCCCCGTTTCACTCAGTCGGCCGCTAAGGCCCATCTCTACGCACCCATGCGTTCGGGGACGGACATCGCCATCCTCGGCGGCATGATCAAATACATCTTCGACAACAGGCTCTATTTCGAGGAATACGTCAGAAACTACACCAACGCCAGCTTCCTGGTGAATCCTGGCTTCAAGCTCCCCGGCGAGAACCGGGGCGTTTTTTCAGGTCTCAGCGGCGGAAAGTACGATAAGGCTACCTGGAGCTACCAGACGGACACAAACGGCGTGATCAAAAAGGACCCGACCATGAAGGATCCCCGCTGCGTCCTCCAGCTTCTGAGGAGGCACTACTCAAGATACAACGTAGACCTCGTCAGCCGGATCTCGGGAACACCGAAGGACAAGCTCCTGGAAGTCTACAAGATGTACTGCTCAACCACCGGTCCCCTCAAAGCCGGCAATATTCTTTACGCCATGGGATGGACACAGCACACAGTGGGCGTCCAGAACATCCGCACCATGTGTATCATCCAGCTTCTGCTCGGCAACATTGGAATCCCCGGGGGCGGCGTTCAGGCCCTGCGCGGCGAATCCAACGTCCAGGGGTCCACGGACCAGGGCCTGCTTTTCCACATCTGGCCGGGTTACATCGGAACCCCGCGGGCAAGCATACCCACTTTGAAGGATTTAATTGAGAAGCGCACGCCCAAGACCAAGGAGGCCAAGTCCCTGAACTGGCCGAAAAACACACCCAAGTACATCGCGAGCTTCCTGCGCTCCATGTACGGCATGAACGCCAGTCTCGAGGAGGCATACAATTACCTGCCGAAGCTCGATGACGGTGTCGATTACTCCTGGCTCACCCTCTTCGACCAGATGGCCAAGGGGAAGTTCACGGGTTTCTTCGCCTGGGGCATGAACCCGGCGGCCAGCGGCGCATCCTCCAACAAGGTGCGGGCGGCTCTCACGAAACTCGACTGGATGGTCAACGTCAACCTCTACGACAATGAGACGGGCTCCTTCTGGAGAAGCCCCGGTTTCGACCCGACAAAGGTGAAAACGGAGGTCTTCATGCTCCCCTGCGCCTCTTCCATCGAAAAGGAAGGGAGCATCACCAACAGCGGCCGCTTGATGCAGTGGCGCTACAGGGCCGTGAACCCTGTCGGCATCGCCAAGCCCGACGGCGACATCATGGCGGAGCTCTATTTCAAGGTGAAGGCTCTCTACGAAAAGGAGGGCGGCCCCAACAGGCAGGCCATCACCAGGCTTACCTGGAATTACGGTAAATTCACACCGGAGGGCCACTATCATCTCGACGTCCACGCCATCGCCAAAGAGATCAACGGCTATTTCCTCGCGGATAAGCACCTCGACGATCCCGCAACGAAGCAAAAGAAGCTCTTCAAGAAGGGGCAGCTTGTTCCCACTTTCGCCCTCCTGCAGGACGACGGCTCCACCTCCTCGGGCGACTGGGTCTATTGCGGTTCTTACACCGACGCCGGTAACATGGCCGCCCGCCGGGGTAAGGCCGACCCCACCGGCCTCGGCCTCTATCCCCAGTGGGCCTGGTCCTGGCCGGTAAACCGAAGGATCATCTACAACGGAGCCTCCGTCAATCCGCAGACGGGCAAGCCCTGGAACCCCTCGCGGGCCGTCATCAAGTGGGACGGGACCAAATGGACGGGGGACGTCCCCGACGGTGTCGGTGACCCCGGATCCGGCAGGCCCCCCTTCATCATGAAGCCCGATGGTGTCGCGAGCCTCTATGGCCCGGGGCTGACCGATGGTCCGTTCCCGGAACACTACGAACCGCTGGAGTGCCCGATTGAGAAAAACCTCCTTTCAGCTCAGTACAATAACCCCACCGTCACGCGGTGGGAAAAGGAAGGCGTCGGGACGGAGCACGACACGATCGCAACCTGCGACCCGAGGTTCCCTTTCATCTGCAGCACCTACCGGGTGACCGAGCACTGGCAGACAGGCGTGCAGACAAGGTGGGTGCCTTGGCTCGCGGAGATGCAACCTGGCATGTTCGTCGAGATCGGCGAGGAACTGGCCAAGGAAAGGGGCTTCAAGAACGGTGAAATAGTCATTGTCAAGTCCTCACGTGGTGAGGTGGAAGCCGTGGCGATCGTCACACCGAGATTCAAACCCTTCGATATCGACGGAAACATCATTCACCAGGTCGGCATCCCCTGGCACTACGGCTGGGTGACAACGGCAGACCGAAAATACAACGCCAACGACAAGAAACCGGAGATCTTCACCTTCGGTGACTCGGCCAATCTCCTGACGCCTTATGCCGGCGACCCCAACACGATGATCCCGGAGAGCAAGGCCTTCATGGTCAATGTTGTGCGGAAGGGGGTGAAGTAACATGGCAGAGATGATCAAATTATACGACGACACGAAATGCACGGCCTGCAGGGGCTGCCAGCTCGCCTGCAAGCAGTGGAACGAAAAAAAGGCGAAGCAGACGGTGAACTACGGCTCTTACCAGAATCCGCCCACGCTTCAGTCCAACACCTACATGATCATCCACTTTCAGGATGTGAAAGACACCAAGGGCAACGTCAAGTGGCTTTTCCGGAAGGAGTCCTGCATGCACTGCAGTGACGCGGGCTGTGTGACTGCCTGCCCGACGGGCGCCCTCTACCACACGGAATTCGGAACGGTGGGTCTCAACCCTGACCGGTGCATCGGCTGCAAGAACTGCGTTGCCGCCTGTCCCTTCGAGGTCCCCAAGTACGAACAGGAAACCGACAGGGTGTTCAAGTGCGACATGTGCGAAAGCCGCCTGCGCAACAACCTCACCCCGGCCTGCGTCAAGGCCTGTCCCACGGGTGCCCTCAAGTGGGGCGATAAGGACGCCATGGTCAAGCTCGCGGCGGACCGGGTGAAGGAACTCGGCGGCGATGCGAACATATATGGAGACAAATATGTCAGCGGGACGCACTTCATGTACGTCTTTCAGGAAAAGCAACCCGTCTATGCGGCTCTTGTTCAGAACCCGAAGGTGCCGCTCGCCGTCGTGGCATGGAAGAACCTGCTCAAGCCCCTGAGTCTTCTCGCAGCCGGTGGTGTCGTTGCGGGTTCTATCCTGCATTATCTCCTCCACGGACCCAAGCGGGTGGATGAACCAGAAAAACCCGACGAAACCACCAAGAAAGTGGAAGGGGGTGAATAGCGATGATGGAAGTCAAAGAAGGAATGATCCAAGCAACGGACTGCTTTGAGAGACTCGTTCACTGGACGCTGGCAATCTCCTGCATCATCCTGTTCATCACGGGGCTCGGGATGATGTTTCAATCTCTGAATTTCATCGGAGATTTCATGGGGGGGCTCAAGAGCCTGAAATACATCCACAACATCACGGGGCTCATCTTCGGCTTCTCCCTGATCTTCACGATCAGCATGTGGTGGAAGGAGGCCGGGACCCCTGACATGCCCGCCGACTGGGAGTGGATCAAAGTGGCCGGCGGCTACCTCTGGCATGTGGACAACCCCCCGGAGGTCGGCAAGTACAACCCCGGTCAGAAGATGTTTTTCCTGGCCGTGGCAGGCTGCGGCATCCTTATGGTTGCCACGGGACTACTCATGATGTTCCAGCCGGCGTTTCTACCTGTAAACCTCCTGAGGTGGATGTACCCGCTGCACGCCCTCGGGTTTGTGACCCTTTTTGCCTTCTTTTTCGTTCACATCTACCTGGGAACCATCGGAAACCCCGGTTCCGTCCAGGCGATGATTCACGGCTGGGTGACCCCGGGATGGGCGAAAAAGCAGCACCCCAAGTGGCTCAAGGAAATGGAAGAGCACGGAACGCTCAAGATATACGGCGGGGAAAAGAAGAAGGAAACCCCGGGCCACTGAAAACGGGCGTAATATCCTGCCATCAAAAAGACCTGCCGGAATCCGGCAGGTCTTTTTTCGTGCCCCTCTTGATTTAACCCTTTTCGGTGTTATAATTTAAATAGATATTTTGAGAAGAACTGTTTTCTCCAAACTATACTTTTTACCTCTACCCTCCGATCAGGATCAAATTCAACGCTTTTTTCACTGTCTTTTCCTTTCGACTTGAATCGAAGTACCCCTCGAATTTTCCCGAACTTCTTTCGCGGTTTCTCGAACGTGCCGGCGATGCGCCGGTAAGAGCCGTCGTGCCTTTTCAGGGCACGAAAACGATTAAAAGAAGGGAGGGTGCAGAGATGGCAAGCTATTGCATTTTGATGACCCTGACAGATCAGGGTATCCGGTCGGTGAAAGATGCCACCCAGCTCCTTAAAAACGCAAGGCAGGATCTGGAAGAAAAGGGCGGCAAACTGAAAGACTTCTATCTCACCATGGGTCACATCGACGGTGTGGCCGTTTGTGAGGCCCCCTCTGACGAGGTGATTCTAAGCTTTGTGTTCGGTCTCGCTGCCACCGGCTACGTCAGAACGACAACGCTGAAGGCCTTCATCGCGGAACAGGTGGAGACGATTACTCATCTGGAGTAACCGGCCAAGTTTCTTGCGAGGCAAGGTAACGCTTTGCGCTCAGCGCATTTGCACAAAGGGGGAGATATGTGTCTGAAAAAAACCTCCATCGCCGGGTCCCTCTGGAACGCTTCATCAATACAGGCTTCCGGTTTTATTTAACTATTTTGAATATTTCCTTGAACCGGGGGTCCTCTGCCGTCCTGGCGAGCTCGAAAAGAACGATCTCCGTGCTCGACAGCTTCACCCCTTCCTGGATCATCCGCTCGAGAGCGATTTCCCTGTTCCTCTGCGTCCGCGACGAAACCGCATCGGCCACTACGTGGACTTCATAGCCGCTCTCCAGTAGACCCATAACGGTCTGGTACACGCACACATGGGCCTCGATGCCCGAAACGATGACCTGCCTTTTTTTCAAACCCCTTAGGTGGTCCATGATGTTTTTGTTCCCCAGGCAGCTGAACTCCCCTTTCGTAAAGGGTTGAACGCCCGCGGTGAGACTTGCGATTTCCGGAATCGTTGGTCCGATCTTTATCTGCTCGGTGACGGTCACCGGGACTTTGAAAACCATCGCCCCAGAGACGAGTTTCTTCAGGTTCTCCATGAGAAAGAGCTTGTCATGCATGGACTCATAGAGATTCCCCTGGACGTCGATCACAAAAAGAACGCTCTGATCAGAGGTGAGCATTTTTCTTTCCTTTCTATTGAACAGGCTCCAGGTAACAGGCATGGGGGTTCTGACCAGAAGCCCAATCTCACCACTCGCCACTGTTACCCTTTGCCCTATTCTATGATGATCTCCGAAAGCGGCCTCTTCGGTACATGGTGGCGGCCTTCGCCGTCCCGCCAGTACTTGACATTTCCCTCAGGTCCCATTTTTTCGATGACGACGGTTTCCTTTGGCTTTCCCAGCGCCAGAATAAGGAGGATATCATAACGAAGGGGAATGTTCAGCTTTTCGCGGATTTTTTCCCGCTGAATAGAGGCGATCATACATCCGCCGAAACCCTTCTCGACGGCACCGAGCAGAATACTCTGGGCGGCGATCCCATGATCGCAGGCGACATTCTTTGCGATCTCCGTGTCGCCCAGCATGATGATATAGGCTGACGGCCTCTCCCCTTCGGAGGGGCCCGGCCAGTCCTTCAGGTACCCCGCCCACGCCAGGTGCTCGAATATCAGGGCGTTCTTCTTCCGATCACAGGACAGGGCGTACTTGAGGGGTTGCATGTTTGCTGCCGAGGCCGAAAGTCTCGCCAGATCCACCAGTTCCCTCAGGGTCTCGAGAGGGATGGGGACATCCTCGTAAAACCGCCTGTAACTTCGATTTTTTGAAACGAGTTCTTTGATCATAACGCTCCTTTCACCAAATAGGCATTTGGCGTTAGGCACGAGGCGTTAGGAACTGAAGAAAATAAAATAATCATCTCCTTTTTCCTGGTGCCTGATGCCCGGCCCCTGATGCCGGTCTTGATTCAAACCATCGCTCATCCGCCAGTACGACCGATGTCTCGATCTGCCTCTCTGAGACATGCCAGTAGGTTCTGAGCAACCCATCCTTCTCATCAAGCGAAACGGGCTTGAAGCCGTACTTTTCATAGAAGTGAACGGCCCACGTGGCATCAGCCCAGGTCCCGAGCAGGATCGGTCGATCCGTCTGGCGGCGGAGCACGGAAATGAGGTTTCCTCCGATACCGCGCCGCTGCCATAACGGGATAACATAAGCATGGCGGAATAGGCTCACGTCCCTGACATGCTGTATCCCCATGACACCAATGAGCCGACTGCCCTCTTCGTATGCAAAGAAACAAATCCCATCCGCTATCTCACGACGGAGCTCTTCCTCCGTTATGTACGGGTCCTTCCAACAATCCGGGGGGATGACGTCTTGATAAGCCCGAGCCGCTTCATTGATCACGGCATAGATCGATTTGAAATCTTCCTCGGCGCAGCGGCGAATCCCGGTCATCTCTCCCCCTCCCGATTTCAAGAAAGGTGAATGGAAGGATAGTCAAAACCCCATCGTTCGTAGTATAATGAAAATAGTGAAAAAGGTCATCGTAAAAAATTCAACGGCCAGCAAAATCACATCCGGTTTCCCCTGGGTATACCGAAACGAGATCATGGCCATTGAGGAGCCCGTCGAACCAGGGGAGCTGGTACGCCTTCACGCCCGGGGAGGTCCTTTTCTGGGCATCGGATATGTCAATCCCCTCAGCCAGATAACCGTCAGGGTCCTCTGCCCGGAGGATCGGCCCATAGACACCGAATTCCTAAGGGGGAAAATATCAAGAGCCCTTCAGAAAAGACAGGATCTCCAGAAGTTCACCAACGCATGCCGGTTCATTCACGCGGAGGCCGATGAACTGCCGGGCCTCGTGGTCGATCGTTACGCGGAATTCCTGGCGGTGCAAATCAACACGGCGGGCATGGAGAGGCTTCGACCGCTAATCCTGTCATGTCTTGTTGAAACCGTGAAACCCGACGGGATCTATGAAAAATCAGAAGAGAAATTCAGGTCCAAAGAGGGGCTCGCCACAGAGGAAAAGATTCTTTACGGCCGGGTCCCCGAGAGCATCCTCATCGAGGAGTATGGCGCCCGATTCATCATTCGATTGCAAGAAAGCCAGAAAACGGGCTTTTACCTCGACCAGAGGCGAAATCGCCAGAGGGCCGCTTCATGCGTCAAGGCAGGTTTCGACGTCCTCGATCTTTTTTCAAACACCGGCGGGTTCGGCATCCATGCCGCCCTCCGGGGCGCCCGTTCCGTCAGGCTCGTGGACATCTCGGCGGCCGCTCTCAAGCAGGCTGAAGAAAATATCCGCCTCAACCAATTAAAAGACGTGGTAACAGCCCGCGCGGATGCCTTCGACTATATCAGAGAAGCCTATGAAAAGGGCAGCTTCTTTGATCTCATCATTGTCGACCCGCCGTCCTTCGCCCAGACCAGGGGAGCGAGGGAGAGCGCACTTCGCGCTTTCAGACAGCTGATCTCGGGATGCCTCCGGCTGCTATGGGGGGGAGGGGTTCTCGCCGTCTTTTCCTGTTCCCAGGCGGTTTCCATGGAGGACCTGAAGGAGGCATCCCTGAAGGCGTCAGAAGACACCGGGTCAAGGCTCGATATCCTTGATTATCTGCTCCAGGATATCGATCATCCCGTTCGGCTCCATATTCCCAACTCCCTCTATCTCAAAGGGCTTTTGATTCGCAAAGACGGGTAGTCTTCAGGCCATTCTTTCCGAAGAACCCGGCATGACATTCCAAATAAGAGCTTGAACTTGGGGCAGAAAAAATATATAGGTTCCTCTCTTTATAAAGGGACCTCGGGGACCTCGACGGGATTTGCATGGGATCTCCAATACAGACGAGGAGGCGCATCGGCGAATGGCCAGAGATCTGAAAAGAGTGCTGGAAACCATAGAGCGCTACAAGGAAGGCAATCCGCACTACAAGGAGTTGCTTGAAATACTGGGTGAAATCCTGATCCTTCGGGAAGAATATCGAAGAAAAGTGCAGAAGAGTATTTTCCCGGTTCAGGATGAACTCATCGACGCAAAGCTCCAAGGGGGTCTGCCGATTATCGATTTCGGGGCGGGAGGTATCGATCTGACCGAACCGAAAAATTTTTTTATGAAACTTCTCGAAATCGGCAAGGCGAAAAATCCCGAGGACACCGGAGAGATCCTGAAGGATCTCGAAGACGGCGCCCTGGATTATGAAAAGCTGGTCTACGATGCCTTCACGCAGACGGGAGAAGACGAGTCTCCCGAAAGTGTCGAGGAGGAATCCTTCGACCTGCTTCGTTTCTTCATCGAGGAGAGCCTGAGGCCCGCCTTCGAGTTCGTTGCCGAACGATACGGCGAGAGGATATCGAAATCAGACTGGCTGGAGGGTTACTGCCCGACCTGCGGCAGGATACCTAAAATCGGGGAACTCCGCGAGGAGGAAGGGAGGCGATTTCTTTTCTGCAATCAGTGCGGTACCCGGTGGCATTACAAGCGGGTCAAATGTCCCTTCTGCGGAAACGAGGAGCAGCAGTCCCTGGCCTATTTCTCCGTGGAGGGAGAGGAGAAATACCGGGTCGATGTCTGTGATGCCTGCAAGCGATACATCAAAACCGTCGATTTCAGGTCGCAGGCGGATGAGCCCGACCTGGATCTGGAAGATATCGCCACCCTTCATCTGGATATCCTGGCCCACGAAGAGGGGTACCACTGAGGCGCATCACGCCCGGCTCTGCGGGATGTGATTTAAT
>CAZJPV010000031.1:0-34894 GCA_964547985.1 uncultured Syntrophaceae bacterium
CATGCATTCATCCCCGCGGCAAGCCGCGGGGTATTCTGCAAAGGGTTTTGATAAAGAAGCCCAATAGAATGACCGGTATCGTCGCCAAAATCAGCGTGAAGGTACAGGTTGCCGGTAATGTAAAATTTCGCGAAATCGCGCTCGGCTTTCCAAATACCATGCCATTGATTCGGAACATGACACCGAAAAAAGCAATGATTATAAAAAGGGCAAGAAGTCCCGTGGCCAGATATTGGCCGTTGACGATCCCCGCCCGCAGGATTGAAAATTCGCTGAGGAAAACAGAAAAGGGCGGCGCGCCTGCAATTCCCAGGCTGCCGACAAGCAGAAAGGCTCCAGCGAGGGGAGAGAGACGTATGAGGCCCCGGACGGTTGCGATTTCGCGGCTCCCCGTGGTCATCAGGGTTGCCCCGGCTGCAAAGAAGCAGAGGGACTTGGTAACGGCATGACTCACAATCTGCAGGGTCGCCCCAAAGTGGGCGGCATACCCGCCCATGCCGACGGCGACCAGGATGATGCCCATGTGCTTGATCGTGGAAAAAGCAAAGAGACGTTTATAGTCTCTTGCCTGAATCAGAAGAAAAGCGGCTACGCCGGTGGACATGAGACCGAAAATCATGAGCCATGTTTCGGCGTGCGATGCCTCTATGCCCTTAAATAAGGGGAGCAATCGCATGATGACACGTATAACACGGCGGTTGTTTCTACGCCGGACAGAAGGGCGCAGATGGGGGAGGGCGCCTGGCTGTGCGCGTCCGGCAGCCAGGTATGAAGCGGCACGAGACCTACCTTGGCGCCGAAACCGATCAGGATGAAGAAGAAAGACGCCGTGAGCAGAACGGGAGACATCGCCGGAGCCGAGCGGATCAAACCCGCCCAGGTGAAGGGCTCCCGGGAAACGATGCTCATTCCCCAGTAAAGGATCAGGACGCCGAGCAAAGCGATTGCTGCGCCGATGCACGTGAGCACCACATATTTCCAGGCCGCCTCAAGCGCCTCGGGCGTCGATTCAAAACTGACCAGAAAAACAGAAAGCAGCGTGGTCAGTTCTACGGCGATCCAGACGAGGGCAACCTGTGAAAGAATGGGGACTGCCAGCATGGAAAGGAGAAAGAGGTTGAATCGTGCATAATACCGGCGAATCTTCCCATGATCATTAGAGTGGCTGCTTTCGTTGATGTAACCCCATGAGAAGACCGCCGCCGAGAATCCGACAAAGGAGACGAGCAAGAGGATCAAGGCGCCGAAACTGTCACAGGACAGCCAGTCTCTGATTGCGACAACTTCTCCGACTGAAACAGTGTCCATGGCCGCACTGAAGGAAAGAATAAGAACGGCAAATGCGGAAAGGCTTGTCGCTGTCGGAGCCAATCTCTTTCCAAGGGGAATCAGAGATAGGGCGGAAGCCAGCACGGTTATGATAAGGATGTACAGGAGTTCCATAAGTTATTCCTCCCTGAGGGCCGTCATTTCACCGACCGATGTCGTCCCGATTTTTTCGTGGATCTTTCTGGTCAAGAGTCCCATGACCAGAGCGATGATGAGAACATCGAAGGCTGCTGCAAGTTCCGCGATGAGCGGAAGAGCGGGCGCGATGGACACGCCGGCGAAGAATGCGCCATTCTCCATGGCAAGGATGCCGATGACCTGGGGTAAGGCTTCGCGTCTGACGGTTATCGTATAGGCACCGAGAAAAAGGCACGCCGTTCCGATCGGCAAATTGATTCTCTCAAAAGCACCGCCCGCGGCATCCAGAAGCGGCGTCGAGATGAAGTAGGCAAAAATAGCGATGGCAACAGCGATCAGCAATGAAGCGGGAATGTTCAAGACCTGCGATATTTCCCGCCGCGCATAAATTTCCTGGTTAATGGTGCGGCGTAAGAGCAAGGGAATCAGGAAACACTTGATGCCCAGGCTGATGGCGGCCACAGCGAAAAGGTGTACCGAAATATGCTGGAAGCCCAACAGCAGCGCCGACAAGGCGAGCAGAAACGATTGCGCAACATAAATCCTTAGACAGGCGAGGATCTGCCGCGTCGCCACGAGAGCGAAGGCTGCGAGCAGGAAGAGCCCGCCTGCAAGGGCATTGAATTTTGTTAAAATGGATACAATATATGGGTCTTGCATGGTTATCCTCCTACGCGAGCAAAAGTCGCGTGATCATGGCGGCGACCGATGTGGCAAAGGCCGCACCCAGGAACTCCGTGATGCGAAAAAGCCTGAGTTTTGCGAGAGATGACTCAATCGCGACAAGGATAAGAACGAAAACAAGGACTTTAAACAGCACCAGCGGGACCGCCAGTAAGACCTCAGCGTATTTCTCCCCTGCCGCCAGTCCCCAGGGCGTTACCAGGACGTTCAGGAAGATACAGGAGAGGACAAAGAACTTCATCGAACCTCCCCACTTCATGAGCGCGGCGCCCCGGCCCGAATATTCAAGCCCCTTCGATTCGTCTATCATGGCAAGTTCAAAGTGCCCCGAGGGGTTGTCCACGGGTATTCTCCCCGTCTCGGCGATGATGAGCATGAGGAAGGACAACATCAGGAGAACATGAGAGGGCTCGAAGAAGTTTGCCAGCGGCGTAACCCAATGTTTCTGGACGATGTAGGGAATGGTTGAACCCGCGACAAAGGAAACGGTGAAGAATACGATCATGAAAACCGGCTCTGCGAGAAATCCGACCATCCGGGTGCGGCTGGCGCCCATTGCGCCGTAAGGATTCCCCGCATCAACCGCCGCCAGAGTCGCAAAAAAACCGCCCAGCGCGAGAATGAAACCGCCCCCCAGCATATCTCCCATGAAGGCGAAAAAAAGTGGATAGCCCGTCAGCACCGGGATGAGAAGCGCCACAAAGATAGGGGTGACGAAAACGATATAAGGAGTGAATCGGAATATCCACGAGCTCTGGTCCGAAACAACTTCGTTCTTGTGAAAAAGCTTCCAGAGATCGCGGTAGGGCTGGAAAATGCTGGGGCCGCGCTTGGATTGAACGATTTCCTTGAGTCGATTCAGAACTCCCTTGATGAGAGGTGAAAAGAGCATGACAACCAGAACCTGGATGACATTAAAGATGATCTTGTCTTCCATACGGATGACCTCCTCCAGACTTTGAGCATCAGTGCGCAAAGAGATCGTCGCGAAACGAACAGACAAAACCATCCGATGGAAGGAATTAAATCCCCTTCATCCTCTCACAGGATTCGGTCGGTTGCAGGCAGCGATTAAAACGAATTGAAAACTTCCGGTGGGTGCAATGAATGTGCCGCGTAAGATGTCATCCACCGCATCCGTACTGCTACCTGGCTTATCCCCCTGCGCCAAAATGAAACCTTTTTTGCAGGAGTCATTAGCCATATAGGCAATTGCGGCGGACTCCATCACCAACTCGGAGGGCGTATATAACAGATGAAATTTCAGAACGCAAGCTTTTTTAATGAAGGGAAGTTTTATATATAACACTTGTAAATTATTGCGCCACCCGATAAAGAATGAAAAATTTTTCAGGGAGAAACTATGATGGAAGAAATAGAAAAGAACTGTGTATTCTGCGATATCATAGCTGGAAAGGCGCATGCGCATAAGGTTTACGAAGATGATCTTTCCATGGTCATTCTGGATATCCATCCGTACACAAAAGGGCATTGTCTGGTTCTCTCTAAACGACATGTCCCGTGGTGGCATGAATTGAATGAAGACGAGACGAACAGTCTGTTCAAGTGCGCGAGGGTCGTAGCGAGCCGAATGATGAAGAAGTTCGATCCGGATTTTGTATTTCTTTATGCCCGGGGAAGAAGAATCCCCCACACTCACCTCTTTCTCATCCCCACTTACAGCGGCGACGTGCTGGATCGTTTCTTCAACGCTCTGGAGAATTTCCAGGAATCACCTGCGGAGTTGGCGAGGTTGAAAGAACGCCATTCCATGGAAGAGGCTGTGGAACTTCTAAAGAATCAGTGATCTCAATGGCCTTCGAAAGTCACACTATTTGCTAAAGATGGGTAAGTTTTTCGAACAGCTTTAAAAAAGGCCTGTCGCGATACCGGCATTCCCTTATGGAAGGGGTGTAAAAGATGGATTTGTCTTTCATGATACCCGTCATTGCTGCAATACCAATATGAGGAAATCGGGCGTTCGGGAATCGGTTATCATGAAGATCACGGGACATTCCACTCGTGAAATGTCCCTGAGATATGATTCCGTTGATAACGAGGATACCAGAAAAGCTGTTGACCAAATGGAAAGGGTGCTGAAAAGTATTGACCAAAGTAATGACCGTGCACGCCTTTTTAAGGCATGCGAATGTCGGTAACTAATGGATATTGTTGGTGCCGAAGCGGGGATTTGAACCCCGACGGGAGTACTCCCACTAGACCCTGAACGCACGATCAGGGACAACGAGGGATAAGACGGGATAACGAAAGAAAGTGAATATTCGAGTAGTTATCCCGTTTTTCTCATTCAGAGGGAACCAGGGAAATGCAAGGAAAACAGGGGATATTTTTTGTAAAGTAATGACCAAGTAATGACCAAGGTAATTGGGTAATGAAAGCTGGGCATCACTCCTGAGGACTTTTTTATGCCTCATTGGAAAGGAATCGATTTTCAACTACCCTTCTTGTGGCTTCTTACATTCACAGCTTTCCATTCCAGAAGCGGATGGCGCCGGATGCGGTTCTGCAGGGCCTCGTCACCGGTCAGCAGCTCGGGGGCTATCTCGCCCATGTCCAAAATCCGATCGAGAAATTCCTGCTCCGGTGCGGTGAACGGCAGCAAGCTGGCAAGAAGATTACGGCAGTCCTCGACAAGCCCCTTCCCAAACTGATCCTTCCGGATATATTCGCTCCCTGCGGATCTTAGCGTGGGGATGAGTTTTTGTTCCAGATCGGCGGTATCGACATCCACATCCTTCAGTGCAATGGTTCGCCAGTCGGTGCGACTCATGGCGCCGTAGACGACAAAGGCCAAACGCAACCTTTCCCGATCGAGGCCACCCAGACGGAAGATGTTGCTGCAATCGAACAGATCCCGCGCCTGCCGCCGCGAGAGCAGCGCCGAGAGCTTGCCAGCCGCGAGTTCGTGGACGTCCACCACCGAGATGCCTGTGGCCTGCCAGATGCCGACCTGCCGTGAATCAATCCGCTGCACCGGCCACAGTGGGACCCGGAACATGAAATTGACATCCACCTCCAGGTTGCCTCCCTGGCCGCCGGCGCTGGGATAACGGAGCTGCCATTTGCCGCCCGCATGCTCTGTCGGCACGCGCCGGACCATGAATCCCTCCCGGGCAAAGACCGCCTGCAGGGCTTCCTCGACCTTGGGCCGTTCCAACAGCATCGTCTCCCGGTCCACCGCTCCCATGTAATTGAGATCGATGTCCACCGAGAGGCGGGGAACGGCGAAGATGAAGAGGTTCAGGGCCGTGCCGCCCTTGAGGACCAACTTGTCCTTGAGGAAGGGATGGCTACGGATAGCATCGAGCAGTTGGAGCAACAGCGCGACCTTTTCCAGCATGTCCGGGCGAAAACCGGCGGCCTCCGACTGGACGGCGAGCGTTTCAGGGGAGATCTTCATGAAGGTTCCTCCCACGATCTCTCGTAGATCTCTTGGGGAACGACGAGGTTCCAGGCGGCCACGAAGTGTCCCGCTTTCCGCCGGCTGCGTTCCAGGTAGTGAGGGTGTTGTGGCCGGAGGTCACGGAGGGCACTCAGGTGCGCCTCGTCGACCATCAGGCCTTCCCGGTGCTGCTCCAGGAAGAAGCCGACCTTGGCCGCGGTCGTGGCGTTGCCGAGATGTTGCACGTAGGCAGTCACCTTGTCGAGATCGAAAAACTCCACGGACTCAAGGGAGCGCCATATCTCCTCCCAACTCCCAGTCAGGCCGGGCCGGTGGAGTACGTCCACGAAGGTCCTTTCCAGGCCCGTCACTCGGACCTCCAGACCCGCGCGATCAGCCTTGACTACGTCGAAGGAGACAGCGACCTCGGGAGGCAGAGCCCCGGGAAAGCGAACTCCCTTGAACTGGTAGGACCGGAAGCTGATGGGCCGCGCAGGTGCGGCGGAAAGATAGACGAAGTGCTCGTAGACCGAATAGGCCTTGCCGTGGAACTCCATGGCCGTGTGGTAGGCCAGCACGGCATCCTTTGTCATCCGAGAGGCCAGCAGGAAGGGATCGACGGGATAGGATGCGGCAGACGCCCCGGTAGGGACGACGGCATAGAGACCGCGGCGCACCCGGACCAACCGGCTCATCTTCACGTGATAGAGGAGTAAAGCCTCCTGCGTCCGGGGATTGCGCGGGCCTTCGGAGGCAAGGAAGGCAGCAAGCTCATCGCCCGTAAAGACAGGATGTCTGTTGAAAAAAAGTCCGAGTTTCATCAGATTGCTCTTGATGTTTATTAACGTAACACGTAATATATTTAGGTGTTTTGATATTGCATGTCAAGTATTATATTGGATCGTGAATGGGATTTATTGACAATATCGATCAATACCCATAATTTCATTATGGGTTTCGTTTATAAATGTCAAGCGCAGAAGTCCTTGGCTGAAATGCTCGATGGCGAATACAAGTTTTTTTTACTGAAATCGCCACAGCATTTTATTGACTATGGGCCGAGACGTGGTATTTCCCCGCAGGAGAGAGGCGATGTTTTATTAAGCGTGAATTGAAACGCCATCTCCTGAAGATTAAGTTTCCTGTGATGCAACCTGGGAAGGAATTTGTCATATGTCCGATCGGGCCGCCCATCTCAACTCTCTGCCGGATGACCTCCATTCGGCTGCCAATGCTCTCGCCGTAGACGCGCTCATCAGGCGGCTCCGTGCCTATTACCCGGACATGAGCGGATTCACCGCCGTTTCGATGACGGGCCGCGGCCGCGATTTTTTGCATCACCTCGTGCATACCCGGATCGGCGGTCTCCTCCCCGCCGTCCTTTCCTTCAACGACTACAGATCCCACCGCATCGCCGAAGCGACAGGCCGCACGGCCGTGCCGGAGGATGAAGCCTTCCTCCACTTTCATGCCCTTCGCTGCCGTGAAGAGGGCCGCTCTCTTCCCCCAGCCGACACCCAGCGTCTGCTCTCGTTTTTGACCGCGCTCGCCGAGTTTTCCGTGACCATCGACGAATTGCGCGCGCTGGACCGGATCGGCCCAGAACAATTCGAACGGATCGACTGGTTCTTTGCGACGATGGAGGCCTTCCGCGCCCGTCTTGCCACCGGGGGGCTTTTTTATCCGCCGTTCGAAGCGACACGGTTTGCCGACCTCACGCCGGGCGACGGTGAATTCTTCATCGGCCTTCCCCTCATGACCCCCGGGAACGAGCGCTTTTTCAGCCGCATCCCGAAAGATCGGCTCTTTGTGGATGCGCCCCTTTTCGGCCCCAACATGCCAATTGAGCCGCCCGATTACGAGACGGCCCTGTCGCTCGTCAGACGGATCGGTATCGCCGAACGGCGCCATGACGGCGAGTTGCCCGGGTTCACCGAACTTGCCGAACGGGCCGCCCTACCGACGCTTCTCGCCCGGGAGATCGACACCTTCTTACGGAATTACGGTAGCGATAGGGAACAGCTCTTCATCGTGCCTCTGGACGAGAAACTGTCATTCTATCTCTGGGAATTCCTCTTCCGGCCCCTCGGCGGACAAGTCAACTTTGCGCCGTGGCTTCCCTTCACCCACTTCGCGGCTGCGCAACGGCTTCGCGAGGGAATCCGCGACGGAAAGGGACTGGCAGCCATGCGGCGGGATCTCGTCTCCGAGCTTACCACCCGGTGGAACGAACTCGACGAGGCCGATCATTCCGCGTTCGAGGGAGGGATCACGCTGTGCGACGAGTTGGATCGGCTCCGGGCACTGATGCCGTTTACAGAAAACGAGTGGCTGCCTCTAGCCGAGCACTTCATCGCCGTAAAGAAGCTGCGACTGCGCGGCAGGCGTGACGCACCCATACAGGTTGTGGGGCTGGGCGACGCAACCGGCGTCCCCTATGCGCGCACCGTCATTCTGCCCATGAACAGCGACATCTTCCCGCGCAGGCCCTTCAGCGGTCCCTACCTCAACCTGATCCATCTGCCGCGCATCTACCGGACGCAGTACGAGGCGGACGATCTCGCGCTGAGGCAGTTCCTTTCCTTCGGCCGGACGGCCCACATCGCCGCCCTGTACGATCAGGCAAACGGCGATGCGCCATCAGCCCACTTCTCTTTCCTTGCCACCGAATTCGGCCAAAGAATGGTGAAGCGGCGGATGGTTCCGGCAGCGTTGCGCGGACCGGCCGGCAGCCTCGTTATCGAGAACACGGATGAACTGAAAGAGCGGCTCCGGCGGCATACATGGTCCTTCAGCTCGCTGAAGAACTTTTTCACCTGCCCCTGCCGCTTCATCCTGGAAGATATGGAGGCCGTGAAACCTCCCTCCTGCTTTGAAGACAAAGACAGCACCAATCTCCTCATCGGAGAGTTCCTCCACCGCTTCTTTGCAGAGCTGAAAGAACATCGCCCCGCCGTCCTACATTGGCAGGAACTGTTCGACACGAGATGGGAGAGCGACGAGGATCTGCGTATGAAACTCCCGGACCAGGCTGTGCGCAAAGCTATCGTCCAGAGCCATCTGGCCGATATTGCCGCCTGGGAAAAGGAAACGGGCCGGCCGATTCTCTTTTCCGATGAGGTTACGGAAGCCGAACTCGAACTGAGTGCTCCCTTTGGCGGCGGCCGCTACCGACTTAAAGGGCGCATCGACCGCCTACAGCGCGATGGAGACCAAACACTCATCACCGATCTCAAATACAAAGAGAAGAAAACCTACGCTGAAAAGGATCGCCTCGTAGATCGGCTGGAGAAGACCGACGTCTTCGACGATCGTTTCCAGCTCCTCATTTATGCCTATCTCGCCCTGCAGAACAAAAGGGCGACGCCCGGCCTGCTCGATGCAGCCCATCTCTTTTTGCGTCCGAGAATGCGCGGCGATTATGAGGGCCATCTTGCCAAGGAAGACCTGGACGCCTGTGATGCCACGATGGAGGGCATCGCCGGGCGACTTGATGCGCTGCTGGCCCTGGAACGCTTCACTCCGAACTTTCGCGCCGACGGCTGTTCCTATTGCCCCTACAAGGCTCTCTGCCTCAAACCAGACCTCTATCAGACGATAGGACGACCAGGAGGCCATCCATGGTGAAGAGCCTTTTCGTCACCGCCTCGGCCGGTTCGGGGAAGACCTTCCGCCTGACCCGTGAGGTCCGCAGCCACCTCGACCGGGAGGGAGAATTCGTTGTCGCCGCCACCTTCACCCGCGCCGCGGCGGCAGAAATGGAAAAAAGGATCCTCGATGCTATCGACGAAGGGAAGGAGAGCCCCGTCGACAAGCTGCGGTTCATCATGCGGGCCGCTAGGGTCCACTTCTCCACGATCGATGCGCTCTTTCACCAGTTTCTTTCCACTGAAGCCTATGTTCCGCAGTTGGCAGACGACCACGAGAAGGCGATCATCGCCACGCTCGCCGACACGCGTTTTTTCCAGCATCCGCGCGTTCTGGCCGACATCGAAAGCATCGTGATCGCGGCCCGAATCCTCCATCTGCAACCCGATTCCCTGATTGCGGAGCTGGATAAGGGCAGAGAGTCACTGGAGGCATGGGACTGCCCCGAGCGTCTGCTCGATGCACTTAAGGGCGAACAGTCGCGGCTTGTCGCCGAGTACGATCAGCTGCGTGCCAAGGTGCAAGTCGTCGCGGAAGCGGCGCGGGGAGCCCTGCGCAGCCAGGTGGCCGCCCCCTTGCTTGAACCGCTCGCCGGGGTGGACCTCAAACGGGCGCTTTTCCTCAAAGACAACCTCGCTGATGTTCGCGTAGCTGCAGCCGATCGCGCCACGCCCGCCTACGCGGCCTTGGAGGACCTCTATCCGCGAATGCGCGTTCTGATCTCCGAACACCTCATCAACACGAAACGGTTGCGAAGCGCCCTTCTCAAGCGTTTCATCGCCCTGCGTGCCGACGTCATTGCCGAGGAGAAGGAAAAACTCGGACGGCTCTTCTTCGACGACGTCCCACGGAAGCTCATCGCCCTTGATGGACCGGACAGCCCCGACCGACCGCTTTTTGCTGCACGCCTCTATGAAATGGGCTTCCACCGAACGGCCCATCTGCTCCTCGACGAGTTTCAGGACACGTCGCAAATCCAGTTTACCCTGCTTCGGCCTTTGATCGAAGATATCCTCGGCTCCGTGGGGAGCAATGCCGAGGGAGACCGGTCGATCTTCCTCGTGGGAGACTGGAAACAGTCGATCTATCAGTGGCGGGGGGCGGCGCCCGATATGCTCCGGGCCTCGCTCACCCCAGCCCTCGCGAGCGGACAGATTGCTGCCGAGACTCTTCCTTACAACTACCGTTCGACACCGCTTCTTATCGAATTTTTCAACCATCTGGTCGCCGACCTCTTCGCCGGAACCGACAAAGTCAACATGCAGGCGCCGCCGGAAAAGCCGAAGCACCCCTACGGCGGCATCTCCGAGGTGGCGGTTATCCCGGTCGCCTGCGGAGCGGGAGACGAGCCGGTGTACGAGCGGCTCATCGAAGCAATTGTCAAAAAAAAGGCGGAGTGCGGTCGCCCCTGGGGCGATATCGCAGTGCTGTGCCGCACCAACAGGCATATGGATAGGGCCGCCGCGGCGCTGGCCAGAGCCGGAATCCCCACCTCGGGGATCCGCGGCCGCGAGATGCTGTCACTCCGGGAGGGAACGGCGCTCTATCTTTCGCTCATCGCGCTTTTCACGGCCCACGACGGCCGCTTCATTCCTCGCGCCCTCAAGTCTTTGGACTATGGCGAGGCCCAGGGCGCGACATTGATGTCCGCCGTCGCGCAGCTCGCCGAAACTGTCGGCAACGCGCCCCGGCCGCACCGGTTCGCGGCCTTCGCATCCGCCCTGCGCGACCTTGCGCCTCATTTTCCGCGCATCCTCATCGAGACGCTCTGGGATGAGGCGGAGCGATACTTCGTCCGGCCCGATGCCGTCGATGCCTCCGCCTTCCTGCGTTACCTGCTCACCATGTCGCACCTTATCACCATACCCGAGGGAGAGCATGCTGACCGGGTGAAGCTGGCCACGATCCACGGTACCAAGGGCCTTGAATTTCCCCATGTCTTTCTTTTCTGGAAAGAGGAGCACGACAGGGCGCCCGAAATTCCGCACCCCGAAGATGGCTGTCCGCTCAGCCTGAGCAAAGACGAACTGGCTTTTCTCGCTACCGACCCGATAGAAGGAGCTGCAGCCATTGCCGAGGCGGTAACTGTTGTGAAGGAAGAAAGGGCCGAAGAGACGGCCAATATCATCTACGTCGCCGCGACCCGCGCCGCCAAGAGTCTGACGATCCTCCTGCGGGCGGACCGGGAGGGCGCCTTGAAGGGCTACAGTGAGCGAATGTTTACAACGGCCCAGGAACCTATAGCGGACGCCGAGCGCACCGAATTCGGCTGGCGGCATGACTACGGCCTCGAAAAGCCGCGCCCCGCGGACCATGAGGATCTGATCGAGCCTGATCTGGGCGATCTCCCCGCCGTGCCAGCCGACAGCGACGAAATGGACGCGGCCCTGCGCTCCGCCGCCATCGAGGCGGGAATTGAGCGCGGTCTTCGCATCCACGCGATCCTCGCCCGCCTAACATGCGATCGCCAAACGATTGCCCCTGACAGCCTAGCCGCAGAAGAGCAGGCCGTGGTCGAGCGGTTCCTGCACGAAGAGAAGGTGCGAGAGATCCTCTTCCGACCCGGGAAGGTCCTCGTCGAACAGCACATCTCCGACACCCGCACCTTCGGCATCGTGGACCGGCTCATCATCGCCCCCGACCGCATCACCCTCATCGACTTCAAGACGGGTCGCGTCGGCCATTTGGCTGACAAGTATCGGCCCCAGATGCTCCGCTACCGGATGATTCTCCAGGGGCTGTTCGCAGGGCGTCCGGTCGAGTGCTATCTGCTGTTCGTGGACGAGCCGCAACGGATTGTGATAATTTAATAAGCTTTGGATAGGAAAAGCCGATGGCTTTCGAAAACGAGACTGACCATCAGGTTACCTTAGAAGGTCGTTTACTCCAACAAAAACATCATCATGCTTGCTTGTGGCAGCTTCGTCAAATTTTTGGACTTTCATTGAACCGGTCTTTCTGCTCGGGACCATCTAATAGGGTCACACGAAGAAACCTAAGATAACGCCTCTCCAGATTTCCTTCTTCGATATTTTCGTATTCCCTGCGGAATGAATCCCAGATTCCGGAGAGGGCTTCACGAAGGGCTTGCGTTGCTTTCTCGTCAACATCGAAGGACGCCCGGGAGAGGTCGCGGATAAAAGCCTCCTTGAATCCCGCCATACGGTAGGGCGGTCCCTTGTCGTTCCGGCGGACCAGACGGAAGAAGCGCCTCGCTTCTTCCCCCGCGAGGGGCTCCGCCGACATCACGCTTCCCAGGATGGCGCGCACCCACCGGTTGAAGATAAGCGGATGAAACGTCTCCGCCCAGGCTGGCAATCGCGAGCTTTCTCCGTGCCTTACGGCGAGGTCCATCAACAAGCGGTCGATCGCCTTGAGTTGCTCGACCCGGCAACGGGTTTCTTCCAGTTCCGCGACCATTCTGAAATCCCGGTGCGGATTCTGCGCCTCCCTGCCTGCGAAATAAAGGGGACGGGGGGCGCAAAGCCCCTCCAAGGTCTCCTCCCAGGGTGTTCCCCAAAAGGCATTCGTCTTCCCCTGCTGGAGAAAGAGGCTCTTCTTTAGCCACCGATCCGCCTCCCAGCGAAGCTTCAGGGCCAGGCCGTACCCCACCCGGAATATCGCCAGCAAGGGGTTGTCCTTGAGCAGGGTTGCCGCCGCCTCGCCGTCCTTGTCGCAGAGCCGTTCCAGGGCGACATTCAGATAGGAAGCCGCTCGCCGACAGGATGCGGACAGCCGTTCGGAATCGATCTCCCCGGCAGGGGTGTCGGCGGCAACGATTCGGTTGCACAGGCCGGCGAATTCCAGGCGGATGCGGTCCTGGAGAAGGGGATCGCCGATACGCGAAAGTGCCTCGGCAAACAGGAGGTCCTCTCCGACATGCATGAGCGGAGAGACAGGGATAAGCGCGCCTTCCTCGGTGGAGCAGAGCCGTCCAGGAAGAAGGAGCGGCGGCTTCTCGGCGCGAAGTACCGCCGGGTCAAGGGGAGCGTATACGGCAACTGCCTCCTCGTAGGGAAGAAATCCGTGTTCGGCGAGACGGCCGTTCCTAAAACGGTAGAGTTCCTCCTCGACCTCGGTAGGAATGAGGGCAGCGAGGCCGTAAAGAAGAGCCTGGTAGGCATGATGATCCTTACTGGCCAGGGTCCGCAGAAGCCCTTCGATGGCCTCGCGATCCTCTTCCCTGATTGGCCGGATATAGAACCGACCATCCAGCGTGAAATATCCCGCTGAAAGATCGGCTTCCTCTTCGCCGTCCCTGATGATGACTTCCGCTTTCCCGTTGATGAGCAAGGAAAACAGGGCATCACCTTGGCTGAATAGCCAGACGGCGAATCGCGCCGGATCGGCATCGCTCAGCCGCGAAAGCCACGACAGCACCCTGTCCGCATCAAGCCGGTCCTTCTCCCAGGTCTCCAGATCAAGAAGGTATTCCCACTGATCCTCCGAAGCGAGCCTCAGGAGGGGAAGGCAGTCCGCCTCGCCGATCCTCTTGACGATCCAGAAGAAGTCCTCTTCCGGAAGGCAGCGGATAAAGACCTTGGGACTCTCCTCGTCCAGGATGCGGTTGAGCAGGGCGCTGCCGGAAAGTTTCAGGAGTTCCTTAGCTGCCAGTGCAGATGGAACGGCCGTGGATTTCGGTATGGTTTGATATGAACTTCTCATTGCGCGAACAAAGGGAGGGACCGCCCCCGCCCCGGTTTCCCGGAAGCGGGAGGGCGGCTTCAGGAGGGGTTAGTCATAATCCCCCATGTCCGACGGCATGGCAGGCATGGGCGGTTCTTTCTTCTTCGGCTTTTCCGCGATCATCGCCTCGGTGGTCAATAGGAGCGAAGCAACCGACGCGGCGTTCTGGAGGGCAAAGCGGGCGACCTTCGTGGGATCGATGATCCCGGCCTTCAGCATGTCAACGTACTGCTCAGTTTCGGCGTCGAAACCATGAGTCCCGTTTGACTCCTTCACCTTTTCCACTACAATGGAGCCTTCGCAGCCTGCGTTGGCGGCGATCTGACGTAACGGCTCTTCCAAGGCGCGCCGGACGATTTTCAATCCCTGTTGCTCCTCATCGGGCAATTTTGCATCCGCCAATGCACCGATGGAGCGGATGAATGCCACGCCGCCGCCCGGAACAATGCCCTCTTCAACAGCGGCTCGCGTGGCATGCAAGGCATCCTCGACCCGCGCTTTCTTCTCTTTCATCTCGATCTCCGTGGCGGCGCCAACTCTGATAACCGCCACGCCCCCGACGATCTTGGCCAGCCGCTCCTGGAGCTTCTCCCGGTCATAGTCCGATTTTGTCTCCTCGATCTCCGCCCGGATCTGCTTCACGCGCCCTTCGATGTCAGCGCGGTTGCCGGCGCCGTCCACGATGGTGGTATTGTCCTTGTCAACAGTGACCTTCTTGCAAGTGCCCAGATCCTGAAGCGTGACGTTCTCTAACTTTATCCCCACGTCCTCGGAAATAAGATTTCCTCCCGTCAGAACGGCGATATCCTGGAGCATGGCCTTGCGGCGGTCTCCGAAGCCAGGTGCCTTGACTGCCACGCATTTGAGGGTCCCGCGCATCTTGTTGACGACCAGGGTGGCCAAAGCCTCTCCCTCAATATCTTCCGCGACGAGCAGGAGCGGCTTGCCCGTCTTGGCGATCTGCTCCAGAAGAGGAACCATGTCTTTCATGGCGCTGATCTTCTTTTCATGGAGCAGGATATAGGGATCATCCAGGCGGACCTCCATTTTCTCCGCATCGGTGACAAAGTAGGGCGAGACATAGCCCCGATCGAACTGCATCCCTTCAACGATCTCCAATTCGGTTTCCATTCCCTTGGCTTCTTCAACGGTGATCACCCCATCCTTGCCGACTTTCTCCATTGCTTCAGAGATGATGTTTCCAATAGTCGCATCGTTGTTTGCCGAAATGGTGCCAATCTGGGCAATCTCCTTCTTGTCGCTGATGGTCTTACTGCGCTTCTTCAGTTCATCCACAACGAGAGCCACCCCCTTGTCGATCCCTCGCTTCAGCGACATGGGGTTCATACCGGAGACGACAAGCTTGGATCCTTCACGATAAATCGCCTGGGCGAGCACGGTAGCCGTCGTGGTGCCGTCGCCCGCCTTATCCGAAGTCTTGGAGGCAACTTCTTTGACCATCTGCGCCCCCATGTTTTCGAATTTGTCTTCCAACTCAATCTCTTTGGCCACGGTAACGCCGTCCTTTGTGACCTGAGGGGCGCCCCAGGATTTGGCGATAGCCACATTCCGTCCTTTGGGTCCCAAGGTGACTTTTACCGCATTGGCCAACGTATCAACGCCCTTCATTATTTTTTCGCGGGCTTGCATATCATATTTTATTTCCTTTGCAGGCATGGTTCCTACCTCCTTGTATTATGATTCAATAATGCCGAGGATATCGTCCTCTTTCATGATCATATGCTCCTGACCGTCAAGCTTGAACTCCGTGCCGGCCCATTTGGAAAACAAAACCCGGTCGCCTGCTTTCACGTCCAAGGGGATGATATTCCCGTCATTGTCCCGTTTGCCAGGACCGACGGCGATAATTTTCCCCTCCTGGGGTTTCTCCTTGGCCGTATCCGGGATGATGATCCCGCCGGCAGTCTTCTCTTCTGCATCGACGCGTGACACCACGATCCGATCATGTAACGGTTTAAACTTCATTTTCAAAACCTCCTTCTAGAATAATGATGAACGAGCGGGGATGCCCCCGCAATCGTGATTTTGTTGATCCGGTGAATTCCGGGTCGGAGAGGATCAGGCTCGGTCAAAAAGGGTTTCCCCCCGCCCAATGGCCGGGGGGAACTCACTAATTCAAATGACGCCGTCAGCACGGCTATTCCGCTTTGATAGCGATCTTCTTCCCCTTGGCCTCTTCCAACCGGCGAAGGGTAACGGTCAAGACGCCGTTCTTGAAGCGAGCATCAACTTTCTCCTTGTCGAGTCCTTCGGGAAGCGGGATGAACCTATGGAAGGCACCGTAGCTCGTCTCCCGATACCAATTGTCCTTCCCCTTCTCTTCCTTCTCGGCCTTCTTCTCCCCCTTGATCGTGAGGCCATTGTCGGCAAGATTCACCTCAATGTCCTTCTCCTCCATGCCCGGCAGCTCGGCCTTCACGGTGACCTCTTTTTCGTCCTCCCGAACGTCGACCGGGGGCGAAAAGCCCCAACTCCATCCGCCATCAAAGGGCGACAAGTCAAAGCCTCGGGAAAAGTCGTCGAACATCCGGTTCATTTCCCGATGCAGGGCCAAGAAGGGGCTTTCCTCTGCGCGTCGCAGGGGCGTTTCGCTTCTCCGCCATACGGTGGGCAACAGGTTTCTAATCATATGCTTTTCCTCCTTTCCCTTTCGGAATATTTGTTTGCAACACTATGATAGTGTTAAGTTTAATGCCTTTTTTGAGCGTAAAATAATCACAGATTCGGCCTTGTCAAGACCCCCTTTTTTCGTTTTCCAACCTCTCAAATTCCTTTAGCAGTTCCTCTTGTCGCCTCGTCAGGTTCGTCGGCACAGTCACCACGGTTTCGATCACCTGATCGCCGTAACCGTCTCCCTGCAGGCTCGCAATTCCCTTGCCTCGGAGGCGAAAGCGGCTTCCCGACTGTGTTCCCGGAGGGATCTTCAAAGACTCCCTACCTCGCAGGGTCGGCACCTCCACGACGCCTCCCAGGGCTGCCTGGACGAAGGTGATGAGAACGCAGCAGTGGATGTCGTTCCCGTTTCTTTCAAACAGATCGTGCGGCTCCACTGTGATGAAGACGTAGAGATCGCCGCTGGGGCCACCGGATACTCCTTCCTCTCCTTCCCCCCTTACTCTGAGTTTGGAACCCGTTTCCACGCCCGCCGGTATCTTGAGCTGGACGGTCTTGTTCGATCGGACCTTTCCCAGGCCGGAACAGCGGCGGCAGGGACTGGTGATCATGCTGCCTCGACCCCGGCAATGGGGACAGGTGGTGCGGATGCTGAAGAAGCCCCTGGACTGGGTCACCTGACCGCGCCCCCCGCAAAGATCGCAGAGCTGCGGCGAAGTTCCCGGTGCGCAACGGGAACCGCCGCAGGTAGGGCAGCGAATGGACTTTTCAATTCTGATTTCGGTCGTTGTGCCAAGCGCGGCATCCAGGAAGGGAACGCGCAGGTCATACCGCAGGTCCGCCCCCGCCCTGACGCTTGATCGGGCGCGGGTTCGCCCCGCACGGCCGCCGAAGAAGTCCCCGAAGATGTCTCCGAAACTGGCAAAGATGTCTTCGAAATCCGTGAACCCCCGGTAGCCGGCCCCGTTTAACCCCGAATGGCCGTACCGGTCGTAGATGTCCCTTTTCTCGGGATCGCTTAGGACCTCGTAGGCCTCGGCTGCCTCCTTGAATCGCTCCTCAGCCTCCTTGTCGCCCGGATTCCGATCAGGGTGGTGCTGCATGGCGAGCCGTCGATAGCTCTTTTTTATTTCCTCAGTCGAGGCGTTTTTCTCTACGCCCAGGATCTCATAATAGTCACGCCTTGCGATCATCAGACTTGAACGTTTCCTCCCGCGACGATTTTATTGATCTTCTCCAGCATGTTTCCATCCCCGCCCTTTTCGAAGGCATACCGGGCAAAAAGGTATTTTTTCAAGGCAAAGGCCCGTCTGCCGATCCGATTCCACTCCTCTGTGGAGGGCGCAGTCCCAAGCGCTTTGGCGGCCTGCTCGTAAAGCATCGCGTCTCCTAAAGAAATTGATTCTGCCATGATCTCCCTTAACCCTGGGCCATGTTTCGCCTTCTGGTAGAATTCAAGGGCGTCGAAAAAACGACTTGCCTTTCTGTATCTGTCACCATAAGAGATAAGGACGTCATGCGAAATGTTTCGTCCCTTATAAAGGAGCTTTTGTTTTTCCTTGTAATCGGGTAATATGTTTTTCGTTGAGCCTTTTACAACGCGATCTAAAAAATTTTTCCACCACACTTTTTTGCTCCGAAGATTAAATATAAAGATCGCTTAAAACCTCGAATAAGCAACAATGTCCTTTTCAAATTCTTCCCTCGCCTTATCAGTCAGGGATGGACGGATCGTGGGTATTATTTGAAGCAAGGTTTCCGTTGTGACTCGGTAATCCTGCTTGGTAGCCAGTTCTTGTTTGAAGGCAAACTGTGCGATCTTCTGAAAAAGATATTCGATATCCGCCGGGGTAAGTCCGGTCGTCATTTCCGCTACTTGATTGAGGTCTATTTCGCCGACGTTCAGCTTGGAAAGATAGTTTTGCAGGATGGTCTTGGATCCTTCCCTGTCCAATCCGCCGACTGGAATAATGCAGTCGAACCTGCCCGGACGAAGCATCGCCTCATCCAGTTGCTGGATGTAGTTAGTGGCGCACACGAGAAGAATCTTGTTCCCCTGGTTTTTAAGCAAGGGCAACTGCTTAAGAAACTCGTTGGTAATGGACTTGTCAATCCGGTCCCCATTGTCGCGACTGGCGGCGATTTCCTCAAACTCATCAATGAAGAGAACCACTTCATCCAGTATCCTTACTTTCTCCATTATCGACCTCAGATTAGCGCCGATCTTTTCCATTCCATCCACCATCAACATGCTGGGTGCAATCTCTATGTACCACCAGGAAAGGACGCCGGCGATCGCCCTTGCAAAGTGAGTTTTCCCGGTACCGGGAGGGCCGAAGAAGAGGATGGTTTTAGGGGGAACGACTCCATGCTTCCTGGAAAGGCCCTCCCGGGTTAATGGCAGAATGATCCTGCGCTTGACCAGTTGTTTCGGGGGTTGAGTATCGGCTATGGTATTCCATATGCTTCTTCCGATCACCTGAGCCCCCATCTCGTTTAATACGTTCCTGTTCTTATAAGCCTTGTATTCGCCGGTCGCCTGCTGGATATTTTCCAGGAAATCAATGCAGGCGGCGCGCATACCGATATCCCGCCCCACTTTTTCCGATAAGAACCACTTGTGGTTTAGTATTTGTTGCCAAAGTCCGGACGCGACATCCGGTTCAAGTTTGGTACCGCTCAATTCGAAGATCCGAGCTACGCACTCTTCCGGCGAAGGGGTGTCATGCAAGTTTTCATTCATCACGCCAACCTCTATATAATAAGAAGGCACATCCACCATAGGATCTCCAGGAGAGTTACAAGATCGAAGTTACTTGGAGTCCTTCCTCCTGTATCTTTCCAGCCAATCCAGCAATTCAGAGAGGCGCGCCGTAGCCAGGGCGATGCATTTGTCTGCCCCGCCGTAGTACAACCGAATGACTTCATTCTCGACTATCCAGCCGCAGGGGAAAACCACCTTGTCCACGTCGCCCTCCAATTCATAATTCTTTTCCGGTGCAAATACCCATTCATCCGATCGCGCCAATACTCGAAGAGGATTTTCCAAATCGAGAAGCGCCAATCCCAGCCGGTAAATGCATCCACTGGGCGTCATGCGGACACCGTGATAAAGGATCAACCAGCCTTCCTCAGTCTGCAAGGGTGGCGGGGACAGTCCGATCTTGTTCGCATCCCACCATCCGCCCCTGCGAGCCGGGATGAGAATTTGATGATCCCCCCAGTGCTTCATGTCGGGGCTGAATGAAATCCAGATGTGCGCCCCGATTCCTGCAAATGCCGACACGGGCCTGTGCAGCATCGCCCAACGGCCGCCAAACCGGATGGGAAACAGGGCTGCATCCTTGTCTTCCGGCGGCATGACGACTCCTTTTCGCGTGAAGGACATGAAGTCCTTCGTCGTGGCCAACGATACCAGCGGACCGCCTTCCGAGTAGGAGGTATAAACGACCGCCCAGAGATCAAGTTCTTCAATACGGGTGATTCTGGGATCCTCGATCCCCCATACCTCTTCAGGGTGGCCATCGGGATCAGGTGACAGGGTCGGCTCGGATTCAATCCTCCAATCCGTTACGCCGTTGCGGCTGCGCGCGGCTGTCAGATGTGATATGCCCCGGCGATCCTCCACGCGCATCAAAAGCAGGGTGTCCTCCCCGATCCGGGTCGCGGCGGCATTAAAGACCGAATTCGCCTGGTATGGGATATCTCTTGACTGGATGATTGGGTTTTTCTCAAACCGGGTGAACAATTCCCTGGATCGCTCGAACTTCATGTGCCTGCGGTGATCCTCCCTGAAGAAATGTCGGTGCCTTCGTCTATCACGGTCCGGTTTTTGATTTCTCTGGAAAGGGCCACCGGGGAGGGGACTACAGGCTCTTGATGGATATCCTTCCTGCCTTCACTTGATCCCTCCAGGGAGACTTGGGCATTGATTTGGTGCAGATTGATTAGAGACAGAAAACAGGATAGGGTCGATTCCGCGCCCTGGTTCAGGTTCGGACCGTTGGCCTGCAGGCCGTCGCAGCAGCCACCCGTCACTTGGTCGTATAGATGAACGCCAAGATCGTTTCGCCCGAGGAACCACTCCAGGCAACGCCGGACATGCATGAGCCATTTCGCGTCGCGGGTCTGGTCATAAGCGGCACGGCACGCTTTTATCATGCTTAATGCTTCGATCGGCTGCTGGTCGAAATGAGCCATCACTCCTCCGCGCGGAAACCAGCCCTTGTTCCCTACGGGCGCGAAATGTCCGCCGGAGCCAGTTTGAATTCTCATCAGCCACGCGAGTGAAATCAGGCCGGCTTCCAAAATATCCTCCCTCTGCATCCAGTTTCCTGACGTGATCAACGCCCGGCATATGCTGCCGTTGTCATAAGTAAGGTTCTCCTCGATCCATGGCCAGTCATCCGAGGCGCATTTCCGCCAGCACTCGTAGAGTTGAACTGCCAGCTTCTCCTGAATGCGCCTCGCCTCGCTGTCACCGCTGAATTTCTGCAAATAGGCGTGTATTCCCCCAAGCGCGAATGCCCATGAACGGGGCGCATCGAATTCCAGTACCGCTGGCAGGGCTCTTTCGAACAGTTCCAGGGCCGCTCCGCGGATATCATTTGACTCGACCAGCGCTATGACCTCTCCTAAACTCCAGAGCGCCCGGCCGTGACTGTCCTGGGAGCCGGTTTCATCCTTCCATCTGCGTTCGTAGTCCATGAAGTTTCGGAAGCGGCTCGTGTGCTCATCAAACGCATGATGCAAAAAGCTCAGGTAAGTGCAGGCCAGCTCCATCACGCGTGCGCTGTCGGGAACCATTTCCCGGGCCATGAGAACCGCCATCAGCGCCCTCGCGTTATCATCGGTGCAATAGCCGTGGCGGCGATCGGGAATGATGAACTTGGCATGCTGCATGATCCCGACGTCATCGGTCAGCCGGGCGATGTGGTCCAATTTGGGCTGGGGCACATCCCGGGGGGAGGAATTCAACGTCCTGGTCCGGAATATTGTTTTGGGCTTCTTTTCTCTTTCTTCCTTCACCTCCTTGAAAACTTCCAGGTACCTCCGCGCCACCTCTTTCCAGGTCATATCCCGGCAGAAAGTGTAAGCGCGCTTGCGCATGGTATGCCGTTCCACCTCCCTAGCGAGAAGACTGTTGATCTCCCTGGCCATGGCCTCAGTGTCGCGAAAAGGAACGATCCGGCCGCGCCCGTCGGCCAGCATTTCCTCGGCGTACCAGTAAGGGGTGGAGATCGTCGCCTTCCCGCTTCCCAGGGCATAGGCGAGCGTGCCCGAGACGATCTGTTCCCGGTTGAGGTAGGGTGTGACATAAATATCCGCCGCTCCGATGAATTCACATAGCTCTTCCAGATCAACAAACCGGTTGTGAAAGATGATGTGCCCGCCAACCCCCAGTTTCCTGGCGCGGCTCTGCAAAGAAAGGCGGTAAGACTCACCCTGATCCTTCCTGATATGCGGGTGCGTGGCTCCGAGGACAATGTAGACTGCTTCCGGATTTTCCCTGACCACTTGTGGTAGGGCTTCTATGACGGTCTCAATACCTTTGCCGGGGGAAAGCAGCCCGAAGGTCAGGATCACTTTGCGGCCCTCGACCCCGAACTGATCCTTATAGAAGTTGGGGTCCACAAAGGGTACATCGGGAATGCCGTGGGGGATTACGACGATTTTTTCCGAAGGAACGCCGTACACTTCATGCAGGATTGCGACGGCCTTCCGGCTCATTACGACCAGCCGGTCAGATAATTGGGCGATGCGTCTGGTGACGACCATCTGCCCGGCAGACGGGCTCTGGATGACCGTGTGCAGGGTGGTCACCAGGGGCATCCGCAGACCGCTTAGCAACTCCAAAATGTGCGCACCGTTATCGCCGCCGAAAATCCCGAATTCGTGCTGAAGGCAGGCTGTCTCCACCCGGTTCATGTTCATGAAGTCCGCCGCGAGCCGGTAATCCGCCGACAGGTGCTGATTGACTTCGAAACGAACCTGAGCCGGATAGGGGTAACCCTCGGGAACGTCGTTCATTGCGACCGCCCAGTATCCCGCCGTCGAATCTTCCGTGGCCAATGCCGTAAGAAGATCGGACGTGAAAGTGGCTATACCGCATTGGCGCGGAATATAGTTACCAACCAGGGCGATTTTCTTCATTCTTGAATCATGGACCTTCTGTTGAGGCATGGCTGTTCTCCTCTTTATGTCTCAAAATAGATCCTTGCGCTGTGGCCCAGACCTTGCAACCTTCCGTGTTCATGGGTGACGCTTTATGCTGTCCGATTATGTCCCCCATGTCATCAACAACTGTACCTGGACTGGCAGAATCTTCGCAGTCAACGATCTCAATGGAATCTCCATCCCGGAGGGTTTGATCTAAGCTTGCTAATTTTCCATTCACCTTTACGACACTGCTCCGTGAAGCAAAGAAATTGGCGGCATCCAGATATTCGAGAACGGTGGCTTTGTCGGGCAAGCGGGTGATTCTGCCGCCCTTGCCGAAAACCACCATGTGATCCTCGCAAACCTGACGGCGTAAAAGTTCAATAAACGCATCGGTGCTCTTTGCCTGGTCATGCCGGCGCACGAGCCCCTTCAACCATTGGTTTTTGAGGGAGTCTTTTCCCATAGCGACAGCACTTTTATAGAGCCAATGCGCAGCCGAGCCGTGCTCAGCTTCCATGTGCATAAGTTCGGTCCGCACCTGGAACTCAATCGGTTTATGGGTGACCTCTCGCATTGGGTAGACACAGGTGTGCAGAGACTGGTAGCCATTATCCTTGGAAAGTCCGATGTAATCGTCAAAGGTTCCGGGAATCGGTTTGAAATGGGTATGCAGCAGTCCGAGTACAGCATAGCATTCGGGCACGGACGAGACGATGATTCGCAGTCCGATGCGATCCATGATGTCCTCCAGCGCCGTTCCCTTTAGGGTCATCTTCAGGTGGATGCTATAAAGGCTCTTTGCGCGACCGTGAACTTCCGCATGAATGCGGTTCTTGCCCAACAGACGTTTGACGCCTTCAATCAGTATCTCCAGACACTTCTCATCTTCGGACTGAATCGGAGTCACGTCCTGCTTCAGTTTTTCATACTGAAAGGGATGCAAAATGCGAAAGCAAACATCTTCAAGACGGCGGCGCATCTCGCCAAGGCTTAACCGATCCGCGATTGGCACATAGAAATGAAGCGTTTCCTGCGCCATATGGCATGGATTCTTTCCTTGGGATTCAAGCGTCGTTTCCAATTCTATTAGACGGAAAACGATAAGAAGAATGGCCGCGCGGGGCGTCTCGGACATGGACACTAGGAGAGCATTAATATCCTTGCGCCGATGGATTTCGGTATCGATACGGAGGCTGAAGGGTTGTTTGAGATATGCGAGTGTATCGGCTACATCTTGACTGACGTGTTCCCGAATTTCCTCTGGTTTAACGCGGCCTTGCCAAAAATGAGGGGCTACCAAGGCACAGGCGACGGTTTCAGCATCCGCACCCTGATCAATGAGCATTTCAGCGGCCTTGAAAGGCGATGAATCACGGTCGGATTCCCTCTGCCTTGAAAAGCCGTATGCCTTTTTTAAGAGGGTGGCATCTTTCGCCGTGTAGATATTTTCGATTTTTTCAATAAATAGGCTGCCACAAGCCAATACCGGAGTATTTCGTCCCATTGCCCGAAATTCTAAAGATCGACAATATGTCAACTTTTTTATTGGATTTTTCTTATTTTTTATATCCGGATAGAACCAGTCTCTCCAGTCCAATCATCCTGTCGCAATAAGTCTCAAGTTGCCTTACGGCTAATCTGGAAGGCGAGAACCGCCCATTTTCCCACCTATTGATGGTGGCGTAACTGACCCCTAACTCCCGAGCCAGATCCTCTTGGCTCAGGCCTAGTTGAACGCGGACTTCTTTTACAAGAACCACGTAATTAAAATTATTAACCCACAAGCGAGTTTCCTCTCACAAATGTGGTTCGTCTCTTAGCTAAGTGGTCTTATATAGCATATGATATAACATATGCAAGAAAAAAGTTAAAAGGAACCCCAATTTTTTTGTCACTAAGACGAAGGCGATTTTTCTGACAGAGATCAGCATTTTCCGGCTATATCTTTTTTGGGGCAATGCAAAAAGGGGCGGCATGGCCGCCCCTTGATTGATACGACTCACTCCTTTTGCTGCAAATTCCCCACCATGAGGAAAATCTCCCGGTCCGTCATGGAATTCCGGAAGGTGCCCATGATGTCGAAGGAGTTCTTCAGAAAAAGGTCAGCGCTTCTCTTGTTGTCCGATCGAACGGTGCAACAGACCAGGGGAGTGAAGACCTTTTTCAGGGCTTCCTCCAGAAGGAACCTGCCAACCCCGCTTGCCCTGTATTCCTCCTTGACGAACAGGTGCTTTATTTCCGTCATGTACCATCCTCGCTCCACCAGGGAGACGCAACCCGCTATCCTGCCGTCCTTAAGCGCGACGTAATAGCGGCCCTCGAATACGGCGAGGGAGTGATATCCCTCGATGATCTCCCTGATCCGGAAGATGGTCGCCCTCCTGATCACTTTCTTGAATAGAAGCTTCATGATTCAATCTCTCCTTTCGGCCGGCAATTGATCCGGCCCTGGAAAACGTCGGAATCCCCGTCTCCGAAAAGACCCCGCTGATTACTGCTTGAATGCCGACTCCCGCGATGCCAGCGCGCTCCACCCGGGGTCTCTGCGTCGAAAATGCGCTCGACGCCTTCGCCCCAGGCGAGCCTGCTCGTGTGCTTGAGCTCGCGGACCGGCTCAACTTCGAACTCCCCGTCATCGGCGACCCGGTACAACCGGTAGGGGACCGCCTCGAACTTGGAGACCTTTTTGAGATCGCCCAAGGCACCCCGGAGGATGCTCCAGGCGTCCCTGAATATCTC
Source organism: uncultured Syntrophaceae bacterium (assembly GCA_964547985.1). Taxonomy (GTDB): domain Bacteria; phylum Desulfobacterota; class Syntrophia; order Syntrophales; family UBA2192; genus JAPLJU01. The sequence continues at coordinate 25,424 of CAZJPV010000031.1, forward strand.
CGGCGTTGAGCAGAACCAGCGACCCAGATTAAGCCGCCTTGCGTCGATGACCGTGAGCGGCCTGTCCGGGGATCTCCAGAGGTAGACCGCCTTCTCGAAGCCGTTCAGGTACGCGAAGGCGAAGTCCGCCCTCGGGGAGATGAAATTCGTGACCTCCTCGATGGCGTCGATAACTTCATATCCCTGGAGCTGAAGTTTCCCGATCGCCCCGAGAGCGACGGCCGAATCCACGTCGTGGTTCCTGACGCCGTAATCCCTGGCGATCACTTCCTTGTCGCCGACGATGCCGTTGTGAACCCCGAAATTCCATTTCCCTGCGCCGACCTTGACGGCAAAGGGATGGGCGTTGCGGTCGTTCACGGCCCCGGCGGTCGCGAAGCGGTTGTGCCCAAGGGCGTTGCCGTACTTCCTGTTGAAGAGGAAGGCGCAATGCCCCCTGGCGACGAAAGCCTTGCCCCGGAGGGCCTTCTTGGACATGAAAAAATCACTGGTCGACGTCTGGACGACGAGCCCCGTGGAATGTTGCCCTCTCACCTCGTCGGCGATGCAGAGCGCCTGCAGGAGGACGGAGGTCTTCCATGACGAATGTCCCGTGAACCCGAATATTCCGCACATGGCCTACCTCCCTTCCGCGCCGGTTTCCCGCCTGAGTGCGGTCAGGAACCTGGCGATGTTGACGGTATGGAGGCAGTACTTGTTCGATCGGAACGTCCGGCAGGTGCAGGTAAGCGTGTCGTCGGGGTTGAGAATGACGACGTGGATCAATTCGCTTCTCCGGCTCCGCACCTCCCAGGAGCTGCTCACCAACCCGTGGATGAGCTCGCTGTCAGAGAGAGAGGCCGACGGGATGCGGCCCGCGAGATTCAAGACGGAGTTTGCCGGCAGCGCCGGGTCTTCCGATGCCGCGGGCGTTCTTCTTTCCTGGTGATAGCGCCTTAGGGCGCCGTCATACCTGACTTCCTCCTCGATGCCGTCCAGGTCGATCTCCTGGTTCGTCCAGGCGTGCGATGGGTTGGCCTCGGCGTCCCTTGTCCAGTATTGGAACCTGGACACCAGGTATTCCCGGGCCTCCCTGAGGAGGGAGGTAGCCGAGCGGTTGAGCCCGATCGCGTCCAGGACGCCGTCGATCGACAGGTCGGTCAAAGCCCCGTGCGTGAGCCCCCTCTTGACGGAATCCGTCAGCTTGAGGAGGAAAACGATCCAGGGGATGATCTTCTTCGCTTCGTAGGTGCCGTTATGGAGCCTGAACTCGACGGTGTGGTAGAGACCGTAGGACGAGAGATTCAGGCTGTGGTAACGGTCAAGGTGGGTCGCACCATAGGAAGCGAGCTGTTTCAAGTACTCACGGTCCACGGGACGGCAATAGGAGTTGTTTCTCCTGGAGGGGGAAACGAGGCCCCAGACCACCCTGCGCTCGATCTTGGCCCAGATTTTGGCCAGTTCCAGCATGTCCCGCCGGTCCCAGTTGTAGGCATCGATGTGGACGTGGGTCCCGCAGGACGCGTTCACGCCGGCCCCGGCCTCTTTCCAGGCATCGAGGGCCTTCCTGAGCAGCTGGAACCCATAGGCACCGAAGAGCTTCGGCGTGACGAGCTCCAGCGGGGAGTACCCGGCGAGCCCGTTGACCGAGCTGTCGGGAACGATCTTCCACTCGTTCATGAGCGCGTGAGTATAGCCGAGGCTCACGGTCGAGATCCCCGCGTCCGTGAGGCTACGACCGAGTCCCTCGATACCATAGGAACTCCGGACAAACCCCTCGAACTCCACCCCGAAGGAATAGATGGGAAGGAGACTCACGGTGCCATACTCCTTCAGGAGCTCTTCGTATTCCCGGTATTCCACGCCCTGCTTGTTGAGCATGTCGCGGAAGATGAAGTACGCCTGTGCATCTGTGAGGTGCTCGGAGCACTCGACCCCGAGCCGCTTCATGGCGATCAATTGCCAGTCCGTGGGCTTTGGAGGATTCTTCAAGGTTTCTATGGGATTTTGATTCAGGTATTCCTGGATGTGCTTGCAACCCGCGAATCCGTGTCCGTTTCGGACGTCCTTCTGGCGAAGGAAGGAAAGGCAGTTGCATGAATAGCTGCCGTCGGAGTTGCGATAGATGTTGTACTTGCCGTTGTAATTGGCCGACGTGACGCTCTGGGCGATCTCCCGGGTAGGCCGGTTGTCTTGATGCCGCAGGCGCTTCCGGTCCAGGTTGATGGCCCCGCAAGAGGGGCACTCAATCGTTTCCCTTCCGAGAACCAATCCACATCCATGGCAGACTCTCTCAGGGAGATGTTCAATTGTCGATTCATCCCCGACGGGAAGTCCCGTCTGAGGGTTGTATTCCGCTGTTTCCGCGTATCTTGCGTCTGGCATATTTTCCTCCTTCGGGCATGCAGCTGTCCGGAGGAAGAGGGATTCCCTCGACCGCTGGAGACTGCATGCCCTAATTGTTTCATTAGGGTTCATCCCAGCGATGCCGGGGGACTATCTTTTGAATTGCTCTTACGTGACGGGAACCATATCGCCGGTTGGAGCGGGTGCCTCCGCGACCGGGTAAATCGCGTTGGCGAAGTTTTTCTTCTCGCCCATGGCATAGTAAAGGTTAATCTTCATGCCCTTCACCAGTTCGCCGGCCTCGTTCCTGGTCCTGTCGGTGATCTCGTACCACTGGTCCTTGACCCGGATAGCCGTGCCGTCCTTCTTGACGGCGCTGATGAAAACCTTGCGAAGCTTCCCCTTGGTGAAGCCCCCGGGGGAAAATTCTCCTACAGTGCCTTCCTCGCGGCCGAACATGTCCTCGGTGTCGAAACACAGTCCCTTTTCCGTCTCATTCGATTTTGTTTCATCTTTCATCTTTCTGTCTCCTTTCATGTTTTTTGTTGGTTGATCGATTTACTTTTTGTAGCAGTTGACGCCGACGTAGATTCCCGGTTTCTCATCCACAGGCTTGTTCCCCTCGGTGGAGGCGATGATCCGGGTCTTGCCAGTTCTGCTCGCTCCGAAATCCTTTGCCAGATCGATTCTGACCGTCAGGATTTCACCTTCCACTTTCATCTCGATGTTCTTCATAGGTCTTCTCCTTTCTTAAAGTTTCTGCTGTTCCTTGATGTTTCTCATCCACCGATCGGCGAACGCCGCCAGGTCGGCCTGCAGTTTCGGGTAATACCGCTCAATCTTCCCGCCGGGTCCATAGACGACCACCTCCTGTTCGAGGGCAATGCCGCCGTCCTGACGAAAGTAGACAGGGTAGTATTCATTCCCGATCTTTATGAACTCCATGTCCGGATCCCGCATGAGATCGCCGTTCTGCTCGAAGTAGTGGGCAACGCTGTAAAGCGTTCCCTGCTCTGTCAGCCGGAGCTTCTCGACGTGGACCGCCATGTAGGCGCCATCTGAATTGTCGATAACCCGATGCCCTCCAGTGTGGAGTCCCTTCGTCAGAAGATCCATGACCTCCCGCGCCTTTCCGCTCAACGCTTTCATCTTCTTTCCTCCTTTCTTTTTTCCGTTCAGGTCCTTGAAAATAAAAAAGGTCCGACGTTTTTCCAACGACAGACCTTCTCGCTTCAGAACGTGTTCAGTTTTTAAACTTGAAAATTCCGGGATACTTTCCCGGTGCCTCCACCCGATGTTGTACTGAAAAGTGGATCGTCTCATGAAACAAGACAGACCGATCCCTTGGTGACAATTTTTATCTTACTCGACTTCCTGCCGCGCCCGACAGTCTAAAACATCCGGCTGGTTACGGATGAGTTCGGCCCCGTATGGGGGTTCTCCTTTAAGGGAGATCAATAAAAATATTGCGTATCCCGGAATGTCCGGGAATTTACTTCTTTTTGCCTTTCTCCTCGGCTTCGGCGCCGTCCTCCCGGCTCTCCATTCCTTTAGGAGGACGGTAGGGGACGCCGGCCTTATCGCAGATACGGGCGGCGCTCCGGTTCAACCCCTCGACGGCCTTCTGGTAGTCTTCCAGAAGCGGAAGGACCTCCGGGGTTGTGAAGCGGATCAGGAGGCCGTTTCTCAAGATGCGGATCGCCTTGTCGGCACTCCTCACGATGTCGAGGACCCGGTGGGTATCGGACGTCCTGGTGATGATGACCCTCGTATCCCGCTCCCTGGCCAAGGAGACTTTTCTTTCGATTCGGTCGGTCAACCGGTTTTGCTCTTCCATGCGTCATTCCTCCTTGTGAGATATTTTTCGTTCCCTGTATAGTGCAACCCCGATGCTGACCACCGGGACCATGATGAAGATAACGGTCGTGAGCACGATGAACCAGGCCGAAATGAGGAGAACCGGCTTGAACTCGGCGATCCAGCCCTGGACGTGCTCCAACGTCCCCAGCGCGACCCATGAGCGGAAGATCGATAGAAACGCCGCGATCCTCCCATCAGTCAAGACGACCAGGTACAGGAAGTGGAACAGTATGAAGACCAGGACCATCTTGAGAATCGCCCCGACGATCGTCCCGCTCACGAAGCTCCGGATCATGACCCGGGTGAACTTCCCGGCGTAATACCTTCCCATTCCTCCGATGAAAACTGAGTAGCCGATGCTGAAGCTGAGCGCGATCAGGAAGACAAAACCCTTGTCGAATGTCGTCGGCTCCGTGTCCCCGAAGACCGGGATCAGTTTCTCCAGGACCCCGATCGCCATGGGGGCGAGGAGGGCGCTAACGAGTCCGCTTACCAGGGAGCCCTTGAAACCCGCCTCGAAGTACTCTATCCGGTTCTTGGTTGTGAAAAACCGCTCCGGGATCTCGCTTCCCTTCCTGTCCATGGCGGAGAATTTTTCGATTTCCGATAGGGCGTCGATAATCCCCTTAGGCTTCGACTCCCCGCCGCCACTCGTGATGACAACCGTTCCGCTTCCGCCCGGCATGAACGCTTCCTTTTTACCTGAACCCCAGGAATCTCACGACCGTAGCCCCGTAAGTGATTACGACCGATATCACGAAGTAGGCAATGCCGAGTTGGAACCGCTGCTTCCGCACACCGAACCAGAAGGCAAGAAAGAGGAAAGAGGCAGCGAAGAACCTCGCCCAGAATCCCTGGAGGATCGTGGCGAAGAGCGTCCGCCAGAAGGACTGGTATCCCTCGTGGGAAAAGTACCTGAGCGGGTTCAGTAATTCCAGGAAGTCCATGACAGGCATCCCCCTTTTACATAGTTCTCCTGATATATAATGTTTTCGATGCAGGGATTTTTGACGAAAATTGCGGGAAGGAGGGACGTTAATCACACTGGTGTGATATGATTTCAGCTACTTGGATGTCTTGCGGTTTCCCAAAATATTTTTCTGTTTCAATTTCAGATTGGATCGATCGGTCGTCCAAGGCCCATTTTGCTTTCATAGGTGAGTAAAGGAATCGACCACGAAGCAGATGATGAGCAATATCTGAAATCAAGCGCAATATTTCACCACTTCGGCGTGACGTCGATGATTTCCCTCACCTTGCCGTATTTCTGCGACTCCAGCGCTGAGGGGAGCATTCCGAAGGCCTCCAGGTTGAACGGCACGTACGACGCCCTGGAGTGAATCGTCCCGTCCCGCATGGTGACCACGAAGGGCGCGCTGAAGTACCAATCGCGGATGAGTCCCCGCGCGATCGCGTTCTCCTCTGTCTTGAGGCGCTCCACGACGGAGTAAAGGATATTCGTTCTCAACTCCTCGTCGGAGTCGGCGATCAATACGGATGGATCGCCGTTTATCCTTGCGACCTTCTTAGTAATCGACCACAGGAGGCCGACCTGGACGTAGACGTACCCGTTCGCCATGGAGAAGGCCTCCCACCGGCCCTCGTCGACCTTGTTAACACGAACGGCAATTTCCTGCAGGATCGCTTTTCCGTCGTACCAGGGAAGCTCGACCTCCCTGGGTTTTCTTCTTCTCTTCCTGTCCTCGGTCTTATTCTCGTCATCCCGCACAATCGTCTCCCTGGCAGAAGCGACCCGTCTTGTTTCCTCTTCACGGGAGGGTGACTCCCGGCCGGTTCCGGGATCTCCGAGGGAGAAGTTTCGCGCGAGCTCCTTTTTCCTCGCCTCCTGGTCGGCCTCCTTGAGCTTGATCGAGAAGAAATCGATCGGTTTGCGGTGATGGTCCCGGATGGCCGTGATGATATCACCCTTGTTGGGCATTTCGGAGAATCCGGGGATCTTGTCCAGGATGGTGATGCTGATGACCGGATGGTCGCCCAGAGAGTAGAGCTGCTGCCGGTAAGCTGGGATTTTCCCGAGATCGTGGCCAAAGGCGGCGATGATCGCCATGGGCGTCATCGGACCGGGATCGACCAGACGAAGCATCTCACCGGCCGTGTCCAAGGCGTGCTCGCGAAGGGTGACCCGAGCCAGGCGGTTGTAAACTCCCGTCTCCAGGCTCGCCTCGATCTCGCCATGGGAGTTGACCACGGAGGGGCAATCTCCTTCTTGGTCCAGAATCTTCAGGATACCCTCGATAACCTGTCTCGCCTGGGGAGGGAAGCCTGCCTTGTCGCGGATGTTCTCGGTGTAGAATGCGTTTAGATCCGGATCGCGGAAAGCGACGCTGATCTCATGAGTTTCATCCTGACTCTTTTCCGTTTCCTTTCTTGTTGCTCCCTCGTCTTTTTCGGCGGATGATTCCGCCATTCCCTTGTGTGTCCATATCCCCGCCAGGTGCTCCAAGGCGACCTCCCGTTTTTCCTTTAAGCAGGATATTCCGGGATTTCGTGATTTACGCGCGGCGGAGATGTAGATGCAGACAGCGTAAAAAGCGAGGCAGCCGGCCGCAAGAACAAGGAGGATCGTCATGATCGCTTTCATGACTCCGCCGTGAGGTCCGGGAACCTGATTTCCAGGTAGAGTGGTGAGACATCGAGACTCCGCCCGCGGAACAGGCCGGAATAAGTCATGAGGTAGAATTCCCTCTCCGCAAGTTCGAGGATATCGGAGGGCTTCAAGATCGTGTCCTCCTCTTCGCGGACCGACACCCCGCCGTCCACGTTGAGAATCGGGGAATAGCGCCGGAACTCCCCGAAGTGCTTGGCCACGTAAGAGGCCGTGTCCGTGTCGGGGACCCGCATGAAGAGCTTGGTATTGGTGTTGTCGAGGATAGCATTCCCGTAATCCTTCCCGATCATGGCATAGAGCTGGGAGACGGACTGGGCGAAGCCGTGGACCCACACGTCGGCCCCGCCTGCCTTGGCAAAGAGGTCCTCGATCCCGTAATAGAGGACGTTCTGGCACTCGTCGATGTAAAGACAGAGGGGCGGGGTCACCCGCCTTCCCGACGAGAAGACCCGCCCAACGAAGCTCTGGACCATGGAGATGACCACCTTTCCCAGGGTAAACGCGGCCTTGCGAGTGATCAGAGACCCGAGATGGACCACCATGATCACCGGCTTCCCCTTTTCAAGGCGGTCAATGAACCGGTTCTCGTCGGCCTTCCCCACGACCTTCCCGATGTTCCCGCTCGTGAGCTCCATCAGGGCGACACGGAGAGAGGAGGAAACCTTCCCGTAATAGTCCTGGGGCGAGTTCAGGATCTTCTGGATGTCCGAAGAGAGCTGCTTTGCCTCCCCCGTGTCAATGCAGTCGATCTGCCCCTTGAGCTTTTCGAGTTCTTCCCTCGACATCTTATTCTTGACATCGTTCAGGTTGAAGCTCTTGGCCCTCCCCTCCCAGGCGGCGAGCATGATGAGCGCCTGGACGATCACGAGACTGATTTCATAGGCGACGTTGAAGAAGAACCGCTCCTTCCCCACCTCCACCCCGGAAACGATGTGCCCAACCAGTTCCTCCGGCATATAGTAATAGGCCAGTGGATCGATCACGGCGCTCAGGTGCGGATAGATGGGCGTGACGAGGATGAGTTCGCGGTCCCGACCCTCCTCGAAGGCCACCTGCACGATCTTGGAGAAAAGATCGATGTCCCCCTTCGGATCGATGACGACGACGCTGTATCCCTTCCGGATGTCCTGTTCGACCATGTTCTCCATGATCCTGGTCTTCCCCACCCGGGTGGTTCCAAAGCACCAGAAATGTCCCTTCCGGGATAAATCGGGGATAGTGATTTTCATGGACGTGTCCGGGTCCGACATCCCATGTCCCATGCCGAGAATCGTTCGAGATGTGTTCCGGTCATTCTTCCCGCCGGCAAGGCTTTTGCGGAACCGGGCAATCATGAATTGACCACCCGGATGTACTCCTTCAGTTCGTCCGAAACGCTCTCGATGACATTAAGGGGAATCGGCGCAGTGGAAACGACTTTCGAGTAAGCCCCGGCGATCCTCTTTACACACCTGACCTTCACGTTCTTTCCGGAGGGAGTTCCGAGGGCTTTATTCATGATAAGACCTTCAACCAGTCCCCTGCCGTTCCTGCCCAGGGTGATTTTGAGCCGGGGCATGCCGTTTTCCATTACGGGGGATGCTTCTAGGACCTGGAACGACAGGACATCTCCGGGACGATATGTCCCCCGTTCCTTCGGTGTCTGGAACCGGTATGGGCATGAGCCTACCATGCTCCCGGGATTATAGGGGCCATTCGCATGCAGGCGTATGGACAATGACCCGTGATTCACCGCCTTCATAATTATGCCCTCGGCAACGCGGCCGACGAGGTCCCGGCTGAGATCGTAATCGCGAAGGACCCGCTCCTTGGCCAGTGACAGGGAGAGGTCTCGCCGGATCCTTTTTATCGCGTGCCTGCCGATGCTGGAAAGAGGAATGCTCCTGACCTGGAGGTCGCCGGACGAGTCCCGGTACCAGTAAATTTCCAGGATACCTGCTTCGCTCGACAGGACTTCTATTTCGGTGCCGAAAACAGCGGAAAGCGAGTTGGAGAGCGATTTCAGGAGTTCCGCCTTCGCGGTTTCTTCAGGCAGGCCATAAGTATCCGCGAGTTCACGAACGTCAAACATGGGGTTCATTTCCGCAGGGCTATGTACACCTTCCTGGCGTACCGGGCGCGCTTGTGTTTCTGGGAGGTGTTATAGGCTCCGACCGCTTCCCAGGTGTAGCCGTGCTTCCGGATACAATCGGAGAGGATCCAGGCGCCGACCTTTACGTTCGTGCACGGATCCCCCAGGGAGGACCAAAGCTCCTTTCCCAGGACCCGTGCCCATGAGGAATTGATCTGCATGAGCCCGTAGTCATACGAGCCGTCGGCGTTGCGGTTGAGAGCGTCGGCCCGAAAACCGCTCTCAACCCTGGCTATTGCCCAGAGGAGACGGGGGGAGACGTTATAGATGAAGCCCGCCTCCTCGAAGCAGAAGGCATGGAGTTGCCCCATGGGAAAGAGGAAAAGTAATGAAAAGAGGAGGACGACTTTTTTCATGGTGACTTTTCCTCCCTTGCCGAGGCGCTATGATCGGAACTCCCAGGGGCGGGCTCGCGGTTGCCGTTTTTTTGTTTATTGGTTTGTTGAAAATGCCGTTTATTGATTTTTTTGTTTATTTGTAAGAAAGTCGACCGTTGTTTACAGTTTTTCGGGATAAAAATATTCGA
>CAZJPV010000032.1:0-30243 GCA_964547985.1 uncultured Syntrophaceae bacterium
GCAGTTCCCCACCCCCACCATGGCAACCCTGATCTTCTCCAAGACCAACCCCCCTCCTTCTGACGGATGCCCCTTTTCTCTCCAGGCGACGAAACGGTGAGATGTATATAACAAATCCGTCCATAATTCAATGATGGAGAAAGACAAACAGTGATTTTCAGCTTGACAGTGTAAATTCATTATGTTAGCAGGACAACGAGCGACAGGCGGGAGAAATGAGCAACAATCACAACGTAAACAGATATGGCTGGTGGTGGTGCCCAACAGGCCCACCCGGATAGGCTTTTTCTCAAAGTATCAGAAGAGCCGTGGGTGAGGCGAAAGCTCCCCATGGCTCTTTCGTTTGGACGCCATGGGAATCCCCATGGCTTTTTTATTTCATGAAATTTGCCCAGAGGAGGATAGAACATGGAAAACTTCAAGGTCTTATTGCGGGACGATGAGATTCCCAGGGAGTGGTACAACGTCCTGGCGGACATGCCGACGCCGATGCACCCGCCGCTTCACCCCGGAACGGGAAAACCCATCACCGCACAGGATATGGCGGCGATCTTTCCCATGAACCTCATCGAGCAGGAGATGAGCGCGGAGCGTTTCATCCGGATTCCCGACGAGGTGCTGGAGAAATACCTTCTCTGGCGTCCCACGCCGCTTTGCCGGGCAAGGAATTTCGAAAAATTGCTGAAGGCCCCGGTGAAAATCTACTACAAGAACGAGGGCGTAAGTCCCCCGGGCTCTCACAAACCCAACACGGCCGTGGCGCAGGCCTATTACAACAAGGTCGCCGGTGTGAAGCGCCTGTCGACGGAGACGGGTGCCGGGCAATGGGGGAGCGCACTCGCCATGGCCTGCCAGATGTTCGGCCTCGAGTGCCGCGTTTTCATGGTCCGGGTGAGCTTCGAGCAGAAGCCCTACCGTCGCTTGATGATGATGACCTGGGGGGCCAACTGCTTCCCGAGCCCCAGTACCATGACGGAGGCGGGGAAAAAGGTCCTGGCTGGAAATCCGGACTCCCCGGGGAGCCTGGGCATCGCCATCAGTGAAGCCATCGAGGACGCCGTGAAGGGCAAGGACTCGCGCTATTCCCTGGGAAGCGTCTTGAATCACGTCCTTCTCCATCAGACGATCATCGGTCTCGAAGCCAAAAAGCAGATGGAGAAGATCGGCGAATACCCCGACGTGGTCATCGGCTGTGCCGGCGGGGGGAGCAACTTTGCGGGGATCAGTCTTCCTTTCGTGCGTGACAAGATCCACGGAAAACAGATCTCGATCATCGCCGCCGAACCGTCCTCTTGCCCGACGCTCACGCGGGGTCCCTTCGCCTATGACTTCGGAGACCTGGCCATGACGACCCCCCTTCTGGCCATGTACACCCTCGGCCACGATTTCGTGCCTGAGCCCATCCATGCGGGAGGCCTGCGTTATCACGGCATGGCCCCGATTGTCAGCCACCTGGTGAAAGAGGGGATCGTGGAGGCAAGGGCCTATCATCAGCTCGACATCTTCGATGCGGGCGTAAAGTGGGCCGGAACGGAGGGCTTCATCCCCGCGCCGGAGACCGACCACGCCATCGCGGCCGTCGTTGAGGAGGCCCGGCGTGCCCGTGAGGAAAGAAAAGAAAAGGTTATCCTTTTCAACTGGAGCGGTCACGGGATCATCGATCTTGGCGCCTATGATGCCTATCTGTCAGGTCAGCTCGAGCAACACGATCTGTCCGACGCGGAGATCCAGAGGGCCCTGAAGGCGATTGAAAAATTCCCGAAACCCTGAGACAGGCGGCGGCGATCGGGGGATATTGTTTTTAAGAAGGTTCCGTGATAGTTTCATTCCTCTCGTACGGCCGATGAGCCGCGGGCGGAGCCTTTGACGGATGGATCTGTTCAGTAAACCGGTCGAAAATGAAAAGAACCCTTCTGCCCCCCTGGCGGAAAGGATGCGGCCGAAGAGCCTCAAGGACTTTGTGGGACAGTCTCATCTCCTTGGGCCGAACAGCCTGCTCCGACGCGCCATCGAAGAGGACCACCTTTTCTCCGTCATCTTCTGGGGCCCGCCCGGATCGGGGAAGACGACCCTTGCCCGCATCATGGCTGGCGAGACCCGGTCTCATTTTGAAGCCTTCTCGGCCGTTCTTTCCGGCGTCAAGGAAATCAGGGCCGTCATCGACGAGGCAAAATCCCAGCGAAAACTCCACGGGCGTCAAACCATCCTCTTCGTCGACGAGATTCACCGTTTCAACAAAGCCCAGCAGGATGCCTTCCTCCCTCACGTCGAAAGCGGTCTCATCACGCTCATCGGGGCAACGACGGAAAACCCCTCCTTCGAGGTCATCGCCCCCCTCCTCTCGCGCACGCGGGTCATGGTATTGAAACCTTACACGGAGGAGGAACTCCATGCCATCCTCCGGGGGGCTATCGGGGACCGCGACAGGGGACTCGGTGAACTTGGACTCGCGGTCGACGAAGAGGCAATTCAGCACATCATCTGGTCTTCCGACGGCGATGCAAGGACAGCACTGAATAACCTTGAAGCGGCGGCCTCCCTTGTGCAGGACAGGACGACAGGGGAGAGGAAGATCACCCGGGAAGTGGTGGAGACGGCCCTGCAGCGCAAGGCGTTGCAGTACGACAAAGGCGGTGAGGAGCACTACAACCTCATATCGGCTCTCCATAAAAGCCTCCGGGGAAGCGACCCTGACGCGGCCCTTTACTGGCTCGCGCGGATGCTGGAAGCGGGCGAGGACCCGCTCTACATCGCGAGGCGAATGGTCCGGTTCGCCTCCGAGGATGTGGGAAACGCCGATCCCCAGGCTCTCTTGGTTGCCATGGCGGCCATGCAGGCCTACGAGTTTATCGGTCTGCCCGAAGGGGAGCTGGCCCTCGCTCAGGCAACCATCTACCTCGCCACGGCCCCGAAGAGCAACGCCGTCTACCGGGCCTACGGCAGGGCCAGGGATGCCATCCACAGGACGGGTTCCCTTCCCGTTCCCCTGCACATCCGGAACGCGCCGACAAGATTGATGAAAGAGCTGGGCTACGCCAAGGGTTACCGATACGCACATGATTTCGAAGAGGCCTTTGTTCCCCAGGAATATCTTCCCGAACCCCTTCGCGGAGACATCTACTACAGACCGACCGGCCGCGGATACGAGAAGGTCCTCCAGGAAAGACTCGAGAAATGGCGAAAGCTCAGAGCATCACTCGATCATAAAGAAGGCCCCGGGAAGAAAAAACGGGAGCCCGATCAGGGAACCCCGGAACGGGGCTGAGCAGGAGGTGGTGACCGTTGAGCGAAAGGGTCTTCACGATAGGGCACGGCAACAAATCCTTCGGGGAGTTTATCCGTATCCTGAAGCATTACGAGATTGATATCGTGGTGGATATTCGCTCCTTCCCGGGCTCGAGAAGACACGCCCATTTCAGCGGTGCCTATCTCGAACGCGAACTGCCTTCGTCCGGCATGTCTTACCAGTGGTGCCGGCCGCTCGGGGGCTTCCGGAAAAAAGGTCTCGGCGATCGATCGCCGAACCTCGCGCTGAAGAGTGATGGCTTCCGCAACTACGCCGATTACATGCTCTCAAAGAGCTTTGAAGAAAATGTTGCGCTTTTGCTGAAGATCGTGCAGAAAGAAAGGACCTGTCTCCTCTGTGCGGAAACATTGCCCTTCCGCTGTCACCGGTGGATTCTCTCGGACTACATCACGGCACACGGCACGGAGGTCATTCACCTGCTGGACGCCGGGAAGAGCGAAGTCCACAAAATGTCCAGATGGGCAGCGGTGCGGGATGGACAGGTCATATACAACGGTGTGGCAATATTCTCCTGATTTTTTATCAAGGAACGTTGCGCTCCGACGGGGCGACCGAAAATATTCCCTTCATCATGCACAGGAGTCGAGGGTATTGAGTGACGATCAGAGAGAAAAGAAATTGCTTGAAGGTGAGCTGAAGGATCTTCGCCGGCGGGTGGCGGAACTGGAAACGCTGGAGGACGAGCATCGGCGTGTCGTCCAGGCCCTCGGTGAATCCGAAGAACGATGCCGGCTTCTCGTTCAGCACGCCCAGGACAGCATTTTTATTCTTCAGGACAACCGCATGAAATATGCCAACCCCTTCACGTACGCGGTCACGGGATACACGGAAGGTGAACTCACGAATATCCGCGTTACGGATCTCATCCATCCCGACGACAGAAACAAAGTCACGGAAAAGTTCAGAAGTGCGGGCGATGGGGCGCAGATACCCGGCACCTTTTCTTTTAGAGCCATCAACAAGAAGGGAGATGTCCTCCATGCCGAGATCAACGCAGCCCCGATCAGCTGGGAGGATAAACCGGCCTTCCTGTGCCTCGTGAGGGATATCACCGTGCAGACGCAACTGGATACCCAGCTCCAGTACACGAAGAAGATGGAGGCCATCGGGACGCTTGCCGGAGGCATCGCCCACGATTTCAACAATTACCTGCAGGGCATCTCGGGGTACATTCAGCTCCTCATGATGAAGAAGGACCTCACCGATCGTGAACAGCACTATCTGATGCAGATGGAAAAATCCGTGGAGCGGGCCGCTCTCCTGACCAAGCAGCTTCTGATTTTCGGCCGGAAGGAGGAGAGTAAGCTGAGGCCCGTGAATCTCAATGAAGTCCTGCATCAGGCCTACAAGCTCCTCATCAAAACCCTCCCCGAGACGGTTCATTTAGAGCTCGACCTGAGCGACTACCTGGAGCCAATCAACGCGGATGCCGTGCAGATTGAACATATCATGTTTAACATGGGGCTCAACGCCAAGGATGCGATGCCGGAGGGGGGAAAGTTCAGGATCGAGACAAGAGATGTCTTCCTGGATGAAAAATATTGTGACACCCATGTCGGCGTCAAAACGGGTTCGTATGTGCAGATGGTCCTCACGGACACAGGTCATGGCATGGCCCCGGAAACCCTCGAACATATCTTTGAACCCTTTTACACCACCAAGGGGGTGGGGATGGGGGCCGGTCTGGGACTTTCCATTGTGTACGGGATTGTTCAGAGCCACAACGGCCACATCACCTGCGAAAGCGAACAGGAAAAGGGGACAACTTTCAGGATCTACTTCCCCGCTCTGGAATCCACGACAGAAGGCAGGGTTGCGGAACCTGACCGGGATGTTCATCTCTATGGCGGTGAGACGATCCTCCTCGTAGATGACGAAACCAACATACTGGATATCGGTGTGAATATCCTGGAACAGTTCGGCTACACAACGCTCACGGCCAGGAGCGGGGAGGAAGCGGTCGAGATATACCGGGCCAGGGGAGGCGAGGTTGGTCTGGTCATTCTGGACCTCGGAATGCCCGGCATGGGGGGGGAGCAGTGTCTTCAGGAGATCTTGAAAGTCAATCCAAAGGCTCGAGTCGTCATCGCGAGCGGTTACGCGGCGAGTCAGACCGTGAAATATCTGATGGAAGCCGGCGCGGCCGGCTACGTCTCCAAACCCTACCGGCTTGAAAATATGTTGAGGAAAATCCGGGAGCTGATCGACAAGAAATAAGGGAACGCCCCACCGATCAAAGCTCCCGGCTGTTGAAAAAAGACCCTCTGCTTCGTTGCCCTTGTTCTTCGTCGCTCAACGTACGCTCCCAAGTACGCTTCGCTCTTCAGGACTTCGGGTGCCTTGCATCCGGCCCTTTTTGAACAGCCTTTTTAAAAAACTGGAGCGGTCACCGGGGGCGCATCCTGTCAGGAGGCGCAACCATGACGGACACTTCCTTACGGGGGAGCAACTGCATGTTGTGACAAATGCCGTCTTCTATTCGCAGGAAGAATCCTGCTCAAGTGCCTTTGGACAACAGATCGTCCCGTCATTGTCTCTTTGGCCGAATCCCGTCGGCCTTGAGCTTTACTTCCCTCAGGGGCCGCAGCTTGTGGCAGAACAGCTGCCACATTCCGAACCCGCGGAACTCGTGAACTTGCCGCCGCTTGAATGACTGAATGACGAGAGCAGCTTTTTGACCTTTCTGCCCTTGCAGCTCGGACAGCTGACAGGCTCTTTCCCCAAGACGAGCATTTCAAAATCCCTGTTACACTTTTCGCAGTGAAACTCGAAGATCGGCACCGTTTATATTCCTCCTGATATTCCTAGGGTGATATTCAAATTTTTCCGGATCCCACGGCCTCTCAGAAAAAGAGAATGCGCCGGCCCCTCTGCCTGGAATCCAGCCGGGTCAGACCCGCCTCTCTCGCCCAATCCAGGGCCCGCTCGAATTCCTCAGATGTGATCCGACGGTTGATCGACGGATCCTTGGACGCCTCCCCGCAAGGTCTGTACTGGTCCATGACGTTGACGTAGGTATGGGGTGATATTTCCTTCGCCAGGAAACGCAGCACCTCTCTCGAATGGGCCGAGTCGTTCGGCATCACCAGATGCCTCACCAGGAGTCCTCTGAGGGCAACGCCCTTCTCATCCATCTCCAGGTCGCCGACCTGGCGATGCATCTCTTTGATCGCCGCCTTTGCGAGCTCACGGTAGTCCGGCACGCTGCAGAACATCATGGCCGTATCAGCATCCCAAAACTTGAAATCCGGCATGTAGATATCAAAGATACCGTCGAGGATACGCAGGGTCTCCACCCTGTCGTATCCCCCGCTGTTGTATACCAGTGGGACGCGGAGCCCGTTTTCCACGGCCACGACGAGGCCCTCGAGGATTTGCGGAACCACGTGGGTGGGTGTGACGAAATTAATGTTGTGGCAGCCGCTTTTGGCCAGGCGAAGCATCATGGCGGCCATCTGCTCGGGTTCCACCTCGACACCCTCCCGGAGGTGGCTGATCTCATAATTCTGGCAGAAGGTGCAGAGAAGATTACAGGCACTGAAGAAAATCGTCCCCGATCCGGAAGACCCCACGAGCGGCGCCTCTTCACCATAGTGGGCGTTGAAACTCGAGACGATCGCCTTGCGTCCCGTTTCGCAGACGCCACGTTCCCCCGACAGACGGTCGACATGACATTCCCGCGGGCAGATCGCACAGTCCCGGAGCTGTTCCACGGCCTGAAGGGCCCTCTCCTGCAGTTTGCCTTCGCGATAAAGCCGGATGTATGAGGGCTCGAACATAAAACAAGCGCCATGTGCCAGGCACCAGGCAAGAAGAAAACCATTCATATTCCCGAAGCCTGATGCCTATCTCTTATACTTTCCCATGAGCTGTCCCTCGACCAGCCTGTGCCCCTTCATGGCCTTCAGGACCTGATCCCGCGTTGCCCCGGGGCCGAGAGGGAGGGTCGTATCGAGGGCGTAGACCCTGAAGAAGTACCGGTGCGTGCCACCGGGTGGACAGGGTCCCCCGTAACCGATCTTGCGGAAGTCGTTTACACCCTGAAGTCCACCGGAGGGGAGTTTCTTTTCATGGGGAACATCTTCCGGAAGCTCCGTGATCCCTGCCGGGAGGTTGAAGATTACCCAGTGGACCCACGTCCCCATGGGCGCGTCGGGGTCGTCACAGATCAGCGCATAACTCTTCGTTCCCTCAGGTCCCGGAGACCACTCCAGGGACGGGGAGACATCGGCACCGTCACAGGTGTGCCTGGCGGGGATCATGCCACCGTTGTCGAAGGCCCTGCTCTTCAGGTTCATCGCTTTTCCTCCTTTCGTTTGGGCCGGGGCTGCGGAGTCGCCGCCGGTGAATAAAGCCCAGAGAAGAACGATGAGAAGACATAGAAACTTTCGCATGCTGGCCTCTGTCAGGGCGCAGGCCCTGTTTGCGGCCCGTCGTCCGGGGAAATTATTATAGGCTGTTTTGTTAAATTGACAATCTATTTATAGTATAACATAACCATCCTCAAGGCGCAGTCCAGTCCCTGCGGTGGCCGAAGGAGAACCTCTTGGGAAAGCACATTTTGATCACCGGTCTTCCGGGTGTGGGAAAGACAACACTGATCCGCAAGGTCCTTGCCGGGCTTCCCTCGACCCTCCCGGCGGCAGGCTTCTTCACGGGGGAGTTGCGGGAAGGGGGCCAGCGGGTCGGATTTGAGATCGAGACTCTCGATGGCCGAAAAGGCGTCTTGTCTCACGTCCGGTTTCAATCTCCTCATCGGGTGGGTCGCTACGGCGTGGATCTCGATGGTTTTGAGGAGCTGGTTTTGCCTCGCTTGCATGCCGGTGCGGCCGGTCTTTATGTTGTCGATGAAATCGGAAAGATGGAATGCTTCTCCAGCGCCTTTATCCAGACCCTAACGGCCCTCCTCGATAGCGGGCCCCCCGTTTTCGGAAGTGTGGCCCTCAAGGGGGGCGGGTTCATCGAAAGGGTCAAGGCCCGCCGTGACGTGACGCTCGTCGAGATGACGGTCAAGACGCGTGATGACCTTGCCGGGCAACTCGTGCTCGAGCTCAAAAAAAGGCTTGGCATTTGAGCAGGATGCCTCCTGCGAACAGACGGCATTTGTCGCAACCTGCGGTTGCTCCCCCGTAAGGAAGTGTCCGTCATGGTTGCGCCTCCTGACAGGATGCGCCCCCGGTGACCGCTCCAGTTTTTTAAAAAGGCTGTTCAAAAAGGGCCGGATGCAAGGCACCCGAAGTCCTGAAGAGCGAAGCGTACTTGGGAGCGTACGTTGAGCGACGAGGGACGAGGGCAACGAAGCAGAGGGTCGTTTTTCAACAGCCGACGATCAGAAAACCATGACAGACGATCTCTTCCTGGAACTCCTCGAACAATTCCGGCGGTCTCCCGAGGGATATCGCAAGGTGAGGGCAGGTGTCGAGAAGAGGATCCGTCGGCACATGAACCGCCTGGGTTGTGAGGACTTCCGAAAATACATCAAGCTTGTGGTTGAAAGTCCCTTGCTTTCCAAAAACATGGAAAAAATGCTCGCGGTCTCCGTCAGCCGTTTTTTCCGCGACAGGGCCGTCTGGGCGGACCTCGTGGAAAGGGTCCTCCCGCAGATGACCCTGAACGCCGGGGAGGGGCTGTGTGTGTGGTCGGCGGGATGTGCTCTGGGGCAGGAGGCCTACAGCTTCAAAATAGCATGGATGCAGTTCTCCCGAACGAGGCGCGATGTTCCCAAGCTTGCCATCTGGGCCACGGACTCCCATCCGGCTTACCTGGAAATGGCGATGGAGGGCCTCTACCGCAGGAGCGTTCTCAAGGAACTGCCGGAAGCCCTGAGGAAGGAATACTTCCAGGATGCCGAAGATCGCAAACAAGTACGGGTGGTCGATCACCTGAAAGAGGGGATCCTCTGGCGATTGCATGATTTCACCCGGGATCCTCCGCCACACAAAGCCTTCCAGATCATCTTTCTCAGAAACAATCTTCTGACCTACTATCGCAAGGACGTGCAGGAAGCGATCCTTCCCGTCATTCTGACAGCTCTCACCGCCGGGGGATTTCTCGTGATCGGGAAAGGGGAAAGACTCCCCCCGCTGCCCCTTTGCCTGACCCCCGTCGCGTCAAATACGCCCATCTATCGGAAAGAGGCCTCTCTGTCCTGAGGAACCTCGGAGAGACGCCCTGAGATAAAAAAGTAACGCGGGGTTTTATGGGGAAGGATGTTGAACGATTTCGGCGTGGATCATTCCGCCGCGGTCATGGCGGAAAGGGCTTCGACCCTTCGTCTTCTTCTTCGCGGGGCAAAGACAGAGTGGCGTCTGGCGGCCAGCCTGGCGATGTAACTGCCCATGGCGCCGTACGAATAACCCGCATTCTCGGCGGCAAAAGCCATGCTCGCGTCAGCACTGATGTCGGCGTTGGGGTTTACATCGAGGACGAAGAAGATGCCGTTTCGGAGACGAATGTCGATACGGGCGTAATCCCTGCATCCGAGGGCCCGGTAGGTCAGCCTGGATACCCGCTCGAGGCGGCGGCGTTCCGCATCCGTCAGGGATACCGGCAGGAGGGTTTCGATCTTGCGATAGTGTGCGGACTCCGGCACAAACTTGGCGTCATACGTGCAGAGTCTTTCGCGGACGTCATCAAAGGCCGAAAAATCCATTTCCGCGGGCGGCAGGATCAGGAGCTGGGCGTTCCCCCAGATGGAGACGCGGAATTCGCGGCCGTCGATGAAGTCCTCCACGAGGGCCGGCTGATGATAGGTTTCAATGACATACTCGACCCGCCTGAGCAGTTCCTCTTCGTTCATCACGACGGACTCGGAGGTAATGCCGATACTGCAGTGTTCATGGGACGGCTTGATGATGGCGGGAAAGTGCCGCCAGACATTGGGCTCGGGTGATTCGAAGAAGCGATAGTCCGGTGTGGGAATCTCGGCCTCCCGGAGCAGATGTTTCACCCGGAGTTTTTCCTCGCAGAGGGCAAGGGCTTCGGGATCGGATCCCGTATAGACGAAGTTCAGACTTTCGATGATCTCGGTAACCCTGGCTTCGCTGTGAGGGATGCCCGGAATCTCTTCGCACCAGTTGAAAATGATGGCGTCGTCGGGGTCATAGGGGGAAAGGACGGCGGCGATGTCGGTATCGATAACGGCAAGGGGCGTGACGGGATGTCCCACATCCGTTAAGGCGGATGCCAGTTGCTCGGTTGCGTCGATAGCCGCGCTTCTCTCATCAGCTGCCCATGCGGGATCCATGTTGTGTAGCAGCAGAACGGGCAAATCTTGCGGATGGATGTTAACCGGCACCCTCTCGACTCCTTGCGGGAAGCCTATTATGTGTTCCATTCCCTCATGTTTTTATTTTGACTCACGCGCTCTCGAAGCCGCACGCAAGGTTCAATTTTTTTTTAACTGAATTCTTATCTTTTATGCAAGAGATTTCTTTACTTTTCTCATCGGTCGATAAGAAAATTTTCTTTAGCAGACCTTTCACGATTTCTTGGATATTCTCTTCGCGAAGAGATCGTAGACATCGGCCGATACAATTCTGCAGCCGAGCATATCCTCGGTACGTGCCGCTCCGGCCTGTACAAAGGTGATGCCATCGATATCCGGTGCCTGACTCATGGTCCGGCCGATGAAGGGAAAGGATGTGTTGTCGCTCCTTCCGTCGATGAGGACGTCGCTGAGTGTCCCGACCCGTGAGCGATTGATCTCGGCGGAAATGGATGCCTGCATTTTCATCAGAGTGTCTCTCCTGGCCCTCTTCAGCTTTTCGGTGGTCTGCGATGGATAGTCGAAGGCCCCTGTCCCCTGTTCCTTCGAGTAGGTGAAGACACCGAGGTGATCGAAACGTGTCTCCTCGATGAACCGGAGGAGTTTCTCGAATTTCCCGCGCGTCTCTCCCGGGAAACCCACGATCAGGGATGTCCTGAGTGCAATGCCCGGCACGATCGCCCTCGCTAGTTGCAGCTTTTCCCGGAGGAGCTTTGAATTTCCCCTTCGGTTCATGGCGGCGAGTATCTCATCGTCGATGTGCTGCACGGGAACATCCAGGTATTTGCAGATTCGATCCTCCCGGGCGATGGTTTCGAGGAGGTCTGTCGTGAGATGTGCCGGGTACGTATAGAGGACCCTAATCCAGCGGAATCCCTCGATCCCGGCGAGCCGGGTCAGCAGCCCGGAGAGCGTCGGCTTATCTCTCAAGTCCCTGCCGTAGGATGTGGTGTCCTGGGCCACGAGGATAACTTCCTTCACTCCCCGGTCCGCAAGCGAACCGGCCTCCTGCAGGACATCCTCCATGGGTCGGCTTCGGAATCTCCCGCGGATCGACGGGATGACACAGTAGGCGCAACGGTTCGAGCATCCATCGGCGATCTTCAGATAAGCGGTATGGAGAGGGGTGGAGAGATGTCTGGGGTGTCCCGCCGTCATCAGAAACAGGGGTCTCGGGGTGTAAATCTTTCGTTTCGGGGAGGGCTCTGAAAGAAGCGCCTGCAGGTGATCGGCGATCCGGGGGACCTCCTCGGGACCGAGAAAAAGGTCCACCTCCGGCAACTCCGGGAAAAGCGCCTTTCCATACCGCTGCGGGAGACAACCGGTCACGATGAGGTGGCGGCACTTTCCCTTCTTCTTGAGGCCTGCGAGACGGAGGATTTCATGGATGGATTCTTTTCTGGCCGGGCGGATGAAGGCACAGGTGTTGACGATGATCACTTCCGCGTCTTTCTCGCGGGGTGTGATTCGAAACCCCCTCTCGAAAAGGGTCGCGGACATGACCTCGGCATCGACGAGGTTCTTGGGGCATCCGAGGCTGAGAAGGTAGACGGGTATTTCTTTCAATGTCAGCGCGGCAGTTTCTTGGCGAGGACTTTTCTGGGTTTCACGCCGTCGGAAGGCCCGACGATTCCCTCCGACTCCATTTTTTCGATGATGCGGGCCGCCCGGTTGTATCCGATCTTCAGGTATCGCTGGACCAGGGAGATGGAGGCCTGTCCCAGGTCCGTGACCAGTTCAACGGCCTCGTCGTATTTTTCATCGAAGTCACCGGACCCTTTGTCACCCTCGCCCGATTCAGGCTGGTACTTCAGGATGGACTCATCGTAGATGGGCCTCGCCTGTTTCCGGATGAAGGCGACGATCTTGCCGATCTCCCCTTCCGAGACGTAGGCCCCGTGTATTCTGGCGACTTTGGAGAGTCCCGGCGGCAGGAAGAGCATGTCGCCGGTGCCCAGGAGCTGCTCGGCGCCGAGCTGATCGAGGATCGTCCGGGAATCGACTTTTGAAGAGACCTGAAAAGAGATCCTTGTCGGGAAATTCGCCTTGATGATGCCCGTGATGACGTCGACGGAAGGCCTCTGAGTGGCCAGAATGAGATGAATGCCGGCGGCTCTCGCCATCTGGGCCAGCCGTGTAAGGGATTCTTCTACATTTCGCTGGGCCACCATCATCAGATCAGCAAGCTCGTCAATGACAATAACGATATAGGGAAGCTTTGCGTGATCCTTCCCCTCTTCCCTCCCTTCCCGGGGTGCGGGCAGATCATCTTCGGCAGGGGTCTCTTCCCCCTGTTTTTTTGACTTGTCAAGGGCAGGCCTGTCTTTCTGGGCCTGCTCCCGATCAACGTATCGGTTGAATTTCTCAATGCTCCTTGTCCCCGTCTCTCCGATGATCCGGTACCGGCGCTCCATCTCCTCCACGGCCCAGCGAAGCACGTAGGAGGCCTCCCGCGGGTCCACGACCACCGGGTGCAGCAGGTGCGGGATGCCCTCGTAACCGGAGAGCTCCAGCCGCTTGGGGTCAATCATGATGAATTTGACCTCGTCGGGCGGGGCCTTGAAGAGGATGCTGCAGATCAGGGCGTTGAGGAAGACACTCTTGCCCGACCCGGTGGTGCCCGCGATGAGCAGGTGAGGCATCTTGGTCAGGTCGGAAATGACGGGTCCGCCGACGGTGTCCTCGCCGAGGGCGATGGGGAGCCTGGTCTTTGATTCCAGAAAAGTTTCGTTGTCGAGGACATCCTTCAGATGGACCGGTTCCCGCTCCAGGTTCGGGATTTCGATACCGACCGTCCCCTTACCCGGGATCGGTGCGATGATCCGGATGCTCGGGGCCTTCAGCGCCAGGGCCAGGTCGTCCGAGAGATTTGCGATCCTGCTGATTTTCACGCCCGGCGCGGGCTCGAGTTCGTACAGCGTGATGAGCGGACCCGGCTTCACCTCTACCACCTTGGTCTCCACGCCGAAATCGGCCAGTTTCCTCTCCAGGAGCCGTGAATTCATCAGGAGGCTTTCTTTCTTGAGTTTCGTGTCCTTGCGCGGCACCTGGTCCAGGAGTGTAATCGGGGGAAGGGTAAAGGTTGCTTTATCCGCGATGAAATCAAAGGTTGTCTGCTCCGGTTTTTTCTTTTTGGGTTTTTCCGCTACAAGTCGCTTTTCATCCACCTTGATGACAGGCTCCGGCCTCGACTGTCTGACTTTTTTCTCGACGACCCTCCGCCGGTCTTTCTGAAATCGTTCCCATCCCCGCTCCAGGAAGGCCCTGAACCGGATGGCTGTGTCGCCCGTGAGCTGGCCGGCCTTTTGCGTGGTCCAGACGACGTGAAGGTCCACCGTGACGATGAGGGAGATGACGAGGGCCGCGGCCAGCAGGATGAAAGTCCCCACGGTGTTGAGATAGCTGTTAAAAAACTCCGCGAGGATGGTGCCGAACATACCGCCCAGGTCGAAACGGTACCCCCGGAACCCCACCGCCCCGAAGAGGTGTGAGATCAGGGCCGCGGTGGCCAGGGTGAGGCTGATGAAACCGAGAAACCAGGATGGTCTGAGTCTGAATTCTTCCATGCGGAAGACCTTGAAGGCCGTCAGGAGCAGGAAGACGGGAAGCCACAGGGCGCTCACCCCCAGAGACCGGTAGAGGGTGTCGGCCGTGTAGGATCCCACGACACCGCCGAGATTGTGGATCCTGTCCCTCACGGTTTCGTAATGGCTCAGGGAGGGATCTTCCGGATGGTAGGATAAAAGGCACAGAAAGAGGAATATCGCCAGGGCAAAAAAGATAACCCCGACAATCTCGCTTGCCCGTTTGGTATCCAGTTTAAAGTTCACCATAGGTTCTTCGCGTCCCGTCGCCCCGATGTCACGGCCCCGAAGCCATCATGCTCAGAAAAGGGTTTTCACGGCAAGGGTCAATGCACCCAGGGCCCAGCAGTAATAACCGAAGAAACGAAGGTCCCGCTTCCGTATCATCAGGAACAGGAACTTCAGCGTGAGGAAACCGACGATCGCCGCCGCCGCCGTTCCGGCGATGTAGGCTGGTATTTCGCTTCCGTCCACGCCGGTGTAATCTCTCGATTCGAGGATCAAAGCCCCCAGGATGGCCGGGATGGATATGAGAAAGGAGAACCTCGCCGCCGTCTCCCCGCTCAACCCCCGGTAAATGCCGAAGGCGATCGTCGATCCCGAACGGGATATGCCGGGCATAATGGCGATACCCTGCACGAGACCGATCACCAGGCTGTCCGTGACGGACAGCTCCTCGAGGCTTCGGCTTGCGCTCCTGACCCTGTCTGCGAAGAACAGAAGGAGTCCCGTGATGAGAAGCCCCACCGCCGTGATCTCCACGGATTGAAAGAGAGCGTGAATCTGATCCTGGAAGCTCAAACCGATGATGCCGGTGATGACGGTGGCCGTCAGGATGTGAGCGGCCAGCCTTCTTCTTTCCGGCATCATCGAATCGTCCATGTGTTCGAAGAGGGACTGCGGATGCTGCCTTCTCCAGGGGGGAAGGAGCGCTTTTAAAATGTTCGTGATGTCCTTCCGTAAGAAAAAAATCACCGCGGAGAGTGTTCCCAGGTGCAGCAGGACGTCGAAGAGCACCCCGGGCTGATGGAAGTCGGGCAGAAGACTCTGCGCGATGACCAGATGCCCCGAGCTGCTGACGGGCAGGAGCTCCGTCAATCCCTGGATGATCCCCAGCAGTATGCCTTCCCAGAGGCTCAAGGCGCACCCTCCCTCTCCTGTCGGAGGTCCGGTCGATGGGCATAGTAGGCCTCGACGATGGGTTTTCTCACCCGCTCGATGAGTTGGTCTACGGTTGCCTCAGAGTATTCGCCCAGAAAAACCGGCTCATGGATGATGAGGGTCACATGACCCGGGGTCACGCGCAGGGATTTCTTCGGCATAATCTCGTGGGTCCCGATCAGGGTAATGGGGACGATGGGAACGCCCGACTTCAGGGCCAGATGAAAGACCCCTTTCTTGAACGGCTGGATGTGGCCATCTCTGCTTCGCGTCCCCTCCGGAAAAGTCATGACGGATTTACCCTCCCGGATTTTTCTTGCCGCATCGTCGATGCTGTGCATGGCCCGAACAACGTTCTGCCGGTCGATCTCGATGGCGCCCAACCTGCGCAGGGCAAGGCCGAAAAAGGGGATACGGAAAAGCTCCTTTTTGGCAATCCAGGCAAAATAACGTGGAGTGTAGGCGAGCAACACAAAAATGTCAAAGCCGCTCTGGTGGTTGGACATGAAGATCTGGGACCTGCCGTAGGTCACGTTTTCCTGGCCCTGAACCTCCACCTTGACGTTGGTCAGAAAGAGCATGATCCTGCCCCACAGCCGGGCAATGGAGAAAACCGAGTATTCCCGTCTTGGCAGGAGGGGGTAGAACACGACGACAAAAACCGAGATAAAGCCGGTCACCGCCACACCTATGGTCACCAGAAGGGCCGATCGGAGCATGTCCAGTCTCCCGGAGAAGAAATGAACGTATTGATAACACTTGCATTTCTACTTGATAAAGGGTGCGAAGTCAATATGGATATTTCCGGTAAAACGATGAAAATTGAGCGTTGCGGATTCGATCTTTCGGGACCGATTATTCGTTTGCGAAGTGTCTGCAACTCAGGTATGATTCGCGGGAAAATCGGGTGATGAAGGGGGCTATGAATGATCAACAAGGTCATATTGGTCGGACGATTGGGAGCGGATCCCGAGGTGAGGTACACGGCTGACGGTGCTATGGTCACCACTTTTCGGCTGGCCACGGATGAGCAATGGAAGGACAAAAGCGGCGAAAGGACGCAGAAAACCGAGTGGCATCGCATCGTGGCGTTTCGGAAGCTTGCGGAGATCTGCGGCAGTTATCTGTCCAAGGGAAGGCTTGTTTACGTGGAGGGCAGGCTTCAGACAAGGGCCTGGGAAGACAAAGAGGGTCAGAAACGCTTCACCACCGAGATTGTCGCTTCCAACATGCAGATCCTGGACCGGGGGCCGTCAAAGGACCAGGACATTGGAACCGACGAGCGGATGCCAACCAACGCGGGAACGGAACAGGCGTCCGATGATGACGTCCCCTTCTGAAATCGACCAGACGCGGGCATCCGTCAGTCTTTCTTGGATTCCGATGTCTTGTCTGTCTCTTCTGCTTCCCGGGTTGCCTTTTTAAAATTCTTGATGCCTTTGCCGAGTGCGCCGCCGATGTCCGGTAGCTTGCCTGCCCCGAAGATGATCAGGATAATGACCAGAATAACGAGCAACTCCGGCATTCCCAGTCCAAACATTTCTTTTATCTCCTGTGTGAAATAGATTTTTGGAACCTTCGAGGTCAGAAATCCTCAGAAGGTTCTTTCCTCCGGCAGAACCAGACGAACGACTTCACCGCTTTTGCCGGGTGCACCCAGGGACTTTCCCTGGAAGCTCAGCAGGACCCCGCCTGCGTTGCCGATATCGATCTCGAACCGGTCCATCGCCTGGCGACTCAATTTTTCACCGGGCTTCAACAGGTACTGCCGGGGCGCCTGTTTGTCCTCTTTGATCCGAAGCCACGTCAGTTCCTGTGCTTCAATCCTGAGCGTGTACTTCTTTTTCGATTCCTCTCCGCTTCCGGTCGGAGGCGTCTCTTTCTTCGGTTCTGTCTGTTCTTTGACTTCCGTCTTTTCCTGTGAAGCCCCCGGGTTTTCGACCGCTTCGCCCTTCGACGGGACCTCCGTTGCAGGTTTCTCCTGCTCTGAAACGTCAGGAGGCTTCACGGTTGAAAGGGGTGGAGCCGAAACATCAACAACCGTCTCACGGGGATAGAGAATGAAGACGATGATGGACGTGACGACGGCCAGAAATATCGTCCATCCGATCAGTTGGTAATGTCTTTTCGTCAGGGACGGCCGGGCAAAATGTTTCCGGGGCTCGCCTTTGATCTCATGCAGTGGCGCCTTCTGCGTCGTTACACCTGTTTTCTCGAGGGACTGCCTGTACCGGGCAAGAAAGGGGGCGCTGTCGATCCCCAATGTGTCCGCGTACACCTTGATGAAGGTCTCTGCATAATATTTTTCGGGCAGAAGGTGATAATTCGCCTCCTCGATGGCTTCAAGGAATCCTATTCTGATCCTCGTCCGTCGGGCGATATCGTCGAGGGTCAGCCCTTTGGATAGCCTGATATTCTTGAAATCCGATTCCTCAGTCATATTTAAACACACATGTAAAAGGCTGGGGTCTACCTTACGGCAGTGTCCCGCAGTGTCGCAAACGGCGCGGATTTATTATATCTATCACCAAATTCCCCTGCACGCAACTGAAAGTTGTCTTCGAAGGAGGACTGCAGTTCTTCATGGCTAGTTTCTGTTCCCCGATCGATCATCGATCCCGGCTTGATATCCTACTTGCCGATACAGAAGGTGGAAAAAATCTGGTCCAGGATCTCCTCGCTTAAATTCCTTCCTGTAATTTCATCGAGGTTCTCGACGGCCTGTCGGAGATCGAAAGCGGCGCATTCGGGCGAAAGCCCCGCCTGAAGGCTTTCTTTTGCCTTCGAAAGAAGGTCGATGCCCTTTTTCACGGCGACCTTGTGCCGGACTGCCGTCAGGATCGCATCGGAGGCATGTTGGTTTTCGCCCCGCCTCGCGGCGTTGTAAACATTCTTTTTCAGGACATCGATACCCTCGCCATATTTTGCCGAGATCCACAGAGGCTGCAAAGGGCCTGTATATTTCACGAGATCCCCCTCCGAAAGCCGATGAGGCAGGTCCGCCTTGTTGATGGCCAGTATCATGCTTCGGTTTTTGTTCTCTTCGAGGATCTTCATGTCCTCGGGGCCGAGGGGCTCGCTTCCGTCAAGGATGACGATCACGACATCGGCGTCGAGAAGCCTCTCCCTGACGAAGGCCATGCCTTCTTTCTCTATGAGGTTGTCCGTCTCACGAAGACCGGCCGTGTCTGTGAGCCTGACGGGGAGTCCATCGATGCTGATACTCTTTTCGATGAAATCCCTTGTGGTCCCGGCAATCGGCGTGACAATCACCCGCTTTTCCCCCACGAGGCGGTTGAAAAGACTGGATTTGCCCACATTCGCTTTGCCCGCGATGACCACAGAAATACCCTCACGGAAGAGCCGCCCCTCCTGATAGGTGCCCAGGAGGGTTTGAAGATCTCCGAGGACTTTATCGATCGGCGGGAGAAGCGTCCGGTTCTCCGGGGTGTCGATTTCCTCTTCCGTGAAGTCGATGGATGCTTCGAGTGGCACAAGAACCTGCAGGATGGCTTCGCGGATTTCCCTGATTTTCCCGGAGAGAGCCCCTTTCAGTTGATGGAGGGCTCGTTCCAGGCCCCCTTCCGTCTTGGCCATGATGATGTCACAGATGGCTTCCGCCTGGGAAAGATCCATACGGTTGTTCAGGAACGCCCGGCGGGTGAACTCTCCGGGTTCCGCCGGCCTTGCACCGGCCTCCAGAGCCGCTTCGAGAACCCGCTGAAGGATAACGGGGCCACCATGACATTGGATTTCGACGCAGTCTTCACCGGTAAACGTGCGGGGGCCTTTCATGAAGACGAGGAGCACTTCATCGAGGATGTTCCCCGTGCGGAGGGAGAGGATATCGCCGTGATAGAGGTGGTAACTTTCGAAGCGGCAGTCCGGACTTCTGGGCTTGAAAAGAAGGCGGCCGATCTTTTCCGATTTCGGGCCGCTGATCCTCACGATACCGACGGCCCCGACTCCCGGGGGCGTGGAAATGGCTGCGATGGTGTCTTTCAAAAACACAGCATTCAAAAGGTCAAGAAGCTATTTCTTCTTGCTGGGTTGGATAATGATCTTTCTGTGGCTCCCTTCGCCCCGGCTCTTTGTGGTGAGGGAATCATCCCCCTGCAGTGCCAGGTGAATGATCCGCCTCTCCCGGGCATTCATGTTGCTCAGCGTGACGGCCTTGCGGGTCCTCTTGGCCTTCTGGGCGAGCTTTTCGGCGAGGGCGACGAGAGATTCTTCCCTCTTCCTGCGGTAATCTTCCGTATCGATGATGATCTGCTTCCTGTCTTTCTCCTGCCGGTTGACGGCCTTGTTGACGAGGTACTGGAGCGCATCGAGAGTCTGACCCCGCTTCCCGATGAGAAGACCGTTGTCGTTCCCCTCGATGACGAGAAGGATGGAGTCCGGCGTTTCCTGGGGCTCCACGCGGGTATTCACGCTCATCCGCTGGAGGATCCCCTCGAGCAGCTTCTGAGCCTTTGCGGCGATGTCATGGACCGCCGGGGAAGAGATCCGGGGTTCTTCCTTCCTGACGGTCCGCTCCCGCGCGGGCTTTTCGGGCTTATCGAAGCTGAGACCGAGATCCACATCGAGCGTGAGGAGGCTTGCCTTGATTTTAGCCTTCTTCGATCCCAGGCCGAAGAAACCCGCCGTGCCCTCCGACATAATCTCGACATTCAACTTTCCCCGTGGCACGCCGAATTCCTGGCAGGCCGTCTCGATCGCCTCGTCTATGGTTTTTCCTTCGATTTCAAGGGTCTTCGTCATCGGTTTGACCTCACGTCGCATGGCTCTTGTTGATATAATACTGCTGGCCAATGCTCAGGATGTTGTTGAAGAGCCAGTAGATCACCAGCCCCGACGGGAAATTCAGGAAGAGGGCGGTGAAGACGACGGGCATGAGCAGCATGATTTTCTGCTGCATGGGGTCCGTCCCCATCGGGGGGCTCATCTTCTGCTGGAGAAACATCGTGGCGCCCATGATGATGGGCGTGATGTAGTAAGGGTCTCTGGCCGAAAGATCCTGGATCCATCCCACGAAAGGTGCATGCCGCAGTTCGATAGAATAAAGGAGTGCCCTGTAGAGGCCGAAGAATACGGGGATCTGTATCAGGACCGGGAGACAGCCGCCCAGGGGGTTGACCTTGTGACTCTTGTACAGTTGCATGACGGCCTGGTTGAGCGCTTGCTTGTCATTTTTATATCGTTCCTGGAGCTCTTTGATCTTCGGCTGAAGCGTCTGCATCTCCTTCATGGATTTGTAGCTCTTGTTCCCCAGCGGCCAGAACACGATCTTCGTCAGGATCGTCAGGATGATGATGGCCGTTCCGTAGTTGTGCACATACTTGTAAAGGAACTTCATGAAAATGAGAAGCGGCATGGCGAGCCATTTGATCCAGGAGCCGAGATTGATGGCATTTTCCAGGCCGATGCCCTCTGCCTTCAGGAACTCGTATTCCTTGGGCCCCAGATAGAGACCATAGTTGAAAAGGCCGATCTGACCCGCGGGGATGAGGTTTTTCGGCCCCTCGAGGCTTGCCGATATTCTCCCACCGGCGTCTCTTCCCATCTGAAAACTGGTCAGGGTGGGCTTTTTCGGAATCAGGGCCGTGATGAAGTATTTACTTTCAAAACCGCCCCACGACACATCGGGTCCGAGCGTCCTCTTCGCTTCGATTTTCCCCACCTCGACCTGCTCGACGGAATTCTTGACATAGGCGATGAGACCCTCCTCATTTTCCTTGTCCGTCTTTGCGTTTGGATCCAGGAATTCGCTCCAGCTCAAAAAGGCGTTCTGCTCAATGGGATTGCCGGAGAGGTTGTGGACCCGGACTTCAAAATCGATCGTGTATTTATCGGGGAAGAAGGTGAAGACCTTCTCCACCTTCGTGGCTTTCGGGAACGTGGCGGAGAAGATGATTTTCTGTTCGCCTGTTTGAGCGTCGACCTTGAGCGCTGCAGCGTTCGCGTCATAAATCAGATCCGGCGGGACCGGGATGCTCGATTCGGAAAAACTCACCGCGAGGGGATAGGTCTGGCCTTCCTGGACGCGGACCAGCTCGATGAGTTCACTGTCGCTGCTCAGTTCCTTCCGGTAGTCCTTGAGTTTGAGAGATTTCAGGGCACCGCCCTTCGTCGTGAAGACGGCGATGTAAAGCGGGGTCTCCACCCGGATATCCCTCATGCCGGCCTGGGATTTCTGGACCGAGATGCTCTTCGGTGTTTCCTTGACCGCAGGGGCTGCGCGCGGGGCCGTAGGGCCCTGTTCGGTCGTCACCGCTTCCTGTTTCTGCGCGTCTTCCTGTTTTTTCGTTGCGATGTTCTTGGCGAAATAGTACTGGTAAACAAAGACGATGATGAAAGACAGGACGATGGCAAGAACCATCCTTTTTTGCATTCGTGACCTCCTTGCACTTCCCTTACTTGACCGGATCGTAGCCGCCCGGATGGTATGGGTGGCACCGGGACAGGCGCATCATGCCGAGGCATAGCCCTTTGCAGAATCCATAGCGCCTGATGGCCGTCATCATGTATTCAGAGCAATGGGGATGAAAACGGCAGCTTTGGGGTAGGAATGGTGAGATGCAAACCTGGTAAGCCCTGATCAGGGCGGTGGATACTTTGACCAGAACCGCGTTGATCATTTATGTGGCAACCAGTCTTTCTCCGAGGATTTTCTCCAGTGCCTCGCGCACCTGATCGTATTCAAGGGCTGAAAAATCCTTCCGGACAATGATCCAGAGATCGTGTGAAGCAGGAAGTCTTTCTTTATTTAATCTGAAGAACTCCCTCAGGAGACGTTTCATCCTGTTTCTTTTTACCGAATTTCCCACCTTCTTGCCGGCCGTGACGCCCAGCCTTCGGCATCCCAGAGGATTTTTTTTCAGGATGAGGGTGAAATGCTCCGCGTGGATCCGTTTTCCCTGCCGGTGAAGCGTCGTAAACTCACTTCTTTTCCGAATTCGCTCGTGCTTCCGAAATGTTATGCCTTCCATGCTCGCGGAATGATCAGGATTTATCCCTCGCGGGCGGCCCTGAAATGCTCAGCACCGGGCCGTTCATGACCCGCTATACAGTCAACCGCTTCCTTCCCTTCGCTCTCCTTCTGCTTAATACGAGTCTGCCTCCTTTGGTCGCCATTCTGGCGCGAAAGCCGTGAGTCCGCTTCCTCTTGAGATTCGATACGCATTTCAAGGTCTTTTTCATGATGAATATCCTTACAGAGAGGCATAGTAAAGGGTGCTTTTAAAACACAATCACCCTTTAATGTCAAGGTGAATTTGGGGGGCCGGGGAATCCAGGCTTGCTTCTCCTGCCGCTGTTCATTATATTAAAGACATTAAAAATGTTGAGAAAACGCTCCGGGTCGCGTCTTTTCTCGGGGCAGCCTTCAGTAGCGGCAGTCTTTTCATGAATCGATTCAGTCTGGTTTCGGATTTCAGCCCGGCAGGGGATCAACCGCAGGCCATCGACGACCTTGCCGGGGGGATCGCAAAGGGTGTGCCGCACCAGGTCCTCCTCGGGATCACCGGATCAGGCAAAACCTTCACGATCGCAAACGTCATCGAGCGGGTTCAGCGACCTGCCCTCGTCATTGCCCATAACAAGACGCTGGCGGCGCAGCTTTTCAACGAATTCAAAACCCTCTTTCCCGAAAACGCCGTCGAGTATTTCGTCAGTTATTACGACTACTATCAGCCCGAGGCCTACATTCCCCGTACGGACACCTATATCGAGAAGGACTCGGCCATCAACGATGAGATAGACAAAATGCGACACTCGGCCACCCGCTCGCTCCTCGAGCGCAGGGACGTCGTTATCGTGGCGAGTGTATCCTGTATCTACGGCATCGGATCGCCGGACGATTATTCGGCGATGCTCCTTTCGCTTGCCGAGGGGATGGATATCGGGCGGGACCGGGTGCTCAGGCGGCTCATCGACATCCAGTACGAGCGCAATGATATCGACTTCCACCGGGGGACCTTCAGGGTCCGTGGAGACGTGGTCGAGGTCTTCCCGGCCTATGAGGAGGACCGTGTCATCCGGGTCGAGTTTTTCGGTGATGTGATCGAGTCTCTCTCCGTGGTGGACCCCCTGCGTGGGAAGAAGCTGGAGCCGCTCCGGAAGGTCGACATCTATCCGGGCAGTCACTACGTGACCACGGAGGGGCGGATGAAGCTGGCCGTTGCCGCCATACGCGAAGAGCTGGAGGGGCGCCTTCAGGAATTCAGGGTGCAGGGGAAACTCCTTGAGGCCCAGCGGCTGGAGCAGCGGACGAAGTTCGATATCGAGATGATGGAGGAGATGGGCTACTGCCAGGGGATCGAGAATTACTCTCGGTTCCTCACAGGCCGAAGGCCCGGGGAACCGCCGCCCACCCTCATGGAATATCTTCCCAAAGACGCCCTGATCATTGTCGATGAAAGCCACGTGACGATCCCCCAGCTTGTGGGGATGTACCGGGGAGACCGTTCCCGGAAGGAGACGCTTGTGGAGTACGGCTTCCGGCTTCCGTCAGCGCTGGACAACCGGCCCCTGCGATTCGACGAATACGAGGCCTTGCCTCGACAAAGGATCTACGTGTCGGCCACGCCGGCCGTGTACGAGCTCAAGAAGGCCAGGGGCCGGGTGGTGGAGCAGGTCATACGGCCCACGGGACTCATGGATCCGGAGATCTCCGTGCGGCCCGTGACCCACCAGGTGGACGACCTGCTTGCCGAGATTCGCATGCGGGCGGAGCGGGGGGAGCGTGTCCTCGTCACAACGCTGACCAAGCGGATGGCAGAGAACCTGACGGAATATTACCAGAGCGTCGGGGTTGCCGTGAGATACCTTCATTCCGACATCGACACCCTCGAGCGGGTCGTGATCATCCGCGATCTGAGGATGGGGAAATTCGACGTTCTGGTCGGTGTGAACCTCCTGAGGGAAGGGCTCGACATACCGGAGGTGTCGCTGGTGGCCATCCTCGATGCCGACAAGGAAGGTTTTCTTCGTTCGGAGCGGTCCCTCATCCAGACGAGCGGCCGGGCGGCCCGGAACGTGTCGGGGCAGGTCATCATGTACGCGGACAAAATGACGGATGCCATTCAGGCGTGCCTGAAGGAGACGAAACGGCGCCGGGCCATGCAGGAGAAATTCAACCGGGAAAACGGCATCACGCCCGAGACGATCCGCAAGTCCTACGACAACGTGCTGGCCTCCGTTTATGAGGCGGATTATGTAACCGTGACCGCCGTGGCCGAGGAGATGCCGCCCTTTGTGACCCCGAAGGAGATTCCAGCCATGATCGACCGCCTGAAGGAGGAAATGCTGCGGGCGGCAAGGGGCCTTGAATTTGAAAAGGCGGCCGTGATCCGAGACAGGATCAAGGAGCTCTCCCGTATGGAGCTCGAATTGAGAGGATAGATGAAAACCGATGGGCCGTGACCTCCTGGACAGGAAAATCAAAAACGCCCCCGCCCGGACGGGTGTTTACCTCATGAAGGACCGTGAGGGGAAGATCCTCTATGTCGGCAAGGCGAAAAATCTGAGGAGCCGCGTCCAATCCTATTTCAAGGGCACGGACACCCGGCCGATGATTCCTTTTCTCCTGTCCCGGATCGAGGATCTGGACTTCGTCGTCAC
Source organism: uncultured Syntrophaceae bacterium (assembly GCA_964547985.1). GTDB lineage: Bacteria > Desulfobacterota > Syntrophia > Syntrophales > UBA2192 > JAPLJU01. The sequence goes on from CAZJPV010000032.1 coordinate 24,941, forward strand.
CGACACGGAGAAGGAGGCCCTCATTCTCGAGAACAACATCATCAAGGAGCATCGCCCTCGATACAATGTCTATTTCAGAGACGACAAAACCTACGTCAGTCTCCGCGTGGACCTCCGGGAGCCCTTTCCCTGGTTGCAACTGGTTCGGCGTGTCAAGAAGGATGGCGCCAAGTATCTCGGTCCCTACCCCTCCGGCCTTGCAGCCAAGGGAACCCTTCATTTCCTGCAGCAGGTTTTTCCGCTGCGGACCTGCAGCGATCGTGTCTTCCGGCAGCGAAGGAGGCCCTGCATCGAATACGAAATCAAGCGATGCCTGGGGCCCTGTGTCGGGCTCGTCACGCGTGAAAACTACCAAGGGCTCATCATGGATGTGATCGCTTTTCTCGAGGGCCGGGGACGGGGGCTTCTTCAGGATCTCGAGAAGCGGATGGAGAACGCTTCGGGGGCTATGGAATTTGAGGAAGCCGCCCGCATCAGGGATCGCATCGCGGCCATCGAGCGGACCCTTGAAAAGCAGAGCATCGCCTCCCCGACCATGAAGGACCAGGATGTCTTCGGGCTCTACCGGGAAGGGTCCCTGACACAGATCTTCGCCCTGCACATCCGGAACGGAAATATCCTCGGCAAGAACAAGTTTCCACTCGTGAGACTGGCTGCAGATTCCGCAGAGATCATCTCTTCTCTCCTGAAGCAGTACTACAGCGAAGGGCAGTTCATCCCCGAAGAAATCATCATTCCCGAAGAGATCGAGGACCGCGACGTCATCGAGGAGTGGCTCTGGGATAAGAAAGGGAAAAAGGTTTCGATATTGAGGCCTCAAAAAGGGGAGCGAAGCCGGCTGCTCCGCATGGCGACGAGTAACGCCGAAAACGTATTCAAGACGGAAAGAAACCTCGAATCCGAGGAGATGGCCCTGAAGATCCTCAGGGAAAAACTTCGTCTGAAGCGGCAGCCTGAACGGGTCGAGTGCTTTGACATCTCCAATATCGGCGGGCAGTTTGCCGTGGGGTCCATGGTCACTTTCACCGGAGGGAAACCCGAAAAGGCGGGATACAGGCACTTCAGGATCAGGGATGTGGAGGGTGCCGATGACTATGCGATGATGCGGGAGGTGCTGGTGAGACGCTATCGCCATCGGGAAAAGCTTCCCGATCTCATCATGGTGGACGGTGGCAAAGGGCAGCTCGGCGTCGCGCTTTCCGTTCTTCGGGAACTCGGCGTCGAAGGACTCGATGTCATCGCTCTGGCCAAGGGTTCATCCGGAAACGAAGAAGCCCGCCCTCCCGCCGTCAAGACCCGTGCGGGTGTCCCCAAGGAAGAGGACCGGGTCTATCTGGCCGGTCGGAAAGACCCGGTCTACATTTCCCGGTATCCAGCAGCCTATTTCTTTATCCAGCGGATCAGGGACGAAGCTCACCGTTTCGCCATTACGCATCACCGAAAACTCATGGCAAAAAGGACGACGCGGTCCCTTCTCGACGACATCCCCGGTGTGGGTCCGAAACGGAAGAAGGCGCTTCTTTCCCATTTCGGCGACATCGTTGGCATTCGTGAAGCCTCCACGGAGAAACTCACGGCCGTCGGGCGGATGAGCCGGCACACGGCTGAACTCATTCTCGACCATCTGCGGGTGGCTCATCAGGGAGAGAGGAAGAACGGGTCAGACACAACGTGAATTTCTATTCGATACTCATCATCGCGATCGGTCTCGGGATGGATGCCTTTGCCGTCGCCATCGGGGCGGGTGTCGCCTTGAAAGGCCATTCCCAGGCATCTGCCTTCAGGCTCTCCTCTTCCTTCGGCTTCTTTCAGTTCATCATGCCCATCATCGGGTGGTCGGCCGGCGTGACCATCGAGACGTTCATCCACGATTACGATCACTGGCTCGCCTTCATCCTTCTCGCCGCCATCGGGGGCAAGATGATCTACGACGCGCTGAGGGACGGGAAGGAGGTTTCTTCCTCCGATCCGACGAGAGGGCTTCCCCTCCTCATGCTCTCCATTGCAACGAGCATCGATGCCCTGGCTGTGGGATTGAGCTTGGCCTTTCTGAAAGTGCCGATTTTCTACCCCAGTGTTATTATCGGTACGGTCGCTTTTGCGATGACGTGGACCGGGATGGCTTTCGGTGAGAGGCTTGGCAGGGCCTTCGGGAAAAAGGTGGAGGTTGCAGGAGGCCTCATTCTGCTCGGCATCGGCGTCAAGATCCTGCTGGAGCACTTCCAGCCCTAGGCATTAATGTTTTTGTGCGGACTTGAGGTCCGCCACCGCCTGGGCGATGTTCGGCACACCCTTGTAGGTTTCTCTTTTCCCGCCTTTATGGACTGTCATGATCGGCGTCCCGCGGACCCCCTCTTCTTTTAAATAGCTCGTCAGAACATCAAAGGTTGGCTTCACGTCAATGGGTTTGAAGCGGATGCCGTTTTTCGTCAGATGAGCCTCCAGCTTATCGGGATCGGTGATCCAGTTCCGGGCGGCCTCGAAAAGGGTGTGCCTCGCCGACATGATCTTGCGAAAATCTTTCTGTACATTGCAGATGTAGATGAAGTACCTGGCATACAGCTTTGTTTCCTGGTGGATCGGCGTGTCGATGAAGGTGATGCGGATCATCTTTTTTTCCACCATCTCTTCGATGGATTTTGCGATCTGCGGCTCCAGTGCCGAGCAGGGCCCGCAGAAGTAGTCCGTGTAGAGCCTGACCCGGACGGGCCCGCTGCCGAAAGAGGGCATCACGGTGTCCCCGGCGTATGCGGGAGTCACCAGGCCTTCGAAGAAGATCAAAAACACAAGGAAGCCGCCGAGAAGCCCCAGGGCCGCCCATCGAACCTTAACCATCCTGAAATTCATGATGAAGAGAAGAAGGAGGATGGCACCGAAAAGAAGACAGTAGGGACAGTAGACGCCGTGGTAAATCTGAAAACCTACAAGATGGATCTCCGCGCCAACACCCGCGGCAAGAACGGTCAGAAGGAGGACATCTCGCTTCAGGAAGCCCGCAGCCATCACAAGGACCATGAAGGCGATGCCCGCCCAGCGCAGGTCGAGCCCGAGCAGGGTTCCCTGCAGGTAGGTGCAGGAATCGCCGCAGAGGGAGTAAAGGGCCACGAGGATGATGGCCATAAGCGACAGGGTAACGTTAATCGCTCTCTTGTTCAGATTGAAAATTTTCATTGCCTTCCTGACCTGTTTTTCTTCATCGTCACCATGAAAAGTCTTCTGGGCAATTCCCCTTCCTCGAGCTCGTCGATTGCAAGGATGTCATACCCCGCCGAGAGATGCCTCACCTTTTCGCGGTCGAAGAAGTGGACGATGAAGCCCCCCATCTCGTACATATCCTCACCGCGGTAGACGCCCTTACCGAAATGGGCATCACCCTTGTGCCGGACGGTGTACACGTTCAATCCCCCCGGCCGCAGGACCCGTCGGATCTCCCGCGAGAGAAATTCGAGTTCCGCCATCGTGAGGGCCATGCAGTAGAGCATGTGGGAAAAACAGGCTTCAAAAGTTTCGTCATCGAAGGGAAGGGGCTTTCGTATATCGTGAAGAACCGTCCGGATGAGGTCGGCAAGGCCGAGCCCCGAAGTTTTTTTGCGAATGTCTTCAAGGCCCTTCTGGCTGTAGTCCACAACGGTTGTCTGAAAACCTCTTCGTGCGAAGAAGAAGGTATCGCGCCCCTGTCCTCCACCCAGCTCGAGGATGACTTTTTTTGCGTTCTTTGAAAAGAGCTCCACGGCTCTCCGTGCCGGATGACTGGGCTCCTCACCGAAGAAGTCGGGCTCTTCCGAGAAGGCCTGCTCCCAGTGGTCTTCCTGTGCGTCCAGCATTCTCTTTACGGTTTCCTTGTCAGCCATTCCCGGACCTTTGAACGTATGTTGTCACGGATGACCCTGATTTGCGCGAGTTTTTCTTCCCGGTTGCCTTCGATTCGTCCGGGGTCGTTGAAGCCCCAGTGGATTTTCCGTCCCGGACCCGGGAAGACGGGGCATCGTTCGGCACTGGCCTCGTCGCAGACCGTGATAACGTAGTCGAATCTCTCTCCCCGCCTGTAAAGATCATAAACGCTCTTTGACCTTGCCTTAGCAATATCGATGCCGACTTCCGCCATGACCTCCACAACGAGGGGATTCAGTTTACCCGGCTCCAGCCCGGCGCTTTCGACCTCGAATTTCTCTCCGGCAAGCTTTTTTAAAAAAGCCTCGGCCATCTGGCTCCGGGCGATGTTGTGGACACAGACAAAGAGAACTTTCTTCTTTTTCATAGGGATGGCGATTCGCCGATATTTTTCGGGAGTAGACTATAAACAACAAAGAGTTATTTTCAATATAAAAAAGGCGGGCTGGGAAAATCTTTTCGAATCGGCTGGAATACTTCATACGGCTTCATATGAAGATGTTGAATTTTAAAAACGTTGATTGGGAAAACAGATCGATCAAAAAGAATCATCCGGGTTTTATTCCCCGGATGATTCTTTGACCGAGAAAAAGGGAAGGGGGTTAATTAGTATCCATGGGGACCGGGGCCAGAACCGGGACCGGCTCCAAGACCACGTCCTTGACCAGGGCCACGCCCGCCACCGGCACCAGGACCAAAACCGCCGCCAAAGCACTGACCCATGGGACCTTGGGCTCTCAGGGCTTCCTGCTGTTCCGGCGTCAGTTCTTTGTAGATGGCCCAGCGATGGTTTGTGGACTTGTCCTGGATCTGGTCACGAAGAGCCCGGATTTCCTTCTGTTTTGCCGTGATCTTGGCCTGGTCCGGGTTTTTCTCCTGCCACAGCAGCCTCAGGTCGCCCTTCTTGCTGAACATCTGGTCCTGCAGGGGTTTAACATCCTTCAGGTGGGCGCTCCGCATGTCGGCGATCTTTGTTTTCTGCTCCGCCGTCAGGTTGAGGCCTGGCACATTTGCGAAATCCCCGCTGTAGCAGGGGCCATTACCATTACCTCTCCCCCCTCTGAAGGCGTCGGCCGGAGCCGCTATAACTACCACCAGAAGAAGGATCGCTGCGATTGATATTAACTTCTTCATTTTGTTTTCTCCTTTCGAGAAGTGTCTCTTTTTGCATTTATTAGGGGCAAGGGTTGTGCCAGAAGCTAGTAAATTTTATAACTAATTGATAACAATGAGTATAATGCGATTTGGTGCTAAGCAAACCCGGGTAGCTCAATAAAAAAGTGGATAATTAGTATGCAGTTGTGATATCCAGTTGTATACGAAGTATACATACGGGGCAAAGGGCTGAAGGCTTAGGGCTAAAGGGTTAAAAAAGAAATAAGGAAATGATTCATGATCGATAGCGGCAGTCG
>CAZJPV010000033.1:0-29010 GCA_964547985.1 uncultured Syntrophaceae bacterium
ACGGTTTTTAATGGGGAAAAACATCTTGATTGTTTTCGCCTTAAGCCATAAGCCTTTTGCCATAAACCATCGTTCTATGCCTTTTGCCCTGAACCCTTAACCCTTTGCCCTTTATAATTCCATGATACCGATCCGCGATCAGATTCGGTCCAGAAATTACCCCGTCGTCAACGTGGCACTGATTGTCATCAATGTGGTGCTCTTTCTTCTACAGCTCACACAGGCGGATCATATTGAGGCCTTCATCTTCACCTATGGTCTCGTTCCCGCTCGCTACAGCAGCCCGGAAATTTCATCCCACTTCACCCCCCTTGAACAGACTATCCCATTGATATCGTTCATGTTTCTTCACGGCAGCTTCTGGCACCTCCTGGGTAACATGTGGTTTCTTTATATCTTCGGCGATAATGTGGAGGACCACTTCGGATCCTTCAAATATCTTGTTTTCTATCTCCTCTGCGGCTGGGTGTCGGCCCTCACCCACCTTTATTTCAACTGGGAATCTCAGATCCCGACGATCGGCGCAAGCGGCGCCATCGCGGGCGTCATGGGGGCCTATCTCCTCCTCTACCCCCGCTCACGGATCCTGACGCTCATCCCCATCTTTTTCATTCCGTACTTCATTGAGGTCCCGGCGATTTTTTTCCTAGGGATCTGGTTTGTCTTCCAGTTCCTCTATGCCTCCGTGTCCGATTCGCAAATGGGCGGCGTTGCCTGGTGGGCGCACATCGGGGGATTCCTCGCGGGGATGGCCCTGACGAAGCTCATCTCCTTCATCCCCGATTTCGGGCTCTCGGAACGCATGAGCCACGAGAGAACCACAACACCCCGCCTGCAGGTCGTCCGGCCGGCCCCACCGACGGAAAACCTGGACCTCCATGGCAGTATCGCCATCACACCGAGGGAAGCAACAAGCGGCGCGAATAAAATGATCACCATCATCCGCGATGGGGCAAGGAAGCTTGTCAAAGTCACCATTCCACCCGGCGTGATGGCAGGCACGAGACTGAGACTGGCCGGCATGGGCCGGAAGGGCGGAGAGGGAGATCATGGGGATTTTTTCCTCGAGATACTGATCCGGGGGGACTGATATGGAAAACCGCTGGAGAGTCGTCTACACGGCATCAGGCATGACAAACGCAAGGATCGTGGCGGGAAGGTTGGAAACGGAAGAGATCCCCTTCCGACTGAAATACGAAGCCGCCGGCGAAATCTACGCCATCGTCATCAACGGGCTTGGCGAGGTCGAAATTCTCGTGCCGGAGAGCTTTTTTGAGGCCGCCCAAAAGGCCCTGTCAACGACCTTCGACGAAAAAGATTTGAACTGGCAAAACTCCTCTGAATAAAAAAACTTCGTGGAAATTGAAGGGAATACGACGAGGAGGGGCCGAGTCACCCGCCGATCCGGGGCATTTCCTTGCGGGACTTCCTCGGCTGTGCAGTGCCGATTTGGAGGTCATGTCCCTTGGGTTTCTTCAGGATGGCTTTTCTGATCATATCCTGCAGGTCTGCATCGGAGCATCCTGACCGCAACGGCATTTTGAGATCCAGTTCGTCGTCAACGAGGAGGCAAGACCGCAGATAACCGTCGGCGGTCAGCCTCAGGCGGTTGCACCAATCGCAGAAGTGGTGACTGACAGGGCTGATGAAACCGATCTCACCCACGGCATCCTCCATCCTGTAGATTCTGGCCGGTCCGTCCGTTCTGCGGAAGTTGCCGTTCATGGGATGGAGCTTCCGGAAGGCACCGATTCTGGCCATGATGACTTCGTCGGATAAATATTGCTCCTGGAAATTGACATCGACCCTTCCCATCGGCATCAACTCGATGAACCTCACCTGGTAGGGCTTTTTGAGCGTGAGCCGGGCGATTTCCAGGATTTCATCTTCATTGAATCCCCGCATGGCGACGGTGTTGATCTTGATGGGGGCAAAACCGAGCCGTTCCGCCTTCTCGATGCCGCGAAGAACCGCATGCAGGTTACCGCCCCTTGTCATCCGCGCGTATTTTTCGGCGTTCAGGGAATCGAGGCTGACATTGATGCGCCGGACCCCGGCATCGAAGAGTTTTTCGGCATACACTTCCAGAAGGATCCCGTTTGTCGTGAGACTCAGATCCTCCAGGGGAATCCCCTTCAGGGCGGAGAGGAAATCCATAAGTCCCCTGCGGATGAGGGGCTCCCCGCCCGTGACCCGAACCTTAGCGACGCCGAGCCTCACAGCCGCATGGATGATCCGCAGGATCTCCTCATAATGGAGGATGTCATTGTGCCCGAGGAGCGAGACGCCCTCTTTCGGCATGCAGTAAAGGCATCGGAGGTTGCACCGATCCGTCACAGAAACCCGCAGGTAGCTTATTTCCCTGTCGTAAGAATCGCGCATCCAATGAAGACTCTGTTTCTTTAAAAAGTCTTTATTTTCTAACACAGTTCACGAGACCTGACAAGGAGGATAACCGGCAAATCTTCTTGACAGTTCAGGAATTCTCCGTTAGATATATACATCCGTTATTGAACCGATAACGGATATCTTTTTTTCAACAACGGGCCGTCAGAAGGTTGACGCCGGGGAAGAATTTCATGCAAAAGATGCCGATCACGAAAGCGGGATTCGAAAAACTAAAAAAAGAACTCCAGTACCTCAAGACGATCGCCATCCCTGAAAATGCCCGTGCCATCGAGGAGGCACGGGGTCACGGCGACATCGCGGAAAACGCGGAGTACCAGTACGCCAAGGAAAAACAATCCTTTTTGCACGGCAGGATGCAGGAGATCGAGAATAATCTGGCCTCTTCTAAGGTGATCGATTTGAAGGGATTGACGGATGAGAAGGCGGTCTTCGGATCGATTGTGTCCATCCGCGACGCGGACACGGGCGATGTGATGGAATATCAGCTCGTGGGGCCCTTTGAGTCGGACGCCTCCAACAATAAGATTTCCGTCACCTCGCCGATCGGAAAGGCCCTGATCAGCAGAGAGGCGGGGGACATCGTCAGTGTCAAGACGCCGGGCGGTCTCCGCGAATTCGAGATCCTGAATATCGCGGTCCGGGACGAGGAATAGGATCCCTTCGGCTCACCCTCAGGAAAATTCCAGCCGGATCTCCTCCAGTTCAATCAGTTCGTTGTGCTCGATCCGATCGTAGAAGTCGATGACCTCCTTGGCAGGGCCGGATACCTCTCCGCTCGCCTTGATCTCATAAGCGTGAAGGGGCGCGTAGGCCTCCACGCCCTTGCCCTCCGGATGGATGACTTCCTCGGGCTTATACCCCCCGATTTGGACGCCCGGCGGCAGATCGGCAAAGGTCGCCTTCAGTTTCTCACCGAACTCCTTTGAAAAGGTTTTGAACCTGAAACGAAACCGGGCGCCGACGACCTGGCGAATGGAAACCACTTTCACTGCCAGCTCCGACTGCCGCTTCTCATAGGCCTCCTTCAGGGCGCGGCCGATTTCCTCACCGATGATGATCCGGGTCTGATCCTCCGTCACACTCAGTATCCGCATGAGCTGATGAAGCTTTCCGCTACCTTTCACGTGGTGTTCCCGGGCAAAAGCGGCCTCCCCCTCTATGCCCCTTGCCGCCAGAAACCCCAGTGCAAAACCCCTGATGAGTTCGTGGTGCCCTTCGACAACCACCTCAAAATATGTCTTGTTCATACCTCACACCCTTTCATGATCATTTGTCGGATATGCCATCCTTTCGGGCTTCATCGGCACCTTTAAAAGAACACGAAGGTAACCAGGATGAACGTTGGGATCAGGATGGGTATCGAGTATTTGAACATGTAGCCGAAAAAACTCGGCATGTTGACACCGGCCTCCTCGGCGATGGACTTCACCATGAAGTTGGGGGCGTTTCCGATATAAGTGTTGGCCCCCATGAAAACCGAACCTGCAGAAATGGCCGTTAGCAGGGAGACGAACTCCGGATTGCCCGTGACCGACCCCAGGGCGCAGGCGCCGGGGACCATGGCCTCCGTCATTCCGAGCTTTCCAAGGGCCATATAAAAGAAGGTGAGGTAAGTGGGGGCGTTGTCCAGGAAGGAGGAAAGGGAACCCGACACCCAGAAGTAGTGAACCGGATCCCTGACATACACAAGTAAACCCGCCATGGCGCCCTGCGGTCCCGCTTGCAGGATACCCAGGGCCGGGATGATCGTCATGAAGATCCCCGCGAAGAGTTTTGCCACCTCCATAATCGGCGCCCAGTTGAACTCATTCATTTCCCTGAGCTTCGAGGGCGTGATGCGAAGCGACAGAACCCCCATGATGATAATCCCGACGTCCCGCACGATATTCTGGTAGAAGACCTCGATACCCATGACGGTGAAACACCCCGCCTTCCAGTAGCCGCTCAGGAGCACGAACCCCACCACGCCGGCCAGAAAAAGAAAATTATAGATCCCCTCGACCTTGATAGGCACCTTCTCCGCCGGGCTCTCCGGTACGACCAGCCGCGATTTTTCCCTCCGGTAGTAATAGGTGTCGAACAGGTAGAAGAGGGCGAGAACGATTAGGGATGTCAGGAGCATGTGAGGAAGTATGGCCTTCGTCACCCAGAAGAAGGGGACGCTGTGAAGAAAACCCAGGAAGAGGGGCGGATCGCCGAGCGGCGTGAGGGCGCCGCCGATATTCGCCACGAGGAAGATGAAAAAACAGATTACGTGTGCCTTCTTTTCACGGTCACGGTTGGCCCGCAACACCGGCCTGATCATGACCATCGAGGCCCCCGTCGTCCCCACCCAGGAGGCCAGGACGGTGCCGATGAGAAGAAGGACACTGTTCATGACGGGTGTTCCCCGCAGCGTCCCGGTGACAACAATGCCTCCCGAGATCGTGAAGAGGCCCCACAGGAGAATGATGAAGGGGATGTAGTCGATGATGTAGATGTGAAGGATCGGTATGATCGCCATTTCATGATAGACAGAAACAGCGGGAACCGCGAAAACTATCGCCCAGAAAGCCGACACCTTCCCGAAATGGTCGTGCCAGAAATGAGGTGTCAAAAGCGGGCAGAGAGCGATGGAGAGAAGAATGCCGATGAAGGGGATGATCGACCAGATCGGCAGTACATACCCGAGACCGGGGTGGGCCTTATCACCGTCGGCCGATGCCAGGCACAACTCCGGGTGGATCAGGACCTCGATGAGGGCAAGCCCGAAGACGATAAAAAAAATGATACGCTTTTTCTTATCTCGGCCACCTGTCATTTCCGGATCCTCCTCACACCTGCACCCGATATCATACCCGGGGTAATCTCTGCAACTCGGAATATCCCTGACCCGGTATGAATACCGGGGTCTCTACAAAATAAAAGAGCCAGGCGTATCGCTTTGTCCTGGCTCTTTTTAAGCATTTGTCAAAGACTGTGTTTTACGGCCGTTAAAATAGACTCATTTCAGCCGGCGTGCTGGGCGATCTTGATCCGGGTCTCCGCTCGGTTGAGGTCGGCTTCTATCTTCCCGTACTCAGCATCTTCCTTCGCCACCTTGGAGAGCTTCTGCTCCGCCTTCTCCTTGGCCCGTTTGGCCCTCTCCACGTCGATCTGGTCCGCCCTCTCGGCCGATTCCACCAGAATGGTGACCTTGCTGGCCGTCACTTCAGCGTAACCCGTGTTGACGGCATAGTGGGTCCTGCGGCCGTCCCTGAGGTAACTCAGTTCACCGAACTTGATTGCGGAGAGAAGCGAGGCGTGCCCTTTCAGGACGCCGAACTCGCCTTCGATGCCGGGGATGGTGATCTCCTCGACCTTGCCGCTGAAAGCCATCTTCTCCGGTGTTACGATTTCAACCATCAACTCGTCGGCCATTGAGGGATCCTCTGCTTTCGGTTATTCAGACAGCCTCCTGGCTTTCTCGACGGCTTCTTCGATTCCGCCCACCATGTAGAAGGCCTGCTCGGGCAGTTCGTCGTGCTTGCCGTCCAGGATCTCCTTGAAACCCCGCACGGTATCCTTCACGGAGACGAACTTTCCTTCCGTCCCGGTGAATTGCGCAGCCACAAAGAAGGGCTGTGAGAGGAACCGCTGAATCTTTCGCGCACGGCCGACAATGAGCTTGTCTTCTTCCGAAAGCTCGTCCATCCCCAGGATGGCGATGATGTCCTGGAGGTCCTTGTACCGCTGCAGGATGAGCTGGACGTTTCGGGCCACCTCATAGTGCTCCTCGCCGAGGACATTGGGGTCCAGAATGCGCGAGGTCGAATCGAGGGGGTCCACGGCGGGGTAAATGCCCAGCTCCGCGATGGGACGGGAGAGAACGACGGTGCCGTCCAGGTGTGCGAAGGTCGTCGCGGGCGCGGGGTCCGTCAGGTCATCGGCGGGGACGTAAACGCACTGCACTGCCGTAATCGACCCCTTGTCCGTCGAGGTGATCCGCTCCTGGAGCTCACCGAGGTCCGTGGCCAGTGTGGGCTGGTAACCGACGGCAGAGGGCATGCGGCCCAGAAGTGCGGAGACTTCGGATCCGGCCTGGGTGAAACGGAAGATGTTGTCGATAAAGAGAAGCACGTCCTGTCCCTGCACGTCCCTGAAGTACTCGGCCGCCGTCAGGGCCGTGAGGGCCACCCTGGCCCGGGCTCCGGGGGGTTCCGTCATCTGGCCGTAGATCAGAGCCGCCTTGGAAATAACGCCGGATTGTTTCATTTCGAGGTAGAGGTCGTTGCCCTCTCTCGTCCTTTCGCCCACCCCGGCGAACACAGAGATACCTCCGTGGTGCATGGCGATGTTGTGGATCATCTCCATCATGACGACGGTCTTGCCCACACCGGCACCACCGAACATCCCCATTTTGCCTCCGCGGGGGAAGGGAACCAGTAGGTCGATGACCTTGACGCCCGTTTCGAGCACGTGAACGGTGGTATCCTGCTCGAGGAACGTGGGGGCCAGCCTGTGGATCGGCATCATATCCTTGGAAGTCACCGGTCCCAGGCCATCGACGGGTTTTCCGACGACATTGAGAATCCTGCCCAGGCACGGCTCGCCGACAGGAACCAGGATCGGGGAGCCGATGGCCTCGGCCTTCATGCCCCGCACCAGTCCGTCCGTAATATCCATGGCGATGCAGCGCACCATGTTGTCACCCAGGTGCTGCGCAGCTTCGACGATCAGGTTGCCTTCCTCATCATTGATGGCCTGGTTCGTGATCTTAATGGCATCCAGGATGTTGGGAAGATGTCCTTCGTCAAACTCGACATCGACAACCGGTCCGATGACCTGTACAACCCTTCCTATGTCGCTCATACCGCTCTCCTTATAAGGTTTCTGACGTCCTGATGATCCGTTTCGATCGTATGGCTCAGTTTATTTCGCCTTCTTCAGCGCCTCCGTGCCGCCCACGATATCCATGAGCTCCCTGGTGATGTTGGCCTGCCTCACCTTGTTAAAGGTCAGCGTGAGGCTTCTCGTGAGATCATCACAGTTTTTCGTGGCATTGTCCATGGCCACCATCCTTGCCCCGTGCTCGCCCGCCGAGGTCTCCAGGAGCGCCCGGTAGATGAGCACCCGAATGTACATCGGAAGGAGCTGGTCCAGAAGGACCTCGTCAGAGGGCTCATAGATGTAATCGAGCCTCTTCTCGTAGTCCACTTCCTCCTCGGTTCCGACAGAGGGCAGCGGCAGAAGTCTCACGACCCTCGGCTGCTGGATGGAAACGCTTGCGAACTCGTTATAGACGAGATACAGCTCGTCGTATTCCTCGGCAATGAAGGAGGGGATGGCGTCCTCCCCGATCCCGATGGCAAGCCCCATGTCGAACTTCCGGAAGACATCGGCATGCATGCTATGGAGCTTGGCTTTTTTTCTGAAATGATCTCGCCCCTTGCGCCCCACCGAGACCATCGCGATCTCTTTCCCTTCTTTGGCCTTGGACTGGATAAACCGCTCTGCCGTCCGGATGAGGTTCGTGTTGAACCCGCCGCAGAGACCGCGGTCCGCGGTCATGATGATGACGCGGATCCGCCTCGGCTCCCTCGTCGCCAGGAGGGGGTGGGATTTCGGATCGACCCGGAGGGCGAGGCTGTTCAATACATCCATGAACTTGATCGCATAAGGCCTGAAATTTTCCATCCGCATCTGGGCGGAGCGGAGCTTCGCGGCCGACACCCTGTTCATAGCCCTGGTGATCTGCTTGGTCTTCTGAGTCGCCGTGATCTTTCTTCGGATATCCCTTAACGCGGCCATAGCCTGTTTTATTCTCCCTTATTGTCTCGTGACCAAAAAAGCCGCATCCTTTAGCCGGAAACGAAGATGTTGTCGAACTCCGAGAGCACTTCCTTCATCTTCTTTTCCAGCTCCGGACTGATGATCTGTTTCTCGTCGATCTCCTTCATGATCTCGGGATATTTACCCTTCACGTAATCGAGGATCTGGGGCTCGTAGCTCTTGAGCTTGTCCACGGGATACTTGTCCAGGAACCCGCGGGTACCGGCAAAGAGCACGACGACCTCTTCCCCGAGTGACATGGGCTTGTACTGGGGCTGCTTCAGAATCTCGACCAGCCGCACGCCCCGCTCGAGTTGGGCCTGCGTGGCCTTGTCAAGGTCGGAGCCGAACTGCGCGAAAGCGGCCATCTCGCGGTACTGTGCGAGTTCGAGCTTCAGGGTGCCCGCCACCTGCTTCATGGCCTTCACCTGGGCTGCGCCGCCGACGCGGGAAACGGAAAGACCCACGTTGATGGCCGGGCGGACACCGGAATAGAAGAGACCCGGTTCCAGGTAGACCTGGCCGTCGGTGATGGAAATAACGTTTGTCGGGATGTAGGCTGAAACGTCACCGGCCTGGGTCTCGATGATGGGCAAGGCCGTCATGGAGCCTCCACCGAAATCGGAACTCACGCGCGCGGCGCGCTCCAGAAGCCTGGAGTGGTTGTAGAAGATGTCCCCGGGGAAGGCCTCGCGTCCGGGAGGTCGCCTGAGGAGCAGTGAAATCTGGCGGTAAGCCACGGCCTGCTTGGAGAGGTCGTCGTAGATGATGAGGGCATCCTGTTTCCGGTCACGCCAGTACTCCCCGATGCTGCAACCCGAATAGGCGGCGATATACTGCAGGGTGGCCGGATCGCTCGCGCAGGCACTGACGATGACGGTGTAGTCCATGGCGCCGTTCCTGCGCAGGGCTTCCACGACCTGCGCCACGGTGGATTTCTTCTGGCCGATGGCAACATAGATGCATTTCACGCCGGTGTCCTTCTGGCGGATGATCGTGTCAATGCAGATGGCCGTTTTCCCGATCTGGCGGTCGCCGATGATGAGTTCGCGCTGGCCGCGGCCGATGGGCGTCATGGCGTCAATAGCTTTGAGACCGGTGTACATGGGCTGGTTCACGGGCTGGCGGGCGATAACGCCGGGAGCGATCATCTCGATACGGCGGGTCTCCTTGGCCTCGATGGGGCCCTTGCCGTCTATGGGGCGGCCCGTGCCGTCGATGACGCGTCCCAGAAGCTCGTCTCCCACGGGAACCTCCGCGATCCTGCCCGTCCTTTTCACGATGTCCCCTTCCTTGATATGCGTGACTTCCCCGAGGATGGCGACACCGACGTTGTCACGCTCGAGGTTGAGAACCATGCCGAGGATGCCTCCGGGGAACTCCAAAAGCTCCATGGCCATGGCGTTCTCGACACCGTAGATACGGGCGATACCGTCACCCACCGAAAGGACAGTGCCCGTTTCGCTGATGTCCAGCTTTTTCTCGTACTCCTTGATCTGCTTAGAGATGATTTGACTGATTTCTTCTGCCCGGATCGCTTCCATCACCTATATCTCCTCTCCCAAGAGCTTCCTGATGTTGTTCAGCTGTGTCTTGATGCTCCCGTCGTAAAGGGTATCCCCAACCCTGACGACAAGTCCCCCGATCAGGGAACTGTCTTTCTCGACGGTCATTTCCACTTCCTTGCCGGTCATCTCGGCGATGTTCGTCTTGAGGTTCCCGGTGAGGTCGCCATCCAGGGGAAAGGCTGTTTTCACGGAAACCTGGACCCTCTTGAGCTTGTGGTCCATGAGCTGTCGGTAGGATTCCGCGATTTCCCCGACGATGCCGATGCGTTTCTTGTCCACCAGAAGCCTCAGGAAATTGGCCGTCATGCCGGACATCCTGACCCGACTCAGAATCTGTTCGATGACAGACTTCTTCTCCGACTGATCAAAGACCGGATTGGCCAGAAACTCCCGCAGGTCCCCGTTTTCGTCGATGAGGGAGGAAAAGGATTTGAGCTCGGTATAGTAACCCTCGTAGTTCTTCTCCTCAGCCGCTATATCAAAAAAGGCCTTCGCGTAACGTTTTGCTATATCGCTCCCGATCAATTTTCCTTCACCATCCTGTCCATATATTCTTTGACCATCTTCTCGTGGTCTTCCTTGCTGACATTTCTCTTCAGGATGTCCTCGGCCACCTTGATGGAGAGTTCCACGGCTTCCGTCCGGAGCCGGGAGCCGGCCTTCTTCATCTCTTGATCCATCCTGGCCCTGGCATCTTCCTTCATCTTCTCGGCGGCCTTCTCGGCGTCGGCAATGAGCTTCTGTTTTTCCGTGAGGCCCTGCGCCTTGATCATCTCGGAAATGCCCTGGATGTCGTCGGTTGCCTTCGTGAGTTTGACCTCATATTCCTTGAACTTATCTTCGGCCTCTACCCTCCGGTCTTTCGTCTCCACCAGCGACGTCTTGATATCTTCGCGGCGATTCCGGAAAAAGTTCACAAGACGCTTCCAGGCCAGCTTGTAGAGAATGTACATCAGGACCGCAAAGTTGAGCATCCGCCACATGAAGTCATAGAGCTGTGCTTTGTGGTCGACCTCCCCCCCTGCCGAGGCACAAAAAGCCGACACGGTCATCAGGAGCGTCACCGCGATCGCCGGCAGGGCACTAAAAAAGAATCTCCCGAAGAGATCCCTCGCTGGACACCTTTTCATCAAACACTCCTTCCCAGAACCTTTTCGGCTATCTCCTTCGATATCCTCTCGGACTGGCTTCTCAGGACCGTCCTCGCGCCATCCACCTCCTGGGTCAGTCGGACCTGGAAATCGTCCATCATTTTTTGAATTTCAACTTTTGCCCCGTCGAGTATCTCCTTCCCCTTTTCGGCCCCCTCCTTCTGGATCTCGCCGCGCTGGGCCATGGCCTCACTCTTGGCCTGAGCGATCTTGGCTTCGTACTCGGTCATCTTCTGATCAATCGTGTCCTGCAGGCGCTTGATCTCCGCCTCGGTAGAATCGAAGATTCCCTTTCTTCGGTCCATAATCCCCAGGATGGGCTTGTAGAGGAGCGCATTGAGGATGAAAATCAGAGCCAGGAAATTGATGATCTGAATGAATAAGGAGCTGTCGATATCTACCATGATTGCCGTTCCTTACAAGGATGATAAAAACACAAAAAAACCGAGGGGATAGGACATCCTCTCGGTTACTTAATACACCATCGGTACCCGGAGAAGGGCTTCGGCAACATCGCGGCGATCTAATGATAACTGCATGATATTATAGTGCTTTTCCACGATATCCCCTCTCGGGCAAGGTATGCTTAAAGCGCTGACTACTAATCATAACTGACCGGCCTTGTCAATACTTTTTTTCGATCAGAAGAGGGGTTTCCTGATGACTGAAAAAAGCCTTATAGAGACAGTCTAAAAGGTGCTTTAAAAGGGTTCCGGAAGCCCCTGATTTTTTTACTTTTGAGGGGGGTATAAGGGGATTTTTTCAGGCTTCTTTGGCCTGTCCCTTGACCATGTGGCAGTCCCCTTCGAAAACGCCGCCGTCTTGAACGACGAAGACGGGTGTTGTGATCGTTCCGAAAAATTTTCCCGTCGCGAAGATCTCCACCCTCTTTTTGACCTCCACGTTGCCGTGAAGATCGCCCCCGACCAGGAGACTGTCCACCGATATGGTTGCCTCGATGTGGGCCCCCTCACCAATGACGAGGGTCCCGCCCCCCATGATGTCCCCCTTGAATCGTCCATCCAGCCGGACGGCTCCGCTGAAGACGAGTTTCCCCTCGAACTCGGTGCCCTTTCCCAGAAAGGCCTTGATCTCGTCGTGGTCCTGCTTTTTTTTGCTAAACATTGGATTGTTCCTCCTTTGCTATGGGATCAGGCGACGTCACCTGCGAACTGAAGCTGCCCGCAATGAAACAGGTCCTAATCGTGGTGGAGCAGATACCGCCTCATGCTCACGTTCATCAGAAGCCCCATGCCGGTGAGCAGTCCCACCATGGACGATCCCCCGTAACTGAGGAAAGGCAGGGGAATGCCCACCACGGGCATAATGCCGATCACCATGCCGATGTTAATGAAAAATCCCCAGAAGACGAGCATGGTCAAACCGAAGGCAATGAGGGTGCCCAGGAAATCCCGGGCCTGCTGGGCGATCTTGAGGCCCCACAATATGAAGGCCAGGCAGACGATCAAAAGCAACATGGCCCCGAGAAAACCCCACTCCTCGGCAAAAACAGAAAAAACAAAGTCGGTCTGCTGGTCGGGGAGAAATTTCAACTGACTCTGCGTCCCGTGCATATACCCTTTGCCGAAGAACATCCCGGACCCGACGGCGATGATTGATTGGATGATATGATACCCTGAACCGAGGGGATCACGCCCCGGGTCAAAAAAGGTCAGGACCCTCTCTCTCTGGTAGTCATGCATGAAATTCCACAGAACAGGAACCAGGAGCAAACCCGTCGAAGCGGTCAGGAGAACGGATCTCCAATTCACACCCACGAAGAGAACCATGGAGCCGAAGATGATGAGCAGCAGAAGCGCGGTGCCCAGATCCGGTTGCCGGATGATCATCACGAAGGGGATGAGGACCATGAGGAGGGGAACGAAGAGGCTGCGGATCGTGTAGGCCTCCGGCTGCTTGTGATCATTGAAGTACCTTGCCAGGGCAAGCACAAGGGTCAGCTTCACCAGTTCCGAGGGTTGGAAAGAGAATCCCCCGAGGTTGATCCATCGCTGGGATCCATGGGTGACGTTCCCGTAGAAATAGACCAGGACGAGGAGCAGGATGGCCGTGCCATGAATGACATAGGCTGACCGGGCAATCAACCGGTAATCGATGCACATCACGGCAAACATCAGGACGAGCCCCACGGCAATCCAGCGAATCTGTTTCAGAAACGGCGGATCCCCCGTTGCGCTGGCGCCGGCACTGTAAAGATTCAGAAGGCCGATGAAAATGATTATCATCAGCAGGCCGAAAAGCATCCAGTCAAAAGAATAAAGCAGTCGCCGGTCAATCCTCATGAGGGATTCCTGTTCGCAAAGTATGCGTCAATGACCTTCCGGGCAACGGGCGCGGCCGCCGTGGCTCCGTGGCCGGCGTGCTCGACGACGACCACGACAGCGATTTCGGGGTTATCCATCGGTGCGAAACAGACAAAAAGGGCGTGGTCCCTGTACTCGTAAGGGAAGAAGATCTGTCTTGCGTCTGTCCCTTCGGGAAGACCAATGACCTGTGCCGTCCCGGTCTTCCCGCAGACGTCGGCCTCCTTTCGTCTCAGCGCATGTCCCGTTCCACCCGGTTCGTTACACACACCCCAGAGGGCCTGGGCCAGAAGTTCGAAATTCTCCCGGCTCACATCGACGGTCGTCTTCGGCTCCGGGGGGAATTCCTGGACGATCTGGCCGTCTTCCGTCTCTACCCGCTTGATAATCCGGGGGGTGTAGATCACACCTCGATTGGCGGCAGCGCAGTAGGCATTCAACAATTGCAAAGGCGTCAGGGTATTGAATCCCTGGCCGATGGAGATGGATATGGTCTCGCCCGGCTGCCAGGGCACGCCGAATCGGCCCAACTTCCACTCTTTGGTGGGAATAAGACCGGCCTTTTCTCCGAGAAGTGTGACACCCGTCTTCTCCCCGAGTCCAAATTGATTTGCGTACGCGGCGATCGTGTCCACGCCGAGGAGTCTCCCCACATTGTAAAAATAGACGTCGCAGGACTCCACGATGGCCCGGTGGAGTGAGATTCGACCGTGACCGCCCTTTCGCCAGCACCGGAAGGTCCTCGTCCCCATTTCGAAGGTCCCGTTGCAGTTGAAAGCCGTCTGGGGGGTGATGACGCCTTCCTCGAGGCCGGCCGCCGCTATGATGAGTTTATAAGTCGACCCCGGCGGGTATTGACCGCTGATCGCCTTGTTTTCCATGGGGTGGAGCGGACTCTTTGTGAGTTTTTCCCAGTTCTCCGGCGAGATGCCCCGGTTGAAGAGGTTCGGGTCAAAACCGGGTTTGCTCACCATGGCGAGGATCGACCCGTCGCGGGGATTGATGGCAATGACGGACCCGGCCTTTCCCTCCAGGGCGTCCCAGGCGACACGCTGGAGAACGGAATCGAGGGTCAGCACGACCCGGTATCCCACGGTGGGCTCAACACGCCCCAGCATGCGGATCTTTTTGCCGACAACATTGACTTCGATCTGTTCACCGCCGTTTTTCCCCCGGATTTGTGGATCGAGGTATCTCTCGATGCCGTACTTCCCCACGAGATCCCCGGATTTGTATGTGCCCCCCCCTTCTCGCTCCAGATCGGCACGGCTCACCTCACCGGTATATCCGATGACATGGGCCATCGACTCCCCGAAGAAGTACTCCCGCACGGGCATGACATCGATACTGACACCCGGAAGTTCAAGGGCGTGGGTCTCCACGAGGGCCAATTTCTCCCGGCTGACGTTCCTGTCCAGCCTGTAAATCATGAGCGGCCTTTTGGTCTCCAGAAGCTGCGAGTAATCCTCGGAGAGGTCGAGACGGTGTTTTTCGTAAAGGCCCTCGAGTGTCTCGATGACGTTCCGTACATTTTTCGCATCCTCGGGGTAGATGACCACGTCAAAGGAGGGCCGGTTATCCACGAGGACAACGCCGCGGGAATCGAGAATAATGCCGCGCAGGGCCTTGATCTCTCGGAGACGCACCCGGTTGTTCTCCGATCGAACCCGCAGGTCCTGGCCCTGGATGACCTGAAGATACCACAGGCGAACCACGATCAGTGACACGGCAACGAGAATAATCCAGAAGAGAACCCGAAAACGGTTCCGATACTCTCCCGGGTCATAGCGGTTCAGTCGATCGTCGATCTCCGGCATGGAATAAAACCTCGAGATAATTCAGTCCTGCAAAGAGCGCCGGGCTCAGGACACCGGCCACGAGGGCCTGCGGCAAAAAAACCCTGTAGAGATTGTAGCTCATGTTGACATCAAAGACGGACTTATAGAGGACGACAATGTAAAGCCCCTCGAAGAGGACGCACAGAAAAGTGAAAATCATGATGAAAAACATCTGCTCGCTGTAGATCCGATCCGTCAGAAGCCTGGTCAGAAAGAAGACGACGACATAGAAGAAGGTATAGAGGCCCATCACGGCACCTGAGAGGCAGTCAAAGAGAAACCCTGTCGCCATGGCAAAGATGCCTCCCCTCACCGGTTCGAAGTGAAAGCCGGCAAAGATGACGAGAACGAGAGACAACTCGAGGCCGATCTTTCCCGCAAACAGAAGATCGACGAACGTCCTCTGGAGGACAATGACCGAAAAGGCCAGGAGCAGGGATAGGGGATAAAATATCATTTCCTTTTCTCTTTAGTCCGTTCGGGAATGAGGACGAGCACTTCCTCCAACCTCGTAAAATCCACAGCGGGCATTACCTCCACGTGCTGGAAAAGCCCTGTTTCCCTTTTCTCCGCCGTAACGATCGTCCCGAGGACCAGTCCCTTGGGAAAGACACCCCCCAGGCCCGACGTGACCACCGTGTCCCCCGTCTTTACCTCGTCGGTGCGCTGGACGTATTTGAGACGGGAGAGCTGTGGACCGCCGCCCTGCAGGATGCCCTGCGCGCGGCTGCCCTGGACGAGGGCGTCGATGTTGCTGTTGTAATCCGTGACCAGCAGGACCCGGGAGACATTCCAGGACGATTCAATAATGCGGCCCACGATCCCCTGCTGGGTGATGACGGGAAGGCCATCACTGAGGCCGTCGTCGGTTCCCTTTTCAATGATGATCGTCTTGAAGAGAGACGACCGTTCATTACTGATGACCCTGGCCGCCACTGTGGAATAGAGAATCGTTTCGTCCAGGGACAGGATTTTCTTCAAACGGCCGACCTCGTAGTACATCTCCCGGTAGGAGTTGATCTCGTTCTGAAGGTCGGCGATCTTTTTCATGAGATCCCGGTTTTCATTCTCAAGACCCACGAGAAAGAGGTAGCGGTCCCAGAGACTTTTGATCCCCTGAAATGTCGAATGGATCCCCTTTTCAATGGGAGAGGCTGTCTCCATGACCGTTTTTTTGAAGAACCCGACCTGACCCGGCCGCTTCAGATGATAGGAGAGGAGAACTAAGGAGACGACGATAAAGACAAAGGCGATGGCGAGCCCTTGATATTTTTTAAAGAAAAACATCTCTGAATGGAACCCGATCCGGTGATGATATGTTTAGAACGCCCGCCAGCAGGTTGTCGGAAAGAGAACGGGGTCTTCATTTATCTCGATTTTTCTTGCGCACGACCTATAAAGACGAACGCCTGCAGTGAAATCACCGACTAGAGCTGAATGGCCACCTCTTTCAACAGGTCGATCTCATCGAGAACAATACCGGAACCCCTGGCCACGGTCGACAGCGGGTCATCGGCAACGGTGATGGGAAGATTCGTCTCCTCCCTCAGGAGCTTGTCAATCCCCCGCAAAAGCGCACCGCCCCCCGTCAGAACAATGCCCCTGTCCACGATATCGGCGGCCAGTTCCGGAGGCATCTGCTCGAGGGCATCCTTGATGGTCTCCACGATGATGCTGATGGGCTCCGCCAGGGCCTCCCGCGCCTCCTCAGAGTTGAGCTCCACGACCTTGGGAATGCCCGATATGAGGTCCCTTCCCTTGACTTCCACGGTCCTCATCTCGTCCTCGGGGTAGGCGCAGCCGATGGCGATCTTAATCATCTCCCCCGTCCTTTCACCGATCAGAAGGCTGTACTTTCTTTTCAAATATTGCACGATGCCCTCATCCATCCGGTCCCCGGCTACACGAACGGACTTGGCATAGACGATGCCGGACAGAGAGATGACGGCCACTTCCGTGGTCCCCCCCCCGATATCCACAACCATGGAACTCACGGGCTCCCGGATGGGAAGACCGGAACCGATGGCCGCCGCCATCGGTTCTTCTATGAGATAGACCTCGCGGGCCCCGGCGGATTCTGCCGTTTCCTTGACGGCTCTGCGCTCCACCTGCGTGACACCGGAGGGAATGGATATAATGATTCTCGGGCGGATCAGGGTCCTTCGGTTATGAACCCGCTGGATAAAATGCCGGAGCATCGCTTCTGTGATATCGAAATCGGCGATCACGCCGCCCTTCATGGGCCGGATCGCCTCGATGTTTCCAGGGGTCTTCCCCAGCATCTTCTTGGCCTCGGCTCCGACGGCAAGAACCTTCTTGATTCCCCTGGAATCCCTGTGCACCGCCACCACAGAGGGCTCGCTGAGCACGATGCCCCTTCCCTTCACATAAACGAGCGTATTGGCCGTGCCCAGGTCGACGGCCAGGTCATTGGAAAATTTCCCCAGGATGAAATCGAATAACACCTTCGCCTGTCCTCCTCGCTGAAACGTAACTCCGTGTACCGACACGGTTAATTTCAAATGGGGTTTTATACAGTATTTAACCCCGCGAATCAATCATTTTTCTAAAAATTGTTGCAATTTGCATGCGACTATATTAGAAATCCGACGACTAATACACGGGGATTCTGAGCATGCTCCAATTCATGAGAAAACATGCCCGAAGCTGGATCATGAAGGTCCTGCTCGGCCTCATCATCGTCGTCTTCGTTTTCTACTTCGGATCGCTCCGCTGGAGCCGGGAGGCAGAGTCCGTCGCCGAAATCGACGGGAAATACATCACCTATGCGGACTACCGCCGGGAATTACAGAACACTTTGGATATGTACCGACAGACCTTCGGGGGGAACATTCCTGACGAGATGATGAAAAATCTCAAAATTAAAGAGCGGGTGCTGGACAACCTCATTAACCAGGCCGTCCTCGTAAACATCGCCGAACGGATGAACATCACCGTGAGCAATGAGGAGGTTCAGCGTTACATTTCCGCCTATCCCGCTTTTCAGAGAAACGGCGTCTTCGACGAACGTCTCTATCAGCAGGCCCTGAAATACAACCGGATCTCCGCCGAGGATTTCGAGGCCGCGCAGAGGAAAGGGCTTCGTATCGCCAAGCTTGAGCGCATGATCCGGGAAGGGGCCAAGGTGTCTGACCGGGAGGCTTTTGAGGCGTACCGGATTCAGAACGAGAGGGTCAATCTGGAGATATTTAAACTCCCCGTCCAAAACTGTCGCAAGGAAGTGCGTCCCACGGAAAAGGACCTCGAGACATACCTGGCAGAGAATGCCGAGACCCTGAGGGTTCCCGAACAGGTCCAGGTCCGGTACCTCGCCTTTCTGGCCGAGGATTACGCCGGCAAGGTCCAGATTTCTACCGACGAGGTGAAGACCCACTACGAGAGGCTTAAAGCGGGGATGGCCCGATCCAAGGGTAGTGCCCCTCCCCTTGCCCAGGTCCAGGATAAAATCGCCAGAGAGTTGAGAATGGCCAGGGCCATGACCGTTGCCGCCGACGAGGCCAAGAAGGCTCACGATGTGATCTATCAGGAGGAAAACTTCGAAGAATACGCGAAGCAGAAGGGATTTGCCGTCCACACCACGGGATTCTTCACAGGCGGCAACCTACCGGGGGAGCTTCGGCAGGTGAAAAACGCGGCGGAGGAGACTTTCACACTGAAGGATAACGATATCAGCCCCGTTCTTTCCGGACCGAGAGGGCACTACGTGGTAAAGCTGGCCGCACGGAAACCCTCCTATGTGCCCGGGCTATCCGAGGCGAGAGCTCAAATCGAGGAGAAATACATCAGCGACAGGGCGAGAAGCCTGTGCCAGAAAACGGCCCAGGAGGTTCTCGAACTGGCCAGAAAAGGGGAAGACAGCCGGCCCCTGGCCCGTGCAAAGGGGATGGACATTTCAGAGACGGGCTTTTTCGCCCTCACGGCAGGCGCTGTACCGAAGGTCGGTGCCTCGAAGGAGATTTACGAAACATTGCTGCCGTTATCGGAAAAAAGCCCTTTTGCCGATCGCGTCTTTTTCTCCGAAGGCAGTTTCGTGATCCTCAAGTTCAAGGGGCGAACAGGGCTGGATCCCCAGGGCTTCGAGTCCAGAAAATCCGAGCTTCGTGAGCGACTTCTGCAAATGAAACAGAATGGCTACTTCCAGGCCTGGCTCAACGAACAGAAAGAACTCATGACAAAGGAAGGAAAGATCACGATCAAGAAAGAAGCCGGCAATCTCTGAAAACACCTGCTCCTAATAACGGATGAAAAATGCGGGGGTCGGAGAAATTCTGCCCCCGCATTTCATTTGCAGCCTGCCGCCGTAAAAAGGCCGTTCACTTTATACCGAACTCGCCCGTGTCGATCCACTCGCTTTTGACCAGCGACCACCAGTCATCGGCAAGCCCCTTCAGCACGTAATCGTAGGGCAGCCAGCCGTACCCTGCCTCCCCCCAGGCCTTGCCCCAGGAGTTCCGGAGAAGGAGAGCGCCGGTGGTCGTCGTTCCCCCGGGTTCAATGTTTTTGATCTTCATCCTGTCGTCATAGCCCACAGCCACAACCGCGTGGCCCCCGAGGACCTTCTCGCCGGCCGCGGGGAACGGGATCCGGCCATCTTTGTCGGCCTGGGATATGGAATCGTAAACGGTAAAACCAAACATGGAGGGCAGCCCGCCCGCGAGATTGGTCTTGATCCGCTTGAGCAACTCCTCCTTCGATGTTCCCGACGGATCGAGCCGGTAATAGCTGATGGCCTGGTAATTCTGGGCATAAGCATAGCAGAAAGCGGGGGGTTCCTTCTCGAAGTCGGCGGTTTGGTAGGGCCAGTATTTTTCGGGTGGGACACCGAAGAGGACCAGTGCGCCCATGGTCGTCCGCAAAAAAGCCCCTGTGTCACCCGTCCATTTGAGGAGGTTTCTCGTCACCTTGTAGAGAAAGAGGCGCGATGCATTCATGTGTTTACCAAAGGCCCTCTTCTCGAAATATTCAATGACCCCCACGCCTGCCTGAGCGGTGCAGGAACCAAGCTCCCCCTGGTCTTCTATGGGCGAGCACCAGGATCTTAGATCGACCTTCTCGGGCACCTTCCGGGTTGTCTGCAGGAGCCTGACCCTCTTGAGGATCGGTGAGATTTGTTCGCTTTCGACCGTGTAATCCCTGAAGTCGGGATAGTCCGGCAACCATCCCATCCCGCGTTTGGTTGTCTCCTCCATCTTTCTCCTCCTTTTTATGGGATTGGGTAGATCGTGGTTCAACGGGGCCTGCCGTATGCCCTGTTGAGGGGCCGGTCCTGTGATTGTCGAGGGGCTCACCACCAGTAGGGATGACGTCGCCACCCATAAGGATAGGGCGGCCCCCAGTACCAGGGATCATAATAGTAGGGTCTGTCCATCCACTTTTCCCAGAGGCGGATGTCCTGAGCAGCGATGACAGGATAAACATAGCGGCGTTCACCGATGATGCGTTCTTCACTGCCGGCTATGGCACCCGAAGCAGTCAGCTCCCGGCCCTTGCTGTAAATCGCCGGGTCGAGGAACCCCTCATAGCGAACGATGAAACGGCCCTGGGATCTGTCCGGCTCTTTGGGCTGTTTCTGAAAATCGAGTTCCGTCTGCCGGACAATGATCAGGGTAACATCCGGCCGGTTGACGGTCTCAATGATCACGCCGCCCCAGATGACGACCTTTCCCTTGAATAAACCCGGATCCTTCAGGACATCCTCAAAAGCGATGTCCTTTTCAACCTCCCGCATCGTCTCCTGCGGAAAAGGCGCGCAGGAGAGGGCGAAGACCAGTACAAAACCAAGGGTAACAAACCCGACTCTCATCTACTAACCCCCACTCCGATACCGCCGCCACTGCCGTGACCGCCTACACCCACGCCGACGCCGATGCCGAACCGCGGGGCGCTGTAGACGTCCTCCGGTCTCCAGAGATAGTGCTCTCTCGCCGCGAGCACGGGATATGTGTAATTGATCTCCTTGATCGGGCGAACCACCTTGCCTTCCACCTGTCCCACCACGGTCAGCTTTCTCCCGCTGGCATAGATGGCAGGATCCAGGAAGCCCTGAAAGCGGACCAGGAACCGGCCAAAGGACTGATCGGCGTCGGAGGGCCTCTGGTCGTAGTCCAGGGACTTTTCCAAAACCTCAATCCATGTCTCGTTGGCCTTCACGGTCGTTGAAATGATCTGCCCGCCGAGCAGCACAACACTGCCTTGATAGGCATCGGGGTTCTGCTGAAGCGCCGGGAAGGAGATGCTCTTATCCACGGTGCTCATGGTCGTCTGCGAGATGACGGGGGCACAGGCGAACAACAACATTAAAAAACCTGCGATGGGAACAATTTTTTTGATCATCATCGATCTCTCTTTCCAAAGAGGGGGCGCTGTCCCGTCCAGGACAACAGGCTTTCCCGCTTTTCTGGAATGTTTTTATGTTTTTATATAAATCATGGCCGGGCAAAGATCAACGTCGAATAAGGAGAGAACTCCGGTGAGGAAACACGGGGAAAGGACTATCTTTCTCCCCCCGTTTGTAGTAAAGGGATGCCCATCCAAATTCCAAAGGAGGTTTTATGGATAAGAAATGTCTGATTAGCCTGGCTGCGGGCGTGGTCCTGCTTGTCATCGCCCTCTACTGGACAAGGTTCCAGGTCATCCCCGTCCACGCCATGAACGGCGTGGGCTTCTACAAGCTCAACAGGCTCACCGGACAGGTGACGCTCGTGACGGGCCTCGAGCAGATCAACATCCTGAAGGTCAGGGATTTCGACATGCCCCAGGCAACCGTCGAACCGCCCGAACCGGCCAAACCCTCCAAATAGGATTCACTTCCGGGGGACCGACAACCTTGTCTCTCTTGATCCAGTGAAGAATAATCCCTCTTCAAACGACGAAAAAAGCGGGGCGGGACGATGGAATGTCCCAATCCCCGCTTTTTTTCTTGACGCCAATCCCCTGTCAGGTCGAATCAGCGGATGGGCAGAACCCTCACGGCAATGGTTTTATTACCGGCGGAATCGCCCGCCACCACCCTGAGCCTGATCTCGCCCCCCGGGGATTCCGGAACGGACCACATCAGGGATCCCGCGGCCTCCCGATCACGGGTGATCTCGATCCACGACAAAGCCCCGTCGTCGGAGGAGAAGAGATCAACACTCACACCGCTTTCATCGCTCGCCTCCCAGGCAATCTCGACCTCCTCGCCCCGGTAGAGGACGGCGTTTCGCCCAGGCGAGAGGAGGGTCACCACGGGCGGCGCCATGTCATCCTCATCGGTGGGACCCGTCGCCCCCGAGCCGGGATCCATCAGAAGGGGCTCCGGCTCCTCCGCGGTCGGCTGGCTTGCCGCGTAAGTGATCACGAGCTTGGGGGCCTGGTCTCGCGTGGCTTCCTCGTTGCCGGACCACCAGTAGAACCACTGCCACCAACGCTGGAACAACGTCGGTCCGTCGATTCGGAAGGTCACCCTGCCTGTTGACATCCGTCTCTCCTCCAGGATGGCCGGCGGCACGGTGAAGCGGTTCGTCTTGCCGTATTCGAGATCCCGATTGTTGAGACGCGGCGAGAGAACAGCCACAACCGGTGCCGTCGAAAAATTCCTGTAGTTGATCACCGGCCAGAGGTCGTCCACGGCAGGCGCCATCACCTTGACCTCGAAGTTTGTGCCGTAGCCAGGTCTCGTCGTGGCTCCCGTCATCTCCAGTTTTGCCGAGGTGATCTGGGACCCGGCGGGGATGCCGCTCAAATCGAATTGGATGGCGCCGAAATGGATGTCATCACTTGTCTTGGCCCAGGTGGTGTCATCGCCTTCCCGCTCTTCCCGCGGCAGGGCACCGACACGGATGAGCCGCCTGTCGAGAAAGGTCACATCGGGGAAACCCTCGTCCACGTAGCCCGCGTTCCCGTAGCCGGGGACGAGGGTCATCGTGTGGACATCGCTCCTGACATCGTTGAGATAGATCCTCACGCGGTCCATGGCCGCGTGCGTTCCGTCGCTTGTGCGGAGTTCAAACTCGAGGACCTGATTCCCCGCGGGCGCCGTGAAAAACGCCACGGGGCTGCCGGCCGACGTGGAAAGCGAGACAGCGGGGCCCGACACCTGCACCCATTCGCATCGAAGGGGCGTATTCTCGGGGTCATAACTGGCCGAGCCGTCGAGAGAGACCACCGTCCCCGCCCTCACGCGGCGGTCATAGCCCGCGTGGGCCACAGGCGCCATGTTGGCCGTGGAGACGGACTCGAGATAGCGCACGACGAGTTCGGGCTTCTTCCAGGCGTAGTAGTTGCTCGTCCTCGTTGATTCGTGGCTTATCCGGAAGGCAACGGATCCTCCCTGAAGGAGTCTCTCGAATTCCTCAATCCTGCTGTACGGAACGGTGAAGACATTCACCTTCCCCTGGGCGACCTGTCCCACCAGGCTGCTGAGGACAATCGTGGGTTCGAGGCCAAGCACCTGCGCCTTGTCGATCAAGTCGAAGGTCGAGGGCCAGGCTTGGCTGATTTCGGCAGGGAGAATCCCCGCGGAGATCGTCCCCTCGGGCGCCGTGGTTTTCTTCATGTATCCCGTGAGGTCGAGTTCCGCCGAGAGGATGAAGATGTCATTGGCCTCCGGTGCCATGAAGCGCGCAAGGCCGTAACATCGCTTGCCGGACTGCATCCCCGCCGTCAGGTTGTTGTTCCTGAGATAGAAGGTCCCCGGCGCCTTCACATAGCCTGCGTCGGCTGTCGAGAGGCGGATCGTTTTCTCCACCCCGGCACGGATGACCGCTGATGCCACGGCCGTGTCTCTCAACCCTCCCCCGTCGGTAACGGTCAGCGTCACGGTGTAATCGCCGGGTTTGTCAAAGATGTGCGTCGGGCGGGCGCCCGCCGCCTTCTTCCCGTTCCCGAAGTCCCACTCGAAGATGAGGAAGTTGTCATCGAGATCGAACGTCCCCGACGCGGTGAACTGCACCGGCTGTCCCGCCATACCGCGGTAAGGCCCCCCGGCCGTCACCGAAGGGATACTGGCGTCCGGCATGGCATCGGGTCGATTGACCTGGGCGAGGCCGAAGCCGTAGTCCCGATCCCTGCCCTCAGGCCCCAGGTCCTTCGCGAAGGCCACAATGCGGCGGCGTAGCTCCACATTCGAAATGCCGGGGTTGGCACCCCTGATGAGGGCTGCCAGACCCACGACATGGGGGCAGGCCATGGAGGTCCCGGAGAGATACTCCCATTCGTGGGCATACTCTACGGGAAAGGTGAAGGTGGACAGTATGTCCGCACCGGGCGCAGAGACCTCTACCTTGTCTCCCCGGCTCGACCAGTCGGCCATCTCGTCGTTGACGTCCGTCGCCGATACGGCGATGACCGTGTCGAACCCTGCGGGGTAGCCCACGGTGTCGACGGTACTCCTACCCGCGTTTCCGGCGGCGGCTACGAGGAGCAGGCCCGACGCATAGGCCTTGCTGCAGGCGTCCTTCAGGGTTGCCGACGTGAAGGGGCTTCCGAAGCTCATGTTGACGATGTCCATCTTCTGATCGATGCACCACTGCAGGCCGGCGATGATAGAAGTCTCCGATGCCTGCCCAAAGATGTTGAAGACGGCGACACTGTAGAGTTCGGCCTCCGGGGCCACCCCGACAATGCCGAAGCCGTTGAGCTTCCCGGCGATGATGCCGGCCACATGGGTGCCGTGGCCCAGGACGTCCGTGTAGTAATTCGGAACGACGCTGGGACGCATGGAGATCCCTGCTACGACGTGCAGGTCCGGGTGGTAGGTGTCGATGCCGGTATCGATGACGGCGACCTTAGCCCCACGGCCCATGAAACCCCGCCGGTGATAGTCCTCGGCCCCCAGTTTACGTATGTTCCACTGGTACTCTTCCTCGGGAATAACGCCGCCGATGCCCTTGGCCGTCACCGGGGTGTCCAGGGTTCTTCCTTTCCGGAGTCTTTCGGGGAGCTTGCCGTAGGGACCGTTCGCGTGCAGGTAGTAGATCTGGTCCTCCTGTACGAGGAGGACATCCCTGTCTCGGGAGAGTTCGGCTGCCTCCCGCCCCGAGAGCTCCACGGCGACCATGTCGAAACGCTGAAAACGGTGCGTCGGCTCAGAAGGAAGCCTTCTTTCTGAGATAAAAGCCTCCATGGCCTTCTCCGTCCTGAACTTGACGATGAAGGCTTTTCTGGAGCCGTCATCCCGCGTGTGGCGGAAAAGCTTCTGAGAAGAGAGGCTGGTGGCGCCTTCCGCACGCGCCACGGGTAACAGGCTGAAGACCACAACGAAGAGGAATAAAAAGAAACGTCTCATGGCGCTCCCCCTTTCACAAATCGGGTTGAAATATCCGGGGAGGGCCGATCCCTCCCCGGGCACAAGGAGGTTTCAGGGGCGGCGTGCCGATGAAGAGCCGCCCCCGAAAGGGAAAAAAGTCTAACGTATGACAAAAGAACGCACGTAAGTCGCCGCGTTCCCCGCCTCGTCATAGACCACCATCATGATCCGGGCATTGCTGGAGGTCACATCGGGCACGGTCCAGGCATAGGCGCTTCGGCCGGCCAGGCCCTCGGCAATCATCCCCCAGGTCATCCCGCCGTCAATGGAGTAGAAGAGATTGACTCGATCCACGCCGGTGTCATCATCGGCCGTCCACGTGATCGTCTTCGTCTGTCCCCCCATCCAGGCCTCGCCCCGCTTCGGCGAGACCACATCCACGACGGGCGGTGTCGAATCGGCGGGCTGACCGTCACCACCTTCCGGCGCAGGCAGATCCGCCGCCGGCCGGCTGGCAGCGTACTTGACAACGAGCCGAGGCGCCCACTGGGCGGAAGCCGTTTCGTTTCCGGACCACCACCGGAACCACTGGCTGTCACGGGCCAGCATGGTGGGACCGTCGATCCGGAAGGTAATTTTGTCGGTCGTCAACCGCCTCGCCTCGATGAGGGCCGGATCCACCTTGAGGCTGTTCACCTTCCCTTTCTTGAGGTCAAGGGACCGGAGCGCCCGGTCCACGGGGGCGATGACCGCCGCAGCCGTGACGTCGCCGTAAGTGAGGCTCGCCCAGCGATCGTCAACGGAGGGTTCCAGGACCTTGACCTGGTAGGTCGTGGCCAGGTCACTGATTCGATCCGATGCCGTGATCTCCAGGGTGGCCGACGAGATCTGGGATCCCGCCGGGATAGCGCTTAAATCAAACTGAATGGCACCGAAGTGGACGGCCTCGCCGTAATTGTGATAGACTGTCCCCCTGCTCACGTCTTCCGTCCTGGGAACGGCCCCGACGAGGATCTCCCTCTTGTCGAAGAAGTTGATCTCGGGCCAGTCTTCCGCCACGAACCCCGCCTTGCCGTAACCGGGCCGGAGGATCGCCTGGTGGACTTCGGCCGCCGCGCCGTTCAGGAAGATCTTCACCCTGTCCGCCGCCGTATGGATGCCGTCATTCACGCGGAGCTCGAACACGAGGGTGTCACTGACCCCCGGTGCCACGAAGGAGGCCTTCGCCGATTCCGCACCGGTCAGCGCCACGGGCGCGCCGGCCAGCTGGACCCAGAGATAGCTTAACGCTCCGCCGTCCCGGTCGAAACTGGCCGAACCGTCGAGGACCACACCGGCACCGGCGTGGACCCTGCGGTCGGGGCCCGCGACCGCCACGGGCGGCCTGTTCCCGGTCGAGGCGCCCTCAATATACCGCACGATGATCTCGGGCTTTGCGTAGGTGTAGGAGACCGTTTTTCCAAACGTGTCGAAATCGACCCGGCAGGCGACACGTCCGCTCATAAACCGGCTCTCGAATTCCGCCATCCTTCCGTAAGGTACGGCGAAGCGGTTTTCCAAACCCTGATCGACCTGGCCCTTCAAAAAGCTGAGTGTGACGGGAGGCTCGAGGGGGAGCAGCAACGCGCCGGTCACCTCGTTGTAACTCATGGCGGGCCATTTCGCGGCAATCTCTGCGGGCAGGATGCCCGCCGAGATGACGCCCTCCGTCATCTTCGTGTTCTTCAGCTGGCCCGTCATCGTCAATTCCGCCGAGAGGATGAAGATGTCCGGGTTCACCGGCGTTGTGAAGACAGCCGCACCGACATGCCTCGCCCTGGACTGGAGCCCGATGGTCATCGTCGTCCTTCCCAGGTAGAGCAAACTCGGTTCCTTCAGGTAACCGAGGTCCGTGGCACTGATGCGGAGGATTCTTTCAACGCCCGCACGGACCGAAACGGCCGTCGTTGCCGTGCCGATCCGGCCTCCCCGGTCACTCACCGTGAGGCTTGCCGTATAATCGCCGGGCCGCGCGTATGCATGCGTCGATCGGACACCCCGGCCCCTGGTCCCGTCCCCGAAGTCCCACTCGAAGTCGAGAAAGTTATCGTCGCCGTCAACGGTTCCCTCGGCGGTAAATCGGATGGGTTCAGAAAAGGCCACCCTGTAGGGACCGCCGGCTGAAACACCGGGTGCGAAACTGTCCGGCGTCCCGTCGGGGCGGTCGGGAAGGGGAAGGCCGTAGCCGTAGTCCTTGTCCCGGCCCGGGAGCCCGAGGTCTTTCACGAAGGCAGAAAGGCGCCTCCGGAGCTCCACGTTGGTGATGCCGGGGTTGGCGCTCTTGATCAGGGCCGCAAGCCCGGCCACGTGGGGGCAGGCCATGGAGGTCCCGGAGAGGGTATCGTAGAGATGGGGATACTCCAGAGGCCAGGTGAAGGTGGAGAAGACGTCGACACCGGGTGCCGTGACCTCCACGGCTGGGCCGCGGCTCGACCAGGAGGCGACGGTCTCGCTTTCGTCGATGGCGGAAACAGCCACGACCGTCTCGAACTTGGCAGGGTAGCCGACGGAATCGCTCGAGTTTCCCTCGTTTCCCGCCGCGGCGATGAGGAGAACCCCTGCTTCGTAAGTCTTGCTGCAGGCATCCCGCAGGGATGCCGTCTTGTAACGGCCCCCGAAACTCATGTTGACGATTTCGATTCCGTTGTCGATGCACCACTGGAGGCTTGACAGGATGGCCCCCTCGGAGGCCATGCCGAGCAGGTTGAAGATCTGCAGGCTGTAGAGTTCCGCGTCGGGCGCCATGCCGATGACGCCGAAGCCGTTTCGCTTCGCTGCGATGATCCCCGCCACGTGGGTGCCGTGGAACATGACATCCCCGTAGTTGTCGGCATCTGCCCCGGTATAGTCCCGGCCGCCGATGACGGTGAGATCGGGGTGTTCGAAATCGATCCCCGAGTCGATCACGCCGACCTTCACGCCCTGACCGAGGTAACTCCTGGCGTGAAAGGCCTCGACGCCCATCTTCCGGATGCCCCAGGGATAATGCTCGGGCATGAGGGAGACGGCCGATGAACCTCCATCCGTTGCGGTGATCCGACGGCCCTTCTGAGCCTTCTCCAGGAGCTTCCTGTCGTCGCGAAGCGCGAGCCTGTAAGTTGCCTCCTCCTGAATGTAAACGATGTCACGATCGCCGGCCAGCGCCTCCGCCTCCTTCACGGAGAGATCCATGCTCACCATGTTGAAACGCCTGAAAGACCTCTTGACCGTTGCCGGCAGGTCCCTCCGTTCAATGAAACGATCCATGGATCTTTCGGAATCGAATTTGATGACGAAGTGCTTCTGAAGATGGTCTCCCGGCGTGATGCGGTAGACCTTCCGGGCGGGTAAGTCATTGTCGTTTTTCGCCCAGGCGACAGAGGCCGTCATTAGCAGGACGACCAGCATAAAAACAAAACATCTCTTCATGGCCCCATCCCTTTCCCGAGCAATCGCCCGACCGTCGAATTGACGCCCCCCTGCTGCGCGGCACCCTGCTTGCGTTGACGCGTCGGGCAGGCGCGTTTCTTCTGACCGTAAACCTGTCCCGCTGTGAAGCGTAAATCAAAGAATCACGGGGATCTTTGCGACATGACTGAATCTTGATGGGTATTTTACGGAAAGGCAATCAGCCGAGCGTATGAATTGATGGTCGTATTTTTA
>CAZJPV010000034.1:0-28528 GCA_964547985.1 uncultured Syntrophaceae bacterium
TCAGTTATGATCTTCAGAAGACCGTTCAACTGGCAGAGCATGTGTCAAAAATCAAAATGCAACACAAGGGGGATCTTCTCCTTTCCAAGGGGTCAAAAAATGAAAAATTTTCACGATGAAAAGTTTTCTTCGATCGAAGTTGTACAGCGGGAGTTCAAACAGGCCGGGTACATTTGCAGCAGGCAGATTGCCACGACGGTCTATCTCGCCTATCATCTCTGCAAGCCGATCCTCGTCGAGGGTCCTGCCGGTGTCGGAAAGACGGAACTGGCGAAGACGGCGGCTTTATTTCTCGGCGTTCCGCTGATCCGGTTGCAGTGCTACGAGGGTCTTGACGAGTCCAAGGCCCTCTACGAGTGGAAATACGGAAAGCAGCTTCTGTACACCCAGCTGCTTAGAGACAAACTGGATCAGATCATCAAGGGTGAAAACGGACTGGACAGTTCTATCCAGAAGCTGCACGAGTACGATGATATTTTCTTCTCCATGGATTTTCTGGAGCCCAGGCCGCTTTTGAAGGCCATCCAGGAGAAGAGGGGTGCGGTTCTCCTTGTCGACGAGGTGGACAAGTCCGATGACGAGTTCGAGGCCTTCTTGCTCGAGGTCCTGTCGGACTTTCAGGTATCCATACCGGAAGTCGGTACCATCGCCGCAGTGTCCAAGCCGTTTGTTTTTCTCACGAGCAACAACACGCGAGAGTTGAGCGAGGCCCTCAAGCGGCGATGTCTCCATCTCTACATCCCCTTTCCCGATCAAAAGCTCGAGCGGGAGATCGTCAGGATAAAGGTCCCCGATATATCCGAGAAGCTGGAAGCGCAACTGGTCGCCTTCATCCACGAGGTGCGGAAGCTGGATATCAAGAAAGTCCCATCGATCAGCGAATCCATCGATTGGGCCAGAGTATTGATGATCCTCCACGTCGATAAATTGAACTATGATCTCATCCATGACACGCTCAACACCTTTGTCAAGTTCGAAGAGGACGTCAAACTGGTGAAGGAACAAATTCGAGGCATGGCCGAAAAGGCCCTGAACGTAACCTGATTATGGACAGGATTCTTGAAACCTTTATTCTGGCACTCCGTGGCTCCGGTGTCCGGGTCTCGGTCGCCGAAAGTATTGATGCCATGCATGTCACCGATTTGATCGGTTACGGTGACAGAGGCACCCTGAAAAGCGCACTTTCGGCGGCGCTGGCGAAGACCCTCACGGAGAAAGAGATCTTTCATTTGACTTTTGATCGGTTTTTCTCGACCGACGTCCCCTTTGATCATGCTTATGATATTGAGAACGGCATGAAGGGAGAGCCCGATGAGGCGATCCCGCTTATCGCGCAGATGATCATGAGCGGAAATATGGCGGGGCTTGCCGTCGCGATGAGCCAGGCCGCCCTGTCCGTGGACATCACGGGGATACAATTCTTCACGCAGAAGGGTATTTACGTGAGAAGGCTGATGCAGCAGATGGGTCTCGATGAGCTGAACGACTATATCCGGGAGCTTCGGGCGAGCGGGGACGACGAGTCTGCACGAATCGCAAACACGCTCGAGCAGGGTAGGGCGGATCTCACGGATCGGGCCAGAAACTTTGTCGAGCGCCAGTATGACCTGTATGCGGGGTCCGCCACGGAGGGGATGATTGAAAGCTACTTGAGGAACGCGAGACTCACCAACATCGAGCAGCAACACTACCAGCAGGTCCGGGTCATCATCCGGAAGATGGTCAAGAACCTGCGCGATCTTCACACGAGACGCAAAAAGGGGGCCAAACGGGGGCAACTGGATTTCAAAAAAACCATGAGAAGCAACATCGCCTATCAGGGTCTTCCCTTTGATACCCGGTGGAAGATGAAGAAAATAGACCGGCCGAAAATCATGGTCATCTGTGACGTCAGTCGATCCGTCTCGACGATCGTCCGGTTCTTCCTCCTCATTCTATACAGCCTCAATGAATTGATCGAAAAGATCGACACCTTCATATTTTGCTCGAACCTCGTGGAGGCAAGCTCGATCTTCGATCAATATGATCTCGAGGAAGCCCTGGTCCGTCTCCAGACGGGAACCGGCCTCGATATATGGATGGGGAGAACGGACTACGGGCAGTCCCTGCGGGATTTCTGGGAGGGCTGGTCCGGAAACCTGACAAACAAGACGACGGTCATCATCCTGGGGGATGCCAGGAGCAATTTCGGGGAGCCGGAAGTGGGGATACTCAAAAGGATGCAGGAAAGGTCAAAGCGGCTGATCTGGCTCAATCCTGAGTCGCCGTCCCTCTGGGGCTCCGGGGATTCTGAAATGAAACGATACCTCCCCTTCTGTCACATAGCAAGGGAGTGCAACACGCTCAACCATCTCGAAAAGGCGATGCATGCCCTGCTGTAGAGCCCATCGGATATTTTAAAAGATTCCCTCCTTGTCAAACCAGCCCGTCTGCCGTTATCGTCACCAAATCCGATCCGTACTGATTTTAAAAAACAACGTAAAAAACAACTGAAAAGGCAGTGCAATCTTGGTAAATTATTAATTGTCCACAGGCCCTGTTGCCACGCGAAGATCATCGGGGGGAAGCCGCCAGGTGCGTCACGATTACCGGAAAGCAAAACAACTGTCGAGAAAAATATCCTGTGCGGTCGGACCGCCGCGTTTCTATTCTGAAAGACAGCAGGAGGTCAATACGTCCCGCGTTCTTTTTCGCAGCCATCCCCTCGTGAGGCACGGTCTTTCCATTCTCAGGAATCAGGAAGACCATTTCGGGCACGGCATTTTGCACGCCGCACGCGTAGCTGTTGATGCGGGAGCCCTCGTGCTGGTGGAGTCGGAGCGGGGGGTCAACGGGCGGGATGTTGACCGCTTTATGCTTCTTGCCCACCTCGCCGGCGTTTTTCACGATGTGCGAAGATTTGAAAAGCAACATGCAAAAAAGAGCGCGGAGGCGGCCGGAAAAATTCTCAGTACTTCTTTTGGGCTTCGAGAGGCGGAAGTGATAGCCATCACGAAAGCCATAGGCAACCACGAGGCCTTTCAACCGATCGAACCCCTCCAAGATTCACTGGCGCTGCTGATTTCGGACGCTCTCTACGATGCCGATAAGTTCCGCTGGGGACCTGATAATTTCACCGAGATGCTGTGGTCCATGCTGGAAAGGCGGAACGTTCCGATTTCGGCCATCATGGGTCGTTATCTCGAGGGTATGAAGGGTATCGAGAAGATCCGTGGCACCTTCCGGTCACAGTCCGGTAAGGCCTACGGGCCGGATTTCATCGACCGCGGCATGGAGATCGGCAGAAGGCTTTATGAGGAACTTTTGAAAATACAGTAGGGGAGGTAAGCAGAATGTCCGGTTTCATCGGAAATCTCTTCTGGGTCATCATGCTGTTTGTTATTTTTCTGCCCCTCATACAGCAAAAGATGATGAATGGGAAAAGAATGGCGGTGATTCGCGCCCTTGAGCGAAAGAGAAACTCCCGGGTCATTACCCTCATCCATCGGCAGGAGACCATGAAATTTCTCGGTTTTCCCGTGATGCGTTACATCGATATCAACGATTCCGAAGACATCCTCCGGGCGATACGGCTCACCCCCGACGACATGCCCATCGACATGATCGTCCACACACCTGGCGGCCTGGCGCTTTCGACGGAGCAGATTGCTATGGCCATGAAAAGACATAACGCAAAGGTCACCATTTTCGTTCCGCATTATGCCATGTCGGGCGGCACGCTGCTGTGCCTAGCGGCCCACGAGGTGGTCATGGACGAAAATGCAGTTTTGGGCCCGATTGATCCGCAGCTCGGTGAGTACCCGGCCGGTTCGATTCTCAGGATGATCAAGGAAAAGGACCCGAAGGACATAGAGGACAAAACCCTGATCCTTGCCGATGTGGCCAGGATGGCAACCGGTCAAATGAAGGCGTTTGCAAAAAAAATCATGGTTCCGCGTATCGACTTGGAGAGCGCGGAGCGGGTTGCGGGCATTCTTGTCGAAGGGCACTGGACCCATGATTATCCTATCACGTGCGAGGAGGCGAAGGACATGGGACTCCCCATCCGGGTCGGGCTTCCCGAAGAAATTTACGAGCTCATGGACTTCTTCCCGCAGACCATGCAGCGAAGGCCTTCCGTACAGTACATACCGGTCCCCTACAAGAGGTCGGGGGAAACGAGACAGCGGTAAGCATATTCACTCAGGTCGAAAAGTTCAGGAGGCGGAGATATGGTAAAAAATATTCTCGTGGCTGTGGATGGATCAAAAGTGTCAGGCAAAGCCGTTGACTTTGCGATCAGCCTGGCAAGGAGACTGGGCAGCGGTATGACGATTCTCCATGTGATCGACAACAGTGCCTATTTGAGCCGTGCGATGCCCGCATCGGCGATACCAACTCACCTGGTGGAGCCCGTTGAAGATTATCTCCGACAGGGTGCCGAAATCTTCATACAAAAGATTAAAAAACAGTGTGAACAACTTGAAATTAAAACAAAAGTAGTGATCAATTCAGGGCATCCAGTCGAGGAAATCCTGAAAGAGGCGAAAAAGTCAAAAGCTTGCCTCATCGTTATGGGGTCAAGGGGGAAGGGGGCGATCAGCTCCGTTTTGGGAAGCGTGACCTTCGGCGTCCTGCATGGCCGGAGCAAGACCGCCGTTCTCGTCGTGCGATAAGTGAGGGTCTTCGATATGGAACGCCAAAAGCCTCTGCAATCGTCGCTGGTGTACCGGAGTCCCGTTTTTGCGGTCTACGAGGAAGAAATCACCCTGCCGAACGGTAACATCGTGAAAGTGAGCCGGATTGACCACAGAAGGACCGTATCGGTCATACCCGTAAAGAATAACGGGTCCGTCGTGATGATCAGGCAGTACCGGCCGGCCATCGGAGATTATCTTCTTGAGATCCCCGCAGGACGGGTGAATAACAAGGGGGAATCCTGTGAAGAATGCGCCCAGCGGGAGATGGCCGAGGAGACCGGGTACCGGGCGAAGAAGCTGGTTAAACTTTTTGAGGGTTACCTTGTCCCCGGATACGGCAACGAATACATGTATTATTATCTCGCCATCGAGCTCTATCGTGAACCCCTGCCGCCGGATGAGGATGAGTACATAGAACCTCTGGAGATGCCGATGGAGACCGTGCTTCAAATGGTCCGGAAGGCCGGGATCACCGACAGCAAAACAGCTCTCGGAATTTTGATGGCGGCGGATTATCTCGGGCATCACAGGATGCTGCCGTGAAGGGCCCGGAGGGATGGTCACGGATAGGTAGGGATGAAAAAGGCCCGGGAAAATTCCGGGTGTCCCCTGTCCGTCGGGCATCCCCGATGTGCCATAGCGTGCCGATAAAAATCAACTTTTTCTGCTTGTTTTGGTCAAAAATGTCGAAATCCGTTGCTTGACGTTCTTCTTGCGGCATTTGGGGCAGGCGACCTTTTTCTTGTCGTGTTCATAAATGCTCATGATCAGGGTAAACTTGTGCTTGCAGTCACCACAGAGATACTCGTAAGTCGGCATTTCACATCCCTCCTTTGATAGACAATTTCATAACAGGTTCGGAAACCGAATACGGGTAAGATGAAGTACGTCTCCCCTTGCATTTGGCGTCATCGTGTTTGTTTTTTTACATAACTGACCCCTCCGGGTCAAGAATGATTTTAAGCCTCGAACCGATCGAGCTATATTCGGAACTTTAGCGAAGGGATCGGCGGGAAGGAAGTGACGCAAAATGAAATCCGTTGAATAACCCCGGCGGCGAACGATAGCTCACAAGCCCGTTCGAATTTTAAAAGAAATGTTCAACAGGTTGAAAGAAGCGATGAAAAGAATTTTTTATGGGGCATAAAAAAACTTGTGCTTCTTTTTCGTCAGAGTAACATGTCCGGAGCACAAGAGGAACCCTGGCATTGAAGAGGAGGATTGAATATGGGCAGTCAGAATCTAAAAGAAGCGGCAGAATTCATTTATCAAAATCTCAGACTGAGGACATTCCCCGTCGCCGTCAAGTTCCTGAAAAATGCGTCTGAGTTTCCCGAGAAAACAAGGCAGCCGTCATCATTTCTGGGAAAAAGGGTGACCATCTGTCAGGCCGTGACCATGGCGAGACTTTACGGCTGGACGTTGGGAATTACGAAAGCCGACTTGATCTGTGTCCCGGCAGCGCTGGCTTTCGGCCTCAGCGAGACGGCGGACCCGGACGCGGCAATTATTCGTCTTTTCTGCGCCGGGAATTACTCGAAAAACGATGAGGCAGCGCGTAGGGAGGCATCCTCCATCAGAAAACTCCCCAAAGGGGCCTACGGGGCCCTGGTAATCGCGCCGCTGGCGCGAGCAGCCTTTGAACCGGATACGATCGTAATCTACGGGAACCCCGCGCAGGTCATGAGGGCGATCCAGGCCTGGGTCTATCAGGAGGGAAAAAGAATCCAGGGCAATTTCGGCGGTAAGGTGGAATGCGCCGAGTATCTGATGGTGCCTTTCAAGGAAGGTGTTCCCAGGGTGGTCGTCCCCGGGATGGGAGATCGCATCTTTTCCCTGACCCAGGATGACGAGATGATCTTCTCATTACCTGCCAAGGGCTTGAGTGTCTTTCTGGAAGGATTGAGGGATGCCGGCAACAAAGTCGGTGCCCAGTACCCGGTGCCCTTCTTCCTGAATTTCGAACCTCAGTTTCCGAAGTCATTCGTGGCAATTGGGAAAGAGGTGGGGCTTTTCTAGTCTCAATGACAGAAGGGGCTCCTTCACTTCAAAACCTGGAGCCCCCTGGATGTCGATCATCGACAGAGGGGAAGCCCTTTACTCCCTTGGCCAGACCTTCTTGAAAGCCGTCTTCGGGAAGAAACAGTAGGGGCATTCATCCGGCGGCTCTTGGCCCCTGTGGACGTAGCCGCACATGCGGCAACGCCAGGCGGTCTCGCCGGGTGTTTCATGGACATCCAGATGCCCGAACTGAGGGAAATCCTCGAGGGCAGGCATGATGGGCTTGTAACTCTCGAAGGCAAATCGTGACACGACAACACGCTGGACTTCGCTCGTGCCCTCGTAGATTCTGAGTAGCCGCACGTCCCTGAACAGTTTTTCAATCGGGTACATCCGCGTGTAACCATAGCCGCCGAAGATTTGAAGGGCTTCGTCGACGACCTCGAAAGCGGCCTCCGTGGCATAGAACTTCGTGATGGAAGCCGTGATCGTCGGGTCCTTGACGGAATCCGCTTCCCAGGCCGCTTTCCATGTCAGCAGACGCGCCGTTTCGACCTTCTGGTACATCTCGGCTATCTTGAAGGCCACGGCCTGGAATTCCTTGAGGGGGAAGCCGAAGGCACGGCGCCGCTTGGCATAATCGATCGCGAGCTCCATGGCGGTGCGGGCCGCTCCGACACCGAAGGAACCGATAATCGGCCGGGTTCTCGCGAAGGCCGTCACGGCCATGTAGAAACCCTGCCCGGGCTCCGCCAGCACGTTTTCCTTGGGAACCCGGGTATTTCTGAAATGAATACCCACGGTGTTCGAGCCGCGTTGCCCGAGCTTCGGGATATGCCGTCCCGTGGAAATACCCTCCCAGCCTTTCTCGACGAGAAAGGCGCAGATGCCCTTGTAACCCGCCGTGGGGTCGACCGTTGCGAAGATGGAGTAGTAATCCGCGAACCCGCCGTTCGTCATCCAGTATTTCGTGCCGTTGAGGATGTAATCGTCCCCGTCTCTGTCCGCCCGGCAGCGGATGCCGGCCACATCGGAACCCGTGGTCGGTTCAGAGGTGGCAAAGGAGATCAGTTTGAAGTCCTTTGCGATGATGGGGAGATACTTCGCTCTGGCCTGTTCATTCTTCGTGAGCAGAAGCGGTTCGACACCCAGCGAGTTGTCAAAGATGGACGTTGCGAGACCGGCACAGGCGGCGGAGATCTCTTCTACAATCAAAGCGCACTCCATGAGACCGTAGCCCGGCCCGCCGTATCTCCGGGGTATGGTGACGTTCATGATCCCCATGTCGAAGGCTTTTCTTAAAATGAAGAGGGGCAGTTCATCTTTTTCATCATAGCACCATGCTATAGGCAAGATCTCTTTGAGGGCAAACGTTCTTGCGGTCTCCTGGATCTTCATCTGTTCGGGAGAGAGGGAAAAGTTGATCATGTCGACACCTCCAAGAGATCATTATGTGTTCAAGCGCGTGGATTAAAGGTGGACCGGTCGCATCAAGAGATTGAATAGACTAAAAACCGGGCAACGGCAAGGGAAAAAGAAAAATTGTTCCGGTATTTCATTTTTAATTGAAAAAAAGCACGGCCTGACCGTGGGGATGAATTTTTGGTCAACCTTCACCGTCATTTGTGGTATATAAAGCGGCAGACAGGATAAACGAATTGTCAGTGAAAGGAGCTTCAAATGTCTATCTACCTGTATCTTCTTATCGGTATTATCATCGTCGTGGCTGTCGTCATGATCCTGCGAGGTAAAAAAATAAGTCGTTGAGATAGACACCCGATTCGGGGAGTCACTTCTGCGCCCGTCGCGCCCCCTTTCTTTCATCCTTGATTGGCGTGCCGTTTCTTTTCCGGCGGGAGCGTTGCCCCGCCAGTCTGAACGGGGGGCGGTTATCCCCTGCCGATCAATCACCCATCGAGCTTTTCGCCGAGGCTCCTGACGGCTATTCTCATCGGTATGACGAAAGACATGAAACAGAGAATCATGCCCGCTGAAAATGATCCCGCGAGCCATATCCATTGTGACATCGAAAGGCTCGCCCCGCGCATCCCCCCCATGAATATCGTGTAAACCGGTCCCGCCTCCAGGGCAATCACCAAAGCGATGAACCCGGCACAGAGCGTCATGTAAATCAGTCCGCCCAGGCTTGTCACGGACTGGGCCGGATTTTCGGAAGAGAAATCCGGGTAGAGGGTACCGAGACACAGGGCCAGCGAAACGACACCGGGTGCCAGGAAGAGCATGGTTATGACTGAAAGGGTCATCATAAAGGGGGTGACCCGCAGAAGGATGTTTGTGGCAATGATGAGGAGCTCAGAAAGAAGAAGCAGGGGGATAAAGTAGATGAAAAACTTGATCCACAGATAGGTTCCGGCTGACAGGGGGGCTGATTTCACGATCCAGAAGGCGCCGCCTTCGATACTGATCGCCGGGAACACGAAGCGAGCCGAAACCGCCGTCAGGACGAAGGCCGCGAGACCCATATTCAGGAAGGAAAAGAGGTTCTGGAGATAGACGATTTGAAACGGCGCCCTCTCCAACGGAAGGACGGAGAAATTGTAGAGATAAAGAACGATGAGCGCCGCCAGGAGGAATATCTGGGGCCACTGTGTCTGATCCCGCAGGAAAGTCTTGATTTCTTTGAGGACAAAGGCCCTCACGGGACCGGGAAGCCATTGGAGCGGACTGGGCCATCGAAGTCTTCTCAAAACCGGAAATCCCGGTCGTTTTCCGTAAACGGTCTGGGCCCTGGAGAGGCCTTTGAGATAGAGCGGCCCTGCGATCCACGCGGTGAGGTAAACCAGGGAGCCGCAGAAACTCCAGGACAAAGCGGTGTGAAAAAGGGCCTTTCCGGTGGCGCCGGAAAGGGCAGACCGGATGCTGTCGAAAAACCACGTGGTGGGAAGATACGGGTCGTTAGCCATTTCCATGTTCTTGAAGTAGACAAGAAGGGTCGCGAAGGATTCGGGATTTGCGAATTGCTCGGGCCGCATGAGACGGAAGGAAATGAGAAGAAGGAGGAAGACCAAAATACCCAGCACGAATGACAGACTCCTCATGCGGCCCGCGGGGAGGATCGGGGCGAAAGCCAGAACCAGCAGGATGCTGAGCGTCGTTGCAATGAGACAGAAAGGAAGGATGTGCAGAAGCAAAGTGATGTAGAACAGGGCGCCTGCCTTGTAAACGACGCCGTAGGACAGAAAAAGAGGCAGGCTGTATGCAATGACCATCCAGGAACTGTCAGCGGAGGCCTCGAGCCACCGGGCGAGAAATATCTTTTCTGAAGGCACCGGTAGAGAATGGACGAGGGGCAGATCC
Organism: uncultured Syntrophaceae bacterium; assembly: GCA_964547985.1. Taxonomy (GTDB): domain Bacteria; phylum Desulfobacterota; class Syntrophia; order Syntrophales; family UBA2192; genus JAPLJU01. Next base: position 9,999 of record CAZJPV010000034.1, read on the forward strand.
CTGCTCAGGTAGAATTTGGAGAGCGCTGTGAGAAGGCCGCTGAAGATCAGGAGGGAGAAGAACGTGATGAGGGACATGGCAAGGAGTTTGAAAGCCAAAAGATCGCCGAAAACCTCCACGTTTTTGAAATATCTCAGGACGCGGTAAAAAATGGCGAATAAGCCGGCCCAGAAGATAAGACCCACCATCGCATAGAAAAGACGTACCAGCATCTTCCCACGCCGTTGACCGGAGGCCACCCTGTTTTTCATGGAAAGGATCCGGGGTCTGAGGAGGGTGATCACGTCTTTCATGATGGGACGTCCTCCTCCGTGAGTTTCAGGAATACGGCTTCCAGATCGCTTTCCTGGACGCGGGCCAGCTGTCTCAATTCGCTGAGGTTCCCCGTCGCAATGAGCGACCCCCGGTGGATAATTCCAATTCGGCGGCAGAGGTCCTCTGCCACCTCGAGGGAATGGGTTGAAAGGAAGAGGGTGGTTCCTCCGCGAGCCAGACGGCGAAAAAGGTCCTTGACGAGTTTAATCCCCGCAGGGTCGAGGCCGACCATGGGTTCGTCGACAATGATGACTCTGGGTTCATGCAGGATGGCCGCACCGATGATCAGGCGTTGTTTCATGCCGTGGGAGTAAGACTCGATCAGTTCGTCAGCCCAGTCCAGCAGGGAAAACATCCGGAGTATCACCTCCGCATTTTTTTCAAAAAGGGCTTTTTCAACATGGAAGAGATCCGCCGTGAATTTCAGAAATTCCATACCCGTGAGTTTTTCATATAAAAACGGGCGATCCGGGATGAAGCCGATCCGTTTTTTGGCTTCAACGGGGTTTGCGGCCATGGAGATACCGTCGATATAAATCTCCCCTTGCGTCGGGAGAATGACGCCCCCCATCATGCGGATGGTTGTGGTCTTGCCCGCGCCGTTCGGTCCGATGAAGCCGAATATTTCACCCTCCGCTACGGTCAAGTTCAGCTCATGGACCGCCCGCAGGGATCCGTAGAGCTTGCTCAGGTTCTTCAGTTCAATCACCTTTATCATCGACGATCTCCAGCTTGATCCTGCCGATCAGACCCGCGAGGTCGACTTGCTGATCCGTCCCGCGGATCAGTCTCACGTGCGTGACGTCCGCGGGCATCTGCCCCATGGTCGCATCGGCGGTGATCCATTGACCGAGGAACAAGACATTCCAGGCATGATAATAAAATTGTCCCTTCTGATAAACGAGCCCGGCCTCGACCTGCGCCGGAATGCCGGCGGCGCGGGCCAGCGCGGCGAGGAGCACCGCGTGTTCGTTGCAATCTCCCTTCTTCAGGCGCAGGGTTTCGAGGGCGTTTGGAATGGAAAGAACAGGCCGCTTTTCGATGTTTCGATAGATCCAGTCGACAAGCTTCCGGGCCTTTGTAGCCGCGTCGTCTTTTACGGAGACAATGTCACGCACTTTCTTCCGAATCTCCGGATGATCCGCCTGAATGATGTAGGTCGGCACTAAATAAGGTTTCAGAAGATCGTCGTCCGCTCCACCCGCAGCCGCCGTCGCTGAAAGGGGGATCAACTCTTTTTCGATGTGGAGGACGCCATCCCGGAAGGACTGGCGACCTCCGGTTATGGATCCGAGTGGTGATGCAGGTCCCTCGACTCTCAACGTCAAATGCCGGAGTGCTTCCGGGCGGGAGATGATGCGGTTGGAGGGAATGGACACCAGGCGGGTGAGATCCGCCAACTCACCGGAAGGAGCCAACTTGAGTGCCTCTTCTCTGGAAACTTGCTGCAGGGTCAGACCCAGGAGGCCTTCTTCCTTCAAAACGACGCCGTCCTCGCCAGTCCAGGCATACTGGGGTGCGCCCATGAAATCGACGGACCATCGGATGGCCTTTTTCTCCTGACCCATCATGGTTACGGGATCGTGGCCCATCATGGTGATCTTCGCCGATCGCTGTGTGGCCGTAGCGGGATCGAAGAACTGGAAGGTCCTGCTCTCCCCGGGTTTAAGTCCCGCTTCGGTAAGCGAACTGAAGAGATCGATGGGAAGGTATATGTCGTGCTCGAGCGTGATGCGGGTCTTTCTGTCAAGGTCTTTCGAACCGGTGAAGAGGGTCATCGTATTTCCGCTCCGTATGCCGAGTGCCCTGAAACGGAACAGGTTTGACTGGAGATCGAAATCAAAGGAGGAAAGGGTGAAATCGGGAAAGAGGATGCCTTCCGTCTTGAACCTCACGTCCTGGACCATACCCATCGTATTCAATCGAAGGAAAGCGGATTCCAGAACCCGGTGGCCCGTCGATGTTCTTGAACGCTGCCGGTGGACATAACCGATTTGCTGACCCTGCAGAAAGACACCCATCCAGCTCTCGTGATCTGTCTGCGATTGGACCTTGTCCAGGGGTTCGACATTCACCGGGGGCGTCTGACCCGTGAAAGCGCCCAGACGTATCGCCATGAGAACGGCGAAGCTCAAAACAAAGAGGATGCCGATCAGCCGGTGAAGCTTTATTTCCCTGAATACGGTGCTCAAGATACTTCCTCTTGCTGTGATTCCCGGGTGTAACGTCCGAAGAAAAACCCGGTTTCTTCGCTTAAACCGGGTTTTTCTTGGCTTAAAAAGGACAGCGGGATGGACGTCTTAAAAGATCACTTTTTTGCTTTACCGGGCCCTTTTTTCTTTTCGGAAACGGCTCTGTCCTTCAGCCAGTTGGCCACTGTCGGGGGCATTTCTTTCTGGGCCTTGGAACTGACATACATGCCGATGTGACCGACGGCGTAGGCAACCGTTGTCACATCCTTCGTACCCACGAGATCCGCCAGGGGCTTCGAGCAGTAGGGCGGCACGAGGTGATCCTGTTCCCCGAAGAGGTTGAGGACCGGCATGGTGATGTTTTTGAGATCGACCTTCCGGCCTCCCAGTTTGAACTCTCCCTTGCAGAGCAGATTCTGCTGAAAAAGATCCTTGACAAATTTCCGGAAGGTCTCACCGGCCTGATCCGGGGAATCGAAGATCCACTTCTCCATGCGGAGGAAGTACTTGACGGTCTCGGGATTGTCGAGCCTGTCGATGAGACCGACATACTTGTCGATGACCAGCTGAAAGGGTTTGAGCCAGAGAAACCCCAGGTTCAAAAATTCGCCGGGGACGTTTCCGATGGTGTCCACCATCAGATCCACGTCGAAGGATTTCGACCAGACCTGAAGAAGCCCGTCCTGCGTATCGAGATCAATCGGCGCCACCATGACGACGAGGTTCTGGACCTTTTCCGGGTAAAGGGCCGCATAGATCGTGGAAAAGGCGCCGCCCTGGCAGACCCCCAGGATGTTGACCTTGTCCTTCCCCGTTCTGTCCCGGACGAAATCAACGACATTATTGAGGTATCCGTCGAGGTAGTCCTCCATCGTCTGGTACTTGTCCATTTTCGAGGGATACCCCCAATCGATGACGTACAGGTCAAGACCCTGGCCAATGAGCTTGCGGAAAAGGGAGAGGTTGTCCTGGATGTCCATCATGTACTGCCGGTTCACCAAAGCGTAGACAATCACAACCGGGACCGGACAGATGTCTTCACCTTCCGGCTTGAAGTGGAAAACCTGTACCTTGTCCTCGCGATAGACCACCTCGCGCGGGGTAACGCCTTCCTCCATATCCTTGATGTGCATCATATTCTCGAAGCCCTTGAGGAGCTTCTGCTGTACCCTTGCGCTTTCCTTCATCATCGCTTCCATGACGTTCTCAGCCATTTTCTCCCCTCCTCATTTCGTCCAGGCCCTTGATGGATCATATATCCTTTGTCCTTAAGCAGGTTTCTTTCTCCTGTCTTTCGCCTCCATCTTTTTTTCGAGATCCCGGATGACCCGTTTCTGATTCCGGACCTCCCTCCTCAGGTCCCAGAGCGTCTTGTAGACCTCGTCCATATCCTTTTTGCCCGGGATATTTGTGAATTTCAAAACATGATCCGTCAGGTCGTCAAACCATTTTCGGAAAAGAAGACCCCGGCTGATCATTTCCTTCGACATCGTGGCGAATTCCTCGGAACTGAGAAGATCATGGTAGGTCTCCTCGTTGACGGTCCACCACATGTGATAGAAAGCCTTGAAAGTCTCCGGGGAGGCCTCCTGGCCGATAAATTCCGACGAACGCTGATAGACCTTTTCCGCCGCCTTGAGGCCCGTTTTGTACAGCATGGAACTGAAAGCGTTTTTGGCCGTGTTGAAACGGGCATAGGCGTGGATCGTCTGGCCGATCTTCTCGTTCAGCGCCTTGAAATATCCGAAAGAGGGGGCTATCATTGCCCTGCCCACGGTATCTTCGTAATTTTTTGAAAAGATTCCGCCCAGATCCAGGACGGCCGAGGTATCCCCCCTCGATATCTTCTGGACAATGTCAGGCATCTGGGCCACATTTTTCAAAATGGGTTCCACCAGACTCCACGTGAGATCCGATGCCGATAGGGTTGTTCCTTCAAGCGTTTTGCCAAGGCTTTCCTCGTCACCTGCCGGTCTGCTTCCCCAGAGCGTTTTCATGAACTCCTGGTAGTTCTTCATCCAATTGTTCCGGAGCACGTTGATTTCCTCCACCGTGAGGGTCTTTCCCACGGGAACGGACTTCAAAATGCCCGTCGATTTCGCCCAAAAGTTCAAGAGGTCCATATAGACTTTCGATGAGCTCGCAATCCGGTTGTAGACCAATCTGCCCACACCTTCTTCTTCCCGTTTCGTGGGAAGGTCGGAAAGAGACCTGGACCACTGCTCATACAGGCCGCCCGGCGAAAAGGGCAGTTTCATCCATTCCCCGGGCGGGGCCGGGGAATGCATCATCTTTCCCAGGGATGACGCCCATTCCTTCATGAGGCTTTCCTGCATTTTCAGCCACTGGGCCATCCATTCACCCGGCTTATCCGTTGTGCCAGCCATAAGTCATCCTCCTTGAGATATTAATTAAAAAATGCCTGAAGCGCCCTTCATGATTCTCCCGTCTTTTCTTTTTCAGGGGCATCCTTGATTTTGCCGAATTCCGCCAGCCATTCCATGTGCGCCGCCATGGCCTTCCGGGCCAGTTCGAGCCAGGGGTTCATGGCCTCCGGAAAAACCTTGAGACCCGCCATCCCCTGAACGAGGTTCTCCAGGGTTCCCCGCAACTGTTCACATTCTTTCTCCAGGGCCATGACTTTCTTTTTCAGCTCCTCGTGATCCTTCTTGGGTACGGCATCAAAGAAGACCAGCCACTCCCTGTAAAATTCGTCCATCTTTTCGGAAGAAAGGGGATGGGGTGTGAGCGTGGGCATGAGTTCGGACATTTTTGATACAAAAGTCTTGTCCGCACCCGTGAAGGCTGTCATCTTCTCCATCGTCTGAACATTTTGTGAGTAATGGATGAGCGCCTCACCCATCCATTTCAGGAAACGGGGATCCATAGACTCTCCCTCCGATGTATTCGACGATCAGCCCATCAGCGCGCCGAGGTCGACGTGCGTTCTGACCAGATCGGCCAGCAGGGCAATTTTATTTTCGTCCCGCGGCGTGAGAAGCGGATCAAGCCCTTCGATTTGCTTGGCCAGGGCGTGGACACTCGACGCGACGAGAAGAAGCGGTATGTGGCGTTCCTGGGCCATGGCGATGAGATTATAGGCCGGTACAATGTTGTCCGCAACAATGATTCCGGCCGAGCCGGACTCCAGGGCGGCGACGATCACATCGGCACTGTTTCCCGATGTGACGACGAGTTTGTTTTCCTGCTTGAAGAGAGGGTCTTTCATGACATCGCTCGAAAAGACGGTCTCCACGTAAAGCCCCCCCACCTTACGGTCCAGGTCGTCCTCACCTGCCAGGGTCTTTGCAAAGATCTGCTCCACGAGATAATTGAGGGATAAAAAGGTGAGTTCCTGGCGATAGGGAAGGGTGCCCAGGACCCTGATGCCCATTTTTTGAATCTGCTGCAGGTGGATATTCCTGAAATCATCCAGGTTTGAAATTTTGTTGATGACTACCCCCCTGAAGCGGGGATCCTGGATGTCAATGTGTCTCCGGGTGAAGACGATCTCGTCCATGACGGCGTACTCATCGCCGCTTACCACCAGCACCAGGCCGGCATCGGCATACTTGAGGAGAGAAAGGGCGTCCAGGTTGACCGAGGCGCCGTAGACGAGGTCTTTACCCGCCTCCAGGAAAAGGAGGTCCCTGTTTTTACCGGCCTGTTCCGTGATTTCGTGAAGCTTCCCTCGGGTGGTCTCCTCGTCGAGCATAAAGCTCATTTTCGAATGTTGAAAGCCGATGCTCATATCCGACGGGCTCTCTTCGAGTCCAAATATGTTTGTCATGAGGGCGGCGTCGTAATCCCAGAGCCTTTTTTTGCGGTAGAGAATACGGTAGCCGAAAGGTTTCAGGTATCCGAACTTCCTTTTCAGAACCTTACAAAGACCCACGAGCAAACTCGTCTTTCCGGCATTTTCATGAACCGAGGCAACGATAAGTTTTTTCATATGTTCTCCTCTCGCGATGAACCGGCGATCTTTCTGCTAGTCCGGGGATCAAAGCGCTTGGTTCTCACCGTACGACTGTAAGGGTCGTCATTTGTCTCAAGCAGAATTCCTACGACGGTGATGGCCCCTGGTTCTGTTCATACACTATCAGGGGTATTATCTCAATATCGGAAATGCCCCGGAGTGCTCTGTTGCGATGGTCTCCACACCACCCCTCATCAAGCGTTTTCCGGGAATAAAGAAAATGAAAAACCGATGCAACTGCGCCATTTCATTAGACATCATGACCTGACCAACATTCAAGAAAAATGGAGAAGAGGGAAGAAAATGCCCTTTTTTTCTTGATTCCTGAAACTGTAAACTGTATATTTCATCGCCTTGAGATGGAACAGTCCTGATCGTACTGTAAAGTTCTCATGAACATAGATAAAAAGACCCGTGAGGAGGCCCCATGGATTTCAAAACCCCCGCGAAGGCGTCGATGAGTCAGATGATCGAAAGTCAGATGAAGAGGTGGGAGGTCGATCAGAAGAAAAAGTATAAGAAGCCCATCCGGCCGGTCATTACCATGTCAAGACTCCCGGGGAGCGGTGCCTGGTTCCTGGCCAGGCGTCTCGCCGAGGAACTCAAGATCGATTATTTCGACCGTGAGATCATCGAAGAGGTGGCGAAAAGCGCCAAGGTCAGCAAGAGGCTGATTTCAACGCTCGATGAGCAGGACCGCGGCATTCTGGATGACTGGATCGACGCGCTGGGGGACAGGCATGTGTGGCCCGATGAGTATATTAATCATCTCACGAAAGTCGTGGGGACCGTCGGCGCCCATGGCCACGCCATCATTGTGGGAAGGGGTGCGAGCTTCATCATCCCGCCCGAAGTGAGCCTCCGGGTCCTTGTGGTCGCTCCCTTGGAGGTCCGCATTAACAACGTTGCGGCGTGGTTCAAGATTTCCAAAGAGGAGGCAAAAACGCGTTTGACGAGGGTGGAATCCGGTCGGAATACCTTTATTCGAAAGTACTTCCGCGCCGATCCAACCGATCCGGTACATTATGATCTGGTGATCAACACGCAGAATTTCGACCTGGAGGCCGCAACACGGATCGTGAAGGAAGCCTTCAATGCCAGGCAATGGTATGATTATTCGATACGCTGGCATGATTATTCGGTGGAGGATATCAAGAAAAAATAGTCCGACAGCCGGTCACTCGCGGAATTTCATCTTCAGTTCACAGAGACCTGCGACCGTCCTTCTTTCCATTTCGAAGCCGCCCTTCTCGAAGACGTGCAACATCGCCGCGTTCTCATCGAGGACCTCCGCGGTAAACCCCAGAAGTCCCTGTCGCCTGGCCAGGTAGGTGAGGTAGGACAGCAGTTCCGATCCGATTCCCTGGCCCTGGTAGTCATCCCGGATGGCGAAGGCCACCTCGGCCATGTGTGTGTCGGGATCGGAGAAGTAACGCCCCACGCCGACGAGCTCTTCCCTGTCCTCATTCTCCACGAAAGCAAACATGGCCATCTCCCGCGTGTAATCGATTACCACCAGTTCCTGGAGAAATTCGTGCGGCATGTACTGACGCTTCGAGAGGAACCTCCGGTAGAGGCTCTGATCGGAGAGGGAATAGACGAAGTCTTTCAGCAGGGGTTCATCACTGATTTTGATGGGGCGGAAGAAGATGTTGAGGCCTCTTTTGGTGGTGCGGTAGGTTTCGAGTTCCTCGGGGTACTGGCCGCGATCGCCGGGGATGAAAGCCTGATCGCGATAGATGAGGCCGGCCTTTTTGGCCTCCTCGATAAGCCCGGGCCTGAACTTCGGGTGGGCGATGGCGATGAGCTCCATGGCCCGCTCCCGGATGTTCTTGCCCTCCAGGTAGGCGATGCCGTACTCGGTGACCACATAATGGAGATCGCCCCGGATCAGGGTGGCGCCGGCCCCCTCTTTGAGGAAAGGCACGATCCGGGAGACGACCTCCTCGGCCGCCGTGGACTGAAGGGTCAGGATGGTCTTGCCCCGTTTCGACAGCACGGCCCCCCGCATGAAGTCCGCCTGACCGCCGATGCCGCTGTAGAAGGCCTTGCCGATGGACTCCGCCGTGGCCTGCCCGGTGAGATCGATCTCCAGGGCGCTGTTGATGGCCACCATGTTCTCATGCCGGGCGATGGTAAGGGGGTTGTTAGTGTAGTCGATGGCCTGGAACTCGATGGCGGGGTTATCGTGGATGTAATCGTAGGTCTCTTTCCTCCCCATGCAGAAGGTAGCCACGGTCTTGCCGCGGTCGATGGTCTTGCGGGAGTTGTCAATCACCCCTTTCTTCATGAGCTCCACGATGCCGTCACTCAAAAGTTCCGTGTGAACCCCCAGATGCTTTTTGCCCGAGAGGTTGGCAAGGATCGCGTCGGGGATACTGCCGTAACCCACCTGGATGGTGTCGCCGTCCTCGATGAGGCGGGCCACATACTTGCCGATCCGCTGGGCGATGTCGGTGTCGGCCCCGGGACTGTACTCCAGAAGGTGCTCATCGTAGGGGAGGATGAAATCGATGTCGCTGATGTGGATGAAGGCATCCCCGAGCACCCGGGGCATGAAGGTGTTCACCTGGGCCACCACCACCGAGGCCGCCTCCGTGGCCGCCTTCACGATGTCCACGCTGAGACCCAGGCTCAGGCAGCCGTGGTCGTCGGGCGGGGAGGTCTGGATCAGGGCCACATCCACCCGTGCCAGGCCCACGCGAAAGAGTTCGGGCACCCTCGAGAGAAAAACCGGCGTGTAGTCGGCCATCCCTTTGTTGACGGCCTCCCGCGTGCTGTCGCCGATGAAAAAGGAGTTGTGCCGGAAGTTTTGCTTGAACTTCTCACTGGTGTACGGGGCCACCCCGAGGCTTCGAACATGCAACACCTCGGCATCAAAAAAAGCCTTGGGATGGGACTTGACGTAACGGATCATGGCATGGACCAGGTGCTGGGGCTCCGCACAGGCCGAACCGATGAAGATCGTGTCCCCCCGGTGGATGTGGCCGAAGATCACCTCCTCCGAGGCAAACTTCTCCGGATAGGTTTTCTTCCAGTCGTCCAGAGTCTTCATCGAGTGCCTTTCCCGGAAAATCGCAATAGAGATGACAGACGCAACCGCCCAAATCCATTAGACATCATGGCCCCTCCAACTGTCAAGAAAAAGAGTGGGAAGGAGTGTTTGTCCGCGTAATATTTCCTTGACCGCACGAATAATTTTCCCTAAGATTCCCGAGCTTAAAAAAAGACCTGTTTCTATTCCGGAGGTTTCTCGATGAAGATTATTCTTTTAGGCGCACCGGGGGCCGGTAAGGGCACGGTGGCGAAGTTGCTTTCCGATGACGATGGATCCGTTCAAATTTCAACGGGCGACATTCTCAGGGCCGAGGTGAAAGCCCGAAGCCCCCTCGGAAAAGAGGCAAAGTCCTATATGGACCGCGGAGACCTGGTGGCGGACGACCTCATCATGAAGATGATGGAGGAGAGACTTCAAAAACCCGACTGCCAGAAAGGTTTCATTCTCGATGGTTTTCCGAGGACCATCCCCCAGGCTGAGGCGCTTCAGAAGCTCCTCAAAAAGCTCAAGATCCGTCTGGATCTCATTGTCAATCTCGACGTGCCTAGGGACGTCGTCCTCGACAGGCTGACCACCCGCAGGACCTGTGCCAATCCCGGCTGCCAGGAGATCTACAACATCAAGAGCAAACCGCCCACAGCCGAAGGCAAATGCACGAAGTGCGGCAGTCCCGTCGTTCAGCGGGAGGACGAGACGGAGGAAGCCATTTCGTTCCGGCTGGATACCTACAACCAGAAGACCGCCCCCCTCATCGGCTATTACGAAAAGAAAGGACATCTCAGGAATTTCTTTTCCATCAGCAGTCAGCAGACGGTAGAGGAAATCAAGAAGGCATTGAAGTCGGGCCAAAGGTAAAGGGTTCGGAGAGTTTTTTCTTGGCGATTGACTACGACAGAGAACTGAATAAAGAGCAATACAGCGTGGTCATGGCTGAGGGCGGACCGATGCTGGTCATCGCCGGGGCCGGCAGCGGAAAGACCAGGACACTCACCTATCGCGTCGCCCGGCTGATTGACGTCGGCGAGGGTCCCGAGGGGATCCTGCTTGCCACCTTCACCAACAAGGCTGCACGGGAAATGCTCTCCCGGGTGGAAGGGCTCACATCCTTGGATATCAGCAGGCTCTGGGGAGGAACCTTTCACCGGATTGCCAACCGGGTCCTGCGCAGTCAGGGCCACCTTTTGGGTTATAAGCCCCATTACACCATCCTCGATGCCGACGACACCCGTCAACTTCTCAACTCCTGCATTTCGGAACTCCGGGTCGATGCCAAGACGGAAAAATTTCCGAAGGGTGACATCCTGGCCGATATCTTCAGCTTTCATTCCAATACTGGAGAATCCATTGATCGGGTCGTCGCCCGCAGGTACCCATTCTTCAGTTATCGTATCGATGAAATCCATCAGGTTTCGGCCTTCTATGGGAGGAAGAAACAGGAGATGAATCTCATGGATTTTGACGACCTGCTTGTAAACTGGTTGAGAGTCCTGAAGGAGTACCCCCGTGTCCTGGACGCCTATGCCGAAAAATTCGTTCATATCCTGGTAGACGAATATCAGGACACCAACGCCCTTCAGGGAGAGATCCTGGATTTGCTCTCATCGCGCCACAGAAACCTCATGGTCGTGGGGGACGATTCCCAGAGCATCTATTCTTTCCGGGGCGCCAATTTTGCCAACATCCTCAGGTTCCCCGAGCGTTACCCCGACGCTAAGCTCTTCAAGCTGGAAACGAATTACAGGAGTACCCCCGAAATTCTGGAATTGGCCAACCTGAGCATACTCAATAACCGGGATCAGTTTCAGAAGGAACTGCGGGCCGTCCGGGGAGAAGGGGTCAAGCCTGTTCTTGTTCCCCTCCGCAATGCCTCCCAGCAGGCCAATTTCGTCTCCCAGCGCGTCATCGAATTGATCATGGAAGGGATCCCGCTTCGCGAGATCGCCGTCCTCTACCGGGCACACCACCATTCCATGGAGCTCCAGATGGAGATGACAAGGCGCGGGATCCCCTTCGAAGTCCGCTCCGGTATCCGTTTCTTCGAACAGGCCCACATCAAGGATGTGACGGCCTTCCTGAGGCTTGTTGTCAATCCCTTTGACGAAACGGCCTGGAAGAGGGTGCTTTTACTCTACGATAAGATTGGGAAGACCACGGCAGAGAAACTCTGGCGTTGGCTTTCCGCCAGGCCTGATCCCCTTGCGGCCATCCGGTCAGCGCAGGCTGCAGGCGTCATCTCCAAAGGAGCACAAGCGGGTTACCAGCGCTTCATCAAAACGCTGGAACACCTCTCCGATCCATCCGTTGGAAGAAGCCCAGGGGCCTGCATCGAGGTGATCCTGGAGTCCTTTTATCGGGATTACCTCCAGACGAACTACTCGGACAGCGTCACGAGGGAAGAAGATCTTTCGCAGTTCGGTCTTTTCTCTGCCCGGTTCAAAGACCTCGAGTCTTTTCTCGGTGAACTTTCGCTTCTCACGAACGTGACGGAAGAATACGAGCCATACACGTCGCGTCAGAGAGAGGAAGATCGGGTGGTCCTCAGTTCCATCCACCAGGCCAAAGGCCTCGAATGGGCAAGCGTCTTTATCATCTGGTGTGCCGAGGGGATGATGCCTCTGGCCAGGGCCCTTCAGGAACCCGGGGGCGAGGAGGAAGAAAGGCGGCTTTTCTACGTGGGGACGACGCGTGCGAAGGATCAGCTCTATCTCTGCTATCCCCTCATGGATTACAGCCGCGGACGGGGATACAACGTTCTGAAAACGTCCCGTTTTATCGAGGAGCTGGAGACGAGAAGGCTCGGACGTATAGAACACCCCTATCAGGAGTGGACCGTTGACGAAACGTGACGATACGGGATGCCGGTCCCGCAGCAGGATAAACCCCGTGCAGGTGTCTTGGGAGGTTTTTGCCCGAGAGTGGCGGACAGATTTTCAAAGAAAAAAGGGCAGCCTTTCTTGAAAGGGCTGCCCTTAATATATGGGTGCTGTTTTCTCTTGTTCACTTTAGAGCCATTTATTCGATTTCATTTTGGCTTCATACTCGGCCTTGAGAGCGAGTTCCGTGGCCTCTGAAATAAGATCCACGTTCTTGGCCCATTCCTCGAAGCGAATGTCCACACCGAAGATGCCCACCATCTCGTCGTGGTCGTCGATGATCGGGCCGGAAACGGTGATGCAGAGGGCCCCCGTCATCTTGGAGATGTAGAAATCGGTGACATGGATCTTGCCCGTCTCTCTCGGTTTCAGGAACCATTCACGGTTCGAGTAATCCGTGCCCACACCGAAATTTTCAAAGCGGGGCCTGTCGGCGATGTGTGTGATGTTTTTCGTCGTCTTCTTCCCGTTCATATCGACGACGTAGGCGAACTGGATCGACGGGTTTTCATCGATGAATTGCTGCATGATCGGTTCCTGCTGTTCCGGGGTCATGGACTTCATGACGGGGTGATCGATGACCTGTTTGACCACCTCGACGGCTGCCTGGGCCGCCTTGTATTTGATCTTTTCAAGGTCGGACATGAAGAGTTCCGGCAGGAACTTCCGGACGACTCTTTCCATCTCTTCCGTGGAGATGCTCGTCACCCGTCCGTCCTCGAATTGCTTCATCACCCACTTATAGATCTGGGAGACGCTCGGATGCCTTTTGTCGACCTCATCGCTCCCCTTGAGACCGAGTCGACTGTTGACCCAGTGGACAATGCCGGATTTGCCGGATTTGTCCGTCACCTCGAGGGTGATGGGTCGCTTGAGGATCTTGGTCGTGTTGAAGATGTTGTAAATTTCTTCGTTCTTGATGAGGCCGTCGGCGTGTATGCCGGCCCGTGTCGTGTTGAAATCCTGTCCGACAAAAGGATAATTATGCGGGATCTTGATGCCCATTTCCTTCTCGATGTACCGGGAGATGTCTGTGATGGTCGTGGTGTCGATCCCATCGAGGGTGCCCCGGAGGCCCAGGTACTCCACGATCAGGCCCTCAATCGGAGGATTGCCGGTCCTCTCCCCGAGCCCGACGAGGGTCCCGTTGGCGGCGCTGCAGCCATAGAGCCAGGCCGTCGTGGCGTTGATCAGGGCCTTGTGGAAGTCGTTGTGGCCGTGCCACTCGAGGAGATGCCCGGGGACACCGGCGTCCTCGATGAAGGCCCTCACCAGCTTGTCGACACTCCTCGGGAGCGACGCGCCCGGATAGGTTACGCCGTAGCCCATGGTATCGCAGAGACGGACCTTGACGTCGATGCCGCTCTGCTCCCGTAATTTCATCAGTTCGATGGCAAAGGGGATGCAGAATCCGTAGATATCCGCCCGAGTGATGTCCTCGAAATGGCAGCGCGGCCTGATCCCCTCGTCCAGGATGGCCTTGATGATCCCGAGGTAACAGTTCAGGGCCGTTTTACGGTCCTGGTTGAGTTTCAAGAAAATGTGATAGTCCGAAACCGAGGTCAGGATGCCGGTCTCTTTGAGTCCCATCTCCTTGACAAGAAGGATGTCTTCTTTCTGGGCCCTGATCCAGCCCGTCACTTCCGGGTAGGGGAGCCCCAGCTCGAGGCATTTCGAGACGGCCTCCTTGTCCCTCCTGCCGTAGAGGAAGAATTCGGTCTGGCGGATGACCCCTTTCGGCCCCCCCAGTTTGCTCATGAGCGTGTAGAGATCCACAACCTGTTTCACCGTGAAGGGTGCTCTCGCCTGCTGTCCGTCTCTGAAGGTTGTGTCGGTGATGAAGATATCATCGGCCGGGCTCATCACGGTTAGCTTGTGGTCGAAGACGATGCGGCACACTTCGTCGTAGGGGAACACATCCTTCTGGAGATTCGGCTCCTGGATGTCTTTCAGTTCGTACTGCCAGAATTTCGTGTGCTCGTGGTCGAGAACCTTTCTTTCTTTATTCCATTTCGCCATCGGCTGACTCCATTTACTCCTCCCGGGTTGCCCCTCTGGAGATTTAAAAAAGGGCTTCGAGAGTGATTGTTTGACCTAAAAAAAGAAGGGCACAATCAAATGACCTGTGCCCTTCTTCGCTGGTTTGTGTCGGAATATCACGGAGAAGACACAGGCGTATACCTCCTGGGCTTTTCTGCGTGAGGCTGCGGTATCGCTCTTTTTATGGCTGCTTCTCGCATATAAATAAAATAATTGCAAATGGATTACCATCCATAAGGCAGGATGGACTTTTTGTCAACAAAAAAGTCAGGACTCAACCTCAACGTGCCCGGGAGTCATACGATTTTTAGCGAAAGCTCCATGAGCTGTTCAATACTCACCGGGGAGGGCGCATCGGTCATGAGATCGGCAGCCTTCTGCGTCTTAGGGAAAGCGATGACATCGCGTATGGACTCCGCGCCGGTCATGAGCATGATCAGACGGTCAAGACCGAAGGCGATGCCCCCGTGAGGCGGCGTGCCGTATTCCAGGGCGTCGAGAAGGAAGCCGAACTTGTTCCGGGCTTCTTTCTTGGAAAGCCCGAGGGTTTCAAAGATCATCTGCTGCACCCGGTTCTGGTGGATGCGGATGCTGCCGCCGCCGATCTCGGAGCCGTTGAGGACGAGGTCATAGGCCCGGGCCCTGACCTTGCCAGGATCTTTCTTCAAGAGGGGGATGTCTGCCGGGACGGGTGAGGTGAAAGGGTGATGAGTCGAGACGTATCGTTTTTCCGTGTCGCTGTATTCAAAGAGCGGAAATTCGGTGATCCAGCTGAAGGCGAAAGCCCCCGGCTGAATGAGGTTCAACTTCTTCGCGAGATGGAGCCTCAGGTTGCCGAGGGCGTCGTGAACGACCCGTGGCGCATCGGCCACAAAGACAAGGAGGTCCCCTTCCTGGACCTTCAGCCGTCGGTTGATCGACTCAATCACCCGTGGCTTGAGAAACTTGGCGACAGGCGAGGTCCAGCCGTCGGGGTTTACCCTGGCCCAGGTAAGCCCCCTGGCGCCGAAGGTCCCGACGAAATCCGTCAGGCCGTCCAGATCCTTCCGTGAAAGCTGCCTCGCATTTTCCACTTTGATGGCCTTGACCATACCGCCGCTGGCGACGGCCTCTGTGAATACGGCAAAATCGCAGGATCCCAGGAGGTCCGTCAGGTCGTGGAGCTCGAGGGGGAAACGCGTGTCGGGGTTATCCCTGCCGTAACGGTTCACGGCATCGTGAAAGGACATCCTCGGAAAAGGCCGCGGGAGGTCGACACCGAGGCTTTTCTTGAAGACGTGCGTCATGAGGTCTTCCATGGTCTCAATGACGTCCTCCTCGGTGATGAAGGACATCTCGACGTCGATCTGCGTGAACTCCGGCTGCCGGTCCGCCCGGAGGTCTTCGTCCCGGAAACATTTGACGATCTGGTAATAGCGATCAAACCCCGACACCATGAGGATCTGCTTGAATAGCTGGGGTGATTGGGGCAGGGCGTAGAACAGGCCGGGATTGATCCGGCTGGGGACCAGATAGTCGCGGGCCCCTTCTGGTGTGCTCTTGGTCAGAAAGGGCGTTTCAACCTCGATGAAGCCATGGGCCTGGAAAAAGTCTCTCACCTCCGCCGCGACCCTGCTCCGCAGGATGAGGTTGCGCTGGATTTGCGCGCGCCGGAGATCCAGGTAGCGATATTTCAAACGGACATTTTCGGAGACCTCGGCCTCCACATCGAGCATGAAGGGAGGCGTTTTGGACTCGTTCAGGATTTCGAGTTCATGGACCAGCACCTCGACATGACCCGTTTTCAGATCGGGATTTTCCATACCCTCCGGTCTTTTCCGGACCCTGCCCCGCAGGGCCAGGACATACTCGCTCCGGATCCGGTGGGCTTCCCGGTGGGTCTCGGGGTTGGTTTCGGGGTTGAAGACGACCTGGACAAGACCCTCCCGGTCCCTCAGGTCCACAAAAATGACGCCGCCATGGTCACGCCTGCGATGGACCCATCCCATGAGGACGACGTCCTTCCCGATGTCATCGGCGCTGACGCCGCCACAGTAATGGGTTCTTTTCTGCTGGGTAATAAATTCAGGCAAACCTCTCTACCTCGCTTTCAGTAAAGACACGAGTTGGTTTTCCATATTGTCCAGGCCGACGGGTTCCTGAGTACCGCCTTTCATGTTCCTCAAGTATGCCTTTCTTTCCTTGAGCTCATTTTCCCCCAGAAGGAGCGTGTAACGGGCGCCCAGTTTGTCCGAGCGTTTCATCTGGCTTTTGAGGCTGCGGTTCGAATAGTCCGTTTCGGCGAGGATCCCCAGATGTCGGAGCCGGTTGCAGAGTATGAAGGCAAGTTTCCTGGCCTCCTGCCCGAGTGACGCGATGTAAAGATCGGGTGATCGTACGATGTCTTCCATCAGCTCCGGCAGGAGCGAAATGAGCCTTTCCACGCCTACGGCGAAACCGATGCCCGGGACCTCCGGGCCCCCCAGGTCCTTGACGAGCCGGTCGTAACGGCCGCCGCCGGCAACGGCGTTTTGCGCACCGAGCGATTTTGTCGTCACCTCAAAAGTCGTCTTCGTGTAGTAATCAAGACCCCTTACCATGCGGGGGTTGACGGCGAAGGCGGTCTTGAGGGCCTTCAGGCCCTCCTGAACCTCACGGAAGTGCTCCTCGCACCTCTCGCAGATATAATCGATGAGGAACGGTGCTGCCGAAACGGCCGCCCTGCAGCCTTCGACCTTGCAGTCGAAGACCCGCAGAGGATTCGTGCCAAGCCGCCTTTGGCAGTCCTCGCAGAGGGTTTTTCCCTTTTTCGCCAGATATTCACCAAGGACTTTCCGGAAGGAAGGCCGGCATTCAGGACATCCGAGGGAGTTGATCTCCAGGCTCACGCCTGTGAGGCGAACCCTTTCAAGGAAAAGCATGAGCATGTAGATCACTTCGGAATCGACCAGGGCATCGCCGGGGCCGAGGAGTTCCACGTTGATCTGATGGAACTGGCGATAGCGGCCCTTCTGGGGGCGTTCCCGTCTGAACATGGGCCCGAAGGTGAAGAGTTTACTGACGGCGTCGCTCGCGTGCAGGCTGTGCTCGAGGTAGGCACGCATCACACTTGCCGTGGCCTCCGGTCGAAGCGTCAGGGACTCACCCCCGCGGTCCTCGAAGGTGTACATCTCCTTTTCCACGATGTCCGTGGTCTCCCCGATACTTCGCCGGAACAGTTCCGTCTTTTCCAGGACGGGGATCTTGATCTCCTTGAACCCGAAATCGGAAAAGACCTTCCGGGCCGTATCCTCGACAAATTGCCAGCGTTCCGTCTCACCGGGGAGGATGTCCTTGAATCCCCTGACGGCTTTGATGATTTCCATGGGTTCACCGGACGATGGATGGTTTTTATAAGGCCGAGTTCTCTAACACATTCGGGGGCCAAAGGCAATCAAAATGATTATTTTAGTTGGATTTATAGGCCCGGACGTTGACGCTGTAACCGTCCGTTTCCACCGTTACGGCACCCTGCAGATCGGTGCGATAGATTTTGGCGCCGGAGCGATCGAGTTTTTCGATGACCTCCGGGTGGGGGGCCTTGAGGAAGGACGTTTCGCGGGAACTGATGACGGCATAGGCCGGTTTCACGCGCCTCAGAAAAGGCACACTGCAGGACTGACGCAACCCGTGATGGGGTACGAGAAGGACGTCACTCCTGAGGTCGGCACCGCATTGGACCAGGGCCGTCTCTGCCGGCATCGCGATGTCGCCGCCGAGGAGAATACCGACTTCACGAAAGGAGAGCTTCAGGACCAGGGAGTGGTTGTTGCTTTCCCGGTCGGAGAGGACAAGCCGTTCGCCGGAAACCGGTTTTGGAGGATTTAATATCCTGATGGAAACACCTTTTTCCAGAAAGGGGTCGCTTCGGGCGCTTAGGATCTTCGTGCCGATTTTCTTGTCTACGACGGTCTTCATGAACATCTCGAAGGACGGGCTTTCGACTTTTTCGCCGTTTGTCCATAGCTCTTCGACCTCAAAGTTCTCCAGGATGAACGGAAGCCCGTTCAGGTGGTCCGGGTGAGGGTGGGAGAGGACGACCGTGTCGATTTTCTTGA
>CAZJPV010000035.1:0-27475 GCA_964547985.1 uncultured Syntrophaceae bacterium
ACAAGTAGGGGCGATGATTTCTCTTTTCATGAAGGTTTTTAAAGGCATCGGAGAAATAATACCGGAATTTCGATCTTCTGTCATCACCATCGGCAACTTCGACGGCATCCACCTGGCCCATCAGGAGATCCTGCACAGGGTCGTCCAGGAGGCACGGGAGAGGAGAGCCCGATCGGTCGTTGTTACCTTCGATCCGCATCCGCAGAAAGTCCTTCACCCGGAAAGACAACCTTTTTACCTGCTCACCACCCTTGACGAGAAGATGAAGCTGATCGAGTCCCTCGGTATCGACGCCGTTCTGCTCATCACCTTCACTCGGGCCTTTTCAGCCACTACGGCCGAGGCCTTCGTCCGGGAGGTCCTCTGGGACAAATTGCGCGTTCAGAAGGTCTTCATCGGGCATGACTATGCCTTCGGAAACCGCAAGCAGGGAAACGAGGATTTCCTCCGGTCCATGGGGGGCATGCTGGGATACGAAGTCGAGAGCATCAACACCTTCACGGTCAATGACACCATTGTGAGCAGCACGAACATCCGGATGGCCATCCTCGACGGGGACGTCCGGAAGGCCGCACTCCTGCTGGGGCGTCCCTACAGCGTCAGCGGCGCGGTCATCCGCGGCTACCAGCGGGGGAAGGAGATCGGGATCCCGACGGCCAATATAGAGCCCGGCAAGGAACTCCTCCCCGCCAACGGCGTTTACGCCGTCGTCGTCGACCTGGAAGGGGCCCACTATGCCGGCGTTATGAATGTGGGGTTTAACCCAACCTTCTCCAACGAAAAACTCTCCGTCGAAGTCCACATCATGAATTTCGGCGAGGAGCTCTACGGCAAGTACCTGACGGTTTCATTCATCGAGAGAATCCGCAGTGAAATGAAGTTTGAAAGCCCGCAGAAACTCGTCGAACAGATCCTCAGGGACAAGGCGAAGGCGGAGGAGATTCTCGCCCGCTTTGCCCGTCTGGGATAGAGGGTCCGAAGAACAGAGGCAGCGCAATGTACATCAAATGCTGGGGATCAAGAGGGTCCATTCCCGTGTCGGGGGAGGAGTACAATATCTACGGCGGGGACACGACCTGCATCGAGATCCGCACGAAGGGCGACCGGGTCATCATCATCGACGCCGGGTCGGGTATCCGCAGGCTCGGGAAACAACTGGTGGATGAGGGCCGGTGCGACTTCGACATCATCTTTACTCACGCCCACTGGGACCACCTGCTGGGTTTTCCCTTCTTCAGACCCCTTTACGCGAAGAAGGCCGAGCTGCGGATTCACGGTTGCCCTTTTGCCGAACAGTTTGTCGACAGCATACTCGGGAAGGTCATGTCTTCACCCAATTTCCCCGTGGACTTTGCAGACGTGAAAGCCTCGATCCAATATGAGGCGACCTGTCCCGAAATGTTCATGGTGGACTCGGTGCGTGTTGAGCCGATCGCGATCAGCCACCCGAATCAGGGCAACGGCTACAAATTCACCGAGGACGGAAAGACCTTCGTTTTTATAACGGACAACGAACTCGGTCACATCCATGGCGGGGGTCTTCCCTTTGATGCCTACGTCGAGTTTTCAAAGGGGGCCGACCTTCTCTTCCACGACGCGGAGTACACCGATGAGGAATATGCAAGATAT
Organism: uncultured Syntrophaceae bacterium; assembly: GCA_964547985.1. Taxonomy (GTDB): domain Bacteria; phylum Desulfobacterota; class Syntrophia; order Syntrophales; family UBA2192; genus JAPLJU01. Next base: position 1,630 of record CAZJPV010000035.1, read on the forward strand.
AAAGGATGGGGGCATTCCACCTGGCAGTGTGCCCTCGACCTGGCTATCCGTGCGAAGGTCAGGCAATTCGGTTTATTTCACCACAACCAGGATCGGACGGACAGTGAGATAGACGGGATCGTGGATGCCTGCCGGAAGGCTGCGGCAAAGCGGAGCGCCCGACTGGAGATATTCGCGGTCAGAAGAGACATGACCTTCAACCTTTAGGCTATCCGGAAAAATCCCTGCACGCTTTTATATTCCACCCCTCATCTCTTGATCGAATCATGAAAGTAAGGCATTTGCATCCCTGGGATGTTACACCCCGGGAGGCCGTAAAAATCCAGGGCGCCCTCCGCCCCAAACTCCACCTCGGCGAGAGGGGCTTTTCCGGACGCCTTCGCTACGTCGGCGGGGCCGATATCTCATACACCCGGGGAGATGATCGCTTTTTCGCGGCTGTCGTCATTCTGGAATGGCCCTCGTTGCGGACGATCGAAGAGGCCACGCATGCCGAGAAAGTTACTTTTCCCTACGTTCCGGGACTCCTTTCTTTCCGGGAGGGGCCGCCGCTTATTCGGGCCTTCGAAAAACTGAAACGGGTGCCCGACGTGGTTCTCTTCGACGGCCAGGGCATTGCCCACCCGAGAGGGCTCGGACTGGCCTCACACATGGGGATTATTCTGAACGTGGCTTCGGTGGGATGCGCGAAGACGAAGCTCGTCGGCGAACACAGTGAGGTGGGGGAAGATGTGGGTGATTACGTGGATCTCTTTTTTAATGGGCGCTCCGTTGGCGCGGTGGTGCGCACGAAAAAGAGAGTTAAACCGATTTATGTCTCTCAGGGGCACCGCGTCGGGCTTGAACAATCCATCCGGATCGCCCTTTCCTGCTGCAGGGGCTATCGGATCCCCGAACCCGTCAGGCAGGCTCACCTTCTCGTCAACAGGATGAGACGTCTCAGCCTTTACTGAAGAAGACGTCGTGGATCAGGGCCTCGGCACCGGTCCGAGTGCGCTGGGAATTGATGTACAGCACAATGCCCACGATCTCGGGCGGCTCTCCCCCATTGATATCGCTGAAAAGCGTTCTGTAATCCTGGTAGACGTTTCTCTTTTCGGTGTACCAGCGGCCCGCCTTGTTTATTTTATTCCTCATTACGATATAACGGATTTTGTCCCCGTTGGTCTGGGTGCTCCTGCAGGTCGTTCCGACGGGCGCCTCCGTGTCCCAGATGTAGCCGAGAAGCGGCGTGTTCAGGTTGGCCGGGAACCCTGCCGGCTTGAAGGCAATGTAGATCTGCATGGCCTGGTCGTCCCTGTCTTTCTTGCGCACGTCGCCTCCCGCCGGGAATTTTGTGACGGCCCATTTCCAGCTCAGGAAGGGATGCTCTTTGAGGTTCACCTGCACGGGCCTCCGGATGCCGAAAGCGGACTGTGCGTCACTGGTCATCCGCAGGACGTAATGATCACCCGCGGGCTTCTTCAAAGACAGTGGCGGGAGGATGTGCATCAAATTGACTTTCGAGATCTTCTCCAGGTGGATCACCGGCGTTCCATTGCGTTTTTCGAGCGCCCATCCTGCCGGGACTCCGTTTTGAAGGTTCGGAGAATAGAACTGGGTCACCGAGACCCGGTCCACAACGGTTGCGCTTCCCGTCAGGTGCAGGCAGACCATCAACGCTGAAAATAGAAGAGACAATATGAACAGGCGTAGGCGATGCGAAGACATGTTAATCCTTTCTGTAGAGGGCCATGATGTCCGTTCTTTTAAAAACGGCATCCACCCGGCCCACGAGCTTCTGTATGTTTTCCCGGCCACCCTCCTCGCGGTCAATGAGGGCGATGACGCGGTCCACGATCAATCCCCCGGCCCTGGCGCTTTCAATCGCTAGGATCGTGGAAGCCCCCGTCGTGATGACGTCGTCTAGGATGACCACTTTTTCTCCGGGCTTTACAGCCCCCTCGATCCGGCTCTTCGTGCCGTGCCCCTTTGTCTCCTTGCGGACCGTGAAGGACTTGATGGGCTTCCCTCTCTGGAAGGAAATCACGGCGAGCGCATTTGCGATGGGATCGGCCCCGAGGGTCAGCCCCCCGGCGGCCGTCACACCGGACCCCGCGAGCATGGCGAAGAGGATCTGACCGATGAGGTTCATCCCTTCGGGGTCAAGGGTTACGGGTTTGCAGTTGAAATAATAAGGGCTTGTCCTTCCCGAAGCCAGTGTGAAGGGCGGATTATCGCTGTATTTGAAGGATCGCTCGAGGATGATCTCGGCGAGCCGCTTCCTCATTTCTTGATCACCCATGTTTATCCGTTACAAATGCCCCTGTGCCGTCAACACGAATCGGATGGGAACCTCAACCCATGTTGTGACCGGCTGGCCCATCCGCTTGCCGGGCTCGAAGCGCCACTGCCTGACGGCTTCCAGTGCCGATTGGTCGAGGATCTCGTATCCCGAGGTTTTTTTGATCCGGAGCTCCCCGACGCTGCCACTGTTGAGGACCTGGGCCGAAAGGACGATCGTCCCTTCGTAACCGTTTCTTCGGGCGACAATCGGATATGCAGGCCGTTTGTTGTCAAAGTAGCGGGGCATGGCGATGGTGGCCCCCGAGGGACCCGTCGACCCCTCCCTCGTAGCAGCGGCAACGGCGCTCGTGCCGTCGTCCGCAGAGGAGGCCTTTACCGGTCCGATGGCCACCGCATCCCTTTGCGGGGAGGCGCTTGAGGATATGATGTCCACCGCCGCCGTCTCCCGCAAGGGGGGTACTTTTCTGTCCTTTGCCTTATCCAGGGCCTTTTCTTGCCTGGCTTTTGCAACTTTCGTGCTCGAAGGTTTCCTCTCCGCTGAAATCGCGGCTCCCCCCAATGCGGGATCGTCACTCAGGAAGAATGCGACTTCAAAGGGACCCGCTCCCTTCGACGAGAGGAAAGGCGGTGACGGAACGGAGATAAGGGCCAGGGCGACCCCGAGATGGACGGACAGGGACAGCGCGACAGCCAGGAAGAGGTCCCTTTTCATGGAGAACCGTCCTGTCCTCCCCGACGAGAAGTCCTCCTCCGCTCTTTGCGCGCGTCCGACGGTTATGTCCACCCGGTCCGGCATCTATGTCAGCATCCTTTCAATCGTTCTCACGGCTTCGACCCCGTTCCGGGCAAAGGCCGCCCCCAGTGACTCTGCAAAGGATCTCGTGACCACGGCGCCACCCAGGATAAACTGGCACTGCTGTCCCTTTTCCCTGGCGAGATGGATCACCTCCGGCATGCGAACCATCGTCGTGGTCATGAGTGCCGAGAGTCCTACGATCGGGGGCTTGTGCCGCCTGATAGCCTTGGCAATGGTCTCTGCGGCCACGTCCTTACCGAGGTCGATGACCTGGAAACCTTGATTTCTCAGCATGAGGGCAACGATGTTCTTCCCGATGTCGTGGATGTCGCCCCGCACCGTGGCCAGGAGGATCGGCCCTTTCCGCTTGCGGGCGGAGCGGTTGCCTCGCAGACGCGGCTCCAGATGTTCCATCGCCTTCCTCATGGTCTCCGCGCTCGCGATGAGCTGCGGCAGGAAGTATTCCTTGCGGCCGAAGAGATCACCGACGCGGATGATGGCCGGGATCATGGTGTCCTGCACCAGTTCCGACGCCGCGTTCCCCGCCGTGATCGCCGCGTTGATGAGATCATTGATGTCCTCGCGGTTTCCGTCGAGAATGGCCTGGTAAACCCTTTCCGTCGGGGTCTGCTCCGCCGCCGGGCCCTTCGGTTCTTTCTGGCCCGAAAGGCCGGAGAAATAAGCGATATAATTTGCCGCGTCCCGGTCCCTCCTTCCGAGGACGTCAGTCGCCATTTTGATGGCCATGAGTTCTTCCCGTGCGGGGTTGGCGATAGCGGCTCGAAGCCCCCGGGCGGCAGCCATGGCGAAGAAGGCCGCATTCAACCACCGCCGCTCGGGCATCCCGAAGGATACGTTGGAAAGTCCGATCAGGGCGGCGCCCTTGAAGGTCTTCGACACCCACTCGATGGTCTTGAGAGTCTCTGCCGGTGCCTTCGGGTTGGAGGCAGCCGTCAGGACCATGCCGTCGATCAGCATGTCATCCTTTGTAAAACCAAATGAACGGGCACGGCGATAGATGCTTTTGATGATCTCAATCCGCTTCTCGGCCGTCTCCGGTATCTCTCGCTCCGCCAGGGGGAGCAGAATGAACATGGCCCCGTATTTTGCCGCGAGGGGAAGGAGCTTCGCCATCTTGTCCTTTTCACCCGGGATGGAGTTGATGAGGGCCCGACCGGGGTAAGTCCGCAGGGCCGCTTCGATGGCCTCGGGCCTCGCGGAGTCGATAACCAGGGGGAGATCCGTCGCCACGGCGAGGAGGCTTATGACGTCCCTCATGGTTTTTTCTTCATCGATAGCCGGCACCCCCACGTTCACGTCGAGCAGGTCGGCGCCGCTTTCTTCCTGTTCCCTCGCCATCTGACGGATGAGAGATGTCTTCCCCTGCAGGAGTTCCTCCTGCAGAGCCTTCTTGCCCGCGGGATTGATAACTTCCCCGATGATGGCGAGCGGCCCATCCTCTTCCAGGATGAGAGACTTTCGCGCCGAGGAGAGGGCGCTGATGGATGACCGCATGGGTGCGATCACCCTGGCGCCGCCGATCCGTTCTCTCAGTGCCCGGATGTGCCGGGGTGTCGTCCCGCAGCAGCCGCCGACGAGGTTGACGCCTGCCGCAGCGAAGCGCCCGGCGAAGGAGGCAAATTCCCTGGCATCCATATCAAAGACGGTTTTGCCGCCGGTTAGTCTTGGAAGGCCCGCGTTCGGTTTCGCCACGAGCGGAACCGTCGCGTAGGGTTTCATGGCTTTCACGAAGTTGATCATGTCCGCCGGACCCGTTGAGCAGTTGCTCCCGACGGCATCGGCACCGAGGCCCTGGAGGGTGATCAGCGCCGTTCGCGGGTCCGTTCCATTCAGGGTGCGGCCGTCCTTTTCAAAGGTCATCGTCACGATGGTGAAGAGATCCGATATTTCTCTCACGGCGATCAGGGCCGCGCGGGCCTCCTGAATGTCCATCATCGTTTCGATGACGATGAGGTCGACGCCGCCTTCGATGAGCCCCCGGGCCTGCTCCTTGAAAACATCAACGGCCTCTTCGAAATCGAGATTGCCGAAGGGCTTCACGAACTGCCCCGTCGGCCCGATGTCCCCCGCCATGAGCGTCTTTGCGCCCAGGGCCTTCCGGGAGACCCGGGCCAGGTCCCTGTTGACTTCCCGGACGTTGAAGGCGTTGAATTCCGCCAGCTTGAAGCGGTTCCCGCCGAAGGTGCAGGTGTAGATGATATCGCATCCCGCCGCCTGGTAGTCGCGCTGGACGTCCTGGATGACGGAAGGGTTTTCGAGACACCACAGCTCTGGGCAAACGCCCCCGGGCATGCCTCTCTTGTGGAGTTCCGTCCCCGTGGCACCGTCAAGGACGAGAATTCTTTTTTGCAGGATGTTTTTGATCCGGTCTCTCTTTTTCAAGCACCTATCCTTGTCAGGGTTTGCTCCGGATGCCCACGACGGCCGTGACGGACTTTTCCGGGATCAGGACAAAACTTTTGTTGATCCGGACACCGAGGCGGCGCAGTTCCAGAAGTTCAAAGATCCGCTTCTGGTTTTGCAGCAGGAAATCCCCGTAGCCCGCAGAAAAACGTCCTTTCCGGGGTTCCTTGTTTTCGCGGCGAAGCATCTGCCGCAGATACGCCGTGATCCAGTCCAGCGCGGCATCGACCGTCTCACTGGCAACGGCGTCAAAGACGACCCCCCGGGTGAGCTGATGCCCCGCGGCTGCGTTCTGGATTTCACCGATGATGCCCTCGCCCGCCGTGGCCGCGATGAGAGCGATCTCACTGCAGCCATCAAGAAACGAGGCGAGGTCACGGCTCTCAAAGACGACCTCTTCCGGAAGGCGGGTTTTTTTGGAGCTCCGTCCGATAACGGGGAACCTTCTTAAGACCCCCTTGAGATGCATCAAAAAGGCGGCGTCGTGGATCCAGGCATCCAGCTCATCCCGCTGACCGGCCTCGAGATGGGTTACACCTTTTTGGTACCCCAGGCGCCGGTAAATGTTTCGAAGGGGCGCCGGGACGGTTATGTGATCGAAAAACTGGGGCCCGTTCATGCCAGGGAAGCCTTGCGTAGAGCGACTGCGTCATCCGCCGGTGGGGCGCTCGAAACCGACCAGCTCGATGATAAACTCATCCACCTCTTTCGGCGGGTTGATGAAGGTCACCATGAAGGGGATCTTCCCTTTCGGCGCGATGCTCACGTTCGACACATCCGATCCTTCCGGTTTTGCAAGATCATCCACAATTTCCTTGTCCGTGAGTTTCACGAGCTCGTCGTCCGTGAGGATGTTTCCGGCAAACACCTCGGTTTCCCCCAGGATCTTTCCCGTGTTGTCCAGGATCTTCCCCTTGACCTTGATCTTGGATACGGAGTAGTCAAAGTCGTTCACGGCAGTCCCCTGAATAACCAGGATATCGCCCCCGACGATCAGGTTCTTGAGAAACCGTTCCCTCACCTCCGAGAAATTGATTCCTCCCACGGGAGCGGGTGGTGCGGACTTCTTCTCCTGCTGAAGCGCCTTTTCCGGGCCTTTGTTGTAAAAGAGATTCAGGACCTGCTCTCCGATCTGCGGAAAAAGGTAAAGGTAAACACCACCCAGAACGAGAACCAGCATGGCAAGATAAAGTCCGATCCTGACCGGTGTCCATGCCTGCCTTTTCTTTGCCCGGGGAAAGGTCACCTCCTCGGGCTCTGCGGATGGGGGTTCTTCTAATACTTTCTCCTCCGCGGGCGGCGCCTCGTCTTCGGCTGCGACATGGCGCATTTGTTCCGCGGGCGGTCGAGCCTCTTCCCGCTCGACCGGTGTGACGGCCTGATCAGGACTGATGACCTTCTCTTCCGCCGTTTTCTTTTCGTGGAAAACGTGGCCGCAGCGGTTGCATCGAACCCAGATGCCCTCTTCACTCACCCGGTCTTCGTCGAACCGGTATTTGGTGCCGCATTCCTTGCACTGGATGATCATAAAGCCCCCTCTTTTTATTCTTCCAGAACGTAAACATCAGGGAGATAACGGGCCTTTTCATCGAAATCCAGTCCGTATCCCACAACGAATCCCTGATCGAGGTCGAAGCCGACGTAATCGGAGTGAAACTCTACTTCCCGCCGGTGCTTCTTGTCGATCAGGGTGCAAAATTTCAAAGATCGGGGATTCCGCTCCAGCAGTTTTTCCTTCAGAAAGGCCAGCGTGAGACCGGTATCAATAATGTCCTCCACGATGAGCACATTCCTGCCGGTGATGGGTGTTTCAATGTCCTTCGTGATCCGGACTTTTCCCGATGTGACGGTTGCGGAGCCATAACTGGCCAGCCGGATGAAGTCGATCGTGCAGGGGATCGTCATGGCCCGTATGAGATCCGCCATGAACATGAAGGAGCCCTTCAGCACCCCCACCACGATGAGGTCCTTTCCGCTGAAGTCCCTGGAGACTTCCCCGGCAAGTGCCTTTACGCGCTGGTCGATGACATTCCTGCTGTAGAGGATCTTTTTCCTGTATCTCTCCATTGCTTGCCCCCTTATCGAGACACATTACCCAAGAGGCGAAAAATTGTCAATTTAAATCAATGCTTTCCGGCTTAGGTACCGACGAATTCCCGGAGGTTCTCGTCGATGATTTCCTCGGCCTTCCGGAGCGTCTCTCCATCCTGAAAGACGGAGGACAGGCTCATGAAAATACGATCAAACTTCGATTTTTCGCAGCCCAGGGACTCGTAGTCGATGTAGCGGATCATGTACTGCGACCCGTCAAAGTAGTACTTGCCGAAACGGTTGGTGTCGGGTGAACGGAAGGGCCATTCGACCTTCAGCCGGAAGAAACGAAGGGCAATGCCCCGGAGGCGGGGATCCCTGAAACGGAGGTGGCGCGGCATCTCGCCGATGGCTTCGCTGACCAGACGGAAATACTCTTTGACGAGATCAATGTCGGTCATGACGAGCCCGAAGAGGTACCAGTCATCGATAATCTCGATGAGGGCCAGTTTCTCTTCCCTGGAGATGTAATGATAGCTCGGGCACACATGGCCGTCGCAAAGTTCCCTGCCATAGAAGGAAACGCCCCTCAAATCCTCACCGCCGTTCTGACGCGGGTGGAGGAGGCAACCGACCTTCGTGCCGCCGGCATCGAGAAACCCCAGGTACTCGCAGCAGTATATGACTTCGTAGAGCCTGGCTTGATCCTCCTTCTGTCTGACCTTATCCGAGAAGAAGGACAGGTCGGCCCGTCCCCGGACGATCTCACGGAAGAGCCGGGTGCGCTGCATCAGCCGCTTCTCGAGGGCTTCCTTTCTGCTGTCGGCGTAGTTGTAGAGCCCGCAGCAGGCCCCGCAGGATTTCTTATCGTCGGGCTGACAGAGATGAATGAGATCTTTTTCCATGGCGTGTTCGAAAAAAAGAGGCTCCCCGATAACGCTTCAGCCCGGGCCGGCGAAAGGGGCAGCCCCTGTCCTATTCCAGAACGATGGTCTTTGAGCCGTGAACGAGGATCCGGTGCTCCAGATGGAGCTTCACCGCCTTGGCCAGGACCATCCGCTCCACGTCTTTTCCCTTCATCTTCATGTCTTCCACGGAATCCCGGTGGGAGGTTCGGATGATGTCCTGGGCGATGATGGGGCCGTCATCGAGAGACTCCGTGACATAGTGGCTCGATGCCCCGATGATCTTCACACCCCTGTCGTAGGCCTGCTGGTAGGGTTTTCCCCCGGCAAAGGCCGGAAGGAAGGAGTGGTGAATATTGATGATTCGATTGGGGTACAGATCGACGAACCGGCCCGTCAGGACCTGCATGTAACGGGCAAGGACGATCAGATCAACCTTGTGTTTTTGCAGTTCCTCCAATTCCCGGGCCTCTTGCTGCGCCTTGTTCTCCGGGGTGATCGGAAAGTGATAGAAGGGCAGACCGAAGCTCTCCGCCAGGGGTTTTGCATCCAGGTGGTTGCTGATGACGAGCGGGGTTTCGGCCCTGAATTCTCCCATCCGGTGGCGAAACACCAGATCATAGAAACAGTACAGATGCCGGGATACAAAGATGGCCATCCGGGCCACCCGGTCGGTGAAATGAAGATCCCATTTCATGTCGAATCGCCGGGCGAGCACATCAAAAGCCTCACCGATTTTATCTTTCTGGATGTCAAAACCGTTCAACTCCCATTCGATTCGCATGAAAAAGATCTTGTCCGTCTCCGACGTGTGCTGGGCGGCGTGGACAATATTTCCGTTGTGGTTGAAGATGAAGTTGGACACCGATGCCACGATGCCCTTCTTGTCGGGGCAGGTGAGAAGGAGGATGGCATTGTGGCTTTCCATTTTCTTATCCCTTCAAATTCCTTTGCAAATGTGTTAAATACGAAACCCTGTTTTCGGTGGGAAGGAAGTATAGGCGCTACGCCGCTGGACGTCAAGTGGAAAGGCTTACCATGACCGAGGCCCTACAGGAGCGCCCCCGTGACGGCAAGACATCTTCGGAGCGAAGACCCGGGGAGGGATTCGAGCGGATGAAACTCGTGGAGAAGATAAGCCTGCCGAACCGGTTATCCGCTGAGGTCTATAACCAGTCCCGCCCCATCTCGCAGGATACGGTCAAAGTCGTCTTCGTTGCGAGGGTCAAAGTGGAGGTGAATGAGGAATATTTCGACCGGCGGGAGCACTATGAAATGACGCGAAAAATGTTCGGACCGGAAGTCCTTTTTGAGTGCATGAACAAGAGGACCTTTGTCCCCGTCCGGGATCGGGAAAAGGTCTTCAGAGAATTTGAGGACCACTTCAAAAAAAACTCGCTCCCCTACATTTCGAAGCCCCAATTCCCCTCCCGGTTCGTTCTGTCGAAATATCATGACATCCGGAAAAACCCCTGGAAGTATGGTCTGCTGCCAGAGCAGAAAGTGGATGCCCCCGGTGAATAGCGACTTCACCGCACACCCCCGGTGCGGACGGGCGTTCAGCGGACCATCAATGAAATAGGAGTCCAGTATGATCATTCCTAAAGTGTCCGTGGTCGGTGCCGGTTTTGTCGGGACCATGGTTGCTCAGAGAATCGTGGAGCACGATCTTGCACAGGTTGTTCTGGTGGATATTGTTGAGGGGATGCCCCAGGGGAAGGCCCTGGATATCGCCCAGTCTGCAGGGATCGAGGGCTTTGATGCGAAGATCAGGGGGACCAATGATTTTTCGGAGATCCGCGGATCCCGGATCGTCGTGGTCACGGCGGGTTTTGCGAGATTGCCCGGCATGAGCCGGGAGGAGCTCGCCGCTAAAAACGGGCAGATCATCCAATCCGTCACGGAGAAGATCAAGACCCAGGCCCCGGAATGCATCCTGCTCATGGTCACAAACCCCGTGGATGTGATGACCCAGTTTGCCTGGAAGGTCTCCGGTTTTCCCGTCCATCGCGTCATCGGCATGGGGGGTGTTCTGGACTCGGCCCGGTATCAGCTCTTTCTGGCTGAGGAACTGGGGGTGGCGCCGAGGGAAATTGAAGCGCTGGTCCTGGGCGGACACGGAGACAGCATGGTGCCTGTGGGCCGCTGCACGACACTGAAAGGGGTCCCGGTCAGTCAACTTCTGAAGCCGGAGCGGCTTCGGGCCATCATCGAGCGAACAAAAAGCGGCGGGGCGGAGATCGTGGGTCTTCTCAAGACCGGAAGCGCCTTCCATGCCCCGTCCGCCGCCGTTTTCGTCATGGTCGAGGCCATCCTCCGGGACAGCAAGCGGGTCGTACCGGCCTCCACATACCTCGACGGCCAGTACGGCATCCGGGGTTGCTTCATCGGTATACCGGTCAAACTGGGTGCGGCCGGCGTCGAAGACAGATACGAGATCGAGCTGACAGCGGAAGAACGCGATGCGCTGCGCCGGTCTGCCGGGCTCGTGCAGAAAACATTCAAAGAACTTCACATCTCATGACCCTTAAGCCTCGTCACAGGGGCGACTGGACGCCCGAAAGAAAACACGCGGGAGAAGCCCTGCTTCCGACGGCAGGCACAAGTGCGGGAGAGGTCTGTGCTCTTTCGGGGACGGTGTCTTTCAGTGATATCCTCTCCGTTGTGGAAAAACCGAGCCGTTACATCGGTGGTGAAGTCAACGCCATTCGCAAGGATAGGGCAAAATGCCGGTTGTCCTTTGCGCTGGCCTTTCCCGATGCCTATGAGGTGGGCATGTCCCACCTGGGCCTCCAGATCCTCTACGCCATCCTGAACAGCGATCCCACCATCGTCGCGGAGCGCTTTTACGCGCCGTGGCCGGACATGGAGCGCCGCATGAGAGCGGCCGGGCTGCAGCTCGCCTCTCTGGAGTCGCGAACGGTCCTCCGGGACTTCGACATCGTGGGATTTTCACTGCAGTATGAACTCTCGTACACGAACGTCCTGAACATGCTCGACCTGGGGGGCATCCCGCTTCGGTCCGAAGAAAGACGGGAAGGGGATCCCCTGATCATCGCCGGTGGGCCCTGCGCTTTCAATCCTGCGCCCGTCGCACCCTTCTTTGACGCCATCGTTATCGGCGAGGGGGAAGAGGTCGTCCTGGAAATTGCGCGGGCCGTCCGGGAAGCGAAAGAAAGAGGCGACCGTCGGGAGAAGCGCCTGGCCATGCTATCCGAAATTGAGGGCATCTATGTTCCCGCCATTCACAGGGATACCGCGAGGATCAAAAAAAGGATTGTCATGGATCTCGATGCGTGGCGCCTGCCCGGAATGCCCATCGTCCCTCTCATGAACACGATTCACGACAGGGTCACCCTCGAGATTGCGCGGGGATGCACGAGAGGATGCCGGTTCTGCCAGGCGGGGATGATCTGGCGGCCCGTGCGGGAGCGCTCTCCCGATGTCCTGCGGGTCATGGCCGAGGAGATGCTCTGTGCCACGGGCTACGACGAAATCTCCCTTCTTTCACTCAGCACCGGCGATTATTCGAAGATCGAGTATGTGCTTTCCGATTTCATGAACCGGTTTTACGACAGCCGCATTGCCATCGGGCTCCCCTCTCTGAGGGCGGAAACACTCAGTCAGAAGCTCATCGAAGAGATCAGGAGAGTGAGGAAGACCAGTTTTACCCTGGCTCCCGAAGCCGGCACCCAGCGGTTGAGGGATGTCCTCAACAAGGGGAACACGGAGGAGGATCTCCTTGAAACGGCGAGGCGCGTCTTCGAAGCGGGATGGAGGTCCGTCAAACTATATTTCATGATCGGCATCCCGGGGGAACAGGAAGAGGACCTGGAGGGGATCGCGGACCTCGCCTTGAAGGTACTCCGGGAGGGGAAGTCCCAGAAACAAGTCAATCTTGCCCTGTCCACATTTGTCCCCAAGCCCCACACCCCCTTCCAGTGGTGCCCACAGGCGGACCTGGAGGAGATCCTGGACAAGCAGCGATTCTTTAAAAAGCGCCTCACCCACCGGAATCTCCCGCTCAAATGGCACGACGGCCGGATGAGTTATCTGGAAGGCATCTTCTCGCGGGGCGACGAGCGGCTTGCCGCGCTTGTCGAAAAGGCCTACCGCCTGGGCTGCCGGTTTGACGGCTGGAGCGACGCTTTCAATTTCGACAGCTGGCAGAAGGTCCTGGAGGAGACCGGTATCCGTGCGGCAGATTACCTCCGGCACCGTGGCGTTGATGAGCCCCTGCCGTGGGCAGGGGTGGACTGCGGCCTTTCCGGGGATTTTCTCCTGGCGGAGTATCAGAAGGCACGCACGGGCTCGCTCACCCCGGACTGCCGGACTGCGGAATGCCAGGCCTGCGGGGTCTGTGATTTTGATTCCATCGAGATCATCAGGGCAAAGGAGCCGGAAGAAAGGATCGTCAAATCGGAGGAAATCCAGAGAAAAGCTGGAGGCCCGGCCGGCGGGAAATGGCGGATCAAGTTCATAAAGGGCGGAGATGCGAGATTTCTATCGCACCTGGAAGTAGCCTCGGCCCTCATCCGGGCGATCAGACAGGGCGGTGTGCCCCTTTTGTACACCGAGGGTTTTCGTCCCCATCCCAGGCTTTCATTCGGTCACGCCACCGCCGTGGGGATGGAGAGCGTTGGGGAATACGCCGACCTGCATGTTGCAGATACCCGTCTGGAGGCCCCGGAGAATCTTTGCCGGAGGATCAACGCGAGGCTTCCTTCCGGTCTTTCCTTGGAAAGCATACGGGAGGTTTTTCCCGGCGATCGGGAACTTCTGAAGAATATCAAAGGCTTTGAATACGAGATCCAGTTGCCTAACGGCCTTGCCGGAAATCGCCTTCATGATCTCGAGGAAAGGATCGGGGAATTTCTCGGGAAGGGGGAGTGTATCGTGATCCGCCAGGGGAAGGAGGAAGCCCGCCGGAAGAATATACGGCCCTATGTGGGGCGGCTTGTCATGGACCGGCAAGTCCGCAAAATCTTTCTCCTTCTCCTTCAGGCAGAGGGGGGAACAGCCAGGCCCCTGGAGGTTCTGACCCATGTTCTCGGCTTGGAGGAGTCAGAGGCGAGACGCTCCAGGGTGATCAAAAAGGGCACCCTCTTTGACGATAAAATTTGTTGACAAATTCAAATAATTTTCTATAATTCGGTCCTTCAATTCCCTGAAAAGGACGCGTGTTATGTACGCCGTGATCAAGACGGGTGGAAAACAGTATAAAGTAGCCGAGGGCGATTTCCTGAAGATCGAGAAAATCGAGGGCCAGGCGGGGGCGGAGATCATTTTTGATGAGGTCCTCCTGGTTTCTAAAGGCGACGCAACCGAGGTGGGGAAACCCTTTGTAAAAAAAGCGAAAGTGGTCGGGGAGATTATCGCCCAGACGAAGGGTCCCAAGCTCATGGTCTTCAAGATGAAGAAAAGAAAAGGTTTTCACAAGAAAAAGGGTCACCGCCAGGAACTGACCCGCGTGAGAATCAAGGCAATTTCGGTATAATCGGAGGATCCGATGGCTCATAAGAAGGGACAGGGAAGTACCCGCAACGGCAGGGACAGCAACTCCCAGCGCCGCGGTGTGAAGGTTTTCAGCGGTCAGGAAGTCCAGGCCGGTGCGATCATCGTTCGTCAGCTGGGAACCAGGATTCATCCCGGCAGGAATGTGGGACTTGGAAAGGACTTTACGCTTTTTTCCAAGGTCGATGGAGTCGTGAAATACGAGAGGATGGGAAAAGATCGAAAGAGGGTCAGTGTTTACGCCTCCTGAAAAAGGGTCTTCGTTCCCAGGCTAAAATTCGCTCAGTACAGATTTTCAGCACGTGTCGTCTCAAAAGTCAGGCATATTCGGATATCCAGGGTGTTGATCCCGTGCACAGCATGGTGGATGAACACCCTTTTTTTGCACTCTTTTCGTTGCCGTAAGCTGAGCTTCGGATGTCGTCGTTGACACCGCCCGGACTTACAGCGAGACTGGGCGATTTTTTTCAATGAAAAGGAGGAGTTTTTAAAATGGCCGAGCGCGAAGTGGGAACGGTTAAGTGGTTCGACAACAAGAAGGGTTACGGTTTTATCTCGCGTGAGTCAGGGGGGGATGTTTTTGTGCATTACTCCGCCATTGATGGCGACGGTTTCAGGAGTTTGAAAGAGGGCGATCGCGTCGAGTTTTCGATCAAGCAGGACAATAAGGGTCAGGCTGCGGCAGAGGTCAAGAGACTCTAACGCACGTTCATTGATTCATGTCAGGCGGGTCGATCGGGTGACACCCGGTCATTGCGATTTCATCGTCAGCCGTCGGGGCCTTCGACGTTTCAGGTCTTCGGCTTGATCAATCGGAAAACCTTGAGCAGGGGGCTGCACGGGCCGTTTGTGTGCATCCGTCTGAAAGGTTCATTCGCATTTTTTCGCACCTTCAATCGTCTTTCCAAAAGCCCTCATCTTGTCGTGAGGGCTTTCTTTATGGCCGCACGAGCCGGAGTCCGGAAGGGATTTCAAAGGCATGAAGTTCATCGACGAGGCAAAGATATTTGTGAAAGGGGGCGACGGCGGGAGAGGCTGCGTGAGCTTCAGGCGGGAGAAGTACGTCCCGAGGGGCGGACCCGACGGTGGTGATGGCGGCAAGGGCGGCGATGTGGTCATCACGGCCTCTCTGAGCCACCACACGCTTCTGGACATGAAGTATAATCAGCATCATGTGGCCGAAAGGGGATCCCATGGGGAGGGGAGCAACCGGACCGGTCGCAGCGGCTGTGATATGGAGATCCTCGTTCCCGTCGGGACGGTCATCCGGGATGCTGAAACAGGAGAGGCTCTTGCGGACCTGACAGAGGAAGGTAAGAGATATATCGTGGCGCGAGGGGGTATCGGTGGCCGGGGAAACGCCCGCTTTGCCACACCGACCCGCAGAGCGCCGCGCTATGCTGATGCGGGAAAAACGGGAGAGGAACGCTGGGTCCAGCTGGAGCTCAAACTTCTGGCGGATGTGGGGATCATCGGTCTTCCCAATGCGGGGAAGTCAACACTCATCTCGAGGGTCTCCGCAGCACGGCCCAAGATCGCTGACTATCCCTTCACGACCCTTGTTCCCAATCTCGGTGTCGTACGCTACAGTGAAGACCGGTCCTTTGTGATTGCCGATATCCCGGGTCTCATCGAGGGGGCCCATGCGGGAACGGGTCTGGGAACAAGGTTTTTGCGACACATCGAAAGGACGACATTGCTGTTGCACCTGATCGACATCTCCCGGGAACCCCCGGCGAAGGCCTGGAAGAATTTCGAAACGGTCAATCGAGAACTTGCCCTCTACGGCGCCCGTCTGAAGGAGAAACCACAGATCGTGGCGTTCACAAAGACGGACCTTTCCGCCACCCGCGAGAAAATGCAAAAAGCCATTGACATCTTTCGGAAAAAGGGCATAAAGATGTTCCCCGTCTCCGCGGTGACGGGGGCGGGCATCAAGGCGCTGATGGCGGAAATGGTCAAGAAACTCGAAGACAGAGGTCTCTGGTCAAAATGAGCCAGATGAGGAAACAGATCGTCTCCAATGTGAGGAAGGCCCTGATCAAGATCGGCACCGGCGTCCTGGCCGGAACCGATGGTCTGGACCTCGGCATCGTGGAGCAGCTCGTCGATGAGATGGTGGAACTGCGAGCCGGAGGGATGCAGATCGTGATTGTCACCTCCGGTGCCATCGCTTCAGGCAAGCATCGCATGGGGATTACCGGTAAACTCAAGAGCATGCCTCAGAAACAGGCCTGTGCCGCCATCGGCCAGGGAAGGCTCATGCGGATTTATTCCAATGCCTTCGGCCGGCACAGTGTCTACGTTGCCCAGATGCTGCTCACCATGAGCGACCTGACGGACCGCACGAGGTACATCAACATCCGCAACACCCTCTCGACGCTGATGGACTGGAACGTTGTTCCCATCATCAATGAAAATGACACCGTTTCCGTGGACGAGATCAAATTCGGCGACAACGATCATCTGGCGGCCATGATTGCCAATGTCATTCAGGCGGACATCCTCATCAATCTCACCAACACGGAGGGGCTTTTCGACCGGAATCCCGCGGGAAAGCAGCGAGCCAGGCTGATCAAGGTCGTGCCTGAGATTACCGACGAGATCGAATCCATGGCGACGGCCGAGGCCGATCCCGTGGGTATGGGCGGCATGCGCAGCAAGGTCATCGCTGCCCGGAAGGTCACGGCCTGCGGGATTCCCTACGTCATCGCCAAGGGCAAGACGAAGAGGATCCTGGCGGATCTCTTTGCGGGGAAGGAAAAGGGCACCCTCTTTCTGCCTTCGGCAGAGCCCATGACCAGCCGTGAATACTGGATCGCCTTCACCCTGCGATCGCGGGGGAAACTCTTCCTGGACGACGGGGCTAAAAATGCCATTGTCAGCCAGGGCAAGAGTCTGCTTCCCTCGGGGATCACGAAAGTGGAGGGAGACTTCGAAGTGGGCGACCCCGTCATCTGCATCGGAACCGACGGGAAGGCCTTTGCGAAGGGGTTGGTCAATTACGGTTCGAAAGACCTCGTCAAGATCCAGGGATTGAAAACCGCCAAGATCATGCAGGTCCTCGGTTACAAGGACTACGACGAAGTGATCCACCGCGACAACATGGCCGTGGCGAAGGGCACCAGGAAGGCCTGAGGGACGAAGCGCCTTTCCCTATTTGCCTACCAGAGGAAGGACGGCTCCACACGACCCGCCGGATCGAATCGCACGCCCTCCAGCTCGAGGAGGGCTTTTTTCATTTTCAACCCGCCCTGGAATCCCCCCAGCTCACCGTTTGACCTCACGGCCCGATGACAGGGGATGAGCAGGGGAAAGGGGTTCGCGGCAAGGGCCGATCCGACGGCCCTCGCGCCTTTCGGCTGTCCCACGCGTTCGGCAACTTTTCCGTATGTGCTCGCCTTGCCTCGCGGGATCTTCCGCTCTTCCAAAAGGACGCGCCTCTGAAAATCCGTGCAGGCCTCGAGGCTCAAAACGGAGAGATTGTATTCGAATACCCGCCCCCCGAGTATGCGGCGGATGCCTTCGAGGATCAACTCCGAGGTCTCGCAGGATTGCCGTTTTGAGCCGGGGAGGTCCTGACGGATGTGATCCGCCATGGAAGTGTCTCCCATCGGCAGAAACACCTTCAGGACTTTGAAGACCCCGCCCCTCTCCGTCCAGGCAAGACCCACCCTCCCGAGAGGGGAGTCGGTCAGATCAAAGGAAATAAATTCTCTCACCATAGAAAAACTCGCATCTTAGACAAACGAGAAGGTCCGACAGACAAAAAGATAAAGCGATTGTCATGATCCTTTAGTGTTGAAAAAGGAGAACACCTTGGATAATAATAAATTCCGGTGTCAATTTCCATCCTGAAGATAATATATCCCATACGATCTGCTTGGGAAAGGAAGGCCATTTTGCGGTTCACCACTTTCTTCGGGACGCGGGGAAAGGTTGCAGCGGGCGCAGCCCTGGGGCTTCTCGCCTGGTTGATCGTCTTTGTGTTCCATTTTACTCAGACCCTGGATCCCTTCGAGCTCAAGGCCTACGACCGGCTCTGCCAGATGGGTCTTGCCGGAGGCAGGGCCCCGGCGGACATCGTTCTGGTGACAGTGGATCAGGGAAGCCTCGACGCCGCCCAGAAGGCGGGCGTCAACTGGCCCTGGCCGCGGCAGATGTATGCCCCTATCGTTCAGTATGCGGCCCTCGCGGGCGCGAGGGCCGTTGCCTTTGACATTCTCTACACCGAGCCTTCGGCATACGGTGTGGAAGACGACGGCATCCTGGCCGAGGCCCTGAGAGAGAACGGTCATGTGCAGCTCGCCCTTTTTCTGAGTCAGGAGACCCGCCCGGCGCGTCCCGGGGAGGAATCTCTCCTGAAAAAAGGAGGCCTTCCCCTCGAAGACCGTTCCGGACGCCCTCCCTTTTTCTACTCATCCATGGTCCCCCCCATCCGGGTCCTCGCGGAGGGCGCTCAGGGTTTCGGCAATGTGAAGATCTCACCCGATCCGGATGGCATCTACCGTCGAGTCCCCCTGGCTTTCCGATACGGCGATCTGTGGGTTCCTTCGCTCGGGCTCGCCGTCTTTCGCCACATTCAAAAAGGGGAGGGGGTTATCCTCGAGGGAGGAGCCCTGAAACTCGATTCGACCGATGTTCCCCTTGACGGGGACGGGAATTTTCTCGTCACCTTTTATGCTGCCGGGGATGAATACCCGAGATATTCCGCCTTCAATGTCATCCAGTCCTTTGTCGCCCGTCAGGAGGGAGCAACACCCCTCTATCCGCCCGAGGCCTTCAAGGACAAGATCATCTTCGTGGGCTTCACGGCACCGGGCCTCTTCGATCTGAAATCCACGTCGGTGAGTTCCATCTATCCCGGAATGGCGATCCACGCAACGGTCGTGGCCAACCTGCTCCAGCAGGATTTCCGGGTGCGGATTTCCCGCCCCGTTGTTCTCGTCTTTGCCGCGGCGGTGGCCATTCTCACGGGTATCACGGTGATGCTGGCATCGGGCTACGCGCAACTTTTTCTCACCGCACTTCTCTATGCCGGCGCGCTGCTCACTTTTATTGCCGTGGCCTTCCGTCAGGCCGTCTGGGTGGATGCCGTGATGATGCTAATGTCCCTGGGGTTTGCCTTTGCCATATCCACGGCATTCAGCTATGCCACGGAGGGTCGTCAGAAACGGCAGATCAAGCAGGCCTTCTCGCACTATATGTCCGATCTTTTAATCCAGGACCTCCTGAAGAACCCGGAGAAACTCAGCCTCGGCGGTGAGCGGAAGGTGCTCACGGTTTTTTTCTCCGATCTCGCGGGGTTCACGTCGCTTTCGGAGAAACTCAACCCGGAAGAGGTGGTCACACTCCTCAACAGATATCTCACGGCCATGACAGACATCCTCCTGACAAGCGGCGGCATCATCGACAAGTATGAAGGCGATGCCATCATGGCTTTCTGGGGGGCGCCGCTTCCGCAGGAGGATCATGCCCGTCGGGCCTGTCACGCCGCCATCGACAATCAAAGGAGGCTCGTGGCCCTTCGCGAGGAGTTCGCCCAGGCGGGCCTCCCACCCGTTCATGCCCGGATCGGCATCAACACCGGGGAGATGATCATCGGCAACATGGGCTCCAGCCAACGCTTCGATTTCACCGTCATCGGGGATCAGGTCAATCTCGCCTCCCGTCTGGAAGGGGCTGGAAAGGAATACGGCACAGGCGTCATTATCAGCGAGGAAACCTACCGCCAGGCGAGGGAGCACATCGAGGTCCGGGAGCTGGACCTCCTCACAGTCAAAGGCAGGGAGAAGCCCGTCCGTATCTTCGAGCTCTTGGCAAGGAAGGGAGAAATAGAGGAGGGACTTGCCGAGGCCGTGAGTGTTTTTTCGAAGGGGCTCGAGCAATACAGAAACAGGCGATGGTCGGAAGCCATGGCCACCTTCCGGCGCGTACAGCAACTCAAGCCGGATGACGGCCCGTCGATAACCTTTAACCGCCGTTGTGAGATCTTCCTGAAGGATCCTCCGCCAGAGGACTGGGATGGTGTCTTTCGATTGACGAAAAAGTGAGTTTATGGAAAAATACCGTCCGTCTGTTTGAGGTTCGGACGGTGAAAGGAGAGTGGGCATGAAAAAGATAGTCTGGTTTGTTCTCTTGGGCTCCCTGATGATGACGGCCGTTGCCATGGCGGCCACCTTCAGGGTTGTGACGGAGGAGGCCACGATACGAAAAGACCGAAAATTCTTTGCGCCCGTGGTGATCCGGGTGCCCTACGGCGAGGTGCTTCAGGATAAGGCGAAAAAAGGGGACTGGCTGATGGTCAACTACAAGGGCCGGCAGGGCTGGATCCACAAGAGCGCCGTGCAGGAGCAGAAGCTCGACTGGTCCTCGGTCTCGGGCGGCCGCGCCACGGAGGCGACCCGCGATGAGGTTGCCCTGGCCGGTAAGGGGTTCACCCCGGAGGTGGAAAAGTCCTATCGCGGCAAGAACCCGAAGATGAGGTACGACCTCGTGACCCAAGTGGAGTCCTACCGGTTGAGCGAAGGGCAGGTCGAAAACTTCATACGGGCCGGGAACCTCAGGGAGCCGGGAGGTGAGCCATGAAAAAGAAAAATCTGTTTCTGCTGGTCGTGATGGCGGGGTTGATTCTTGTGGGTGGCTGTGCCGAGGTTGTCCAGGTGGGGACTGCGGTGGGGCAGAGTTCGGGAGTCCTCTCCCCCCAGGACAAGGAGCTCTTAGACAAGCAAGCGAGGTCCGTCGCCGAGGCCTCGAGACCCATGACGGAGAAGGAGGAGTATTATCTGGGTCGGGCCGTGGCGGCCACCATTCTCGGCCAGTACAGGCTTTCTGCGGACAGCCGTCGGAACGAGTACATCAACAGCATCGGCCGGACGATCGCCCTCTCTTCCGACAAGCCCTATACTTACGGGGGGTACCACTTTGCCGTCCTTGACAACGACGAGGTGAATGCCATGGCCTGCCCCGGGGGGCTGATTCTTATCAGCCGGGGCATGGTTCGGCGTGCGGGGAGCGAAGAAGAACTTGCCGCCATCGTCGCGCACGAGATAGGGCATATCGTAAATCGTGATGGCGTCAAGGCGATCAGCGCCGCCCGGTGGACACAGGTGGTTACGGCTCTCGGTACTGATGCGGCCGGAAGGTTCGGCGGCGGGCAGCTCGCCGAGTTGACGACGCTCTTCGAGGGATCTGTGAACGACGTTTTCAAGACCATCGTCGTGAGCGGTTACAGCCAGGAACAGGAAAAAGCTGCAGACGAGTCTGCCATGATTTACATGCAGCGGGCCGGTTATGATCCGAACGGTCTTTATGATTTCCTGGGCAGACTGGCACGGGAACAACGGGGTGGCGACAGACGAGGTTTCTTCTCGACCCATCCGGGGATGACGGAGCGCCTCGAGATGGCCCGATCATTTCTGGATGCAAAGGGTTGGAAAAGGACGGACCGTGTCGCCCGGGGTCAGCGTTTTAATGCCTACCGATGGTAGCGACCCTGGGAACGCAGAGGGGAGTTTCCGAAAGAAAGGATGAGTCCACACCCGACACGCGAAGAACCTGCCCTATGACGGCAGAGATGACGATATACGTGCTTCTTTTGGCCGTGACCTTTCTGGCAGGTTTTATACAGGGTTTGAGCGGTTTCGGGTCGGTGCTTTTATCCCTGCCGCTTCTCATCCTGTTTCTGGATGTGAAGACGGCCATCCCCCTGGTGGCCCTCGTGGCCCTGGCCCTCACCGTCCTGCTGCTCATCCAGTTGAGGCAGCATCTGGAATGGCGAAGGGTCTATCCGCTGCTCGCGGGGACTCTTTTGGGCGTGCCCGCGGGGGTTTTTCTGCTGAAACGACTGGACACGAGCCTGATCCAGATCGTCCTCGGTACCGTGCTCATCGGCTACGCCCTCTACGGCCTCACCTTCAGGGTATCCATGCAGGGCATCCGCGAGCGATGGGCCTATCTCTACGGCTTCCTGGCCGGATGTCTTGGCGGGGCTCTGAGCGCATCCGGACCGCCCGTCATCATATACACCTCCCTTCAGCCATGGTCGAAGGATCAGATCAAGGTCACGCTCCAGGGTTATTTCCTCGTCTCGGGTTTCATCGTGGTCTTTTTTCAGGCGGCAAACGGGCTGACCACATGGACGGTCATGAAACTCTTCGTCCTGTCCCTGCCCGCCGTGATCACAGGGACACTGGTGGGCTCTCACTTTTACGGCATGGTCCGGGAGGAAGGTTACCGTCGGATCATCCTGATATTTCTGGGGTGTCTGGGCGTTTTTACGGTTTACAGGGCCCTGAATGGGTGAGCGCTAGTACGGCCTTTTAGGGCTTGACAGGATTTTCAAAGTGATATAAATGAACCGACTCGTCACCAAACCTGTTGTAAGGAGGGACTTTTTTGGCAACACACAAGTCTGCAGAAAAGAGGGCGCGTCAGAATAAGAAAAGCCAGCTGAGAAACGCCTCCGTAAAATCCAGCGTGAAAACAAGGCTGAAGGCCGTGCTTGGTGCGGTAGAGGATAAGAAAAAGGATGACTCCCGGAAAGCCCTGGCCGATGCCATTCGCGTCATCGACAAAGCGGCGTCAAAGGGCGTGCTGCACAAAAATACGGCGTCCAGGAAGATATCGAGACTGACCCGGAAGGTCAATCAGCTGGGCTAAAAACCTGACATGAGAAGTCGGAAACCATTTTCCGCTAGGTCCAGGGAGAGTTTCTGAAGGGCCGCTGATTTGTTGATCGAGCCCTTGTTGATATCAGTCGGATCTGTCAGGTAGGATTGCTCACCCGCCAAGGCGGGGTTCAGATAGATCATGTTCCCGCTCCGCCTATCTTGAAATTGAATCCCGACAACCATCCAGATGCGGTTTTCCGTGGCCTTGTCGAATTGGTTGGAAGCCAGAGGCGTCACAATGATATTCTTGACGCTGCCCGTCAGCACGGCATCCGCCGTTTCTTTTCCGTCGGTTATCGTGAATCGGCTCGATCTCCGGAACTGGTCGATGAACCCGTTGCGGATGAAATTATCCACGTAGGCTTCGCTGGTGTCGTTGATGAAAGTGTCCACATAGACCCGGCGGATGTCCGGGTTGATATGTTCACCACCCGGGGAGAAGCGGTAGCCACAATTAATGAGCACCGACGAGGTCAATATGAGAAACAGCAGCATGAGGCGCCCCCGCCTCCTGCCGACTGTTGTTACTTTTTGCATTTTTTCCATCCCTATACCCTTCCGGAACCCTTATCCCTATTTCACAACGATATTGACAAGCTTCCTGGGCACGTAGATGACCTTCTCCACTTTCTTTCCTTCGATAAACTTGACGGCCCGCTCTTCGGCGAGGGCGAGTTCCTTGATCTTGCCGTCGGATTCGTCGGCGCTGACGGTAATCCGCCCCCGCACCTTGCCGTTCACCTGCACGACGATGGTGAGTTCTTCTTCCGCGGTGATGGCCGGATCGAAGGAAGGCCAGGGAATGGTAAACAGGCACTCCTTGTGACCCATCATCTCCCAGAGTTCGTCGGCGATGTGGGGCACGATGGGCGAGAGGAGAATGGCCGTCGACTCGAGGGATTCTTTGACGACGGATAGGGCAAGCCGGTCGTCCCTGCCCGGCCGCTGGATGCCGTAGAGGGCGTTGACGAGTTCCATGATGGCGCTGATGGCCGTGTTGAAATGAAAGCGGTCCTCGATGTCGCTTGTGACTTTCTTGATCGTCTGATGCGTTTTACGGCGAAGCTTCTTGAGTTCTCCATCCAGTTCAACCTGCCCGCTGAATTTCTCGGCGGTCCGGATATCCTCCAGGTATTCGGTGACGATTCGCCATACCCGGCCCAGGAACCGGAAAGATCCCTCCACGCCCTGGTCGCTCCACTCCAGGTCCTTCTCCGGGGGCGAGGCGAAGAGGCAGAACACCCTGGCTGTGTCTGCCCCGTATTTCTCGATGAGATAGTCGGGGTCGACGACATTTTTCAGGGACTTGGACATCTTCTCCGTTTTTCCGACGATGATCGGTTTGTCACAGCGCGTGCACCGGCCTTCCCGGACATCGGAGGGATAGAGATAGCCGTGCTCGCCGCAGCGGGTGGTTTCCTTGCAGACCATGCCCTGGGTGAGAAGATTGGTGAAGGGCTCGGAGATGCCCAGAACGCCGAAGTCCCGGAGCACGCGCGTGTAGAAGCGGGAATAAAGGAGGTGGAGGATGGCGTGCTCAATGCCCCCGATGTACTGGTCGACAGGGAGCCAGTAATCCATCCGTTTCCGGTCGAGCCCCGGCTTCACATCATGATCGGGGCAGCAGAAACGGTCGAAATACCACGAGGACTCCACAAAGGTATCCATTGTATCCGTGTCACGCCTGGCCTTTGCCTTGCATTTCGGACAGGTGGTGTTCACGAAGGATTCGTGTTTTTCCAAAGGCGAGCCCCCCTCTCCCTTGATCTCCACATCTCGCGGAAGGACCACGGGCAGATCCGCCTCCGGTACGGGCACCACGCCGCACTTGCCACAGTAGATAATCGGGATGGGGGCTCCCCAGTATCTTTGCCGTGAGATGCCCCAGTCACGGAGCCGGAACTGAATGGTGGGCTTTCCCCGGCCGATGGATTCGAGGTGATGGGCAATAGCACCCATCGCCTCCGTGTTCTTCATGCCGTTGAAGGGTCCCGAGTTGACCAGAATGCCTTCCTCCACGTAGGCCTCGGCCATCTTCTCGACGGTGAGGGGGGTCTTGGGGTTCTGGATGACAAGGATCATGGGCAGACGGTACTTCTCGGCAAACTCAAAGTCACGCTGGTCATGGGTCGGCACGGCCATGACGCATCCCGTTCCGTAGTCGGCCAGGACGAAGTTGGCGGCATAGATGGGCATTTTCTGCTCCGTCACGGGGTTCAGGCAGTAGCTCTCGAGGAAAATGCCCTCCTTCTCGTAGTAGTCGGAGGTGCGCATGAGCTTGTCCTGCTTTTTGACCCGCTCGACGTATTCCATCACGTCCTTCTCGATGCCCTTTCCGGCGGCAAGCTCCATGACCAGCGGATGCTCGGCGGCGATGAGCATGAAGGTCGCGCCGTAAATGGTATCCTGCCTCGTCGTGAAGACCTTGATATCGCCCTTGCCGTCCGCCATGGGGAACGAGATCTCGACGCCGGTGCTCTTGCCGATCCAGTTTTTCTGCATGGTGATAACGCGCTCCGGCCAGCCGGGAAGCCTGTCACAATATTCCAGCAGCTCGTCCACGTAGGCGGTGATGCGGAAGAACCACTGCTCGAGGAATTTTTCCTCCACGGCGCTGCCGCACCGCCAGCACTGGCCGGCCTCTACCTGTTCATTGGCGAGCACCGTCGTACAGCTGGGGCACCAGTTCACCATTGAGCCCTTCTTGTAAGCGAGCCCCTTTTCGTACATCCACAGGAAGAAAAGCTGTTCCCACTTGTAGTAGAAGGGTTCACAGGTGGAGAGCTCCCGATCCCAGTCATAGCTGAAGCCCATCCGCTTGAGCTGCTTTTTCATGTTGTCGATATTTTCGTTCGTCCAGATCGCCGGATGAATCCCGTGCTCGATGGCGGCATTTTCCGCCGGCATTCCGAAGGCATCCCATCCCATGGGGTGGAGGACGTTGAACCCCCTCATCCGCTTGTAGCGGGCGACCACGTCTCCGATGGTGTAATTTCTCACGTGACCCATGTGGATCCGTCCCGAGGGGTAGGGGAACATCTCCAGGAGGTAGTACTTTTCCCTGGAAGGATCCTCGGTCACTTTGAAAATCCGGTCCGCTTCCCAGCGCTTCTGCCATTTTTCTTCGATGTGGTGGGGGCTATATTTTCTTGTCATGAGTGCTCTCCGTCGGATGAAAGATTAAAATCCACTAACACAGGCAGGGGGGACTTTCAATC
>CAZJPV010000036.1:0-26798 GCA_964547985.1 uncultured Syntrophaceae bacterium
GCCTCTTTCGTGAACCTGGTGGAACCGGGCGACAGGGTCCTCATTCTCATCAACGGTGTTTTCGGTGTCCGGATGAGGGAGGTCGCCTCGAGGCTCGGCGCAAACGTGGAAGCCATTGAATTCACGTGGGGCACACCGGTCGTCCCCGAGGTGGTGGAAAAAAGACTCAAGCAGGAGACCTATCGGATCGTCGCCGTCGTCCACGCCGAGACGTCCACCGGCGTTCGTAACCCCGTGGCAGAGATCGGTTCATTGCTGAAGGGCTCGGACACCCTCTATCTCGTCGACACCGTAACCAGCCTGGGCGGTATCGAGGTGCGGATGGACGACTGGGGGATCGATGCCCTCTACAGCGGCACCCAGAAGTGTCTTTCCTGCCCGCCGGGTCTCGCGCCCCTGTCTTTTTCTGACAAGGCAATGGCCAGACTCAAGGGCCGCAGGACGAAGGTTCCCAACTGGTATCTCGATCTTTCGCTCATCGCCAGCTACTGGGGCAAGGACCGCGTCTACCACCACACGGCACCGGTCAACATGATCTACGGTCTCTACCAGGCCCTCCTGATCATTCTGGAAGAGGGGCTTGAAAAAGTTTTCGCGCGTCACCGGCAGAATCACCTGCTCCTGGTCCGGGGGTTTGAAGAGGTGGGTCTCAAGATGCTCGTGGAGGAGCCTTATCGGCTGCCCATGCTGAACACGGTCCTCTGTCCCGGGGAGGTCAATGAGCTTTCGCTCAGGCGATGCCTCCGCAGCGACTACCGGATCGAGATCGGCGGAGGCCTCGGACCCCTGGCGGGGAAGATCTGGCGCGTCGGCCTCATGGGGCACACGGCGAGAAAGGAAAGCGTCGAGAGGCTCCTTTCGGCGCTGAGAAAACTTATGGGATGACGGGCTGTTTATCCATGGATCCAAACGGTTTGAGTGATGCCGTTCAGATACCGGAAGGAAACCTGTCGAAAGGACAGAGGTGAGCCCATGAAACCATTTACAACCCTTGCTGTTGTCTTGTTTTCGCTTATTTCCCTGGTTCACATTTTACGGCTGGTCTTCCGTTGGGAGTGCGTCGCCGCGGGCTGGGTGATTCCCCTCTGGGTCAGCATCCCCGGCTTCCTCGTCACGGGCGGCCTGGCGTTTCTGATCTGGAAAGAGATGCGGAAATAGAAGAGGAATCCTGCAAAAAAGGCCTCACCACTTCGCCGAATGATTCGGTACGAAGGGGCAAGGCCTTCTTTTTTTTCAGATAAGAAGAACCCTTACTTCGAAACCTGCAGCTTCTGGCCGGGCTGGATGGCCTGTTCAGGGTTCAGGTTGTTGAGGTTCCTCAGCTCCGTGAGGGAGATGCCGTATTTTTTTGAGATCTGGTAGAGGGTCTCCCCCTTTTTGACCTCGTGGTAGCGCTTTTTCGTCGTGGCGGTTTCCTTCTTCGGTTTTTCTTTTACCGTTGCCGCCGCCGGCTTTTCCGCGGAGGCCGGTTTCTTCTCCAGGGCCTCGACCCGCCTGGAGAGGGTTTCCAGCTTCTCGGCCAGGGCTCCCTCGGAGCCCGTTGCCGGCACGCTCTGGAGGGCGAGGTTTTTCTCGAGGTTGATCACCCGTTCCTCCATCGCCTTGAGTCGCGTTACCTCTCCTTCCATCTTGGTGACCTTGTTCCTGATCAGGTCCTGTTCCCCCGTCCCTCCGGGACCCCGTCCGAAGAAGAAGGAAAAGAGTGCGAGCACGAAGAAAAGCGCGATCAGGGCCCCGCCGGCGATGAGCAGAAAACGCTTGGGGCTTTTTGGGGGTTTGCGATCCGGCGGAACATAGATGTCGTTATCCCTCAAATCCTTGAATTTGTCGTCCAGTTCATCGATCATTGGCTCCCTCCCGAATAAAGGTTCGTCCGTTGGGCCCGTTTTGCCGTTTTTGGAACGGGATTTCAATATGACCCTGCCTCCAGGCTCTGAATTTTGTTCATTTATACATTATTTCTCGCGACAGACAACAAAATTTTTTTGCCTGCGCGAAAATACAGATCCCGCTCGGTTGACCCCCGCCTGCGATCTTGCGATCTGCGATTGCGCCTCCCTTGACAGCGGGGATGCTTTCCCTTAATATTCAACGCCTGTTTTCTGGAAGGGAGAGTTCATGTCCTCGCGGTCAGCGAAGCTCAACGTCAGGGTCATCTTCGCCCTGACATTGATCCACTTTACCGGTGATTTCTACAATTCCTTCGTCACGCCGCTCCTGCCCGTTTTCGCAGAGCGGTTCGCCCTGACCCTCACGGAGGTCGGTCTCATCGGCGGACTGAGCCGCTTTCTTGCCTTCATCGTCCAGCCCAATGTCGGGTACCTCGCCGATCGTTACAGGACGCGTTTCTTCATCCTGGGGGGGCTTCTGATCGGGATCGTCTGTATTCCGCTGACGGGCATCGCCCCGTCGTTTTTAATGCTGCTTATGTTCGTTGCCCTGGGCTCCACCGGCTCCGCCATGTTCCATCCCTCCGTCGCGGGAATGGTCTATCCCTATGCGGGGGCGCGGCTCGGGCTTGCGATGTCCATCTTTAATATGGGCGGGACCCTCGCCTTCGCCCTCGGGCCGATATTCATCGCCTGGTACGTCAGCCGCTGGGGTCTCGGCGCGATGCCGATGATGATGCTTCCGGGGCTCGTCACTATGATTTACCTTTACCTGGTCGTGCCCCTTCCCGACGTAGAGAGGTTTGAAAGCAGCGGCTTGCTGGCGTCGTTCAAGGAGACCTTTGGCGAGATCTGGAAGTGGATCGCACTCATCTGGCTGATCATGGTCTTTCGATCCTTCGTGGCCCACGTATACCGGACTTTTGCCCCGATTCTCTTTGTCCAGGAAGGGTATTCCCTGATCGCCGTCGGGGCCATGATATCCCTCTTTACGCTGGCAGGCACCCTGAGCGGCATCCTTGCCGGCTACCTGTCCGACCGTATCGGTTTCAAGAAGATCTTTTACACAACCTATTTGCTTTCGGCGCCGGCCCTGATTGCGGTTCTCTTCACGTCGGGGCTCTGGCTTTACCTGATGATTTTCCTGGCGGGGTTCTTCATCATGGCGACACTCCCCCTGGGTGTGACGATGGGGCAGGAGCTTGCTCCCAAGGGCCGGTCGATGGTGGCCAGTCTCATGATGGGCTTTGCCTTTGGGCTCGGCGGGACAATGACACCCGTCGCAGGGGCGTTGGCCGATGCATTCTCGATCCGATCGGTTCTCGCGGGTGTTGCCCTGATCCCCGTGCTCCTTGTCGGCTTTGTTTATTTCCTGCCCGAATTCCGGGAGAAGGCTCTGCGAGTCGGTGATGACCGGGCGGACCGAATATAAAAAAGTGGCGAGTGAATAGTGATTAGTGGTGAGCAAGAAACGAAGGACCGCAAGACGGAGTGTAAAAAAAGGGGACAGGCTACTTTTTCAGTTCAGACCAAATAGTATAAATAGGCTGAAGTAATTCATAACTCAAAATTGGCCGCCTTGATGGCGCCCCCGGTAAGGAATGAGTTATTCATGGTCCGCCCCTCTGGCGCGTATGGCGCCCCAGTCATAACTCAAAATTTAAAATTAGAGCAGTCCATTTTGACAGCTTAAAAAGGATATGGCGATCATCACAGGAGGGGAGTTCTTAATGATCGCCACCGAAGTGGGGGAGGGGATATCTAAACGAGTTGTGAGTGGTGAGTTGTGGGTGATGAGAGATACGGTTTGTCAGCTCTCAACCCGGGATTGTTTTTGCCTCTCACGCGTGTCTTTACGCCCCTGAACCCGGGACCCTATACCCTGTTTCCTTCACCCGGGCCGCAGGCCAACTATGTCTTGGCACCCATCCAAGCCGCAAAGGGGCCTTTGACCTTCGATGATTTCAGTGTATCTTCGATTTCCTTTCTGAGGAGGTCGTCGTACTTCTGCACGATCGTGTATGCCGCATAATCGAACATGAGAATCGTCCGGCTCTGGCTTTCTGCCGCTTGATGGTGGTCGACCGCAGATGTGAATACGGCCTGAGAGGAGGCATAAAGCCACATGTGGCGTCTCATCAGGATGACGGCGTAAATGACCTCGGGCAGAGGGATACGTTCCCTGTAACGTGCCTCCGCATACTTGGAAAACAGGACATTCGCCTCCTCAAAAGGATTGTCTGTGATGAAAAGTTTACCGAAATTGCTGTAAAAATAAAGCGCCTGATTTTTGGCCTGGTCTTCCGACATCTTGTGATAAGTCGGCGTTCTGGGATTCATTCTTACATTATTATACCACTGCTGTGCGATCGTCGCGGCGTGACTCTCCGTGATCTCGATTAATTTCATGGCATACGATCCCATGGCCTGACCTCCTTCCTTTCTTCAAAGCTCCGGCTCCCGGTCTGCGATTCTGCTGGGTGGCCGCAGGGTGGGCTACACTCGATTTCTTTTCTTCCTGGAAGCAGTCTTCAGGGCGGCCTCTGCCAGCTTCCTTTCCGTAATGTCTTCCAGAGTTTCAACGGCTCCGACGAGATCGCCCCGCGAATCCCTGATCGCTGCGGCCGTGAAGCGAAGCCAGCGCCCTTTTTTCCCCAGGTCGGGGAAGAAGTCCGTGGCTTCGTAGGCCTCTTCGATGAGATCGGATTTCCTGTATTTTCCAGAATACCATTTTGGAATTTTTTCCAATGCCTTGTCCACGAGCAGGTCGGCCATACAGGGCCTCTCTGCCCCATAGAAAGCCTTCCACTGCTGATGGGTCCCGACAACCGCCTTGGCGGATATGTTGCTCAATTTTTCCAGGGCCCGGTTCCAGTAAATCACCCTGTGGTCTTTCCCGATCATAAAAGCGGGAATGGAGAAGCCCTGGATAATGCTGTACAGTCTTCTTTCGTTCTCGATGAGTTCTTGTTCCGCGGATTTGCGTTCCGTAATATCTTCCAGGGTTTCGATGGCGCCAATCAGGGCCCTCTTGGAATTGCGGATGGGGACTGCGGTGAACCGGAGCCAGCGCCCGCGTTCGCCCAGGTCGGGGAAAAACCCCTCTGCTTCGTATGTCTCTTCGAGCAGTTTCGATTTGGCAACGCCCCTGTACCACTCCGGTATGATCTCTGGTGTCTCGTTGATGAGCAAATCGGCTATGCAGGGCCTTTCCTTTGCGTAAAAGGCGCGCCAGTGCTGATTTGTTCCGATCATTTCTTGAGCCGGAATTTTACTTAATCTTTCGAGGGCGCGGTTCCAGAATAGGACACGGTGATCGTTCCCGATCACGAAAGTCGGAATAGGAGACCCCTCGATGACGGAATTAAGTTTCTCTTCGCTGTCCCGGAGGGCTTCCTCGGCAATCTTCCTTTCCGTAATATCTTCCAAGGTTTCAATGGCCCCTGCGATCCGGCCTTCGGAATCCCGGATGGCCACGGCAGTGAAACGCAGCCAGCGTCCATCCTCTCCCAGGTCGGGGAAGAAATCCGTGGCTTCGTAGGCATCCTCGAGGAGCTCGGATTTGCGGTATTTACCGGCGTACCACTGCGGGACCTTTTCCATGGCCCCGTCGACCAGAAGATCCGCCATGCAGGGCCTTTCCTCCGCATAGAAGGCCCTCCACTGCTGGCGGGTTCCGACCACTTCCCTGGCGGGGATATTGCTCAATTTCTCCAGGGCCCCGTTCCAGTAAATCACCCTGTGGTCTTTCCCAATCACAAAAGCGGGAATGGAGAAGCCCTGGACGATGCTGTGCAGCAAAAGGGCCGGTACCTGAGGACCCTCGGGTGAGCCCGATTTCCTTTTCAACGCCCGGGCCTTCCCGCTGGCTGTACTTTTTTTCGATGTCTTTGCTTTCATGAAGCCCTCCTTTCTCGTGAAACCCTCACGTCAACTCCCCGATCCTGTCTGATGGACATCCTGACAGAACCGATCCGATGGAGAGATTTTAGTGTGCACCGGCCCCAACGGCTGCGGCCACGACAAATTCTTTCTTCGTGGCCCAGGCGAGAAAAGCGGCCTTCACGGCTGCTGCCGCAGCTTCGAGTCCCATCTTTTCCGTGTTGATGACCATGTCGTATTGGGAGGGGTCTGCGGGGTCCGCCTGGAAGTGTTGCTTCAAAAAGGCGAGTCTGTCTCCTTCTCTCTTCTTGATGTACTCTTCCGCCTCCTTCTTCGTGTAGTTGCGGCTCTTCATCAGGTTCTGGATCCGGAAGGCCATCGGTGCGATCACCCTCAACCGGAAGGTCTCCTCCTTCGGGAGGATCATGTGGGCGCCGCGGCCCACGACGATGGCATTACCGTGTTTGCCGATCGTCAGGATCACCTGGGTGAGATGCCGGAAGTATTCCGTACCCGAGATGCTGCGGGCTGAGAACATGGAGTTGACAAGGCTGTCGAGGGCCGAGATGGCTTTTTCGTCGAGGGATTCAATGACCTTGGTGCTCATCTTGGAGCTCTCGGCAACCTTCTGGATGATCTGCCCGCCCATGAGGTCCATGCCCAGGTCTTTTGCGAGGATCCGTGAGATCTCGTTTCCGCCGCTCCCGGATTCACGGGAGACGCTGATCACGAAGGGGTATTTCGGTTTCTTTTCCTTTTTCCACTTTTCAAGCTGCTCCTCCACCAGAAGCTTGTCGACATCCACATCCCTGATCGTGACGTCGCGCGAATAGTCAGGGCAGTTGACATTCAAGTTCATGTCGCTGGACACGGTGTATCGCTTCTGGCAGGTGGCCCGCCAGGCACAGATAAAGCAAGCTCTTCGGTCAAGCATAATTTATGCGCCCCCTTTCAGTGTTTTCAATTTCAATGTCTTCTTTTCCTTTCCCGAGAGTGCCTCGAAGCCGGCCACGATGTCGAGGAGTTCCTCGGTAATGACCATCTGCCGCTGGCTGTGGAATTGGCCGAAGAGTTCCTCGAGACGCTCCTCGATATTCTTCTCCGCGTTCTGCATGGCGGCGAGCCGGCTGGCATTCTCGCTCGCCAGGGATTCCGCGAAGGCCCTGTAGAGAGACACGAAGAGATACTCGCGAATGAGTGAGCCGAAGAGCGCCTCCCAGCCCATGGTGAACATGGGCAGTGTCCTCGACTCCCATTTCTTTTTCTTAAGACTTTCGAGCCAGACCTGTTCAACCGGCAAAAGCCGGAGCGTTTTCGGGTGGTAGTTCGCGCCCGAGAGGTACTCGTTGTAGTAGAGATAAACGTGCTCGATCTGCCCCTTGAAGCGCCACTCCTCCAGGATGAGCGTGATGTCCTGGACCATGGGCGTGATGCCCGCCGTGGAGCCCGGCGTGTCAAGGATTTCCATGATCGGCTGCCCCATGTCTTCCAGGATATCGGCCGGCCGCATACCCACGCAGATGACGGAGCGATGATCCTTCCGGATCCCCATGGCGTTCATCTCGTCCAGGGCGTGGTTGACGATCATGGCGTTGAGCTGGCCGCAGAGCCCCTGGTCGGAGCCGAAAACGATGGCGCCGACCCGGTTCACGGCGGTCTTCCTGGCGGCAGGAATGTCCCTCGCCATTTTTTTCAGGGCGATCTGGAGCCCCATCTCCACCGTCCTGTTGTATTCCAGGAGAGACTCAACGGCCCGCTGGTACTGGCGGATGCTCACGGCGGCAAGGGCCTTCATCGTCTTTACGACGGAGAGAAGATCCTGGGCACTCTGTATTTTTCTCTTCAGGGCCTCAGTGGTCTGCAACGTTCCCGTCTCCCTTCATCGTTCGGACTGCGGCTCCCGCCAGGTCCTTGAGGGTGGCCTTGTCATCGGCCGTCAGCTTTCCGCCCGTCTCGATCCGGGCGCAGAGGTCGGTAGACTGCCCCACCACCTGCTTTCTCGCCTGGGTTTCCGCCTCGCCGATTTTTTCAATGGGCACGTCATCGAAGGCCCCCGCCGTAACGGCCAGAAGCGCTGTGATCTGCTCGGAGACGCGGATGGGCTTGTACTGGGGCTGCTTCAGGATCTCCCTGACGCGCCAGCCCCTCTCGAGGATTTTCTTGGTATTTTCATCAAGCCTCGTCCCGAAGCGTGAGAAGGTCTCCAGTTCCTCGAACTGCGAGTAGGAGATCCGCAGGTCGCCCGCGACAAACCGGTAGGCCGTAAGCTGCGCCTTTCCGCCGACGCGGGAGACGGATTTCCCGACATCGACGGCGGGCAGGATCCCCTTCTGAAAGAGCCGCGGGGAGAGATAGATCTGGCCGTCGGTGATGGAGATGAGGTTCGTGGGGATGTAGGCTGAAATGTCCTGCGCCTCCGTTTCCGTGATGGGGAGTGCCGTCAGCGACCCGCCGCCCAGGTCCTCGCGCATGTGCGTCGAGCGCTCCAGGAGCCTGGAGTGGATGTAAAAGATGTCTCCCGGGAAGGCCTCCCGCCCGGGGGGGCGGCGAAGCAGGAGCGAAAGCTCCCGGTATGCGCGTGCGTGGTATGTCAAATCGTCGTAGATAACGAGGACGTCCCTTCCTTTTTCCATGAAGTATTCCCCGATGGAGGTGGCGGCATAGGGCGCGATGAATTGAAGCCCCGGCGGGTCTTCGCCGGTGGCTACGACGACGATGGAGTATCCCATGGCCCCGTGCTCTTTCAGATCCGCGATGACCTTGGCGACGTCCGAGGTCTTCTTGCCGATGGCGCAGTAGATGCAGATGACGTTCTTCTCCTGCTGGTTGATGATCGTATCGACGGCGATGGCGGTCTTGCCCGTCTGCCGGTCCCCCAGGATGAGCTCGCGCTGGCCCCGGCCGATGGGGATGAGGGCGTCGATCACCTTGATCCCCGTCTGTAGAGGTACGGTCACGGGTGAACGGGCCATGACGGGCGGCGCCTCACGTTCCACGGGCACGCGCCTGACGGCCCGCACTTCCCCGAGGTTGTCCAGCGACTGCCCGATGGCATCCACAACCCTTCCTATCAGCGCCTCTCCAACGGGAACGTCCATGACCCTTCCGGTGCGGCGCACCTCGCTGCCGGTCTGGACGTCTTCGCTTGCCCCCAGGAGAATCACGCCGATTTCCTCCGGGTCGATGTTGAACACCAGGCCGAAGAGGTTCCCCGGAAGGCGGACGATTTCCTCCGATTTGATGTTCGGAAGCCCGGTGACGTGGACGATCCCGTGACCGACATAGTCAACCGTACCCACCTCGCGCTGTCTCAGCTCCGCGTGCTGTTCCGAAAGGACAGCGTCGAGGGTGTCGAAGGTTTCGTCGAGAAATGATGACAACTCGTCCCGTTCTGGTGCCGTTTTGCTCATGCTTCAGCTCCCTCTTGGCTTTCTTTTTCTTTCTTTTCCTTTGATTCCGCGTAAAGGGCCTGGATAAAGTTCTCCTCCAGCGTGTTCAGGTAGTCGTTCACGCTCCAGGCGATCTTGTGGCCGTTTGTTTTCAGTTCGAAGCCCGTCATAACCTCCGGGGACTGCTCATAGTCGATCTGGACATCGGTTTCGATGTAGCGCCGGATGGCCTCGCCGATCCTAATCCTTGCCCCCGGCGGGATCTCGTAGGCGCTCTGAACGATGACTTTGTTCCCCTCCGTCATGGACGCCCTGAGTTTCTTCTTCTCTTCCTCGTCCAGGTGCTCGATGCGATCGGCGAGCACATCGGCAATCCTTCCTTCCAGGTCCTCACCGGCCAGATCCTTGAGGACCTGGCGGGCGATGGCGTAGATCTGCACCCCCGCGAGCCGCCGGAGGTCCTGGAGGAATGCTTCGCGCTCGGCCGTGACCGTCTCGACCCACCGGGTCTGGATCCTGTCGATCTCCTCACGGGCCTTGTCCATGAGCTCCTTCCGGTGGGCCTCGGCGTCGGTCCTGGCCCTGTTCATCATGGCCTCGTAATCTTCGTTCAGGGCCTGCAGTTTTTTCTCACTCTGCTCAGCCGCTTGCTGGGCCTCCCCCCTGGACTTTTCGGCCTCTTCGAAGGTCGCCGTGATCTTCGCTTCCCGCGCGTCAATGGCCTCGATGATCCGCCCGTAGAGAAATTTCTTCAGCAGCCAGACCAGGATGAGGAAGTTGACGATCTGCGCGAAAAAGACAAACCAGTCGATGTGCATGGCCTATCCTCCGGCTTTTTTGACGACGTAGGTCCAGAAGGGATTGGCAAAGACCAGAATCATGGAGATCACGAAGCAGTAGATGGCGATTGATTCGATCATGGCGAGACCTACGAAGAGCGTCCTCGTCAGTGAGTTTCTTTCATCCGGCTGCTGCGCAATGGAGCTCAGGGCGCTCTGGACGGACCGTCCCTGTCCGAGTGCCGGCCCGATGGCGCCGATCGCCATGGTGATGCCGGCCGTTACAATAGATGCCATCGCGATAAGTGTGATGCTTTCCATACCCGTCTTTCCTTCCTTTCTTTATTTTTTGTCCTCTGAGCGTTTGTCTTGTTGATCCTCATTTGGGTTTGTGCGCGTGTTCCTCGTGCGCCTGCGTGGCCGAGGCGATATAGACCATGGTCAGTATCGCGAATATGTAGGCCTGGATGATGCCGATCAGAAGTCCCAGGACCTGCATGACGATGGGGAAAAAAAGCGGTGTGACGGAAAGCAAAATGGCGACGACCTTCTCGTGACTCATGAGATTCCCGAAGAGCCGCACCGCCAGGGCGAGCGTCCGGGAGAACTCCCCCATAACGTGAAAGGGGAAGAAGAGGAAGTTCGGCCTGAAGTATTCTTTCAGATATTCCAGCACGCCCTGGCTCGCGATGCCGTATATCGGGACGGCAAAGAAAACGGTGACGGCCAGGGCCGCCGTCGTCGTGAGCGATGAGGTCGGCGCCACGTAACCGGGGATGAAGGTCAGCACGTTGGAGACGGCGATGAAGAGGAAGAGCGTCCCGATGAAGGGGAAGTACTGCTTCACGCGCTCCCGGTTGATTTCCCGGATTTCCCCCATGATGGCGCTCACGATCAGCTCCATCACGTTCTGCCATCGCGAAAGCGTCCTCTCCGATGAGACGCGGCGCGTGATCAGGATGGAGCCCACGACGAGGATCGTCATGACCAGCCACGTGTAGACGAGGGTGGCGTTGATGACGATGAAGCCGATCTGCCAGAGGATGACGGCATCGGGACTGATCTGGTCAATGGCCACGATTTCCATAGAGGGCTCCTTTGAAAGGGGTCATATCCTTCGTGCCGAGGCGGCGGACGAGAAACTCCCGGGCCAGGATGAAACCGACAAGGGCGGCAACGAGACGCTCCCACTCGCTGCCCATGACGAGGTAGAAGCCGGCAAGGACAACGGCCGCCCGCAGGGCAAAACTTCCGATGGCTGTGAGAAAGGGCCTCCCGGATTCCGGCAGTCTTTTCACCGTGTGCCACAGGCCGCGAAAATAGAAGACTCCCAGTGCCAGACCGGCCGCGAGTGCGAGAAGCAATGAGGTTACATCTGCCATGGTCTCGTTTCCCACCGCTTACACCCTCCCATCGAGGGCAAACGTAAGAAGTTTTATTTTCCGTCTAATCTTCGACGATGCTTCTGCCGGCTTTTTTCACCCAGTACCACGCGTTCCAGCACCCCACGGCCACGCCGAGGATGAGCATCATCAGGGCCCAGGAAAATCGGCTCGGCCAGGTCCGGTCGATCCAAAGCCCTATCGCCACCCCGACGAGGGTGGGGATGGCCACGGACCAGCCGACGATACCGAACATGCCGAGGCCGAACCAGACGGTTTCCGCCTCGTGTTCCCTGCCCTTGATCCTGCGCGCCTCTTTTTTTTCGACCTTCCCTCGGAAGTTCTCAAAAAGCGCGCGTCTTCTTTCTCTCGAGTCCGGATGATGATCAGACATGTTCCCTCAACTCCAGAAAACGCCGGAGCATATCCACCTCCAGCTTGGCTGCGGCCGTTCGGGCCTTTTTTTCCTTTTCGTCGAGCTCCTCAAACTGCTCCTCCACGACCTGCTTGAGTTTTCCCAGCTCAGGGCCCCTCACGGCGTTTCGGATCGAGACGAGGACCTCCTGCCCCCGCTTCACGAGGGTTCCGCCGTCGATAGCCAAGTGGTGCTCTGCCCCGTGAGACTCGTAGGAGAGGATTCCCGGGACCAGGGCGGCGACGAAATCGACATGCTGGGGCAGCAGGCAGAAGTATCCGTTTTCCGCCTCGGCGACGACCTTTGCGGCTTCGTGTTCGATCAGGATTTCTGAAGGCAGAAGGATCTTAAGGTTCATCGGGTTTCTTCGCCTCGTCGATGGTTCCGATCATGTAAAGGGCGCTTTCAGGGTAGTCGGCGAATTCGTCATTGAGGATCCGCTCGCATCCCCCCAATGCCTGTTCCAGCGTAACCAGCCGGCCTTCCTTCCCGATGAACTGTTCCGTCGTGAAGAAGGGCTGGGTGAAGAAGCGCTCAAGCCTCCGCGCCCGGAAGACGGTCCGCTGATCCTCCCGGGAAAGTTCGTTGATCCCCAGCATGGCGATGATGTCTTTCAACTCGTCATAGACAGTCAGGTTCTTGCGGATCTCCTGGGCAATTCGGTAATGCCTCTCGCCCGAGATGTTGGGCATGAGCATCTTGGAGTTCGACTGCAGCAGATCGACGGCCGGGTAGAACCCCTCGCTCGCCCTCTTTCTCGAAAGCACGATGGAGGCCGTGAGGTGGCCGAAGGTGTGGGTGGCCGAAGGGTCGGTGAAGTCGTCGGCAGGCACATAGACGGCCTGGATGGAGGTGATGGCCCCGGTGGTGGTGTTGCAGATCCGCTCTTCGAGCTCCGCCAGGTCCGATGCGAGCGTGGGCTGGTATCCCAGGCGTGAGGGCAGAAGACCCATGAGGCCCGACACCTCCTGGCCCGCCTGGATGAAGCGGAAGATGTTGTCAATGAGAAGAAGAACGTCCTGCCTCTCGTCATCGCGGAAATACTCGGCCATGGTGAGTGCCGCGTGACCCACCCGGAACCGTGCGCCGGGGGGCTCGTTCATCTGCCCGAAGACCATGACTGTATTCTTGAGCACACCGGCCTCTTTCATCTCCCGGTAAAGCTCTTCACCTTCCCGGCACCGCTCCCCGACGCCGCAGAAGAT
Organism: uncultured Syntrophaceae bacterium; assembly: GCA_964547985.1. Lineage (GTDB taxonomy): Bacteria > Desulfobacterota > Syntrophia > Syntrophales > UBA2192 > JAPLJU01. The sequence goes on from CAZJPV010000036.1 coordinate 12,942, forward strand.
GCTGATCCCCTCGTGCCGGCCCACCATGTTGTGGATCATCTCGGTGATGAGAACGGTTTTGCCGACACCGGCGCCTCCGAAGAGACCGGCCTTACCGCCCCTTTCAAGGGGGGAGAGTATGTCGATGGCCTTGATGCCCGTCTCGAAGATCTCCGATACGGTAGACTGCCTCGTGATGGGGACGGGTTCACTGTTGATGGGCCGGTGTTCGTAGGTCCCGGCTTCTCCCAGGTTGTCGATGGTTTCGCCGAAGACGTTGAAGACCCGACCCAGGAGTTCCTTGCCCACGGGGACCATGAAGGGTTTACCCGTGTCGATGACGGCAGAACCCCGGGCCAGCCCCTGGGTGGCTGTCAGTGCAACGCCTCTAACCACATGGGCGTCCATCTGGGCCATGACTTCGATCCGGATTCTTCCCTTTTCTCCTGCCAGGAGAACGTGTCGGATGCCGGGAATCTTTTGCGGAAACCGGGCGTCGATGACGCTTCCGCGAACCGATATGATGGTACCCTGGTTGACTGTGCTGTCGACTGCGCTGTCCATTTCGATCTCCTGTGCATAAGGAAATTCGTTCAGCTGTTAAATTCCCATCGCCCTGATTCGAAACGGAGCGGTCAGGCAGACTCGCTCTTCTGGAAGGGCATCACGACCTTGCAGAGTCCCTCCGCCAGCGTGGCGATGATCACCGAGATGATGATGAACATGACGGCGCGGATCAGGTCGTCGATGAGCGGGGTCTTCAGGAAAATCGTGTGGCTGATCAGGATGAAGACGCCCAGGAGCACGGCGACCAGGACCCCCTTTCGTCTGTACCAGATAGCCGCGAGCGCGATCGGGATGTAGAAGAGGTGCGTGAAAATGACGTCGGTGTTCAGAACGGCGTGGTAGTAATAGGTTACCAAAGCGGCGGCAAAAACCAGGGCCGTCATGATGGCCGTCTTGTATGCCGGTACGGGGCCCCCCGACGCAATGATGCCCAGCGCCCCGACCTTCATGTCCACGTCGTGCCGGATGAGTTCCTGGTATTTTTCTGTTATAGCATAGGTGGCGTAGTCGAACATCAGGATCGTCCTGTTGAGGCCGGCGGAGGCCTGCTGGTAATCGACGGCCGATGTCCAGACGGCCTGGAATTCGGCGAAAAGCCACATGTGCCTTCTCATCATGACAAGCGAGTAGATGGCCTCGTGGAGCGGTATGGCCTCGCGGTAACGGTCCTCCGCGTATTTCGAGAAGAACCTTTTGGCCGCCTCGGAGGGCTTGTCGCTCATGAAGACCTCACGAAAGTGACTGTAAAATTCGATGGCCTGAGGGATGGCTCTGTCCTCGGTGATTTTGTGATAGACTGGTGTTTTCGGGTTTTTCTTGACGTCGTTGTACCACTGCTTCGCGATCGTCTTGGCGTGAAGCTCGGTGACTTCAATGAGTCTTGTGGTGAATGCTGACATCGCCTGCCTCCTTTCTGATGGCCGATGAACTGCTTATCGTGCCCCCCCTGCCTGTTGAGTGTGTCTTTTGTGAATGATGACTTCGCGGTTGTGAACGAAATGCTTTTCCTGTCTTTCCGCGTCGCCGGAAGGGCTGAGATGAAAAATTCGCCTTAATGGGCTTGCGGATTTGCTTTTTGTAATAATGATTACGGCAAGAACCGGAGAATTACAATAGGAAGAGATTTGTAGGAAAGTATTAGTATAAACCTACTAATCGCGTTGTATGCGAGGATTTACCTGATACTACAGAAAAGAGGAGAGGTGTGATTGTAAGTTGGCCTTTTTGTTTCGTAAACCGAGTTTTTTCCGTATGTTGCTCCGGTGGAATTCGACGGCGGCAAGAGACATGGTTAGGAGCTCGGAGATGTCTTTGCTCGTTTTGCCTTCCTTGATCAGGGTGGCGACCTGGGTTTCTCTGGGTGTGAGATTGAGGTACTTGGAGGTCAGACTCCTCAGGAAAGGCGAGATAATATTGTTGAGGTTGGACTCGACGATTTCGAGGTGTGATACTTGGCGATCACTGAGCGGACTCTTACGGAGGTTGTCGACATAGGGCAGGATCAGTTCCTTGACATTGGCCAGGATGTTTTCCTCAAGCTCCTTGCGATCCCGGTCCCGCTGCTCCAGAAGGACCTTGAGGGCCGTGTTCATCTCTTCGAGGCGCTCCGACTTCATCTTGAGCTCTTTCTCCCGGTCCTTCAATTCTTTTTCCTTCTGCTGGCGCTCTATGACCTCGGCCTTTAGGGCCCGGGAGGATTCGCTGAGTTCCCGGGTCCTCTCCTGCACGCGGATTTCGAGCCCGTCATGAGCCCTCTGGAGGGCCTCCTCGGCGCGCTTGCGGTCCGTGACGTCTTCAAGCGTTTCCAAAGCGCCTATGGATCCCCCCTGGAGGTTCCGGATCAGCGCCGCCGTGAAGCGAAGCCACCGGCCGCCTTTACCCAGGGCGGGAAAGAAATCCGTGGCCTCGTAGGCATCGCCGATCAGACTCGATTCCACGTATTTCCCTTCATACCACTGCGGGATTTTGTCCTGCGCGCCATCCACGAGAAGATCGGCCATGCAGGGCCTGTCGTGGGCGTAGAAGGCGCGCCAGTGCTGGTTCGTTCCCACGATGTTAGCGGTCCTGATGCCGGAGAGCTCCTCCAGTGCCCGGTTCCAGTAAAGGACCCGGTGGTCGTTCCCGATGACGAAGGTCGGGATGGGAGATCCCTCGATGACGGAATAAAGTTTCTGCTCGCTGTCCCGGAGGGCTTCCTCGGCGACCTTCCTTTCCGTGATGTCTTCCAGCGTCTCAATGGCGCCGACGGGTTCTCCCGTGGAATCCCGCAGGGCTGCCGCCGTGAAGCGGAGCCACCGGCCTTTTTCCCCGAGGTAGGGGAAGAAGTCCGTCGCTTCATAGGCCTCTTCGATGAGATTGGATTTTCTGCACTTCCCTTCGTACCATTTCTCTATCCCCTCCTTGGCCTCTGCCACGAGCAGATCGGCCATGCAGGGGCGCTTCGATTCGTAGAAGGCTCGCCAGTGCTGCCGCGTCCCGATGACGTTCTCAGCCTTGATCCCGCTTAGTTCCTCCAGGGCGTTGTTCCAGTAAATAACCTTATGATCCCTCCCGATGACGAAGGCCGGGATGGGGTAGCCGTCAATGACGCTTTGAAGGAGTTCGCTCTCGCGGAGCATTCCCTCTGAGAGGTCAAGGGCGGAAGTGAGGTCTACCTTTTTTATTTCCGCTTCGCTTGGAGACCCGTTGTCGGTCCTGCCGCTTTTTCCCTTCGGAGCCACTTCAGCACCCCTAGGTTTATCCTATTGTTTTTTTCGGAAGAGGGTCATCGAAAGAATATCTCGAATTTTATTATATATTTAGAGCCACATTATTGTCAATGTCAATATTGCCTGGTGAAAACATGTTCTGCACTCACAACTCAGGCTTGCGACCATTCGGTACGATCTCACCACTGTCTTTATTGCCCTTCGCCTTTTACCGAAATCCTTTTCATTGACCAAACAGGCCAGATGGACTAAACAGACAAAGCAGCTGCCTGTTCCTATGTATCAAATGTCAAAATATCAAGTCTAACCCGCAACCCGTATAAAACACACAGGAGAGAGTCATATGCAAACTGTAGATCTGACAAAGTACTGTGAACACGCGGTCAAAGCAGGCGTTACACATGCGAAGGTCATCGATCCAAGCAGTGTTGTCACCGCGCCGTGGGTCAGAATGAAGTGCCTGTTCGGATGCCCGTATAGAGTCAGTCATTGTTGTCCACCCACTACGCCTACCCCGATAGAGACTCGGAAAGTCCTTGACAGTTATTCGCGTGCCATCTTGTTTCATATCGAAGCCCCCAAAACACCCGACCGAGGTAAAAAAAATGTCGGAATATTCGATATGCTTGTCACCCTGGAAGGCGAGATCTTCAAGGATGGTTATTACAAGGCATTTGTTTATTTAGCAGGCCCCTGTCCTCTCTGTAAGGAATGCGCCAAGGTCAAAGACGAACCCTGCGTCCTTCCCGGCAAGGCGAGGCCATCCATGGAGTCATGCGGGATCGACGTGTATCAGACGGCGAGAAACAACGGATTCTTCGTCCAGACGTTGAGAGACAAGGCGGAGACGCAAAACCTGTATTGTCTCATGTTGGTCGATTAAAGTGCGGCCTCTGACCTAAATCTAAAGGATTCAGGGAAAAATGATGAAAAACAAATTACCGGATTATCCTGTTGTTGTCGATGTCCCCGTGGCCTGGGGGGAGATGGATGCCTTCGGCCATGTCAACAACATTGTCTATTTTCGTTATTTCGAGACCGCAAGAATAGCCTATTTCGAAAAGCTGAATATGCCGGAATTCATCGGTCGGGACCCCATTGGGCCCATTTTGGCTGAAACCTCCTGCCGGTTCCGGGCGCCGCTCAGCTACCCCGACAGGGTCTCCATCGGGGCCCGGGTGGTGAGCGTCGGAGAGGACCGCTTCGTCATGGCCTACGGTGTCTTCAGTCACCGGCTTGACCGGCTCGCCGCCGAGGGTGAGGGGATTCTGGTCTGCTTCGATTACCGGCAGAGCCGCAAGGCCCCGGTTCCCCCTGCGTTGAGAGGGCGCATTGAGGAAATTGAGCAAACCATTTCGAAAAGCTGACTATAGGGGCAGGAAAGGGGCAGGCTGATTTTTCAGCCCCGCCACTGCCGCGCCCCGGACACCCAGTGCATCACGGGCAGCCGCATCATCCGCAGGACAGAAAAAGGCTATAAGACGAGACCTGATCATCGCTCTCTACGATCTGTCCAGAAGTGATAGCGGCATTCGGGAAACAAGCTCTGGATTAAATCTTAAAAGGTCAAGCCCGCTCATAAATATCAAATTATCAAAGCCTGACCCCATCCGGCCGGAGTTGGGGGAAAGGAGAAAAGGGATGGGAGAGCCCATCACGTCAAAACAGCTTCTGGACCATTACGCGAAGAAAGTCTACCAGGATGCCGTTGATGCGAAGGCGCGGGGTGAGTTGATCGGCTGGTCGACGGCTGTCGTTCCGCAGGAGTTCTTCGAAGCGATGGGTTTGAAGCTTATTTATCCGGAAAACCACAGTGCCGTCACATCGGCCAGAAAGCGTGCAGTAGAATTCCTGGAGAGCGCCGAGGCCTATGGTTATCATGCCGATATCTGCGGGTATATGAGGGTTAATTTCGGCTACCTGTTGAAAGGGGCCAAAGGCGATGCCGACATTCCCCAGGCGCCTCCGCCGGATTTCGTTGTCTGCTGCAACAATTATTGTGCGGTGATCGTCAAGTGGTACGAGAATCTCGCAAAAGAGCTCCAGGTCCCCCTGATTATGATCGACATGCCTTTCAATCACGATGACGACGTTGATGAGGCGAGGATGCTCTATATCAAAGCTCAGTTTGAGCGCCTCGTGGCGCAACTGGAGAACCTGACAGGCCGTAAATTCGATGAAGGAAGGTTCCGGGAGGTTATGGAGATTTCCTGTGAAAACGTCCGTTGGTGGAGGAAGGTCTCCGAGCTTGCAGGCATCGTCCCCGCCCCCTTGAACGGGTTTGATTTCTATAACTACCTGACGCTGATGGTCTTTATGAGGGGGAGAGCCGAGACGACGGAGGTCCTCAGGCGGTGGGTCGAGGAGATGGAGGCGAAGGCAAGCCGGGGAGAGGGTCCCTTCAAGGATACCGAGGAGAAATATCGGATCATGTTTGACGGGATCGCCTGCTGGCCGCATCTCGCCCACACAGCCAGGACCTTGAGATCTTACGGCATCAACATCACGGGCTCCAATTATCCCGATGTCTGGACGGTCGAGTACGACGCCGGTGACATCGAAGGCCTGGCCAGGGCCTACGCGTCGGTTGCCAACAACCTCAATCTGGAACGTCAGGTGGAAAAACGGGTGCAAATCATCAAAGCGGGGAAATGCGACGGAGTCCTGTATCACATGAACCGCAGCTGTAAGGTCATGGACTTTCTGACCTACGAACTGCAGAGGCGGGTTTTCGAGAAGACCGCCGTCCCTTACATCACCTTCGACGGCGACCAGGCGGACCCCAGGGTTTTCGTCCCCGCGCAGTTCGACACGAGGCTTCAGGCCCTTGTTGAAATCATGGAAAGTAAAAAGGGCGCGAGGGGTTGAGGGTGACGAAGAGAATTAACACCATCATCTCTGAACTAAAGGCGCTCTCCGACCGTCCCGGGGAGGCGGTGAGGAAACTGAAAGGAACCAGCGGGAAGAAAATGGTCGGGCTCGTCCCCTACTATGGTCCCGAAGAGATCGTGTATGCGGCGGGGCTGCAGCCGGTAGGTGTCTGGGGGGGAGAGGTTGAGATTTCTTCTGCGAACACCTACCTTCCACCCTTTGCCTGCCCTCTCACCAAGTCCATCCTGGAACTCGCGCTTCGGGGCGTATATGATGATCTCTCGGCAATGTTGATCCCCAGCTCGTGTGAAAATCTGAAACTCTTCGGCCAGAATTTCAGGGCGGCAAGGCCGGGTATTCCCTTTATCCCCCTGGTTCATCCGCAGAATCGCAAAACCCGGGAAGGTATTGAATATCTCACGAGGGAATACGAGCGAATCGCCAGGAGACTGGCAGCCATATCGGGCAGTAGAATCAGCGAGGCGTCCCTCCAGGAGCACATTGCTATCTGCAACGACCATCGCAGGGCGATGAGAGAATTTGCGGAAGCGGCCGCCGTGCATCCCGTCGTCATCACGCCTCGTGTACGTCAAGCCGTCATGAAAAGTTCCTACTTCATGGACAAGGCCGAGCATACGGTAATCGTCAGTGAACTCGTCTCGCTCCTCAAGGCACAACCCCAGGCGCCCAGGCCGGGGAAGTGGGTGGTCGTTACAGGGATCATGGCCGAACCTGCCGCTCTTATGGATCTCTTCGAGGAACTCCACATCACCATTGTGGCCGATGACCTGGCCCAGGGGTCCCGCAGTTTCAGGACCGATGTTCCGGAGTGCGGTGCCCCTCTGGAGCGTCTGGCCCGCAGATGGGCGAACATGGAAGGCTGCTCCCTGTGCTTCGATCCCGGCAAAGAGCGCAACAGGATGTTGAAGGAACTTGTCACCCGATACAGAGCCGACGGCCTGATCGTGCTGATGATGCAGTTCTGTGACCCTGAAGAAATGGACTACCCCCTATATCGTAAGGAGTTGGAGCAGGCGGGGATTTTCCTGCTCTACCTGGAGGTAGAACCACATATGCCGCTGGAGCAGGCGAGGAATCGTTTACAGTCTTTTGTCGAAATGCTCCATTGACACGCTACTCTTTCCGCCAGCCTAATCTCGCAGAAAAACCCCTTGCGACAAAGCCTCCTTTTCCCTGCATCGAATCACTCTAGGGATCAAACAAAACAGAAAGAGGTTACAGGCCTTATTCCGGCCTGTGACCTCTCGAGATGTCCGGAGCCGATCTGGGGATGCGAACCCCACAGAAGTTTCGAGTCTATTCTATCTTCTTCCAGGTCTTGTCGGGGTCGTATTTCACCATAGCTGCAACAGCAGTGGCCGTTTTTCTTCCAAGATTTTTCCGGTAAACCGCACCATCATGATTGACGATGAACGTGTAAACGCCCGAGGCGCCATAAGACGCGGGGTAGGCCACAATGGCGAAGCCGCCTATCATTCTTCCCTTGACCACGTAGTCGTAGGCCCCCCCGTGGGCGTTTTTACCCTGGGCCTTTAGGATCTTGTAAAGATAGCCGTGATAAGGTGTCGGTAAACCCGTCGCCTCGCTGTACCCTTCCGCCCGGGCCCGGGCAACGAGGGGCCCCAGGGGGCTTGGTTCTTCACCCTGAGCAGCCTCCCAGTAAAGACCGTCTTTCTTGCCCTTCGTGCTCTCCAGCTTCTGCGCATACTCCGGTTGTCCGGCGATGTCGCGCATGTCATCAGCGAAATCGCGCTGGGCATCCGCGATGGCGAGACAAACCTGTATGGCACTGAGCTCGTTCTCCCCGACCGCCCTGTTGAGGATCTCGTCTTTGCCGGCCCTGGTGTCAAAGCGCCAGTTCTTCCCCGCCCGTACGATGGGGATGGGGAAAGGCCAGTCGTCGTTCCCGATGTGAAGGGTGACTTTTCCGCCGCTGCCGGTAACGAGCCGGTTCTTTTCCCCGTATGCCCGTAGGAATTCCTGCCAGTTTTGCTCATCGTCCACGTCGTCGCCGGTGGAGATGAGGGGCTCGCTGCCGGGTCCTAAAAGGGCCATGAGATCCTTCTTGTTGTATTCCTTAAGGGCCGTCACCAGGGCGTCAACGGCCGCTTCGGGGGATTTGAAGGTTTTCTGCGCCGACTGCGCCTCGACACTCACCCCCTGGATAAGGAATGCAAGCGCGAAAATTGTCACCAGGCAGGCTTTGCTGAAAAGGTATTTGGAACGGGAATTTCTCCGGAAAGTTTTTTGAGCCATCTGCTGTCCTCCATTTCACAGGATCCGGTGAAACTTATCTGCGGCCTCCGGGAGCAGCACCGCGTGCTCCCCCCTGCGTGGCACCACCCATTGGTTGGGCGCTCGGAGCGGCTCTGGGCGTGGCCTGGACTTTCGGGGCACTATCTTTAGGCTGGACGACCGGGGCGGCTCTGGGTGCGACCTGCGCTTTTGAGGCATTTCTGCTGTTTTGTCCCCAACTGCTCTGCTGGCGAACCTCGTTACCCTTTCCTATACCCTGGAAAGCCTGGCCGGTTTTGCCCCGTTGAATCACGGGTCGGTCGGCCGGGCGAGCCGGTGCCTGCGGTGCAGTGGTCGGCCGGGAAATGGTGGCTTCCGGTTTGGTCGCCTTACCGGTTGGCATACCGGGTTTGGTGACTTGGGTACCGGGTTTTGGAATCGTGCTGCCAACGGCATCAGGTTGAGCAGCCCTCCCAGTAACGGTGACGGGTCCGGCCGTCCTGCCGGTTGGCATACCGGGTTTGGTGACTTGGGTACCGGTTTTTGGAATCGTGCTGCCAACGGCACCAGGTTGAGCAGCCCTCCCAGTAACGGTGCCGGGTCTGGTGGTCTGGACACCGGGCGTCCGGGTTCGGTCCGCCCTGTCGGTTGGCCGGGCCCCTTCAAATCCACGGAAGTCCCTGCGGCTGTTGACGGCCCTGCGATCTATCTGACGGTATGTTTCCCGGGTGCGCGGGTCCCTGTAAGCAACGCCTCTTCGATGGCCGGGGTCGTGCCTCCACCTGTCCATAGGGATGTTTTTCACGTTGATGTATGTGCGGTTTATATTGATGGTACGATTCGTGTGAACGATGACGTGGTGATGGGGCCAGTCCCAATAACCCCAGGCGTTGCTCCAGAAAGCACCCACGACAAAACCCATGCCGAACCACATGAATCCGGGGGCAATCACCACCCCGGGACGGTATGGATAGACGACATAGGGAGGATAGGCAGGCCACCACCAGGGCCCGTAAACCCAGCGGGGGTCATAGACCGGCACATACACCACCTGCGGGTTTGCAGGCTCGACCCTGATGATTTCCCTTTCGACAACCACCACCTGTTGTTCCGTGGTCTTGAGATTTCCCGCTGCATAGGCCTTATCGCGGAGCCTCTGAACCGTGTCCATGACATCATCCTGCTGGGACAGGAATGCGTCCCCCAGCCTCTGGGTCCATTCCGTTTTATCGCTCATCATGGAGAGCACTTCCGGAAAAGGCACGAGGGCCTTGACGCTGGCATCCCAGTTCTGCCTGTCCACTGCGTCGTTTAACGCGTTCCCCTTGAGGTTCTTGTTCTGTTTAACCCATCGGTCCGCCAGGACCACCTCCAGAGGATAGGTCGACGCGATCAGGACCTGGCCAAGAAGTGCGTCGGGGTAAAGCGCAATGGGCGCCAGCATCTGGTCGAGTTCTTCCTGGCTGAACTTGTTGACTGTGGCCGTACTGTCCTGAGCGAATACCGGCGGCGGCACCGCAAGGAGTAGGATCAAAAGCCATACGATCACAATTCTTAAGGATTTCAAAGTTTTCATATCGATCCCCGTCAGGTTTGATTGTTGATTCTTAGCACTTAACATGCCCCCCGTCAAACACGTTGATAATAATAAACGATTCATTAGGTATTCAGTTTACCTTGAACCCCATTTTCGGTTTTAAAAATTTTCAATTTTTTAAGGGTCAAGGCTGAAAATCCTGGGTTTGATGCCTTGACTCATCGTCACGCGGTCTGAATGCTTAAGATAGACAAGACCATGGGGTGGGCGCAAAACACATTCTCGCAGGATATAACCCCTGCCGCACTTTCCCCTTTGCTCTGTAGTGAATTGCTCAAGATTAAAACAAAACAGAAAGAGGTCACAGGCCCTATCCCGACCCGTAACCTCTCGAGATGTCTGGAGCCGATGTGGGGATTCGAACCCCAGACCTAGTGATTACGAATCACTTGCTCTACCGGCTGAGCTACATCGGCTTCTTTGACGGGAAGTGATATTAATCTGCCCTTTTTTCTTTGTCAAGCGCAATCCAAGCATCGGAAATCCTCGGGGAAATCGTTGGTCTTGACTTTCATTATCAGTCTGGTAATATCTGCGCGACCTTCAAAGGAAAAACGGTCCCCGGGATGAAAAATAGCGGTAACGCTAGGTCTAAAAAGTCAGCGGAGCAGGAGCAGCAGTACCGGAGCTGGGTGGAGGTGGACCTGGGAAAACTCACCCACAACTGGCGGGCGATCCGGAGGCTCGTGGGCCCGCAGGTCACGATCCTGCAGGTCGTCAAGGCCGATGCTTACGGCCACGGGGCCATCGAGGTGTCCAATGTCGCCCTGCAAAACGGGGTCACCCACCTGGGCGTGGCCAACGCCGACGAGGGTGTTCAGCTTCGAGTCGGCGGCATCGAAGTGCCCATCATCATTCTCAGTCCATCCATCGATTCGGAAATCCCCGAGATCCTCAAGTACAACCTCACACCCTCCGTCTCGGACATCGGCTTTGCCCGGGCGCTCAACAGGCAGCTCAAGAAAGCGGGGATAAAGCTTCCCGTCCACATCGAGGTGGACACCGGCATGGGAAGGGGGGGGACGCTTTACGGCGAAGCCTTTGACATGATCAGGGAAGTAAACAGACTTCCCAATATCGCCATTGAGGGTATCTTTACCCACCTCTCTTCGAGCGAAGTCGAAAACGATGAGTACAACCGGAGGCAATGGGATCTCTTCAAGGGACTCCTCGAAAAACTCGAAGGGGGCGGCATCTCGATTCCTATCAAACACATGGCAAACAGCGGCGGAGTGCTCAACTTCCGCAGGTTCCACTTGGACATGGTGAGGCCGGGCATCATGTCCTACGGCATCTACCCCTCGCCCGATCTTGAGTCGAAGGCGAAACTTCTTCCCGTGATGAGCTTCAAGACCCGTGTCATGCTCCTGAAGGAATTCCCCGAAGGGTACGGGATCGGCTACAATCGGACCTACGTCACGAAAGGGCCGACCCGCATTGCCACCATCCCCGTCGGTTACGGAGACGGCTACGGCCGCATCCTGTCCAACCAGAGCGATGTCCTGATCCGGGGGAGGCGTGCCCCCCTGGTGGGACGCGTTTCCATGGACATGTGCACCATCGACGTGACCCACATCCCGGACTGCAGGACCGGTGACGAGGTCGTGCTCCTCGGAAGACAGGGGAAAGAGTACATATCGGCCAACGAGATCGCCGCGAAAGCCCAGACCATCAGCTACGAGATTCTCTGCGCCCTCGGAAAGAGGGCCCCGAGAGTCTTCGTTCACAAGGGGAAGGCCGACACCGTGGAGCCACGGCTCCGGCGGATCTTCATCCCCGACGAAGAGAAGTCCTTATCGCGCATCGACAGCGTCATCCGGCGCTGTTTCCAGGCCAGGGCTGAGGACACGGAGATGGGTGATGCCATCTTCTACGAGATGTTCGAAACCCTCTTCGGCAAGGAAGACCGGCGGCTGGAGCTGCGGACGAACTTCCGCTACGACATTACCGTCGCCGATTTTTCGGCGAAGGAGGTCAGGGGCCATCCCGAAGCGATTAACTATTTCAAGGTGACGACGCATATCGAATACGCGAAGACCCTGCGGAACAACCCCTTCATCATCGGTTGTGCCCTGAACAACCAGCAGCTCTCAGAGCTCTTCGAAGACCCTCGCTGCGAATACCGCTGGCTCCTCTTCAGCCGTGATGCCCTCTTCAAGGAAAGCGACTTCCAGGTCGATCGTGTCTGCGTGGACGATGAAGTTGTCCCCATGATCCGGTCCGGCTACACAACGCGGGGCTACGAGATCTGGTGCGGCGGCGACGTGCTCAAGAAAAAGATCAACCGCTCTGTCCGGCTGAAAATCGACATCCAGACGAAGAAGTACAAAAGCAGCAACAACTTCTCCGTGTACCTGGTCTACCCCACCCGGGGGCTCGACATCTCCTTTAACCACGCCGGCACGAAACTCAAGAACGTGCGGGAGGTGAGCTTCTTCGCGGGGAAACACCCCTACCCGCAGGTAACGGTGGAAAGGGGGAAATCGATCCGCCTGATGATCAACGAGCATGACTGGGTCTTCCCGAATAGCGGTGTAACCTTCATATGGGACCTATAGCGACCGAAGCTCGCAGTTATGAATTCTGAATTTTGAGTTTTGAATTTCAGAAAGATTCAATTTTTTCAACTCAACACTCAACACTCAAAACTCAACATTCAAAACTGACCTGCACCGTTCATATTCGAAGAGATGTTTGAAAAGCAACACGGGATTCAGAGTAAATGAAGAAACGACGTGTGGGAATTATTTTTGGCGGGATGTCCTCCGAGCGGGAGGTCTCTCTCAACAGCGGAAGAAATGTCTACGACAACATCGACCGGGAACTCTACGAGCCCTTTGCCATCTTCATGGACGGGACCGGTTACCTGTGGGTCCTACCCTGGCAGCTCATCTCACAGAATACCACCATTGACATATCGGAGCATTTGGAGCGGAAGGCAACGCGCATCGCTTACGAATCCCTGAAAGACACCATCGATTTTGCCTTCCTCGCCCTGCACGGAAAATATGGCGATGACGGCTGCATCCAGGGCGTCCTGGAGCTGCTCGGCATCCCCTACACGGGGCCGGGGATCCTGGCCTCGGCGCTTGGGATGGACAAGATCATCCAGCAGAAGATCCTGGCTGCCGAGGGGATCGGCGTCCCCCGGAGCGACGAGGTCACGGAGTATGAGTGGAAGACGCACCGGGAGAGCGTGATCAAAAGACTCACGGAAAAGTTCGGCTTTCCTTTCGTGACGAAACCCTGCAGGGAGGGTTCCAGTGTCGGCGTGACGATTATCCGGGACACCGGGAGCCTTGGGCAGGGTATCGCCGAGGCTCTGAAATGGGACAACGTGGCGCTCGTCGAGGAATTTCTGGACGGTGTGGAGTTTTCCTCGATCATCCTGGAGGAGGCCGGCGAAGCCTTTCCTTTGTCCCTCACGGAAATCTACCCCCAGAGCGAGTTTTACACTTACGACGACAAGTACATGCCGGGCCGGTGCCGGAAGTTCACACCGCCGAAGAATCTCTCTAAGGATGTGGTGGAGACAATCAAGAAAGAGGCGGTGCGCGCTTTCAAGGCCCTGGGATTCCGCTGTTACGGCCGGATCGACGGGTTTGTCCTGAAGGACGGCCGCGTCCTCATCACCGATCCGAATTCCTCGTCGGGCATGGCGCCGTCTTCTTTCTTCTTCGAGCAGGCTGCCGAACAGGGGATGCTCCCTGCCATGATCATATCCAGGCTCATAGAGGTCGCCCTCAAGATTCACCGGGAGAAAAAAGGACCACTCTAAAAGATCGTGGCGAGTGGTTGGTGGGTAGTGTTTAGCAAGACCGAAAAGACAAAATAGACTAAACAGACTAAACAGACCAGATAGACCAAATAGACTTTTAA
>CAZJPV010000037.1:0-25397 GCA_964547985.1 uncultured Syntrophaceae bacterium
AGTTGTGAGAAGGACCAAACAGACTGGACAGACAGGATAGACCTGGAAAATGATGGACGTTCTATTGGAAGTAAAAAACCTGAAGAAATATTTCCCTGTCCGGGGCGGGTTTCTCGAGGGGTCGCGGGGGCTCGTGAAGGCCGTCGATGGGGTCAGCCTGAAGGTCAGCAGGGGAGAGACTCTGGGTCTCGTCGGCGAGAGCGGCTGCGGGAAGACAACCCTCGGGCGCATGATCCTGCGGCTTGAGGCGCCGACGGAAGGAAAGATCTTTTTCGAGGGTGAGAATATACTGAGCTTCAACGGGGACAGGCTCAAGAAATTCCGGCGGGACGTGCAGATGGTCTTCCAGGACCCTTATGCCTCCCTGAACCCGAGGAGGAGCGCGGGAAGCACCGTCGGCGAGCCTTTGCTGGTTCACGACATCGCCGATGCTCACGAAAGGGAGGAGCGCGCGGCCAAACTGATGGAGATCGTCGGGCTTACCCGTGAGCAGATGGGGCGATATCCCCACGAGTTCAGCGGCGGACAGAGGCAGAGGATCGGCGTGGCAAGAGCACTCGCGCTCAACCCGAAGCTCATCGTGGCCGACGAGCCCGTCTCGGCCCTCGATGTCTCCATCCAAGCCCAGATCCTGAACCTGCTCAAGGATCTCCAGAAAGACTTCGACCTGACTTACCTCTTCATCTCCCACGACCTGAGCGTTGTCGAACACATGAGCGACCGCGTGACCGTCATGTATCTCGGGAAGATCGTGGAACTCGCGGACAGCCGTGTTCTCTATGAAACCCCCCTTCATCCGTACACAAAGGTCCTCTTATCGGCCATCCCTGTCCCGGACCCGGGGAGGAAGAAAGAAAGGATCATACCCGGAGGCGATGTCCCGAGTCCTGTAAACCCTCCCCCGGGCTGCACTTTCCATCCGCGGTGCCCCTTCCGTTTCATGGCCTGTGACAGGGACATACCCGCCCTCCTGGAAGTTTCGAAGGGCCATTTCGTGGCGTGCCATCTTTACGGCTGAAAAGAGAGAGTACTTTCCGGCTCTTCCGCCAGAAATCGGGACTTTTATTTTCAGTAAAAATGGCTATAATAACCCAAATAGCGTTCCCAGGTGCGGAGAAGCATAGATCAAGACAGTCAACAGGTTCAAACGAAACCATGTGGAGGAAAGAGATGATCTGCTTATCAAACGTGATTCGGGAGAAAATAATCGTTGTGGCAACGGCCATGCTGGTCATTCTCGGCCTTGTGAGCTGCGCCCCGGCAGTCTATCTGCAAAGCAATGTGGCAGACCCCTCAAATATCGTCGCGAGCAGCATCGCGGACCAGAAATTCAATGTCCTGAGATTTGAGTCCTTTGGTCCATATCCGTATCAGGTATATGGCTATGTTCTTTACGGGGACGATGCTGATGTGCGGACGATCAGCGCCCCCCTGACAAAGCTGGGGAAGATGGACCTGAAGGAGGTCCTCGGCGATTATGAGAAGTACAGGTTGAAGACAGGCTGGCATGCAGCAAGCCCACCGGTTATCAGGGAGTGGGCCCGAGGTGGGAAGCTTACCGCCTTGACCGCAAGCGATAACATGCTGGAGGTCAATCTCTGGGAAGATACGGGTGCGAGCGAAAAGGAAAAAAAGACCGTTATTTTACTTTTCTACCGTGACCTGAGAAGACTTGACAGGGACGGTGGAACTGGTACGCCGGAAACAAACAGGTAGAAAATTGATTTTCCTGATCCGGTTAAAAAGAATGTCTTCTTGTTTTGAAGTGATCATAGCCGTCCAGACGGCCGCCCGAGAGTCGGACGCCTTCACCGTCAACGATGACGGGTCGGCCGGCTGAAAAGAATTCACCGATTTCTGTGATGGGCACACGGGCGAAGGGCCACTTTTTCAAGAGGTCCTTCGCTTTTGTTTTTGGAACGGCAAAAAGAAGCTCGTAATCCTCACCGTCGTTCAGCGCCTCTTCCAACAATGTGCCCTCTGTACGGCAGGGAATCGAGCTTGTGTCGAGTTTCAGCGCCACGCGGGATGCCCGGCACAGGCGCCACGCGTCGATGAGAAGCCCGTCGCTGACATCGATCACGGCCCGCGCGAAACGGTTCCGGGCCAGCCACTGTCCTTCTTTCAGGCGCGGTTCGAATGACAGGTGGTGTCCCGTTTGAAACGAGCGCCCGAATTTCCCCGTCGCGAAGAGGAGATCACCCGGCCGGGCGCCGGAGCGTCGGCAGACGGCTCCCGCTTCGACCTCGCCGATGATCGTGAGCGAGGCGACGGTATCCTGAGGCGCCGTCGCGAGGTCCCCGCCGATCAGGGAAACCCCGTGCTTCTTCCCGAGTTTCAGGAGCCCCTTGAAAAAGCGGTTGAGCCAGCGTTCGTCGTGATTGGCCCCGAGGCTCGAGGCCACCAGGCAGAAGAGGGGCTTTCCCCCCATGGCGGCGATGTCGCTCAGGTTGCGGGACAGGAGCTTTCGTCCGACCTGCTCCGGTGTCGCGGCGTCGGGGCCCGTGGCCAGGTAGTGCCTCTTCTCGACGATCTGGTCCACGGCGATAAGGAGAATCTTACCGCCCTTGAGGGCGTAACCGGCGCAGTCGTCTCCCGGCGGGATGACGAGCTTCCCGGGTGGAGAGGGCAGGCGCGCGAAGAGGGCCTGCAGAAATGCGTCCTCGGTCATGGATTCAAACCTCTGTCCCTTCGGGGTTTCCCCGAAGAGTTCGTTTATTCAATTCATTATTTTATTTTCCGGCGGGTGTCAACTGCTGACCGCGTCCGCGGGCAGTCTCCCAAACTCTCTCTTCGTCCAGAGGTAGATCAGTATAAAGGATATGATATTGGAAATGGGAAGAGCCGCCCACACGCCGTTCAGGCCCATAAAGATGGGCAGGATGTAGAGGAAGGGGATAAGGAACAGGAAGTCCCTGATGAAAAGGAAGAACATCGAGGTGAAACCCTTCCCGAGGCCGTTGAACATGTTGATCCATACGATGGTCGGGCCGGCGAGAATCTGAACGGAGATGTAGATCCTCATGGCGGGGACAGAGACGGCAACAAGAGCGGGGTCGTCGGTCATGAAAGAAATGATGGGGCGCGCGAAGATTTCCATGATGAGGCAGCTCACACCGGCAAAAACAAAAGACCACTTGACGGCGACCGTCACGACCTCCCGCAGTCTCGAGAAGAGGCAGGCGCCGTAATTGAACCCGACCATGGGGAGCACCCCGTGGCCGATACCGAAGAGCACCCAGATGACGATCCCGTTGATGCGGAAGAGAAGGCCGAGGGCGGCAAGGGCGTTCGGTCCGAAGCCGGCCAGGACGTGGTTGAAGACGGTCATCACGATGCTGATGCCGAAGTTCATGACGAGGGCGGGGAAGCCCACGCGGTAGATCTCACCGATCAGTTTCATATCAGGGAGGATGTAGGCCCACCGGAGACGGTAATGAGAGTGTCCGGCAAAAAGATAGTAGAGGGAAAGCAGCGATGAAAGCAGATAGGATATGACGGCGGCCGCCGCGGCGCCACGGATCCCCATTTCGGGGAAGGGGCCCCAGCCGAAGATGAGCAGGGGGTCGAGAATACTCCCCAGGACGGAGGTGATGATGACGACGACCATGGAGAGTTTCGGGTTCCCCCCGGCCCGGAAGAGGTTGTTCGCCATCATCAGGAAGAAGAGGAAGGGCGCGGTGAGGATGTAGGTCCGCAGATATTTTACGCAGAGAGGGAGGATCTCTTCCGTGGCCCCGAAGGCCCGCAGGATCGGCTCCGTGTAAAAAATCCCCGCGAGGATAGTCAAAAGGCCGAGGGTCACCGAAAGGAACACGGCCTGTCCGCAGGTCTTCTGCGCTTTTTCCTCCTCGCCTGCGCCGAACATGCGGGAGGCGAAGGACGCCGCGCCGACCCCCGTCCCTACGCCGATCCCCGCGAATAAAATCTGGACGGGGAAGGATATCGTCAGTGCCGCCACGGCATCGGACCCGATCTTTGCCAGCCAGAAGGCGTCGAGAAGGTTGTAGAAGGCCATCACCATGAGTGAGGCGATGGAGGGCAGGCTCATTTTGAGGAGGAGCGGTCCGACGGGCCCTTCGCCCAGGTTGAGTCTCTTTTCTTTCATGGAGCTCTTAATTCTTGTCTGTCGAAGCTGGAAAGCGCAGAGCTACCACGCATTCGTCTTTCATTTCAAGGAAAATTCATCTATAGTTCGTGCATAAAATATTCCCGACCGCAACCATCTCATGCTCTACAATTTGATTGTCATCCTGGGGCCCAACGCCTCCGGCAAGACGCGGATGGCCGCGAGGCTCGCAAAAGATCTCGGCTCGGAAATCATCTCGGCGGACTCCCGGCAGGTCTACCGGGGAATGGACATCGGCACGGGCAAAGACCTCTCCGACTACATCGTCGACGGTATCCGCATACCGTACCATCTCATTGACGTCGTTGATCCCGATCACGAGTTCAGCGTCTACGAATTCCAGAGGAGATTTCTCGAATGTTTTTCGGAGATCTCGGCCCGCAAGAAGGTCCCGATCCTCGCGGGAGGGACGGGCCTTTACATCGAGTCCGTCCTGCGGCGTTTCCGGATGCTTCCCGTGCCCGAGGATCCGGGTCTTCGAAGAAAACTCGAAGGGCTCGACATGGCTGGCCTCTCCCGCCGGCTCCTGGAGCTCATCCCGGGGATTCACAACACGACGGATCTCGGTGACCGGGAACGTGTAATACGGGCGATCGAGATTGCCGGCTACACGCTCGATCACCCCGATGAAGAATTTGCCATGCCGGCGATCAGGCCGCTCACCTTCGGCATCAACCGGGACCGTAAAGCCCTGCGCCTGCGCATCACGGAGCGCCTGAAGAAGAGGCTCGACGAGGGGATGATTGAAGAAGTCAGGCGCCTTCACGATGCCGGTCTTCCGTGGGAGGCACTCGAGCGCTTCGGCCTCGAATACCGCTACGTCAGCCGTTATCTGAGGAAACAGATCAGCCGCGAGGAGATGTTCAGGACGCTGGAGATCCGGATCCATCAGTTTGCCAAGAGGCAGGACACCTGGTTCCGGGGTATGGAGAGGAGAGGGATCGATATCATCTGGATCGGGGGGGATGATTACGAAGCCCTCCGGGCAAAGGTCCGGGCGCTCGCCGGTTTTTGAAGAGAGCACGCGGGATCCGGTCAGATGGATTAGGTCACGATATCCGAAGACTCGCCCAGGTAGGCCTCTTTGATCCTCCGGTCGCTCAAGAGCTCCTGCCCGGTTCCCTCGAGGACGATCGAGCCCGTCTCGAGGACGTAGCCGTAATCAGCCACGTTCAGCGCCGCCATGGCGTTCTGTTCGATGAGGAGGATCGTTGTCCCCTCCCGGTTGATCTTCCGGATGATCCGGAAAACCTCCCTGATGAGAAGCGGCGCGAGCCCCAGCGACGGCTCGTCGAGCAGGAGAAGCTTGGGCCTGGACATGAGGGCCCGCCCGACGGCGAGCATCTGCTGCTCCCCGCCTGACAGCGTCCCCCCTGGCTGTGTCGCCCTTTCCCGCAGTCTCGGGAATATCTCAAAGATCATGTCGATGTCTTTCTGGATCTCGTCCCTGTCCGCCCGGTTGTAGGCCCCCATGAGAAGATTTTCGTAGACGCTCACATTGACGAAGACCTTCCGGCCTTCCGGGGCCATGGCGATGCCGTCCTGCGTGATCCGGTGCGTGGGCACGCCGAGGATCTCGCGTCCGAGGAATTTGATGGAACCGCCCGTCGCCGGGATAAGCCCGGCGACCGTGCGCAGGAGCGTACTCTTGCCCGCGCCGTTTGCCCCGATGAGGGTGATGATCTTTTCCTCGGCTACGTTCAGGGAAATGCCCCTCAGGGCGTGGATCCCGCCGTAGTGAACATTGAGATTCTCTACCTTAAGCAACGTCCTTGACCTCTCCCAGGTAGGCTTCGATGACACGGGGGTTGTTCTGAATCTCGTAAGGCGTTCCCTCGGCGATGGTGTTTCCGTAGTCGAGGACCTTGATCCGCTCGCAGATCTGCATGACGAATTTCATGTCGTGCTCGATGAGAAAAACGGTGAGATCGTAATCCTTCCTCAGCCGCAGGATGAGATCGAGGAGGGCCTGCGTCTCGTTAGGGTTCATGCCCGCCGCCGGCTCATCCAGCAGGAGGAGCTTCGGGCCTGTCGCGAGGGCCCTGGCGATCTCGAGCCTCCTCTGCTTGCCGTAGGGAAGGGATGATGATGTCTCATGGGCGAGATCCTCGAGTTCCACTTCCCTGAGGAGCTTCATCGCCTCTTCGTGCATCATCTTTTCCTCGCGCCGGTACAGGGGCAGCCGCAATGTGGCACCCCAGAAAGAAGACCTGATGCGGCAGTGGTAGCCGATCATCACGTTTTCGATGACGGAAAGCTCGGTGAAGAGACGTATGTTCTGGAATGTCCGGGCAATGCCCGCCTTCGTGATCTGATTCGCCTTTTTCCCAGTGATGTCCCGCTCCGCGAAGGTCACCTTTCCCTCCGTGGGGACATAGTAGCCGGCGATCATGTTGAAAACGGTTGTCTTCCCCGCCCCGTTGGGGCCGATGAGCCCCACGATCTCCCCTTTCTGGAGAAGGAGGTCGAAGTCGTTGACGGCGATGAGGCCGCCGAATTTCATGGTGAGGTGCTCAGCGGAGAAAAAGACCATCAGGCATTCCCTCTCTTAGAAGGCAGAAGGGACTTCATTCTGTTCGCAGCCCCGTTCCAGGAGAACTCCTTCGTCCCCATGATGCCGCGCCGGGCAAAGATCATCAGGAGGATGAGGATGAAGGAGAAAAGTACCATCCGCATGCCTGGGATGCCCGGGATTTCAATGATCCCCAGGTCCATGGGCTCCTCGACAAAGCGCAGCAACTCGCTGCCCCAGGTCACCAGGAAGGCCGCGATGACGGACCCCGTGGTGCTGCCCAGCCCGCCGGCAACGATCATGATGAGAAGGTTGAAGGTCAGGAAGAAGGTGAAAAGCGTGGGCGAAATGGTGGTGATGAGATGAGCAAGGAGCCCCCCGCCGACCCCTTCGAAAAAGGCGCTCGTGGTGAAGGCAAGCATCTTGTGCCAGAAGGCGTTGATTCCAACGGACTCTGCCGCGGCTTCATCGTACTTGATCGCCTTCATGGCCCTGCCGTAGCTGCTCCTGACCAGCCGGGCGATGAAAAAAAGTGTGAATGCGACAAATCCCCATGACCACCAGAGATTGGTGTGGCCGGCGATGCCCTTCAGGCCGAGCGGGCCGTTTGTGACGGTCTGGGCGTTGTTGGCAATCACCCGCACAACTTCGCCGAAGCCGAGCGTCACGATGGCAAGGTAGTCGCCCCGGACGCGAAAAACGGGGAAGCCCATGAGGAAGCCGAAAAAGGCTGTCACGACACCCGCGGCGATGAGTGAAACCACGAAGGGCAGCTGGATGACGCTCAGAGGCCATATAATGGGCTCGATGATGAAGGAAATCTCCTTCTCCATCGGGGTCAGGGTGAGCAGGGCCGAGGTGTATGCGCCGATGGCGACGAAGGCGTTGGGCTCCAGGGAAAACTGTCCCGTCACGCCGTTGATGAGGTTATAGCTCACAGCCAGGATAATAAAGATGGCGCAGTTGTTGAGAATCCTCACATGGTAGTCCGTGCCGTGCTCGTCGGCGACGTACAGAAAGGCCAGAAAGGCCAGGCACGCAACCAGTGTGAGGATCTGATTTCTTCGATGATTTTTTTCCATATGTGGAAAAAATAATTATGAATTTTGAGTTTTGAATTTTGAATCGTTTGTTTTGCTAACCACTAATCACAGACCACCCTTCACTGCTTTTGATGCTAACCACCAATCACTAACCACCATCTTTATTCCGGTAACTTTTGCCCCAGAAGCCCCGTGGGCCTGAAGAGCAGGATGACAATCAGTATGGCGAAGGCGATGGCATCCCGGTACCCTGCGAGACCCGGGGCGATCGCTACAAGAAGAATCTCCGCAAAGCCCAGCAGGAGCCCGCCGACCATGGCACCGGTGACGTTTCCGATTCCGCCGAGGACGGCCGCGACAAAGGCCTTGAGGCCGGGGATGATCCCCATGAGGGGGTTGATCTGCGGGTACCGCATGGCCCACAGGATCCCGCCCACCGCCGCGGCGGCCGAACCGACGGCGAAGGTGATGGCAATGATCCGGTTGATGTCCACCCCCATGAGCTTTGTTGTTTCCATGTCCATGGAGATGCAGCGCATGGCCCGCCCGGCACGGGTCCTGTAGATGATCAGCAGGATGGCGGCAAGGACGGCCAGGGTGATCACGGGGATCCAGAGATGCATCTCGAGAACGCGCACGCCGCCGATTTCGTGAATCCCCGTGAACATTTCGGGGACATGGAAACCCTTGGGCCTGCCGCCGAAGACGACCAGGCCTAGATTTTCGAGAAAAAAGGAAACGCCGATGGCCGTGATGAGCGCTGAAATGCGCGGCGCGTTCCTTACGGGACGGTAGGCCCCGCGATCGATCAGGATCCCGAGGGCGGCGGTCAGGATTATGGCCACGAAAAAGGAGGCCCACCAGGGCAGAGAGAACATCAGGATGCCGTAAAAAGCGAAGTAGCAGCCCATCATCATGACATCGCCGTGCGCGAAGTTGATAAGACGGAGAATCCCGTAGACCATGGTGTAGCCGATGGCGATGAGGCCGTAGAGGCTCCCAAGGGATATGCCGTTGATCAATTGCTGGGCCAGCAGCGTCGGCTCCACGAATCTCAACCCCTCGTTTTAAACATGACAAAAGCAGGGGCGAAAAAGATCTCGCCCCTGCCCGTTTTGCCGGTCTCTAAACGAATCAGGACTTTGTGACAAATGTCCGCGCCGACCCGGTAAGTCCGGTTCAGGCGATGACGTCGTGCCGGTGATCTACGGGTTCACCGTGGTCAGGTACTGGAATTTTCCGTCCTTGACCTGCAGGATGACCATGCTCTTCACGGCATTTCCGTCGGGACCGATGCTGATCACGCCGGAAACACCCTTGAAGTTTTTCGTGTTGGCGAGTGCCGCCCTGACCTTCGGGCCATCCGTCGACTTGGCTCTCTCCATGGCGTCCAGTATGGCGAAATAGGCGTCCGCGCCAAGGGCGTCAAATCCGCTGGCTTCCTTGCCCGTTTTCTTCCCGTAAGCGGCGATGTACCTCTTGGCGATGTCCGTCGTGGCCGCTTCCTTGGCGAAATGACCTGTGAAGAGGAATCCCTCGACGGCCTTCCCGCCGATGGAGATGAGTTCCGGCGCCTGGGCGCCGTCAGCGGACATCACGGGGACCTTCAGCCCGAGTTCCGCCGCCTGCTTGCAGACGAGGGCGTCTTCCGTGTAGTAGTTGGGCAGGTAGAGAAAATCAGGCTTGGCAGCCATGACCGCGGAGAGCTGCGCCGTGAAGTCCTGGTCTCCCGTCTGGCAGTAAGTGGTGGCAACAACCTTGCCGCCAAGTTTTGTGAAGCTCTTGGTGAAGAAGTTGGCCAGCCCCACGCAGTAATCCTGTGCGATGTCCACGATGAGGGCGGCACGCCTTGCCTTCAGTGTGTTGTAGGCGTACTTGGCCGCGACCTCACCCTGGAAGGGGTCGATGAAGCACACGCGGAAGATGTACTCGCGGTTCTGGGTGACCAGGGGATTTGTTGCCGTGGGTGAAACGACGGGTATCTTCGCCTTGTCCGCTATGGGAGCGCCCGCCATGGTGTTTCCACTGATGGCCTCGCCGATGACGGCATGAACCCTGTTCTTCTTGAGCAGGCGGTCCATCGCTGTGGCCGCTTCGATCTTGTCGCTCTTCGTATCCGCCAGGAAGAGCTCCACCTTCTTGCCGAGAACGGTGGGTTTCATGTCCCTGGCTACCTGGATGCCCGCCTATTCCATCTGACCATAAGCGGCGACACCGCCGGTCATCGGCAGCCAGCAGCCGATCCTGACCGTGTCCTTGCCCTGGGAGAAGGCAGGCCCGGGCAGACCGAGCGCCAGCGCGAGGGCCACCACGGCTATTAACAGATGTCTCGTCTTCATACTCCCTCCTTTTAAGTTTTCGGTTTCTTAAAGAATTGCATACTCCCCGAAAGTATTGCTGGACAATAAAAATCCGTTCCGTGGTCGATTTTTTTAACACACGATCACTACCCCGTCAACGAAATTATGTCCATCGAAGTCATTGTTATTTCACAACAAAACCGCGCACATCAGCGATTCTTTTTCCTGAAAATGAGCCTCAGGGGGACTTTGTCGAAACCGAAGATCTCCCGGATCTGGTTGATGAGAAAACGCTCGTAGGAGAAATGGATGGCCCGGGGTTCCCGGACGAAAAAGACAAAGGTGGGCGGCCTCACCGTGATCTGGGTGAAGTAGAAGATCTTGTTGGGCCGGTTGCCGTGCCGCGGGGGCGGGTTGGCCGCCAGAACAGCGCCGATCTTGTCGTTCAGCTCCGACGTGGGGATCCTGCGGCTTGCTTGGCTGTGAACCTCCTGGATGAGGTCAAAAATCCTCGTCACGCGCTGCCCCGTTTCGGCGGAGACGAAAATGATGGGAGCGAAGGTGAGGAATTTCAGGGCGTCCTGGATTTTTTTCACGTAGATGCCGACGGTGGCGTTGTCCTTTTCGATCAGGTCCCACTTGTTCACAACGAGGATGGAAGCCACACCTTTCTCGTAGGCAAGCCCCGCGATCCTCGCGTCCTGGTCGGTCACGCCGTCCTCGGCGTCGATCAGGATGAGGGCGATGTCGCAGCGGCTCAGGGTCTTCAGGGCCTCGACGACGGTGTACTTCTCGAGCGTCATGCTGATGCGGCTCTTGCGCCGGATGCCGGCGGTGTCGATGAGCAGATACTTTCTGTCCTGGTACTCGAAGGGGGTGTCGATGGCGTCCCTCGTCGTGCCGGGCAGCGGGTTCACGATGGTCCTTTCGTATCCCAGGATTTTATTGATGAGCGACGACTTCCCCACGTTCGGCCTTCCAACGACGGCGATCCGGATCCGTTGCTCATCGGCCTCGACCTCCTTGGCAGGCGGAATTTTGTCCACCACGTCCATCATGAGGTCGTCCACACCCCGGCCGTGCTCGGCCGAGACGGTGTAGAGCTTTTCGATGCCGAGCCGGTAGAACTCGTAGGCGAGGGCGTCGTGTTTCGGGCCGTCGATCTTGTTGACGATGTAGAAGACCGGTTTCGGGACCTGGCGCAACAGCTTCGCGATCTCTTGATCGGAAGGGGTGAGGCCGTCCTTGCCGTCCATGAGAAAGAGGATGATGTCCGCTTCCTCGATGGCGAGCAGGGTTTGCTCCCTCATCTGGACGAGGATCTTCTCCGTGGAGATCGGCTCGAAGCCGCCCGTGTCGATGACGGTGAAGGATTTGTCTTCCCAGCTCGAGTCGGTATAATTGCGGTCCCTCGTCGCCCCGGGCTCGTTGATGGTGATGGCCTTCTTGCCCTCTGAGAGCCTGTTGAAGAGGGTCGATTTGCCGACGTTTGGCCGGCCGATGATGGCGATGAGAGGTTTCATAATACGTCACAGGCTTTGGCCTGCTCCAATTTTGAATTTTGAGGTTTAAGTTTTGAGTTGATTGGAATCAGGTTCATTTTAGTAATTCAAAATTCAACATTCAAAGTTCATAATTGCCGCAAGCCTGTGGCCCGTCAGTCCGCGAGGCCCTGTGCCGCTTCCATGATCACTTCCGATAGCGACGGGTGCGGGTGGATCGCCTCGGCGAGATCCTTTGTGGTCATGCCGAGCCTCATGCCCAGGACCGCCTCGGAAATGAGGTCCGTCGCGTGGGGCCCGAGGATGTGGACGCCGAGCACGTGCCCGCTCTTCCTGTCCGAGACAATCTTCACCATGCCGTCGATCTCGTTCATGATGACGGCCTTGCCGTTTGCACGGAAAAA
This sequence comes from uncultured Syntrophaceae bacterium, assembly GCA_964547985.1. Classification (GTDB taxonomy): domain Bacteria; phylum Desulfobacterota; class Syntrophia; order Syntrophales; family UBA2192; genus JAPLJU01. The sequence goes on from CAZJPV010000037.1 coordinate 11,891, forward strand.
GAAGCGGCCGATCTCGATGTCGTTTGCCGCCTTCGCCTGTTCCTCCGTGAGCCCCACGGAGGCGATCTCCGGCCGCGTGTAGACACAGCCGGGCACTGTGCCGTAACCCATCCGGAGGTCCGCACCCAACATGTTTCTCGCCACCAGGTTTCCTTCGGCCATAGCCACGTGGGCGAGCATGATGCCGCCGATGACGTCGCCTGCCGCGTATATGCCCGGTACCGATGTCTCCAGCCGATCGTTCACGGCGATGGCCCCTTTCGCGGCGTCGAGTCCGACGCGGTCGATCCCGAGGCGAGAGAAGTCCGGTTTTCTGCCTGTCGCGAGGATAACCCTGTCGGTCACCAGTTCTTCGGATTGGCCCTCGCAGGCGAAAAAGATACTTTTTTGAGTGCCCCCCGCGGATATCTTTGCAACACGGGCGGACGTCATGACCTTGATGCCCGACCTCGTAAGGAGTCTTTGGAGGGTTGCGGCTATTTCGCGATCGACACCGGGGACAATCTGGGGCATCATTTCCAGGATTGTCACGTCCGAGCCGAAGGCCTTCAGGACCTGGGCGAGTTCGACACCGATGAAACCGCCCCCGATGATGACCGTGCGGGCGGGCACGCTCTCCATGCCGAGGATGTCGTTGCTGTTCCAGACGCCCGATGAGGCGAGGCCTTCGATGGGAGGATAGGCGGGCTTTGAGCCGGTGGCGATGAGGATGCAGTCCGATGCAATCTTTTCGTCCGTCTCGAGGACGCGGACGGTTCTCGAATCCAGGAATTCCGCCGTGCCGTTTACGACCCTGATTTTTTTCGCTGCCAGGAGGCTCCCGACACCTTTTGTGAGCCTTTCGATGACGGCTGCCTTGCGGTTCATGACGTTCCGAAAATCCAGTTCAAAGCCGCTCACGCAAACACCGAAGACTTCCGACTCCCGGATGCGCGCCATGGTCTCCGCGGACTGAAGGAGGGCCTTCGTCGGGATACACCCCCAGTTCAGGCAGGTACCGCCAATGGCCTCCCGCTCGATGAGGGTGACCTCCGCACCCAGCCGGGCCGCCCGGATCGCCGCTGGGTAACCCGCGACACCGCCTCCGATAATGGTGAACCTTTTCTTCTCCGCCATGTCCCTGTCTCCGTTCGGGCCTTTATTTTTCCGAATAACCCAGTTCCCTGAGCAGCCTCTCGTCGTGGGTCCAGTCTTTGCGGACCTTGACAAAGAGCTCGAGGTAGATCCGCGCGTTGAAAAACCGCTCCAGGTCCTTTCTGGCCTGGCGGCCGATGTCCTTGAGCATGGCCCCTTTTTTGCCGATGACGATCCCTTTCTGAGAATCTTTTTCGACGATGATGGAAGCCTCGATGCGGATGAAGTTTCTCTCTTCCTCCTCCCTGAAGGCCTCTACCACGACCGCCGTCGCGTAAGGGATTTCCTGGCGGGTACGAAGCAGGATCTTCTCCCGGATGATCTCCGCGGCCATGAAACGCTCCGTGCGGTCCGTGATCATGTCATCGGGGAAAAGTTTCGGGCCCTCGGGGAGAAGCCTCCAGAGGATGTCCGTCAGTCGATCGACGCCAAAGCCCTTTGTAGCCGAAATGGGGATGATCTCCTCGAACGCGCAAAGGTCCTTGAAGGTGTCGATGAGGGGCAGAAGCGTTTCCTTCTTCACGAGGTCCATCTTGTTGATGACGAGAATGACGGGGATCTTTATCGCCGTGAGCGATTCAAGGATGAGGGAGTCCTCGTCGTGCAGGCCCCTGTCTGCCTCGACGAGAAGGAGAAGAACATCCGCCTCCCCGTAAGTCCCCATGGCCGATTTCACCATGAGAATATTTAGGGGCGTTTTGGCCCTGTGGATCCCCGGTGTGTCGAGGAAGACGAACTGACCCCTGTCGGTATTCATGATCCCCAGGATCCGGTTTCTCGTTGTCTGCGGCTTCGGGGTGGTGATGGCAACCTTCTCCCCGAGGAAGGTGTTGAGAAGTGTCGACTTTCCGACATTGGGCCGGCCGATGATCCCCACAAAACCCGATTTGAAAGGCTTCTCTGCCATCTTTTTGAGTGATCCCCCTTACCCGGGAAGATTGTCGATGCGTCGCTCGAGAGTTTCCCCGCCGCACTTCACGGCCAGGGCGCCGCGGGGCATCAGCGAATCGGTGCCGTAAGCGATCTCTCTCCCGCACCGCTCTTTCAGTTTTGTGAGATTGCCGCGCCGGAGCCCGAGAAAACTCGAAACATCCTTCGGCGACATCAAAAAAGTGAGGGGCCCCTTTGCCGGCCTTCCTTCTTTGGTCATCACGGAAGCGAGATCGAATGCCATCTCACAGAAGAGTGCACCCTCGACGAGAGAGCGGAAGGCAGGATGATAGGGCCCGGCAAGGACGCTCCCCGCCGCTGCCATCTCCTCCGTGGTCTGGAGGCCGAGACGGATGACCGGGATTTTTGCTTTTGTGAAATGAACGAGGGCGAACTTGCAGAGCACCACGGCTTCTTCCATGGAAAGAGGCGTGTATTCCCCGCGCCGGTATAGTTCGGCAAGAACCGTGTCTTCAAAAACAAGGGTGGGGTGGACACGGACCGTATCAGGCCGGAGCTCGATGACGGCCTCGACGGTTCTTCGAAATCCGGCGGGGCTGTCTCCGGGTAGCCCCACCATGAGGTGGACGCCCGTTTCGAAGCCGGCCGACTTGAGACGGGCTACAGCCCTTTGCACATCGGCCGAAGTATGGCCCCTGAAACTCTTTTCCAGAACCTCGTCATCCATGGACTGGGCACCGATCTCGACGGTCCCGACCCCGTGTGCCCTGAGGATCTCAAGCACGTGATCGTCGATGTAATCGGGCCTTGTCGAAACGCGAAGTGAATCGACGAGCCCCCGGTCGAGGTACTGCTTTGCGTAACGAAGGAGACGCATCTGCCCGGTCTTTTCGATTCCCGTGAAATTCCCCCCGTAGAAGGCGATCTGACGCGCGGTTCTTCTCCGACGGGGCCGGGTAAGATGTGTCTCGACCTCCTTACGGAATTCCTCCTCCGTCCAGTCAACCGTTTCCCCGCCCGCGATTTTCCCGGCGCTGCAGAAAGCGCAACGGTGCGGGCACCCCGCCCGGGTGAGGAAGATAGGCACTATAAACGGTTTAGCGGTCATGGTGATGGCCTCGCCTCATTCCCCGAGAGCCTCCAGGGCCTTCATGGCCGCCTGCTGCTCGGCCTCTTTCTTGTTTCGACCGGTCCCCGACGCTGTCACGACACCGGGGATGGTCACCCGCACTTCGAATAACTTTTCGTGGTCCGGACCGGACTCGCCGGTCAGCGCGTATGACGGTGTGGCCTGGGATCGCGTGTGGCTCAACTCCTGGAGCTCCGATTTGAAATCCCGGAACCGTGAATAGAGGCTGTCCTCCTCCAGGAGGGGCTCGAAGAGATCACGAATGAAACGAGTTGCCTTTTCATACCCGGCGTCGAGAAACACGGCAGCAATAACGGCCTCGAGGGTGTCGGCAAGGATCGAGGTCTTCATGCGGCCACCCGATGCCTCCTCACCACGGCCGAGAAGGAGGTATTCGCCGAGCCCGAGCCTTCCGGCAAGATCGGAAAGGGGCGTTTCGTTCACGAGGGCGGCCCTTTTCTTCGAGAGGTTACCCTCCGCCTCGGACGGGAATCTCTCCATTAGCATGTGACCGACGCAAAGCGACAGCACGGCGTCTCCCAGGAACTCGAGCCTTTCATTATTCCGCTCCGGCAAACGGGGGTTCTCGTGGCTGTATGACCGATGCGTCAGGGCCTCGTCCAGGAGTCCGATATCGCCGAAGCGAAAGGACAGCGTCTCTTCAAGCCGGCGGAGCTTCAGGGACCTTTCTTCATCCATCGTGATCCTCTCCCGAGACCCTCCCGATGACGCGGCCGTCGGCTGTCTCTATCACTACAACATCGATCTCCCGGTTGACAAGGGAGGGATCGCCTTTTCCAACGAGGACGGGGATGTAGTTTCGCGAAAAACCCTTGAGCATTCCCGTCCCGCGATCCATGCTATCCTCCACGAGGACTTTCAGGGTCTTTCCGAGAAAACGTTCAGCAAAGGCGCGCCGCTTTTTCTGCCCCAGGCTTCTCAGCTTCTCCCCCCGCGATGACTTGACGGGGCCGGAAACCCTGCCGGGTAGTTTCAATGCCGCCGTCCCCGGCCGCTCCGAATAGGGGAACACATGAAGGTAGGCAACGGGCAGACTCTCAACGAACCCCAGGGTCCTCTCAAAGGCCGCGTCGTCTTCGCCCGGGAACCCGGTCATCACGTCGATCCCGATGGCCGCGTCGGGCAGGGCGTCCGTGATTTTTTTCAGAAGGTCCCCGAAGAAAGCGGTGTCGTAGTCCCTCCCCATGAGGTTCAGGACATTGTCGTCCCCGCTCTGGAGAGGGATGTGGAAGTGCCCGCAGAGAATCTTCGAATTTCGCAGGTGGCCGATTATCTCATCGCTCACCTCGCGGGGCTCGATGGAACTGAGCCTTAGCCGCTGCACAAACCCGCTTTGCTCGATCTTTCTCACGAGGGCGAGGAGGTCTGTCTTCGGCTCAAGGTCCGCTCCCCAGACGCCCAGGTGCACGCCCGTCAGGACGATCTCTCGGTGACCGGCGCCGGCAAGGAGGGCGGCCCTCTCCAATACGTCCTTCGCGGGGAGGCTCCTGCTCCTCCCTCGGGCGAGGGGGACGATGCAGTAACTGCAGAAGGCGTCACAGCCGTCCTGGACCTTGAGAAAGGCCCTCGTGTGACCGTGGAAACTCGCGGCGGAAGGACCTGTGCAGGATATAATCACGCGGATGTCGCTTACGAGGGTTTCCTGTTTACCACGCGCTATTTTTTCGATGATCGAGGGCAGTTCGTCTTTCTCCGGGTTTCCCGCCACGAGGGCGACACCGGGCAGCGATGCCGCGGCCTCCGGAAAGACCTGGGCGTAACAGCCCGTCACGACAATCGCGGCCTGCGGGTTTCTGCGGTGCGCGCGGCGGATGAGCTGCCGGGACTGAAAGTCGGTCTTCGCCGTGACGGTGCAGGTGTTGATGATGTATATGTCGGCCGTTTCATGAAAAGGGACGATGCGATGGCCGCGCCTGACGATCGCCTCGATCATCCCCGCGGACTCGCACTGATTCACCTTGCAGCCCAGTGTGGTCACCACGACGTTCATGCTGTTCAAATTCCCTTCACGATCCAGCCGCCGCCGAGGACACGGTCTCCCTGGTAGAAGACGGCCGCCTGGCCGGGCGTGACGGCCTTCTGGGGCCTGGAAAACCTCACGAGAACGCCGCGGTCATTGGCTCCCGCTAATCCGCCGGGCAGGGTAGCACCACTTGTCGGGGGAAGCGGCTGAATGGATGATTCCGCCCCGCTGTGACGGTAACGGATCTTCGTTGTGGCTTCGATGCCTCCGTCGGGCATTTTTTCCCCGGAGACCCAGCTCACCGCCGTGGCGATCAAGCCCCCGCTTTCCTGCTCGTCCTCACGGCCAAGGACGACCTCATTTTTCTCCGGGTCGATTTTCAGGACATAGTAGGGGGCGGTGGAAGCGATGTTCAGGCCGCGCCTCTGACCGACCGTATACGAATAGATGCCCCGGTGCCCGCCGAGGATTTTTCCATACCGGTCAACGAAATTTCCGGGTGCCGCCCGGAGATCGGGACGCATCTTATGTATGAACCGCTTGTAGTTGTTGTCCGGTATGAAGCAGATCTCCTGGCTGTCCCTGAAGGGTCTGTCGCCGAGACCGAGCTCGAGGGCCTTCGAGCGGACCTCTTTTTTTGTCCTGTCCCCGTTGGGAAAAAGAATTCTCCTGAGTTCCCCCTGGCCGAGCATGAAGAGGAAATAGGACTGATCCTTGACGGCGTCGGCGCCCCTGCAGAGCGTGTATCTCCGGGCATCAACATCGTAGCCCTCGCGGGCGTAGTGGCCCGTGGCGATGAGGTCGAAGCCCAGCTTACCGGCCTCGAGGAGCAGGTGACGAAACTTGATCTTTTTGTTACAGACGCAACAGGGATTGGGCGTTCTGCCCGCCAGGTATTCCGAGACGAAGTAATCGGCCACCTCGCTCCGGAATTCCCCGCTTACGTCGAGTTTGTAGAGCGGGATGTCCAGACGAGAGGCCACGGCTTCGGCGTCCTCTTCGTCCCGGACGGGGAAACCGTTGCGGATGTAAAGGCCGCCGACCCGGTATCCCTTTTCCAGCAGGACCGCCGCGGCGACGGCGCTATCGACACCGCCGCTCAGACCCACGAGGGCTCTTTGTTGTCTGATACAACTCATTGTTTTGGTTTATATTTTGCATATTATCGACTTGAGAGGGGACTTTAACCCTCCCGCATTTTTTTGTCAAGCTCAAGGCCGGTTTGGTTTTTTGTCGAAAAGTATGATAAATTACAGCCGATTTTATATCACGGGCATGCGGGTCAAGTCAGCCCCTTGAGGGATCTTCAAGGACAGGCAACGCGGCGTGAGCGGGGTTGCCGCTAGATTCAAATAAACGGAGGCAGACGATGAGTGATGTCATGAATTTTTTGGCGCAGCACTGGCCGGTCATCCTTCTTTCGGTATTCGGGCTTATCGTTCTCTACTGGCTCCTCAGTAAATTCTTCAAACTCACGATGGTTCTCCTGACCATCGTACTGGCCGTTGCCGGCTATCACTTTTATAACGCTACCGGCACAACCACCGAGAGGATCATGAAGGCCCTCGAGATGACCTGGACTCAGTACGACCGGACTTACGCCGACGGGAAGGCTTTCTTCGATGACCAGAAAAAGAAGCTCAACAAGGGTTTCGATGAGGCGGCGGATCAGAGCCAGAAAGACGCGAAAGACCGGGACCGATCAATGACAAGGCAGGGAGGAGCCATCGAGGATAAGCTCAAGATCAGGTAAGACAATCTGCGGTCGGGCGTCTTCAGACGGAGAGGTCGACGGCCATAGCCCTCACCGGGCAGCCCGTCACGCAGAGTTCGCAGCCGTTGCACTTTTCAGGATCGAAAATCACCTTCATCGTCCGGGGATCGATGCTCAGGGCGTCCGTCGAACAGAATGAAATGCAGGCCCCGCAGTGAATGCATTTATCCACGTTCATCGTAACGCTTTTTGAAAGCGGCTCAACCTTCAACCCCTTCTCTTTGAGAAAGCGCATTCCGGCTTCAAAATTTTCCTTCGTGCCGCTCAACTCGAGAACCATGACCCCCTCTCTCCGGGGGAAGATCCTCGCCTTGAGGATATTGAAATCCAGGTCGTACTTCTTCACGAGCTGGCAGGTGATGGGCTGTTCCACGATGTCTGCCGAGTAGCGGATAACGATTTTCTTTGTGACGGTGCTCATCTAAAAAATCTCCCGTATTTTCATGGGTATATTTAAGTTCTGGTCCGGCATTTGTCAAGGGATATTCAGGAACGTGTCTGACAAATCAAAGGGTCAGGAGCCTGTCCCAGTCCATGAGTGGAAAGGTCCTGTGCAGGGAGTGGTCGTCGTCCACGAGATGGTAGGAGAGGTTGGAGAAGACCTTCCGGGCGATCCTCTCGACAGGCGCCGGCGGGACCACGTCATCCTCTTTTCCATGGTAGATCCAGACGGGGATCGCAAGCCTCTTTTTGGTGAAGGGGCTGAAGTAGGGCAGGTCAAGCGCCGGGGCGAGGAGGATGAGCCTCGTCACGCTCCCTTCGTTTTCGCAGGTGTAGATGGCGGCCATGAGACCGCCGAAGCTCGAGCCCACGACGAGGAGGTCTTTCTTCCCGGCCAGGAGTCCCCTCAACCTGGCCATGCGCTCCTCCAGGAGTCCCGTGTAATCCTCGATGAGCATGTCGGGGAACTTCTCCCTGAAGTAGACAGCCTTTGTCCCCTGGCTGCTGCTCTCGAGACCGTGGATGAAGACACGCTGTGGATTCATGGGGGCTCCTTTCTTTCCCTTAAGGAGGGTATTCATACAACGTCCCGGCTTTCTTTGCAACCCGCCCGGAAGACCCGTGGCGAGTATTGCGTTAAGAGGGCCGCTGTGTTAGAAACCCGTCGCAGGAGGAAATGAACCGTGTCCACCGTCGTTCCCTTCCGGGCATTGAGACCGAAGAAAGAGTGTGTGCGCCAGGTCGCTTCCCACCCTTACGACGTCCTCGAGTGGGAAGAGGCGAAGCGAATCGCCCGGGACAACCCCTTGAGCTTTCTTCACGTGGAGAAATCGGAGGTCGATCTTCGCAAGGACAAGGACACAGGTGTATACGGTGACGAAGTGTACCGGAAGGCGAAGAAAAATCTCGACAGGCTCATCAGGGACGGTGTCCTCATCCAGGACAAAAAACCCTGTTTTTACATTTACCGTCAGAACATCCCCGGGCATACCCAGTACGGTATCGTGGGCGGGGTCAGCATTGAGGAATACGACGCGGGCCTTATCAAGAAGCACGAACTCACGATGTTCGACAAGGAAGACGATCGAACGAGACACATCGACATCGTGAACGCCCAGACGGGCCTTGTGTTTCTTGTCTACAGGGCGGCGGAGGCGATTGACCGGATCGTCGCCGACGTGGTCAAGGAGGAGCCGGAATACGATTTCAAGGCCGAAGACGGCATCGGCCACACTGTCTGGGTGATCGACGATGAAACGACCATCGAGAGAATCCGCAGGGAGTTTTCAAGAGTGGACTGTCTCTATATCGCCGATGGTCATCACCGGGCCGCTTCCGCCGCGGCCGTGGCGAGGCGCCGGCGCGAAAAAGATCCGGGCACCCGGCAGGCGGGGGAGTATGATTATTTCATGGCCACCCTTTTCCCTGACAACCAGATTCGTATCCTGGATTACAACCGCGTCGTGAGGGATCTGAACGGCATGAGCGAGGCTGAGTTTATCGAGAAAATCCGGGAGGGGTTTCGCGTGTCGGAAGACTTCATAGACAGGTCGCCCGTTCGCTTTCACGAGTTCGGGATGTACCTCAACGGACGGTGGTACCGTTTGACGACCAGGGACAAGCTTTATGTGGGGAAGAATAAAATCGGCCAGCTCGATGTGTCCATCCTGCAGGACAACATCCTGAGACCCCTTCTCGGCATCCAGGATCCGAGAACCGACAAGCGCATCAAATTCGTCGGGGGGGTGAGGGGCATGAAGGAACTCGAGCGGCTGGTCGATTCCGGCCAGTTTGCCGTTGCCTTTTCGATGTACCCGCCGACGCCCTCTCAGCTCATGGACATCGCCAACGCGGGGGAGATCATGCCCCCGAAATCCACGTGGTTCGAACCCAAGCTGCGAAGCGGCATCTTCGTGCATCAGCTGGACTAAAAAGACAGTGGTTAGCTGTTGGTGATTGGTGGTTAGCGAGACTGGATAGACCGGACAGACCCGGTACCCGTAACTCTTTCACCTATCAGGTAAGAGATATTGAAGCTAAAAGATGCGCTGAAAAATGCCTTGCAGCGGGAGGGTGAAACCCTCGACGAGCTTTTCGGGGGCCGCCTGAGGATTTTTCAGAAGAAACGGGGGTATCGTTTTTCGATCGATGCCATACTCCTGGCCGACTTTGTGAAACTCAAGAGGGGCGAGACGGTCATCGACCTCGGCGCGGGAAGCGGTGTCATCGGTATCGTCTTGGCCCGGCGATTCCCGAGAGGCGGCAGGATCGTGGGGCTCGAACTCCAGGGGCAGCTTGCCGATATGGCAAGGCGGAGCGTGGAGATCAATCAGCTCGAGGAGCGGGTCGATATCCTGCAGAGCGATGTCCGGGGCGTCCGGACATCCCTGGCGGCGGAATCCTTCGACGTGGCCGTATTCAATCCGCCCTACCGGAAGGCAGGATCGGGGCGGACCAATCCCGATGAGGAAAGGGCGCTTGCCCGTCACGAGATCAGGGGCACGGCGGCAGATTTTCTCGCCGCGTCGGCCTATCTTCTGAAAGACGGGGGACGGGTCTATCTGATTTACCCCGCGAAGCGGATGGTGGAGGTCCTGCAAAGGATGCGTACACTCAACCTCGAGCCCAAGAAGCTCAAGGTCGTTTACAGCAGGGCTTCTTCGGGGGGGGATTTCGTTCTCGTTGAGGGGCTCAAAGGGGGAGGGGAGGAGCTGAAAGTCCTTCCGCCTCTTTACATATACGGCGAAAAAGGCGTCTACAGCGGGGAGGTGAAGGGCATTTTCAACGCCCTTTCGGATCTTTCGTAATTTTCCCCCGGATCCTTTCCCTGGTTATGACCCGCTTCAGGATGTCCCGCAGTTCTTCGTCGCCCACGGCTGAAAGGCTCGAGGCGATCACCTTTTTGTCATCATCGGTGAGAGCCCGGGCATCAAAATCAACGGCGGGCTTTTCATCCTTTTTCTCGATCACCGGCTGCAATGGGATCTCCCCGATGACGAAGCGGATGTTCTGGACGGTCTCCTTTCCCAGGAGGCGGTTCATCTTTTCGATGATCTCTTTTTTCATGTACTGAAGCTCCTGCATCCAGACGGAGGTAGAGACCTTCACAAAAAGGGTCCCGCGCCTGATGTTCTCGGGATGCGTCCGGGTTGCGATCTGCGGTCCCACCGACTGCCGCCAGATCTCCAGGAGCTTCTGGTCCTCGAAAGGGACGAAGACCTCGCGCCGCCTCAGGGCCCTCTGGAGGACGTCTCCCAGCTTCAAGAGATCTTTCTGTCTGCGTCTCCGTGTCATGCCCCGTTTTTTTCTCACAACTCCCCTGCGCCGTCAAGGGCGGTTCGTCATTACCGTCGTAACGTCCACAAATGCCTTGTGATTTGCGGGGAACCCTGATAGAAAAACCATCTCGTTTTTCGCGAGAAAGATTTTGAGGAGGATGCGATGGACCTTTCTTCCATGATAAGCCGGATCAAGAAGCACCCCGATTTTCACAGGGCGGGGATGATCCTATGCCACAACGGCGTCGTCCGTGCCCACGCCCGGGATGGAAAACCTGTTACGGAGCTGACCGTGAAAGCGGACCGCGGGCGCCTCCGGGAAATCGTCGCGGAGATCAAGAAGCGCCCGGGGATCGTGGAGGTCCTGGCCGAGGTCCGGGAGGGAAAGCTGAAACCCGGGGATGATGTCATGCTCATCGCCGTGGCCGGCGATTTCAGGGAAAATGTCTTCGCGGCCCTCCGGGACGCCGTCGAGATGGTCAAGGCGGGGGTCACGCAGAAGACCGAAAGATAAGAAAGGGCCATGAAGGCCTCTGAAATTTGAATGCCCGATTTGATTTGAGGAAGGATATGAACAGGGAGATCATCAAGGCCAACATCGTTGTTTTCATCGCCAGTTTCTGCACCCTCGTCATCGAGCTCGTGGCGGGCCGGATCATGGCGCCCTATGTCGGTGTTTCGCTCTACACCTGGACAAGCATCATCGGGGTGGTCCTCGCGGGCATCAGCATCGGGGCTTACCTGGGCGGGATCATCGCCGATCGCTACCCCCGGCAGACGACCCTCGGCTGGCTTCTTTTCCTCTCGGGCCTGGGGGCCTTCAGCATCGCGCCTCTCACCAATCTCGTCGGCGCCGCGCAGTTCCAATCCACCCTCATGATGCGCATCATGATCCTCACGACGGTGATCTTCTTCGTCCCCTCGGCCATCCTCGGCATGATTTCGCCCGTCGTGGTGAAGCTCACGCTCAACAACCTCGAGAAGACGGGAAACGTCGTCGGGAAGATCTATGCCTTTTCCACCCTCGGCTCGATCATCGGCACCTTTACCACCGGTTTTTACCTCATCTCCTGGATGGGGACGCGGAACATCCTCCTCACCATGGGGATCATCCTCGTCGTGTCGGCCCTGGTCTTCGGCGGCTTCTTCATGCGGCGAAAGTCCTTCGCCGTTTTCATCCTCATCTTCGCGCCGCTCACCTGGGCGTTTTACGGGGTCGCCTTCAAGGCGCCCCTTGACGCCTCGATTTACTACTACAAGGAGAGCGACTACTACACGATCAAGCTCAAGAAATACGATGTAAACAAGGACGGGCGGCAGCTCCATGCCATGGTCTTGGACAATCTGGTCCACTCGCTAAACGACGTTGACGACCCCCTCTACCTGGATTATCCCTACATCCGTATCTACGAAGAGGTCGTCCGCTGGCAGGAGGGGAAAAGGCGGGAGCTCAAGACCCTCTTTATCGGGGGAGGGGCCTACACCTTCCCGCGCTACATGGAGGCGGAGTATCCGCGTGCCGAAATCGACGTCGTGGAAATCGATCCTGTGATCACGCAGGTCACCTACGACTACATGGGGCTATCGAGGGACACGCGGATCCGGTCCTTCAACGAGGACGGCAGATGGTTCGTCATGAACTGCAAAGAAAAAGAAAAGTATGATCTTATCTTCGGCGATGCCTTCAACGATCTCTCCATCCCCTATCACCTGACGACGAAGGAATTTGCCGGGCAGTTGAAAGCCATCATAAAGCCCGACGGCTTGCTGGTTGCGAACCTTATCGACAGCTTCAGGGAGGGGGACTTCCTGCCCTCCTACATCCGCACGCTCGAGGAGGTCTTCGGGAAGGGGAACGTCCACCTGATCGCCCTCTACCCCGATTTCGACAACATCGGCGTGAGCACCTGCGTGGTCCTGGCGAGCAGCAGGAAGCTCGACATGGCCGAGTTCCAGGCAAAAACACGGAAGGACAAAGGCCTTGCCGCCGTTTCCCACGTCGTCCCCGCGGAATGGCTTCAGAAGCTGATGAAGGAGCGTAACACCGTTCTTCTGACGGATGATTACGTCCCCGTCGACAACCTCACCGCCCCCATCTTCGAGGAGCGCTACGGGTACAAAAGGACAACGACGAAGTAAAAGATCACAATCTGTGATAAACTTGGTGCGCCCTTAACCTCTCCATTGTTCAGACTTTCTCACATTTTTTTCATATTTTGAAAACCACACTTGATTTCTTTGCAAAAGCTATATAGAAATACTACTAAATCCCCAGCATTTCAAATGCCCTCTTGAGGGGAGGGGCAGTTGAAATGCGTTACCATATCTGCTGGTTTGCATATCTTATTAAATTCTAAGTGTAATAACATTCCTATAAATCAGCTAGAAGTGAAAGGAGGGGGGTATGAAAGTGAGAGGATTCGTAATTTGGGGTTTACTTTTATGTTTATTTTCTCTTTTTTTCATACAGGGTTGCGCATCAATAATAAGTGGTACGACTCAAGAAGTAACTTTCACTTCAATTCCAGAAGGAGCTAATGTATCTGTTGATGGCCGGACGTTAGGAAAGACGCCGCTAACTATGCAACTTGACAAGAAGGCAAACCAAAGTCTGGTCTTCGAAAAAGATGGTTATAAAACATTAACTCTACCGTTAGAAACAACATTAGATCCATGGTTTTGGGGTAATATTATACTTGGTGGATTATTTGGCTCCACAACGGATGCAATATCGGGAGCTGTCAATCAGTATTCTCCTGGTCAATACAATATAACACTGCAGCCTTTAGGGCATGTCCAACCGATCGCTGTTCAACCAAAAGTTGTTCAACCAGCGCCTGTCCCACCAAAAGCTATTCAGCCTGCGACAGTGCAAC
>CAZJPV010000038.1:0-23081 GCA_964547985.1 uncultured Syntrophaceae bacterium
TGGAAATATGCTTAGTTAATTACCTTGACTCGAAACACAGTTGCTCACAACTTGTTCATGCTGGCCTTACGGATCCCTTTTGAGATTTCGCGGATGGATTCGTCGAGTATTTCAACGATCCGGTCCATCTGTGCTTTTGTAATGATAAAAGGCGGCGCGAGGAGAATGTGGTCTCCGCGCACGCCGTCGGCCCCGCCGCCGCCCGGGTAGGTGATGAGGCCTTTTGCGAAAGCCCGGTTCCCGATAAGAACATTGAGTCTCCTCTTCGGATTGAAGGGCTCCTTCGTTTTTCTGTCCCGTACAAATTCAACACCGGCAAAGAGCCCCAGACCGCGCACATCCCCGACGATCGGGTGCCTATACAGCGTCTTCAGTTTTTCAAGGAGGTATTTTCCCTTTTTCGCCGAGGCCCTCACGAGGTCCTTCGCCCCTATGTAATCCAGAACGGCAACACCGATGGCACAGGAAAGGGGGTTCTGGCTGTAGGTATGGCCATGGACGAAGGTGCCGTTTTTCTCCTTTATCGTCCGGTGGATCTCTTCCCTGACTACGACGACGTAGAGTGGTGTATAGCCGCTGGCAAGGCCCTTGGCGGCGACGACCATGTCGGGGGTGACGTTCCAATGATCAATGGCAAAGTTTCTCCCGGTTCTGCCGATACCCGACATGACTTCATCGACAATGAGAAGGACATCATACCGGTCGCAGATCTCCCGGATCTTCTGGAAGTACCCGTTTTTCGGGACCAGGACCCCGGCGGTGGCCCCGACGACGGGCTCGGCGATAAAGGCGGAAACCGCATCGGGTCCTTCGTAAAGGATCGTCTTCTCCAGGTCGTCGGCGCACTCGAGGGAGCACTGATTCGGCTCGAGACCGAAGGGGCAGCGGTAGCAGTAGGCGGGTACGATGTGCGGCGTGTGCTGGATGAGCGGCTGGTAATACCTACGCCTTCCCGTGTGTCCGCTCAGGGCCAGGGCGCCCAGGGTGTTGCCATGGTAGCTCGCCCAGCGGGAGACGACCTTGTACTTCAGGGGGCAGCCCCGGTCCACCTGGTACTGCCTTGCCATCTTGACGGCCGTCTCCACGGCCTCCGATCCGCCCGACAGAAAGTAAACGCGGCTCAGGCCCTTCGGGCTCATCCGGACGATCCGCTCCGCCAGATCGATGGCCGCCTTGCTCGTGAAATGCGTGCCGTGGGTGAAGGCGACGCTGCTCGCCTGCTTCAGCATCGCCTTTTCGATTTCCTTGACCCCGTGGCCGATGTTGACCACGGCGGCGCCGCCCGACCCGTCGATGTAGGCCTTGCCCTTCCTGTCGTAGATATAGACGCCCTCTGCTCGATCAACGGTGGGGTAATACTTGGTCGGATTCCTGTAGAAGACATGATCGATGTTCACTTTTCCGGTCATTTCAAAGCTCCCTCCTGTCTCACTATTTTGGGATGGGGCATCTTCATTGAAAGGCCTTAAAAAGATAGCAAAAAAAGCCCTTCAGTCAAGGAAAATAAGGCAACCTTCCCCGGATAACGCTGTGCGATCGCCGGTGTATCATTTTTCTTCAATACGGGTGGATGCTCTATTTTAAATGTTACAGTTTTTACATATTGCATGCCACACCTTCATAAAATATAAAAAGCATGTATTTGACGGCCAGTGAATTTGAGCATAATATTAATACATTATAGAAGGAGATTTCTTTTCAGCCCCCGGTCATGCCCCGGGTTCATTTTGGGGTGATTCGTCGTAATATCTGTACCTTTAATATGTCATTCAGTCCGCCAGGATGCGGAATCGATAAGAGGCGATGATGACCCTGACCGATTTAATCCCCGCCCTTTTACTTCCCTGTATCCTTACGGTTCTGGCTGTACCTTTAGGCGAGTTCATGTCAAAGGTTTATAGCGGCGGACACACTTTCCTCTCTCCCATCCTGAGACCCCCCGAGAGACTGCTCTATCGTTTATTCGGCATTGATGAGAGTGAAGAGATGTCATGGAAGACCTACGCCTGGTCCTTCGTCGTATTCAATGTCATCGGGATCGTAGCGCTCTTTCTCCTTCAGCGGCTTCAGGGGCTCCTTCCATTCAATCCATCAGGGTTCGGACCAGTTCGCTGGGATACAGCCCTGAATACGGCGGTATCTTTCGTCACCAACACGAACTGGCAGTCTTACAGCGGTGAGCAGACCATGAGCTATCTCACACAGATGCTGGGGCTCACCGTTCAAAATTTCCTCTCCGCGGCAGCCGGTCTTGCTCCCGCAATTGCCCTCATCCGGGGGTTTTCCCGAAAGGGATCGAAGACCATAGGCAACTTCTGGGTCGACCTGACCCGCTCCATACTGTACATCTTATTGCCTCTGGCGGTCCTATGGTCTCTTGTCCTTGTTTCGCAGGGCGTTGTCCAGACTCTGAATGCCCCAATCGACGCGTGGACGCCCGGAGGTCAGAAACAGGTGATTTCCGTTGGGCCGGTGGCGTCTCAGGAGGCCATCAAACAGTTGGGCACGAACGGAGGGGGATTCTTTAACACAAATGCGTCCCATCCTTTTGAAAATCCTACTCCCCTTACCGATTTCATGGGTGTCCTTGGGCTGCTGCTCCTTCCCGCGGCCCTCCCATTCACCCTCGGGGCCATGTTGAATAATCGCCGACAGGGCTGGACTATTTTCGCTTCCATGATGGCGCTCTACTTGATGGGTTCGGGTATCATCCTGTGGGCGGAGATGCAGGGGAATCCCCTTCTTGAAAAGATAGGTGTTATGAACGGGATCAATTTGGAAGGGAAAGAGGTGCGATTCGGTATTATAAATTCCGTTCTCTTCGCCCAGTCGACGACGGCGACTTCATGCGGGGCCGTCAACAGCTTGCATGATAGCCTGATGCCCTTGAGCGGACTCATTCTCATATTCAACATGGCGATCGGGGAGGTGATTTTCGGTGGTGTCGGTACGGGTCTCATCGGCATGCTGATCTATGCCATCCTCACCATGTTCCTCGCGGGCCTGATGATCGGCAGGACTCCGGAATTCATTGGAAAAAAGCTCGAGTCATCAGAGATGGTGATGTCCCTCATCGTCATCCTGTCACCGGCCCTCCTGCTCCTCATGATGTCCAGCGTTGCGATTTCGACGCAGGCGGGGCTCTCCGGCCTGAGCAATCCGGGACCTCACGGACTTTCGGAGATTGTTTACGCCTATGCATCCGCATCGGGAAACAACGGGTCCGCCTTTGGCGGATTGAATGCCGACAGCCTCTTCTATAATCTCACCACCTCTCTGGCCATGCTGGTGGGGAGATTTTCCACGATCCTGCCGGCTCTTGCCATAGCGGGGTCCCTCGCGGGGAAGAAAATAGTTCCCGTGAGCACTGCGACATTCCCGACGACGGGTACGCTGTTCATCGTGATGCTGGTCAGCGTTGTCATCGTTGTGGGCGCGTTGACCTTCTTTCCCCTATTCACACTCGGTCCTTTTCTTGAACACCTTCTCATGACTGCCGGGAAGACCTTTTGAGGGAGACTGGGATGCAGCCAAAAAGACTGAGAATATGGCAATCAAAGCTTGTACTGCAGGCCATGAAGGATTCCGTGAAAAAATTGAATCCCGTGGCCATGATGAAAAATCCCGTCATGTTTGTCGTGGAAATCGTGACGATTATCACCTCCATGATTACCCTGACTGATCTATTGACCGGCGGAAATTTCAAATATGACGGCCAGATCACCTTCTGGCTTTGGTTTACCATTATCTTCGCAAACTTCGCCGAGTCCCTGGCTGAGGGTCAGGGCAGGGCGCAGGCCGAGTCTTTGAGGAAGAACCGCAGCGAGGCGTTCGCGAAGAAGTTGCTGGTAGATGGTCGCAGCGAGAGAATCCCGGCCTTACAGCTTCGCAAAGGAGATGTGGTTGTCGTCGAAGGCGGAGATCCGGTTCCCGGTGACGGTGAGGTGATAGAGGGTACCGCTCTGATTGACGAATCGGCCATCACAGGCGAATCCGCCCCTGTCATCAGGGAGGCGGGAGGCGATCGAAGCGGTGTCACCGGCGGGACCCGCGTCCTTTCCGGAAGGATAAAAGTCAGAATCACGGCGAATCCGGGGGAAACCTTTTTTGACCAGATGATTTCCATGGTCGAGGGGGCGAAACGTCAGAAGACGCCCAATGAAAAGGCGCTGAATGTTCTCCTCGTCGGGCTCACGATGACATTCATTGTTGTCGTCGTCACGTTGGTGTTTTTTGCAGGATACATGAGTGTCAAGGTGGCCGTCTCGACGCTGATCGCTCTGCTTGTATGTCTGATGCCGACGACGATAGGCGGTTTGTTGCCGGCTATCGGCATTGCAGGGATGGATCGGCTGTTGCAGAATAACTTCATCGCCATGAGCGGGCGAGCCGTGGAGGCAGCAGGCGATGTAGATGTGGTGCTCATGGACAAGACCGGTACGATCACCCTCGGTAACAGGATGGCAACGGATTTTCTTCCTGCCGAGGAGGGCGATAAGGCGGCCCTTGTCCAGGCGGCCTTGCTTTCATCCCTGGCCGACGAAACCCCCGAAGGACGAAGTATCGTGGTCCTCGCAAAAGAGCAACTGGGCGTGCGCGGGCGCGACATCCGCGCCCCGGAGGGCGCTTCATTTTTCCCCTTCAGCGCGGAAAAGCGCATGAGCGGAGTCAACTGGAATGGCCATAAGATAAGGAAGGGGTCTCCCGCAGCGATTGCCGGCTTCGTAGCGTCACATAACGGCAAGGTGACTGAAAAAGTTCAGAGAATCACCACCGAAGTCTCCCATGAGGGCTCCACACCGCTGCTTGTCGCAGAAGACGACCGGGTCCTGGGTGTCATTCGATTGAAGGATGTGGTCAAGGAGGGTATCAGGGGCAGGATCTCTCAGCTTCGTCACATGGGTATAAGGTCCGTCATGATCACGGGAGATAATCCGTTGACGGCAGCGACCATAGCCGCGGAGGCCGGTATCGATGATTTCATTGCTGAAGCAAAACCGGACATCAAGCTTGAGCTCATCAGGCAGTACCAGTCGAGAGGGCATCTTGTCGCCATGATAGGCGACGGCACGAACGATGCTCCTGCCTTAGCCCAGGCAGACGTTGCCGTTGCCATGAATGCGGGCACGCAGGCTGCAAGGGAAGCGGCGAATATTGTGGACCTCGACTCGAATCCGACGAAACTTCTCGACATTGTCGAGATCGGAAAACAAATTCTCATCACCCGGGGGTCATTGACGACTTTCAGTGTGGCAAACGATGTATCGAAGTACTTTGCGATCATTCCCGCCATTTTTGTGACTCAGTATGCCGCTCTGAGTATACTCGATATCATGCACCTTTCGAGTCCCGAGAGTGCCGTATTGTCCGCGGTGATATTCAATGCCATCATCATCCCGATGCTCATTCCCCTGGCCCTCCGGGGGGTTCGTTACCGGCCCTCCGGGGCTTCTGTTCTTCTCCGCCGGAATCTCCTCGTCTATGGCCTTGGAGGACTGGTATTGCCTTTTGCAGGAATAAAACTGATCGACCTTTTTATATCGTTCATGAAGTTGATCTAGGTGAGGATTCCAATGTCACAGGTGAAACGTGCCGTCATGATCTTTTTGTCATCCTCGTGCCTCTGTGGACTGGTTTATCCGCTGATGATTACGGCCATAGCGCAGATTTTTTTTCCTCATCGGGCGGGCGGCAGTCTTGTCATGATGGATGGACGGGTGGCTGGCTCCGAACTGATCGGTCAGATGTTCCGGGAGCCGAATTACTTTCACGGAAGGCCATCGGCCACCGAGCCCGCCTATAACGCAGGCGCCTCGTCAGGCAGCAATCTCGGACCGACGAATGCCAAACTTCTGGAGCAGGTAAAAGAGAGAATAGATAAAGTTCGCCAGGAAAACGATCTTGCTCCTTTCGATGCGCCGGTCCCTGCCGATCTGGTTTTGACATCGGCAAGCGGGCTGGATCCCCATATCAGCCCGGCGTCGGCCATGCTGCAGGTTCAGCGTGTCGCCAGGGAGAGGCAGCTCCCGGAGTCCGAGGTTGAATCGCTCGTGAGCCGTCATATTGAAAGGCCCTTCTTGGAAGTCTGGGGGCAGGAAAGGGTGAACGTCCTCAAGCTCAATATGTCATTGGACAGATTAAAGCAGGAACGTCCATAATGATCTCTCGGTAATCTCTTGGAGGATAAAAGGTACTCCATGGAAGAAAAAAGACCCAGCCCGGATGCACTCTTGAAGGAAGCAGAGCGCGAGGAAAAGAAGAAGGGGCGGCTGAAAATATTTATCGGCTATTCCCCCGGCGTCGGCAAGACTTACACCATGCTCAACGAGGCCCATGTCCTGAAAAGTCGCGGTGTAGATGTCATTGCCGGCGTTGTGGAGACCCACCATCGCGATGAAACGGAGATGCTTCTCTCGGACCTCGAAGTGATTCCCCGGCGACGGGTTGAATACATGGGAATTGTTCTCGGAGAACTTAATCTTGACGCCGTTCTTGCCCGGCTTCCTTCCGTTGCGCTCGTTGACGAACTCGCCCATACAAACGTCGGCGAGAGCCGGCATCCTAAACGCTATCAGGACATCGAAGAGCTGCTTGATTGCGGTATCGACGTATACACCACGGTAAACATTCAGCACTTTGAGAGCATGAATGATGTGGTGGCAAAGATCACGGGAGTGCGCATGCAGGAGACCCTCCCGGATAGCTTCCTGGATCGAGCAGATGAGGTACAGGTGATCGACATCCCCTGGGAAGAACTGCTTCAGAGGCTCAAGGAAGGGAAGGTGTACTTCCCCGAGCAGGCGCGGCACGCCATGAAGAACTTCTTCCAGCTCGGTAATCTTTCCGCCCTCCGAGAACTCATGCTTAACCTGGTCGCGCGCAAGGTGGATAGCGAACTTCTGAACTACATGAGGGCCAGAGCCATACCCGGCCCCTGGCCCGTATCAGAAAGGCTGGTCGTGTGTATTGCGGCCAGCCCCTATGCGAAACAATTGGTTCGCAAGGCCTATACCATCGCCAAGGACACCCATGCGGAGTGGTATGCCATTTATGTTTCAACCGTGTCCGTTACGGGCCTGTCGGTCAAGGAACGAACCTATTTAACGGAGGCATTGAATCTGGCGGAAGAGCTCGGCGCAAAAGTGATGACCCTGACAGGAACGGATATCGCCAATGAAATTTTGCGTTTTGCCCGTGAATACAATATGACACGCATCGTCATCGGAAAACCGCTCCGATCCATGATCATCGGGTTTTTGAAGGGTTCTCCGGCTTCTCGACTTCTCCATTCGCAGAATGAGTTCGAGCTGCATCTCATCACACCGACGATTGAAAAAAAAGAGATAGAGATGCCAGTGCCTTCAGGGCGACTCCCGTTTTCGCCGAATGAGTACCTCCTGTCTCTGGTCATGGTCGCCTTGATCACCCTGGTGAACCTGTTCCCTCTGCAGCAGATCCTTAATCCAGTATCGCTTCTATTCGTTTACCTGCTTGCACCGATCGTGTGCGCCCTGCTATATGGCACGGGACCTTCTCTCTTCGCTTCGGTTGCGAGTCTGCTGGTGTTTGATTATCTATTCACCGATCCGAAATATAGCCTTTCCATGAAAGACCCTCATGAAATGGTCGGCGTGATCGTCTTCTTCGTAACGTCAATCGTTATCGGGCAGCTTGTCAAGACGACACGAAAGCAAAATCTGGCATTGCAGTATCGCCTTGAACGAGTATCCCTTGCCGAGGAATTGAGCAAGGAATTGCTGACGCTGCCGCCCGCTGAGCAGCTGGTGGAGGAGCTTGCCCGCTGTTCCGGTGATGCATTGAATGTTCTGACACTCCTGCGCACAACCATTCTCAATGATATCAGCCAACTGATGATCAAGTATGTAGCAAGGACCCTTGATGCACCATCCTTTGTGCTTTTCAAGGTAAAAGAGGGCGGGTTACAGGTCTGGGCCCGCAGCAGGCCGGAAGTGGAGATCAGCCAGAATGAACTCGCCGTTGCTGAATGGACTTACTCTAAGGGGGAGATCGCAGGCTGCGGTACGGAAACTCTTTCGAGTATCCGGTATTTCTTCCTGCCGATCAAATCTCAGGATGAAACGATAGGGGTCATGGGCATTCAGTACGATTTCAAAAGCCTTCTACCCGAACAGCGTCATCTCCTGGGAACAATATCAAATCTCACATCTCTTGTGGCAGCAAGGTGGGTAAAAATATGACGGGCTGAGGAATCACGGCCCAAAGCGCATATTTCATCGTGTGCGATCACTGCCCGGAAAAGAGCACTGAGGCGTAAGTGACGGCACTCTGTGTCGCGGCTTCATCATAGGTTTCGTAGGCCATCAGGCTGCGATGGCTGCCCTGAAGGAGGTCGGAAAGCAGGATGATGGCCGGAAGCCCGCAGACTTTGCACTGGTCTTTCGTTTCGACGGCATTTTCAAAAATCTTTTCCGTTTCACCCTGCAGGAGGAAGGACAGGATTTTCTCGTCATTGGATCGGGTGCGGGGAAGAAGGGCATCGGCCGGCAGGGTGTCTCCGAATTTCAGGCCCACGTGGGCGAAATCCACACCGGCCACACAGAGGACCTTTCCATCTTTTTCCCGGACGATGTCCACCAGGGCGGCGAGCATGGCCTGATAGCGCTCGTCCCCGAAGAGATTTTCACTGCCGAGGATGAAGTCGTGCAGGCTGCCGCAGAGAATGGGTATGATGGGGGTTGAGTTTTTCAGGTAGTGGTGAATGAAGAGGGTCTGGAACTCGATGGAATGCTCCATCTTGTGGCCGAAATCGTCGGAGGAGAGGGTCCCCTTTGGGAGTTTTTTCCGGAGGTCTCTCACGAGATCCCTGTCCGCCGGAAGCTCGCCGTACGGTGTGAGATAATTTTTCTCGGACACGGAGTAAAGGCCGTCCTGCGGGTTGTGATTGACGCCCAGGATAATGACGAGATCATAGGATCTTCCTTTCAACAGCCGGTAGGTGCCGACGTAGGTCCGCTGTGCCACCTGGATATCGATGTGGGGGGAGAGAATCCCGCAGATGTTTTCCAGGCCATCCGTCTCATCCGGCAGCAGAAGGGTGCTCTCGATCTCCTCGATGAACTGCGCAAGCCTCCTCGGGTCGGTGTCGTAGCATTTTCCACCGTGAACGAAGGCGCGCTTTGCCTCGCTTCCGAACTCCTCCCGGATCTTTTGCATTCTTTCACGGAATAGATCGCTGTCCAGGAGAAAGGTCCTGTCCAGTTGATGGAGAAAGGACTCGATCTCGGTCTGAAAGATCAGGCGTCCGCCCTGCCGGCTCATCATCTCCATCTGGATGTCCCGGACGTCGTGACGCCCGTCGAGAAGCTCGAGGAGGGGCAAAAGGCTCATGTCGAGAGCCACCATCCGGCCGCCGAGCTGAAAAGGGTCACTGAACATAATGACCCGGCGTCCCTCCAGGGTGGAGGCGATCATCTGGATGTCCGATCTCAACCGGGGTTTTTTCATGGCTCTTTGACGTTTTTCCCTTTTATCATTACCCTGCCGTTGCCCTTCGGTATCAGGCCCAGACCCCTGCGATGCGTCGCCCGCAGTAGCCGCATTTGCCTTTTTTGATGCGGTTTTCCTTGACCGAGAACCCGACCCGGATGATGATTTTCTTCCTGCAGTCGGGACAGTACGTGTGATTCGACTCCGCGTTGGGAATATTTCCCACGTACACATGATGAAGCCCCATGGAAAGGGCGGTCTTTCTCGCCTCCTCGAGGAACGAAACGGACGTGGGCGGGAGATGCGTGAGTTTGTACTGAGGGTGAAAGCGCAGGAAATGCACAGGCTGATCGGGGCCCAGGTTCTTCAGAAACCACTCGCACATCTGTTTCACCATCTCCATCCGGTCCGTGTAAGTGGGAACAATAAGGACGATCATCTCCAACCAGACCCCTTCCGCCTTCAGGATCTTCAAGGTTTCCAGGACGGGGCTCAAACGCCCGGCGTTGAGTTTCTGGTACATCTCCTCGGAGAAGCCTTTGACGTCGATGCGCGCCGCCGAGAGTTTCTTGCAAAGCTCCAGAAGGGGCGCCCTGTTGATGAACCCACTGGAGACCCACACCCCCCTCACATCCCGCTTTCGCGATATCCGGAAGGTGTCGAGCGCATACTCCAGGGCCGTCGTCGGCTCGTTGTAGGTGAATGCGATGGTCCGGCAGTTTGCCTCTATGGCCTTTTCGACGGCGGCCTCCGGGTAGAGGGTGTAAAACTTCACGTCTTCGGGCTTCGCCTGGGAAATCTGCCAGTTCTGGCAGTTCAGACAGTGGAAACTGCAGCCGGCGGTGCCGATGGAAAGAGACTGTGAACCGGGCAGGAAGTGATAAAAAGGTTTCTTCTCGATGGGATCCACATGCACGGCACAGGGATTACCGTAGACCAGGGTATAGAGCTTCCCGTCCTTGTGGACGTGGGACTGGCATCGGCTTCGGGCATTCGGGGGGAGGAGGCACATGTTGGGGCAGGTGAGGCACTGGATCTCGTTGCCCGAGACCCTCTTGAAGATGACCTCCCTGGACCACTCCCAGATCTTCCCTGGGGCGTCGTTGAGCGTGACCGTTTTTTCGTTCCGTCCCGATGAGGGAGCCCACCCGGCAAGGGCACGGCAGGGGAGTCCGGATATGGCGCAGACCACCCCGGCCTTGAGGAGATTCCTCCTCGTCATCTTGAGGAAGCATGTCTGGTCTGCCGGTTCTTTCATCTCTCGCGGATTCTTGTTTCCCCTGAGAGGTCTTGTTTCCGTACGGCGGGTCGGGTTGAAGCCATCATATCATAAACAGCTGAAATGCCAATGATTTTTTACCGCCTCGCGGGTCAGATCCGCGGCTCAGGCGTCGCTTCTCCAGAGGGCAAGGCCTGTGATCATGAGGATCTTGATCGAAAGAAGGATGAGGCAGGTCATGTAGATGCCCGCTGCGGGAATGAGGAAGAGGCTCACCGCCGCGGCCCCCAGGCTTGCCCCGAAAAGGTCGGCCGCATAGAGGGGACCCGCTGTCTCGCCGGGAGAGGAAGAAATAAGCCTTGAGGCCACGGGAAATTCCGCTCCCGTGAGGGCCCCGATGACAGCCGTCAGGACGGCGAAGGCCGGGTCCGTCAAGAACCCTCTGCCGAAGGCGAGGGCCAGAATGTAGATGACGGTGTATGCAAGGATGGCCGCTTCCAGTCCCAGAAGGGTGCCTTTTCCGATTCGCCCGCCCCGTTCGATGATCCGGCTGAATGCGAGGCTTCCGGCGGCCAGCCCGAACATGAAGGAGGCCACGATGAACCCGATGCCGGTGTAAACGGTTCCATGAAGGATCTGGTAGCTCAAAAGGATGACAATCTCCATGGCCGAGGCGAGACATCCTGTTGTGAAGAGGGTTTTTCTGACCATGCCGATGCGGAGGAAGTAAAACAGAAATAACACAGCCACTCCGATCAGGAGGGGGCCGTGGTTCTTCCCGAACATGGAAAGCCAGAGCTTCATCCGGAAAAAGAAGGCCACGGGACGAAAGTCCCTGTTCTCGGGGACGTCATCCCGGAGGCTTGCCGCCACGAAGGCCACCCGGTCCGGTGTGACACGGCCCGTGAGGAAATGGCGGTTCACATAGGTTGTCGGGATTTTCTTCGCTTCGATGAGGGGCGCCACGTCTGCCGAGAGGAGCCCGTCGGAGGCGATGAAGATGTTTCTGTCCCCGGGAATGATAAGGACATTTTTGAAGACCCCTTGCAGGGTCCGCCTGAGCGTCGAGAGGAAGGCCGCCTGGTCGGGACTGATGTAATTCTCGGCGCCCGGCACGGCGAAGCCGAAGACGCCTGCACGGTGGAGGCGTGATTTTACCGCTTCGAAGAATTCCCGGGAGTAGAAGCGGTTGAGCTGCAGAGCGTCCGGCGGCGGCACGTTCAGGATAACCGCGTCGTATTTTTCAGTGGACCTCTCGACGTACTTTCTTCCATCCTCGAGATGAGGGCGGACGGCTTCCGGGTACCGGACCCCGAGATGCCGGAGACCCAGCTCGATGATGGCGGGGTCCAGCTCCGCGTAATCCAGACGCTTCACCCTGTATTTGAGGATCTCGTCGGTCACGCCGGCCACACCGCCGGAGATGAGCATCACGGAGCGAAGCTCCCGGATCTGAGGAAGGGCGTAATGGACGATTTCCTCGTTCGCGAATGTGTTGGGGATCGAGAAGAGATGCCCGCCGTTTTCAAAGAAAGAGATCTGGTCGTGCTCCCGCGTGATGACAATCCGTCCATAGGGGGATTCGCGGAAATCCACGATCTCCTGACCCGTGAAGAGGCGCTGCAGGGTGAACTTCTCGACAGGGATAAAAAAGGCGGAAACGGCAAGGACAATCCCCGAGAACCCGAGGATGTAGGCGGTTGAAGAGCGGGTCCCCCAGCCGGATGGAAGCAGGAGGAAGGCGGCAAGGCAGAGCAGGGCCGGCACGAGGAGGGAAGTGAGGTTTCCGAAAAAATGAACCAGGACGAAGGTGAAGAGAAGCCCGCCCGCGATACTACCGAGGCTGTCGAGAAAATAGATCCGGCCGATGGCCTCCCTGCCGGGTTTTTCCTCGGCGTGGAGACTGCAGGCAAGTGTGAGGAGCGCCCCCGACATCAGGCAGTAGGGAAGGAGGACTGCGGAACCCGCGAGGATCAGGTCGGCGACACCGGGGAGTTCCCCCCGGATGAAAACGTGATTTCTCAGGAGTCGGGTCGCGGCCACCAGCACCGGGGGCAGGACGGCCACGAAGAAAAGGCAGATCTGGAAAGCGGTCTTCTGACGCGGGGCCTGCCTGATGAATTTTGCGAGCCAGGCCCCGGCGCCCGAGTAAAGAAGCCAGAAGGAAAAGAGAAGACCCAGGACAACTTCATTTCCTTCGAAGACGTTGATGAACTCCCGGATGACGGTAATCTGGGTGATGACGGCTGAGAGTCCCAGGGCCGTGACGGCCAGCGGAATCGAAAATCGTCCCCGAATCGCAAGCATCAGAAAACCTTTCATGAGGAGATAAACTTTCCTGTTGCAATCTTCCCCGTGACTCCATCATAAAGATAAAGAAAATCCTGTCAAATCTCAAAGACAAAAAAGGACCCCTCCCATGAAATTCGCCGGACGGCTGCCGGGATGGCTGAAGGTGACCTACACCCTCTGGGTGATTTTCTGGGTCCCCGTCTACTGGAAATTCTACGGACCTCAGAATTTTCTCTGGTTCTCCGACATATCAAACTTCATTATTCTGGCCGCGCTCTGGGGTGAGAGCGCTATTCTTTTCTCCAGCCAGGCCCTGTCCGTGCTTGTCATCAACACGGGGTGGACCCTGGAACTCGCGGGACGCCTGATCTTTGGCCTCCACTACCCCGGGGGGACGGCGTACATGCTGGATGCCTCATTTCCCCTGTGGCTGAGGCTCTTTTCCCTCTTTCACCTTTTCGTGCCCCTGATCATCCTCTGGGGTCTCTTCAGGCTTGGCTACGACAGGCGGGGACTCGCCCTCCAGATCCTCATCGCCTCGATCATTCTTCCCGTAAGTTTTTTCTTCACCGATCCCCAGAAGAACATCAACTGGGTGTGGGGGCCCTTCGGGTTAAAACAGGACATTCTGAGCCCGGAGGGTTACCTCCTGGCCTGCATGGTCCTGTACCCCCTCATCATCTACCTGCCCACTCACCTCATCCTCCTGAAGTGGATCGGCAAGAGGGTCAGGTAAAGGCCTCGGGATGATGAATTTCGAAAGCGTCGGGAATATGGTATAAATATGTGATGGACCCTATGCGGGTTATTTTTCGGATCGGGGCTTCCACCGAAGGGGTCGGCACCAGAAGGAAAGCAGGATCAGCACGAGGTAGGCCATCGTGGCGTACATGATTTTCTCCAGTGTCACGTCCTCGACATAGATGAGCCGCTCCACCCACTCGGCGATGAAGGTGCCGGGATAGACGTCCTTCGTGCTCTCCCCCGACCTCAGCCAGGCCTCGAGGTAGGTGAGAGGGCAGATTGTTCGTGTCACCTGCATGAGGATCATCAGGATCACGGCCGCCAGATGGATGAGCCGCCATTTCGCAGAGTGGAAATAGAGGGCGACGGGGAAACCCAGTATGACAAATCCTATCCACAGAAAATGGATGAGGATCACCACGTCGGCGGCAATCTTGGGGACCATCCTTTTTTGTCACCTCCTGGGGAAGTGGGAGACCTTTGAAAATGCCTCCATGTAATAAATCATATCACATCTGAGGTGCCCCGAAAACCCGCCATGTATGAATTGATATCAGAGATAAGGACGAATCGCACGGTGAAGGGAGAAAAGAGTCCTCACCCGTATGTGCCGGTGATCCTGCTCCTGTCCTTTATTTTCATGATTCCCGGTTCTGTGGAGGCTTCGCCGGACGACCGCTTCGCGGCCCAACGAGCGGCCATGGTGAAGGAGCAAATCGCCGACCGGGGCATCGCGGACGCTGAGGTTCTGAGGGCCATGCGGGCTGTTCCCAGGCATCTCTTCGTGCCCGAGGGCCTTCAATCGAGGGCCCACGATGACGGGCCCCTCCCCATCGGCCACGGCCAGACCATCTCCCAGCCTTATATCGTGGCCTTCATGACAGAGGTTCTCAAGGTCAGAAAGGGGGATACCGTTCTCGAGATCGGGACCGGTTCGGGGTATCAGGCTGCGATCCTCTCCCCCATGGTCAAGAAGGTTTACACCATGGAGATCATCCCCGAGCTGGCCTCGTCGGCGAAAGAGCGGCTGAAGAAACTCGGTTTTGCCAACGTGGAGGTGAAGGAGGGGGACGGCTACTTCGGGTGGCCCGAAAAAGCCCCCTTCGACGCGATTATCGTCACGGCGGCTGCAGGCCATATCCCTCCTGCACTCATCAAGCAGCTGAGGAACGGAGGTCGAATGGTCATCCCCGTGGGCGGGTTCTTCATGGTGCAGAACCTGGTCCTCGTGTCGAAGGACCAGAAAGGAGAAATCACCACCCGGAATCTGCTCCCCGTTCGATTCGTCCCGTTGACAGGCGGGCATTAGCGGCCGGGCCGCAGGCCCGAGTTGTGAATTGTCAGTTGTGTGTTGTGAGCACTAAAGATAGTTATGAGTAAGGAGGGGTGAGCACAAAAAATGGTTGTGAGTTGTGAGAAAGACTTGGATAAACCTATATAGACCTAGAAGGACTAGAGAAATTCATAACTCAAAACTCATCATTCAAAATTGCGGTAAGTTTTAATAATTCATAATTCAAAACTCAAAACTCAGAATTGGGGCAAGCCTTAGCCTCATCTAAATAAAGGTCCTTTCCTTGAACATCAGGAAACTGCAGATTTCCGTTTTCCTCGTTTCCGCCGTTGTCATCGGCTATCAGATTCTTCTCGTAAAGCTCTTTTCCATTCAGTACTGGCATCACTTCGCCTATCTCATTATCAGTATCGCCCTCCTGGGATTCGGCTCCAGCGGTACCTTCATCTGCCTTTTCAGAACCAAAATGGAATCGAGGCTCCCGACGATCTTTTTTGCCCTGCCCCTCCTCATGCTGACCGCCCTGTGGCTCAATCTCTATTTCACGAGAAGGATCGACTTCAATCCCCTGATCATTGTGTGGCAGATGCGGGAAATTTTAAACCTGCTCCTGCTCGGTTTTGCTCTTTTCATTCCCTTTTTCCTGGGGGCCCTTTTTATCGGCCTTGCCTTCACTTTTTCCCCTGGCGCCTCCTTCAGGATCTATTGCTCCAACCTCCTGGGTTCAGGCCTGGGGGGCCTCCTGATTCTCCTAACCCTCACAGGGCTGGGGCCTCATGAGATCATCCTCGCCATTTCTTTTCTTCTCCTCTCGGCCGCTTTGGTCGAGGCGGCGGAGCGTATGCAGAAGTTTGTTCTTCCTTTCCTCGGGGTACTCCTCATCATCCTCTACGCGACCACGCTGAGGCACCTCCCGCTTCCCATGAGCAGTTACAAGGACCTCTCACAGGCAAAACTGCTTCGAGGGGCGAAAAACGAAAGGGAGATCTTCGGCCCCCTGGGCCTCGTGACGGTCATCTCCAGCCCGGCCTATCATTACCTCCCCGATTTGAGTCTGGATTGCCCCCATCCCCTTCCCGAGCAGATGGGCCTCTTCTGGGACGGCAACACCGTCGGTGCGATCAACCACCTTGCCGGAACACCCGGGGAGCTTGCCTTCATGGAGTGCCGCACGGCCTCCCTTGCCTATGCCCTTCTTTCAAAGCCACGGGTCTTCGTCCTTGGCGCGGGGTCGGGAACGGAAATCCTCAATGCGAGCCACCACGGGGCAAGGACCATTACGGCAGCCGAAATGAACAGCGACGTCGTCCGTCTTATGAAAGGGCCCTTTGCCGATACAAGCGGCGGGATATACGACCTTGAGGGCGTAAACGTCCATGTGGAGGAGGGACGGGGTTTTCTCCAGCGGACGAAAGATCGCTACGATCTCATCCAGGTCGCCCTCCTCGAGTCCATGGGGACGGCATCAGCCGGTGTCTACGCCCTCAACGAGAACTATCTCTTCACGAAAGAAGCCTTTCAACTGTATCTCGATCGGCTGGCACCGGAGGGGATGCTCAGCGTCTCGCGATGGATTGAAAACCCGCCCCGGGGGAGCATCAAGCTCCTTGCCACGGCAATCGATGTCCTGAACGTGTCGGGCGGGCAGAGTGCCGCCGATTCCCTCGTGATGATCCGGAGCTGGCAGACGGTGACGATCTTGGTCAAAAAGGGGACTTTTCGAAAAGCCGACATCGAAGCCGTGAAGACCTTCTGCAGGGCCCGCCTCTTCGATCTCTCTTACTACCCCGGTGTCCGGAAAGAAGAGACGAACCGTTTCAATCTTATAGACCCGGATTATTATTATCTGGCCGCAAAGTCCATTTTATCGGGGCGGGGTGAACGATTCTTCCAGGACTATCCCTTCGATGTCCGACCGGCGACGGATGACCGGCCCTTCTTCTCACACACCTTCCGCCTCGGAATGCTGAAATATTACCTCGGCGACGCGGGCCGCCTCTATGTCCCATACATGGACTGGGGATACATCCTGGTTTGGGTTTCCCTTGTCCTTCTGATGGTTGTCAGTTCCGCACTGATCCTCTTTCCCCTGCCGCTTCTGGGGCGATCACCGGAAGCCGGGAAACTCCCGTGCTTCATCTACTTCGGCTCCCTGGGGCTTGCCTACATGTTCATCGAGATGTCTTTCCTCCAGCAGTTCATCCGCTATCTCTTCGACCCTGTCTTCTCCGCCCTCGTCGTGATCGGGTCCTTCCTCGTCTATTCGGGGATCGGGAGTGCGATCGCTGGCAGGCTGCGGGAGGTGAAGCCGGGGCATGTGTGTGCCGCTGCTGCGCTGATCATCCTTTCGGCAGTCGTCTTCATGATCTCCGACCCCATCCTGGGAAGATACATCCCGCTCCTGCCCCTCTGGGCCCGGTGTGTCCTCTGCAGTCTTCTCATCGCGCCCCTGGCCGTTCCCATGGGCATTCCCTTTCCCTATGGCCTTAATCTTCTCGGACAGAGAACACCCGGTCTTTTACCCTGGGCCTGGGGTGTAAACGGGTTCTTCTCCGTCATCGGGGCCGCGGGGACCATTCTTGTTGCCATTTCCTTCGGTTTCAGGGCCGTCGTGATCACGGCCCTGGCTTTCTATGTCCTTGCTTCCTTCCTGGCGGGACGCTTGGGTCGCCGCTGATCCCCTGTCCTTCGGGAAGGGCTATACAACGCCTCCTTTTTATGGTTTAATGCGCCCCTGAATTTCTGATCCCGAGTGGTCCGGATATGTTGATAAAATCAGTTGCTGAAAAGATTGGCTCTGTGGCCGATATGATTGTCGAGTCCAGGAGGGTGGTTGTCTTTACGGGGGCCGGCGTGAGCACCGAATCCGGCATCCCCGATTTTCGAAGCCCCGGGGGCATCTGGGACCGCTTCGATCCCGATGAGTTTACCATCCAGAGGTTTCTTTCCAGCGCCGAGACGCGGGCAAAGCAGTGGCGGCTCCTCATCGAAAGCGGCCTCATCGTCGATGCACGGCCTAACGCCGCCCATGTTGCTATCGCGGACATTGAGAGGATGGGCAAACTCTCCTGTGTGATCACACAGAATATCGACAACCTTCACCAGAAGGCGGGAAATTCCCCCGAGAAGGTCTTCGAGCTCCACGGAAACATGAACTGGGTCATCTGCCTCAACTGTCACAGCCGCTATCCCCTGCCGGAGATTCGGAAAAGGCTGAACCTCGAGAGCGGACCCCCATCCTGCGAGAAGTGCTCGGGCATACTGAAACCTGACGTGGTTTTCTTCGGCGAGTCCCTGCCGCCTCTCGTTCTCAGCGATGCCGTCCGCCACTCGCGGGAGTGCGACCTCCTCATTGCCGTGGGGTCTTCTCTCGTCGTCTATCCTGCCGCGTACATGCCCGTTTACGCGAAGGAGGCGGGTGCCAGGGTCGTGATCGTCAACCTCACCGCCACCTCCTATGATATGATGGCCGATGAGGTCATCAACCGGAAAGCCGGGGAGGTCATGTCGAGGATTATGGAGGCCATGCAAAAGAGGCTTCCCTGATTGCCCGGCAGAGAGAGCGGTTCCATCCGACGCCGGTGGAATAGAAAACCAGAGACGATTTATGTGTCTGATCTTTGTCGCATACAAGTACAAGCCCCCATATGACTTGGTGATCGCTGCCAACCGGGATGAGTTTTACGAGCGTCCATCGGCGGCGGCCGAGTTCTGGAAGGAGGCTCCGTCCGTACTCGGCGGGAAGGATCTGATGGCCGGAGGGACCTGGCTCGGAATCACGAAAAAGGGACGCTTTGCGGCGATCACCAATTACCGGGATCCCGGTTCCCACAAGCATCAAGCTCCGTCTCGGGGGCATCTCGTTTCGAGCTTTCTCACGGGGGAAGAAGTACCCGGCGAATATGTCCGGAAAATTGCCTCCGGGGCCGATGAATACAACGGTTTCAGCCTCTTCGTCGGAGACCGCTCATCGATGCATTATCTCTCAAACCGTGGAAGCGGTCCGAAAGATCTCTCTCCCGGTCTCTATGGTCTTAGCAATCACCTCCTGAATACGCCCTGGCCGAAGGTTGAAAGGGGGAAGAAGGCCCTGGAAGCGATTCTTGCCGACTCCGATCATCTCAGGGAAGAGGCCCTTTTCGATATCCTTGCCGACCGGAGCCGGCCTCCCGACCAGTTGCTGCCCAGTACGGGGATGAGCCTTGAATGGGAACGCATCCTTGCCTCCCCTTTCATTGTAAGCCCTGTCTACGGGACCCGGTCCTCGACCGTTATCCTGGTCCATCGTGATGGAAAGGTCACCTTTGTCGAGAAGGTATTCAACTCGAACCCGGAACCGCAGGAGCTCCGCCGCTTCGAGTTCATGCTCGATGGGCCCTGATTTACACCTGTTTCCTGGTAGGCTAGAGTGCAATAATGGCAGCGGTTTTGCATTATCATTCCTGGAAATGATTGGTCATCTCACAAGAGGAGAAATCAGATGGAAGAAACGCAGGAAAAGGTCATAAAGGCCGACGCGGCTCTGAAGAAAAAGATCATCATCTTCTATGTGGTGGTGGCAATTATCGGTGTCATCCTCTTCAAGCTCAGCTATGACTACCTCCAGGAGATGAGGGTCCTTGCGCAGGAGGACATCGATACGGCCGCTGACCGGATGCTCCTTTTCATCCATGTGTGGCTTGTCATTTCGGTGGCGGCCGTTTTGGGTGTCGGCGGTTACCTTCTCTGGTTCGCCCTCAGGGTTCTCAAGTCCGGGCAGATGCCACCGCCCGGCACGCGGGTGATCCGCGACATGAGGGTCATCGAGGGTGAAAAAGCGACGAAGCGTGCGAAGGTACTGATCATCGCGTCTGTATTACTGGCCGTCATCGGACTCGCCGTGACCTGGCAGACCTTCAGTGCCTTTTCCGGACGCATGCAGATCCTGAAAGAGGGCATGGCCGAACAAAAAGCGGCCTTCATGGTTCCCATGCCACCCGAACCATCCCCCTCCAGGGGTGCGAAGTAGGCCTCTTCCCCATCCATGAAAGGGCTTATACAGATCGCAGGGATTCTCGATGAAGGGGAAGCCCGGATGCTCGTGAGTGCCGGGGTTCACCAGCTCGGCTTTCCACTGCGGATCTTTCCCCACCGGGAGGACCTCACGGAAGAGGCAGCCGCGGGAGTCATCCGGGGGATCTCCCCTCCCGCGGAAGCCGTTCTCATCACCTATGAGAGCGGTGCGCGGGCGATTGGGGACCTAGCCTTGAAGATCGGCGTCCGCCGGGTTCAGATTCACGGCGATATCGCCCTCGAAGAGATCTCGAATCTCCGCCGTTCCTCCCCACGACTTCACATCACCAAAAGCCTCATCGTAAAAGGCGACAATCGTGCGCTGCTGAAGGAGGCCATCCTGCAATTCGCGCCCCACGTGGATGCCTTCATCGCCGACACCTATGACCCTGAAACAGGTGCCCGCGGGGCTACGGGCAAGACCCATGACTGGGCGATCAGCCGCAGGCTCGTGAAGTATTCCCCGCGCCCTGTTATCCTCGCCGGAGGACTTCACCCGGAAAATGTGAAGGAGGCCATTCTCCGTGTGCGACCGGCCGGTGTCGATGCCCACACGGGTGTCGAAGGCCCCGACGGCCGAAAGGACACTACAAAGGTGGAGGCCTTTGTGAAGGCGGCAAAAGAAGCCTTTGCAATGCGGTCCTGAAGTCTGATACAAATTCCAGCCGCAATAAAAAATTCTGTCTGGATGGCCTGCCGCATCAAGACGTCGGCGAAAGGAATTAGGTATGTCGAAGCGAAGCTACACGGAATATCCGCGAGTGGGTGTAGGGGCTATCGTCATCAGAGACGGGAAAGTTCTACTGGTCAAGCGGGGTGTTGCCCCGAGCAAAGGCCTCTGGGCTATTCCCGGGGGCATGATCGAGCTGGGCGAGACCATCCAGCAGGCGGCGGAGCGGGAGATCCTCGAGGAGACGGGGATCCGGATCCAGGCGAGAGAGCCGGTCTATACCTTCGACCTTATCGATCGCGACGCCGAGGGGCGTATCCGGTATCACTTCGTGGTGGTGGACGTCTTCGCCTATTATGTGAGCGGCGAGCCGGAGGCCCATGATGACGTGGTTGACGCAAGGTGGGTTGCGTCGGAGGAACTTGAAGCCCTCCCGGTTTCGCCCAACACCATAAGGCTTCTCCGTGTCATCAGGTTTTACAATGATCGGTAAAATAATATTTTCACAGATCAGGGTTGACGGACGGGTCGGAAGGGATTAAAAGACGGGTGAACCCGGAGGGAATATTCAGCACTTCAAAAGGAGGCATCGGATGAAAGTTGTATATCACAAGGATTTCCTGGAATCCTATACCTTTGACCCTGCCGCGGCCGAGGGACGTATCGAGGCCATCCTGGATGTCATCGAAAAGAAGGTGTCCTTCGTGGAAGCCCTTCCGGCCAGTCGTGACGACATCGCAGCCCTGCACACCAAGAGCCATATCGAGCATATAGAGCGAATCGGGATTTACAGAATTGCCGCCCTTGCCGCAGGGGGCGCCATCCAGGCGGCCACCATCGGCCTGAAAGAGCCCTGCTTCGGGCTCATCCGTCCGCCGGGACATCACGCCTCGGCGAACAGCGCCTGGGGCTTCTGCTATTTCAATAACATGGCCATAGCCATCGACAAGCTCAAGCGCGAAGGAAAGATCAAGAAGGCCTTCGTCCTCGACATTGACCTTCACTTCGGTGATGGGACGGTCAATCTCCTGGGCGAAAAAAAGTATGTGACACTCGTCAATCCCTCCTCGTCCAATTCCGTCGATTTTATCAAGCAGGTGGAGAAGGCCCTCCCGACGGAGGGCGTGGACATCATCGGCATCTCTGCGGGCTTCGATTACGCGAGGGAGGACTGGGGAGGGGTCTTGAAGAGGGAAGACTACACGACCATCGGGCGCATGGTCAAGGAGGCCGCCAGGAGCTGCGGCGGCGGGTATTTCGCCGTCCTGGAAGGCGGCTACAACCACCAGGTCCTCGGCTACAACTGCATGGCCCTCCTGGAGGGGATGACAGCGTAGTCATCGAATATTCAATCCCTGACAGGATTTCATAAGACAACGCTTTGTATGCACCTTCTCCGCCGGGGAGAAGGTGCTGTTTTATGGTCCTGAAAAAATTCCGGAGCAATCATCCATGGATCCTATCCGCGACTTTGCCGTCGCAATTGCCCGCGAGGCGGGGGATTTTCTGAAGGGAAAACTCCAGGAGAAGGTTCGCGTCGAGTACAAGGGGGAGATCAACATCGTGACCGAGGCGGATCACATCTCCGAGGAGATGCTGCTCTCGAGGATCCGTTCGCGTTTCCCCGATCACGACATCCTCACCGAGGAGTCCGCCGGTGTCCAGCAGGGATCTTCCTGCCGCTGGATCACCGATCCCCTCGACGGGACGACGAACTACTCCCACGGCTACCCTGTCTTCTGTGTGTCCGTCGGCTTTGAGAAGAAGGGAGAGATAATCCTGGGAGTCGTCTACGACCCTATGCTGGAGGAACTTTTCGTGGCCGAAAAGGGGAAGGGGGCCTTTCTCAACGGCAAGAAGATAGGGGTCTCGAAGACCCGGGAACTCACGAAGAGTCTTCTGGCCACGGGCTTTCCTTACGACATCCGTGAAAACCCCGACAACAACATCAACTACTTCAACGTCCTTGCCCTTCGGGCCCAGGCTATCCGCCGGGCGGGCTCGGCGGCTCTCGATCTCGCCTATGTGGCGGCGGGTCGCTTTGACGGGTTCTGGGAGTTGAAACTCCACCCCTGGGATACGGCAGCGGGATGGCTTCTCGTCCTGGAGGCCGGCGGGCGCGTGACCGATCTCTTCGGCGAGGAATTTTCCCTTCGATCACCCCATGTGCTTGCCACAAACGGCCTCATCCACGAGGTGATGGCGGACATCCTCCGGAACACGGACCCCATGGACGCAAGGCTCGTTAGATAAAAAAAGGGGGACAGGCTACTTTTTCAGTATTATGTAGATAAAAAAAGGGGGACAGGCTACTTTTTCAGTATTATGTAATATTAGGTATT
>CAZJPV010000038.1:23181-25250 GCA_964547985.1 uncultured Syntrophaceae bacterium
TAGATAAAAAAAGGGGGACAGGCTACTTTTTCAGTATTATGTAATATTAGGTATTTAGCGATCCATTAAAAAAGTAGCCTGTCCCCTTTTTAAACACGGGGCTTTTTATTCTGTGGCTGGAGGGTAGAGGGGGCGATAGAGTTCATTTCGAACCTCGTCGGTATACTGCTCTATGTCTTCAAGCGGGACATCAAGATTGAGCAGTGCCTGGCGGGCAAATTCCAGGCTTGCCTCGAATTCCGGCTGTACGACAAGGGAGACGCCCTGGTCGTGCAGGTCCTTCATCGCTTCTATTCCCTCCGCCCTGGCGATGATCTCAATCGCCGGATTGAGCTTTTTGGCGTGCGCCACGATGACCTGAGAAATCAGGGTCACCGGTGTCGTGATGAGAAGCAGCTTGGCATCGCCCACCCTTGCCGCCTCCAGGATGATCTCCTTTTCGGCGTCTCCAAAGAGGACGGGAAACCCCAGCGCCTTCAGTTCGTCCACCCGCCTGGAATTCCACTCGATGATGAGGAAGGCGGTTCCCATGCGCTTCAGTATGCCGGCGACATACCTGCCGACCCTCCCCCCGCCTGCAATCACCAAATGATTCTTCAAGTCTCTCTTCGGGAAGTGGACGGGTTCCAGGGGGACCGGCCTGAACCAACGGCCGAAAAAGGAATAGATCGGTGCGGTGAGGCCGGCAATCATGGGCGTCAGCACCATGGTCACAACGGTCATGGTCAGGACCAGGGAATAGAACTCGGGGGATATGGAGTGTGTGTCGACGCCTACCCGGCCCAGGACGAAGGAAAATTCCCCGACCTGAGAAAGTCCCAGTCCCATCGCCAGGGGAATGATGTTTCTGTAGCGGAAGGCCCGGCTCAAAAAGGCAAAGATCAGGCCTTTTCCCGACATGACGATCAGGACCAGAAACAGGACCATTCCCAGGTGATCCCACAAATACCGGGGGTCCAGAAGCATGCCGATGGAGGTAAAAAAAATGAGGCTGAAGACATCGCGCAGGGGGATGATGTCACTCAGGGCCTGATAACCGTACTCCGATTCACTGAGAAGCATGCCGGCCGCAAAGGCACCAAAGGCGAAGGAGAGACCGAGCAGATACGTGCCGTAGCCAATGCCCAGCCCGATCGCCGTGGTGGCCACAAGGAACAGCTCCCGGGAATTCCTGCCGGCTATGATTTTCATGATTCGGGGCATGATCCGCGTTCCCAGAACGATCACGAGTGTGAGAAAGACGGCGGCCTTCAGGGCTGAAACGGCCAGAGCCGGCAAGCCGGCGCCGGGCTCACTCAGCTGGGGCAGGATAATGAGCATTGGAACGATGGCCAGATCCTGGATGATGAGCATGCCGATCATGACGCGGCTGGACAGTGTGCCGAGCATGCCCAGATTTTCCAGGGTCTTCAGGATAACCATCGTACTGGAAAGCGAGATGAGGGCCCCGAACCACAGTGAGGACACCCACTCCCAGCCCAGCATTTGTCCGATGGCGAACCCGAATGCCGTTGTCAAAACGATCTGGATGGGGGTCCCGATGATGGCGATATTGCGAACGGGCTTCAATTCCCGAAAAGAAAATTCCAACCCCAATGCGAAAAGCAAAAGGGCAACCCCGATCTCCGCCATTTTCTCAATATTGAGGATATCGGAAACGGTCACACCGCCGGTGTGAGGCCCCACCACCACACCGGCAAGGATATACCCGATGATCAGGGGCTGCTTGAGTGTCTGGGCAATCAACCCTCCCACCAGAGCGGCAATAACGATAATGATGATGTCTCCGGCAATACCCATGGATTCACGAATCTTCTAATGGAATGATAATAATTGTTGTCAAATCTACGAACATTTTAACACATCGCGAGTCCATTTTAAGAGATTTTCAAGTTTATGGTTTGCTTACGGTTCCTTGAAAAGTCGTGTGAATGATCAGCATGTCAGGTGAGATGACGGGTGGGATCCCTGTGACCTGAAGTCGTCATCAGGGTAAACCCTGGCGACTGTTACTTATGAAGCTCTCCGTCATGAGGCAGGCTTCCTCGTCGGTGAACTGTTTGGGGGGG
>CAZJPV010000039.1:0-6757 GCA_964547985.1 uncultured Syntrophaceae bacterium
ATTTTTTTGTTTATTCGTTTTCTTCCCGGCCGGAGGGCTGTTGTTTTTCTTTGCCAGCGTCGCCGAAGATGAGGCCGATCTGCCACCCGTAGGTCTCGTTTTTGGCGAGTTTCCCCTCGGCGTCGAATTCGTTGCCGGCCTTGGACTTGAGCCCGGTGAAGGCGATCGTCTCGTCGTTCAGCAACTGCCTGGCCTGGGCGGGGGTGATGTCAGCTTGCCCGAGTCTGTCGAGGCTGTTCTTCCACAGCACGAACTTGCATCCCTCCTTGTATCCCGAGCAATAGTAAGACTTTTTACCCTCGTAAACCGGTTTCCCGCATTCCGGGCACTTGCCCAGCTCTTCGCGCTTGTTTTCCATGACTACCTCCTGATTTACTTGTGTCTTGATGAGTCGAGGCGTGATCCCGCCGCGATAGCTCCTTAATATATAATGTTTTCGATGCAGGGATTTTTGGTGGGAAAAGAAAGAAAATGTGGTTGTGTCGGGCTCATATTTTATTGAAATATTTACCATTCAATGTAGGATGCGGTATTGAAGTTAAAAGAATTAAGATCAAAAAAAGTCTGGGAGTTATAGAGGTTAGAGGAAAATCTATGGATCTTAATTGTATTTTTTGCCACAGACCTTTTGTGCCTGGAGAGATTGGTGAACATATTATACCGGAAAGTATAGGCGGGAGCCTTACTATTAGAGAAGTTTGCACCTGTTGTAACTCCAAGTTAAATCGGAAATTTGAACAGAACTTTAAAAATGAATTCACCGTAAAAATGAAAAGATATGAACATAATATTCGAGGCAAAAGAAAAAATGATGCCCCACCATTCCCTTTTAGAGGTTACGTAGACACAGACATCTCCGCACAGTGCCAATTAGATCAGGATTTCGCTCCCTCACTGAAGACCGATGTTGAACTGTCAAAGGTAAATGGAGATACTTTTCAATGCAAAATTTCAGCAGACTCAGCAAAAAGAGAAGAGGTCATAAAATCTCTTGAAAGAAAACTGCCTAAATGCATCCAGGAGATTCACCCTGAATTCACTTCAGTGCAGGTTGAAGGAGAAGTAAAAAAGTTGATTAAAAAAGTCGAAGAACAATTTGACTTACCTGAGAATCGAAAAATCGTTAGGCCAAATCTGAATTACAAATTTAAAGTTGATCTAAAGATTTTCATGTTAGAGTATGCAAAAGTAGCTTACGAGTTTGCCTTTCATCAATTCGGAAAATCATTTTTGGAAGAACAAATTGCTACTGAAATACAAGATTTGCTGTGTGGAGATTCAGATAGTGCCATGCAATACATTAAGGGTATAGAATTAAAAGAAATTATTCTCAACTATAGTCCCGACAAGCATTATCTTTTCATTCTTGATGATAAATGCATTGTAAGCCTGTTCGGTTATGGAATGGCGATTAAGATAACGGATTCCGAGATAAAGAAACTCACGCCCATGAATTCGACGATATTTATTTTTGATCCTGTTAAAAAAAAGCACACATCACATGCTTTAATATGCCACTTGAATTCCCAATTGGCGTCTTCATTCATTATGCTTTTGATTTGATCTCAATCATCTTTATCGGAAGGATAATTGACAAGATCCCAATCGATCAAATCCTCTTCATCATATGCCTTAACGTTTGACCACGGAAGCAGAACAAGACCGGCTATCACAGCGGTGGCGACCACGATGAGAATGGTGGTGAACCCGGCATCTTTCAAGAAAAACACCAGGAGCCCCAAAAGGAACACCAGAACCATTATCTGGCCGGGGGTTGCTCGTTTAAAAATCTTTTTGGGCATAGAGTATCCTTTTGTTACGCTTGACCTGAGATCATGCGAGCCAGATCGGCAATCATTCTGAAGGCCCTCTCAAAGTCGAACATATCATAATCGGAAGATCTCAAAACCGGCTTTAGCTGCGTTTCCAACTGAGACAGCAATTCCTTTTTCCGCGCATTGGACACATCGATTTCGTCGTTATCCGGAACCTGGAGCTTCCTCTTCAGCAGACCCACGAGATGAGGGTCTTCAAGATTGACGCCGAGCCTGAAAACAGCATAGTCGATGTCGTAAAAATCACGGATTGCCGGTTCTCTTCGCGTCAATGCCGCCCTCAGCTTCTCCGCGTAGGTCTCTTCACGCGTAAGGACCACGATCTCGAATTCTTCGACGCCCGGCATGCCCGTAAAGGGGTTTTCCAGGAGCGTCCTGACGCTTCCCTTGACGGGTGGAACCAGGATCTCTTCGCGTAGCCCGACCTCAATCTTGATCCGGCCGAGCCCGGAACCGACCAGCGTCGGATAGGCGACCTGCGCCACATATTGTTTCGAATTGTTGAACCCGGTCAGTTTCTGCTCTATCTTGAAGACAGAGGACTCTTTTCCAAGGGCGGAAATCCAGTCCTTGACGGGAGTGATCATCCGGCTCCGATCCGATCTGCTTGCGGCGGCCGACAACGAAATAGTAAAGTCAAGGTCCTCGCTCAACCTGTAGAAGTCCGCGTGAATCTTGCTCAAGCATGTGCCGCCCCTGAATACGGGGGGCAGTTTGCAGCCGCTACAGAGATTCGCGAGCAGCACCGAGCAGAAATAATCCTTCTCCACGAGAGCCGCGTTCAAGCCGGTTTTTCGCGCGGTATAAAGGACCGCTTCGCGGAAAAGCGGCTCGTCCTCATGAAGAGTAATTTCAATCGGTTTCGACAGCGCCATTTACGATTAACCCCCATTCCCTGTTCACGGATCCTTTTGCCGGCTTTCCAGGGATCCACTTGATCAGGGACTTCATGGAACCGGCCTTCTTTTTGAATCCCCTGAGCATGTTTTCGGATGCGCCTGAGACGGCGAGAAGATATCCTATCCGGCGCATGGTAGCCTTATTCCCATATTTCAGGGAAGTTCTTGTAAACTCATCTAAAAAAACGGTATCCTTCTTTATCGTTGCCGTTATCCATTGATAAGCACGTGGGATTGTATTGTATCTCGACCAGTCGTAAACCGCATCAAGCAGGGCACGGGCTTTTGTTGCAATTAAAATCTTCTCCCCATCAGGCACCGCGAATTCAGTCGAAGCCCCAAGCCGGTTATCCGAGATTTCCATGAAAACGTAATCGAAACCGCCTATGTTCTTCTCTCCGCTGATCCGGTTATTGTAAACATATACCCGATTCGGCACCTGGTCATCGAATCCGTAAAGGTAAAACGCGTTGGGACCGCTGACCTGGTATTTGCCTCCGATTTCCCTCATCAACCTTGAGAGGATGTAATATTCACTGACGGCCAATCGCCCACCGGCTGGAAACCGGGGAGGAACCAGGTAGACTCCACGCGTCAGACGTATGAACACGCCGGACCGGCTCATTCTGCTGAATAGTTCCCGCTCCTGCTTAGGGGTGATCTTGAGAGCCGCGGAGATTTCCTTCGTGCGCACGACGTCCATCTTCCGCATCTGGACGTATGCGAGGAGTCTCATTTCGAGAGAGCCGAGTTCGGTTTTGGGTTGTTTTATTCTATTTCCCATAAATTGTCTGCCACGCAATTTACGAGAAATATAATAAAACATGGTTCGAAGGTCAACTGAATTCTTCTTATAGAGTTTGCTTTGAGTAGAGCTATCTGTTCATCTCGACGTAGGCCAGGAGTTTTCCTTTCGTGACATCGTCTATTTCGATTGTTCCCTGAAGGGCGATCCTGCTTTCGAAAAGATCGCTCACGGCGATATGTATACGATTGCAGCTTTCCAGGCATTCTATTGTTTCCTTATCGAGGCGGATGTAGTGGTCTCGCCCGATCTTCAGGTACGGGTCGTTCTCTATCATGATGATATTGAGAGGCAATCCTTGGCCGAAGGATATCCCTTTTTCGAAGACCGCCAGCAGTCCCCCGTTCATTTTTAGGTATTTGTAGGCTGTGAGCATTATGTTTTCTGTTCCTCAACAATTAAATCTTATTGCACGGGATCACTTGCGGGTCCGGGAGATATCTCGCCCTTCACTGTTTCACCACCCTCAAGGGTCGGCTCCCCCTTGGTCCTATTCAACTTGAAATTTTTCCCGATCTCGCCAAGATACCTTGCACTTCGCAAAGCGCCCCCGACAGTTCTCATCCCGTCGAAAACTCCTGCCGTGCCCACCGCGACCGTTTCGCCCGCCACTTTTCTCACTCCTTCCGTAACAGTTCCATCCGCCTTCACACCCATGTTTACGTTCAGCCTGTCCTGGTTTTGCGTCCGGACGTTTCCTATCATGCTTTCAGAAGCGAGGACGTCTCCTGTCAGTGGGACGATCGCTTCCTTAGTGGCGCCGTCTGCCGTCTGCCGGTAAGAACTCACGAGGTGATTGATGTTCCCGGAAACGAGTACCGGTTTTTTGTGTGAAGGGTCGAAGACCATCACGCGATGGCCGCCCGCCATCGATGCGTCCTCGACAATACTCACATTGTAGCCTCTGCCCCGGAACCCCGAGACGCTTTCCCGGAAATCATCGTAGCGGACGCTGTGTGATCCTCCCACCCGGTCCGTGAAATTGCTGTATATCTTTCTGAGGTTTCCTTCCTCGCTTCTGGATATATTGTATCCCGCGATGTCCCGCCCGCTCTTCCCGAAGGTACCGACCTGGTACTGGCTTCCGCTGGACCGATTGGTGAAGAGCAGTTCGCCATGCCCTCCCCAGGCCATGCGGTAGCTCCCCGCCCCGGGGAGGCCGTACCGCTTTGCTTCAGCGGCGTTCACGGAGATATCGGCCGTTCGGTGCCGGTCCGCCGCGAAGCGCTCGAAGTCCACTCCCCTGGATTCGGCGAAGGACCGGAGCGCTCCCCACTTGGCGACATCGTCGATCACGGCGTCCCGCCTCGCGTCAAGATAGGCGCCCTCGCCGACGGCTTCGATCCCCCTGGAGGCGGCCACGGTCTGGAGCGCGTCCAACCGACCCTTTGTCTCTCCGAGCGCTTTCGCTTCAACGCCGTGTTTCTCTCCCTCCCGGATCGCTCCCGCCGTCTTGTGGGCATCGTAGTCGGCCACGGCTCTGTAGCCCGATATCCG
The DNA here is from genome assembly GCA_964547985.1 of uncultured Syntrophaceae bacterium. Lineage (GTDB taxonomy): Bacteria > Desulfobacterota > Syntrophia > Syntrophales > UBA2192 > JAPLJU01. The sequence goes on from CAZJPV010000039.1 coordinate 5,037, forward strand.
GTCTCCTCGGCCTGCCTCCTCCATCGCCTCGTCATATTTCATGGCGGCGAAGTACCGTTTCTTTCCCTCCACGGCTGCCTGATCGGCATGGTAGTCGAAAAAGTCCCCGGCATGGCCCGACTCACGGAAAGATTCGAGGTCGCCCTCGGTTTTTCCCAGCCTGGAGATGTTTCCGGCTTTGAGAAGACCTTGCGACCGGTCGAGGCCCACTTCCGCCATTCCGGACCCGGCCGCCGCGCGGGGGAGAAAGCCGCCCACTGCCGCGTCCCCGTGCATACCGCCCAACCGGTCCGCCCCGAATTCGTCGCGGACCTTCATCATTCCGGCGGTTGAGCCCACGCGTCTTGCCGTCTCCAGTCCTGAGTAGTCCTGGATGCTCCAGCGGTTGGCGTTCGACCAGGTGGGAATGGACGTTCTCGCCGAGTCCACGGATCTCGCCCCCCCTTCCGGCGTTGACGCCTGGGAGGCCGCCTGGCTCCCCTGGGACTGGACTGTCCCGGAGATGGTCCCCGCCATCATGGCCAGCGCGTGCCCGCCGAACCGGACGAGCATGCCCGTGATCACCGTGGCCAGCATGATGCCCGAGGTCCTGATGAGGCCGAACATGCTCAGGGCCTTGAGAGACGCGTCGGGCATGTTCATGACGGCCGCGAAGCCCAGGGCGTTTTGCCTCACGTACTCGAAGACCCCGTAGGCGTAGTCGGTCGCGATCCCGTGGGTGATCGCGTCGGTCACGCCCCAGGCCGTGAGCCAGATGAACATCCCCGCGACGAGTCCCAGAGCCTTTCCCGCGAGCGGTGTGGGAATGAAAATGACGAGGATCGGTATGAGACCGATGGCCACGGCGGTGATCACGGCTCTCGCCACGGGAAGCCACTCGTTCGCCACGATTCCCATGCCGAGCCCGCCGGTCATGATGCTCCTCGACGCCAGGCCCTTCACGGCGAGATCGGGGTTCGCGTCGAGAAGCATGTCATTCAATACTTCCGCCATGTAGACCTGTCTCATGAAGTTCGGCGCCGGGATCGTGAATGCGCCGCCCTCCACGTAGGAGGCGTAGTTGGAGATGATCTCGGTGCATTTCGTGAGTTCACCGGCGTTGTCCGCATTGAAGCCGGCGTTTGAGCAGGCGTAGCGGATCGTGTCGCCCATGTTGAGGGGATCGCTGAAATACCCCTGCAGGTTGGTCCACGCGTCCGCGCAGGACATGGTCGTCCCGGTTCGGTCCGATTCCGAATACCAGACGGTGAAGACGGCCGGGTTCGCCGCCTGGGCGTATTGGCTCATGAAGTCCGTGCTGGAACTCGTGACGTCGTTCACACTCAACGACGTCCCCGGCCGCTGCAGCTCGAAGAACAGGCAATCCTTCGTGTAGCGTTTCAGCGATTCATCGATGTACTGGTCCCGGATCTTGAGGTGCCCCCCGGATGCCTTCAAAAGCATGTCAAAGCCTATGCCGCCGGCGTAGTCCTGGAAACTCTGGGGCGTGCCCGACGTGGAGATGATGTCCACGAGTCCCCGTTCGATCTTGTTCAGGGTCCCGGCCACGACCACGATGCCGTCGGGGATCCGCCCAACGGTCTGGAAGCGGTTGAGGACGGGATCGTAGATCGTAACGTTTCCCGTGGGTACCATGAGCCCGAGGTAGATGCATATCCCCAGACCAACCGGCCAGGCCCATGAGAGGGGCGAAAACCTCGCACCCTTCAAAAGTTGAAAGT
>CAZJPV010000039.1:6857-10443 GCA_964547985.1 uncultured Syntrophaceae bacterium
ACCGGCCAGGCCCATGAGAGGGGCGAAAACCTCGCACCCTTCAAAAGTTGAAAGTAGGCCGCCGCCCCGGCGATGAAGATCCCGAGTGCGGTCACGGTGAAGAAGAGAGCCCGGTAGCCGTTATCCGAAAAGATCAGGGATATCTTCTGGAAGGCCGTCACGACGGCCCCGAAGCCGTTGTAGGTATAGTACTCCATGTCCACGGCGTTGGCGTCCGGTGCAGCTGACAACATGACGACCGTGAAACCAAATATAAGAATTGCCTTTCCAAAAATTCCCATTAGATTTCTTTCCGAGCGTTCAGCGTGACAATGACCTGGCCGCGACGGCCGTTCCGAATTTCGAACTCAGCATGCTCAGGGCCAGCCGGTCGAATTTCTCCATCTTGTCCACCAGGTTGTAGACCCCCATCACCTCCTGGACGGATGCGGCGTAGGATCTCCGGACTCCGCTTACCATTTCCACGATCCTGGCCTGCATCTCCGCCGTGCCGTCGATCGCGCCAGAGAGCATCTCGATCTTGCACTGGTGTTCCTGCGCGCCCTGCACGGCCCCCGGCTGAGCCTGGGCGAGGCTCCTCGCCTTGTCCATGATGTTCCAGGCCTTCGTGTAGAGGTCCGAGAGGAGTTGGAAGGCGTAGGCCTTGGCGGTCACGTCGGAGAGGGTGCTGATGATCGATGATTCCTGGTTCGTTCCCACGGCCGCCTTGAGAACGAGCCCGATGGAAAGGGGACTCGCGTTCACGAAGGCGTTGTCCTCGTCCGAGAGGGCCTGCTTCGCCTTGATCTTTCCCGCGATCCGGGTCATCTTTGTCCGCACGTAATTCGTGAGGTCGGCCGAGCTGTCGGTAATTTGTGCGCAGGCGCCTCCTGCCGTCCGGGCGTAGACGCTTCCGTCCAAGAGGTTGTCGAAGGAGGCGTACCGGTTTTGATCGCAAGGGGGCGTGTGACCCACCTGGAAACCCGCGTCCCCGGCGTCGATGATGTATACGTCACCGACGAACCCTCTCAGCATGTCGAGGTAGGACTGGTTGTTGAAGCCGGTCTTGGCGGCGATGTTGTTGATGACCGACCCGCTGGTCCCGAAGACGTCCCGGATGTCCTGGGGACAGCCCGCGAGCGCCTGCTTCATGTTCGTGACCGGCTTGTTCGCATTCGCGCTTGTCTGGTCGTTGATACTCTTCCAGAGGTCGTTAACGCCCGATGACTGGAGGAAGTCCCCCTGGATTCCGGCGAGCTTTGCCTGTTTGTCCTTCGTTTCGGCGAGGGACGGGGGCACCATGGTCGCCACCAGCGCCCGGCCTGCCTTGCACTCATCGAGCTGCAGGTTGTTCAGGGTGTTGGTGATAGCTTCCAGGGACTTGATCGTCTTCGAGCAGGGCTCGCAGAGAACATTCAAAGCGATGTCGAAGGCCGCCGCCGGTGCGGCCTGCATGATCCGCTGGAGCTTGGTCACCAGGTATTCGAAATTGAGATAGGAGAACCCGCCCAGGAAGACGTCGATCCCGCCGCAGCCCGCCTTCACCTTGGGAGGCATGGCGGTGAAAAGGTAGTCGTTTCCCTGCTGCCACCTCGCCGAGAAGCTCCCGCCGGTGAAATAACCCCTTTTCTGCCCCTCGAAGTACCCGGGAGAGGTCTCCGTCTTCTGCTGGAGCCAGTCGTCCACCCAGCCGGCCATAGGCCCGTCCGGGCCAAGAGGCGACAGGAGGAGAGCAATAATTACAAGGACCACGATGCTTTTGAGAATAATTGCCTTATTCATAGCCACACCTTCGCTTTTATCTTTTGTCCCGCCTCAAGGGAGCCCTCACATCGAAGGCGCCGCCCCGCTGGAACTCGTAGAGAGAATACTCCTCCGGGGTGATCTCGTTTTTCAAAAGCCGGATTCCCCGGTAGAGTTTTTCCTCGATCTCGGCCAGGGATGCCACTCCGGCCGAAACGGTGATATGGTCGGCGCTCCCACGATAAATGAGGAGAAGGGTCGGAGTCGTCTCGATCCCGAAGACGGAAGATACCGCCGCCTCCCTTTCTATGTCGATTTCCCGGATCTCCCACCCGTACTTCTCGACGAAACGGTTGAGGATCGAACCCTCCTCGGCACAGTACGGGCAGCCCACAGAGGAACAATAGATGAGCGCGAATTCTTCCCGGGCGCTCCGGATCCTCGATTCGATCTCGTCCGTCCGTTGCGAGACCTCGGCGTTTCTCCCCGGGGCCGTGATCGGGTAGTCGGCCGCCACGGAGAGGTCCGGGTATTTCTGCATGACCGCCGCGGACACGTTGGCGAAGGCGAGGGACTTTCTCCGGGCGATGTCCTGGACCACGTAATATTCCCTCACGTTATTTTCCGAAGGGACCTGGACAGCCTTCTTCTGGAAGGCCATGAGGACGGCTTGAAAATCGTCGGGGTACATATTCCAGAGTTCCTCCATTGTATAGTCCGAAAGGCGCGGGGAGCGCTTTTTACCGTCCTCGGCTTTCTCTTCCCGGTCCCTTTTCTCCAAGGGGATCTTCTCGTACCACCACCAGCCCCGCTTGGCGTCCCCGTAATACGCCTTGCCGTTTTCCTCCATGAACGGCGGTTCCCCGGCGCAAGGGGTGCCCGTCGTGAAAAGAAGGACAACCTGGCAAAGGATCAGGACCCGGAACATCAATTTCTTCTCAGAAGAGCGGACAGGCAACGGCCTTCACCTCCTCATTTCTCACGAATCCGAAATACCTCGAATCGAAGCTGTCCCGGTGTTGTCCCGTGACGAACACCGCGTCCACCGGGATCTTCCCGCTGTAGTGAAACCGGGGAAGCTCCTCTCCCTTGAGGGAAAGATCCTTCGCCACCGCGATTTCCCTTCCATCGCAGTAAAAGTCATGGCCGACGGTGTCGAGTTCCTCTCCCCCGGCGCAGGCAATTCTCTTGATGACCCGGTGGGGCGTCCCATGGTCGACGTATTTCGACCTGATATCAAACATCACGTAAGCGCCTCTTTTCAGTTCTCCCGTGGGCGGCCCTTTTTTCAGAAAAAAGATCCTGTGTTCCGTCGAAGGCGTGATGCTCACAGCGAAGCGTGAGGGAATAAGCATCCCCGCCGCGGCGAGAGCTCCCATGAAGAGAATGAGCCTAAGGCCTGATGGTTTTCGCGTTTCGTACAACGGCGTCCCCCATGATCACGACCTCGTTCGAGGGGATGCCTTCGATCGCTTTTTCCAGCGACTCGATGTTTTTCCTCAACTGGTCGTCGTCGATCTTTCCTTGGACAAATAGATCCCTCTGGGCCGCGATGAATCCCTTGATGTCGACCGCGACGATCCGCGTCGCGAAGTACCTGTCATAAATGACAATCGACGCCGCGGATGACGCAAGCGAAATCCCGAGGACCAGGAGGGCGGTTACCAGCCGGCAGGGAAGAACCCGCCCCGCCTTGCCTTCCTGTTTCGTTTTCCCTGCACCCGCGGGGATTTCTCCCGTTTGACCGGCGCTGGACTCCATCATTTCTTCTTTCTCAATGCTTTCCTTCATCTCTTGTTCACCTCGTGGTAAATTCCGCCCTTCAGTGCCTCGATCAGGAGGTCGATCGAGCGCCTCCCGGATG
>CAZJPV010000039.1:10543-16235 GCA_964547985.1 uncultured Syntrophaceae bacterium
CGCACCGGCTTGGCGACGTGCATGCGCCAGTTGTGCTTCACCCAGATGGGCGTGGGGACGCAGGCGCACAGGTTGAGGGCCGTGTCGCAGACGAGCCCCTCCCTGGCCAGCTTGTAAACCATCCGGGCTGCGATCGTGGAATTGGCCATGAGCTCGTTGTCGTCGTTCACGTGCCCCGTGAGCGGGTAGGCGCTCCCGCCCGAGCCGATGCACCAGAAAAGGGGGCTCATGGAGAAACCCGCGTTGGTCGAGACGCTGTCGGCGATGCAGGCCGTCTGGGCGATGGGATTCCCGAAGAGGATCGACTCCGGCTCCAGGATGAAGGCAAGGATGTCATTCTGCCAGAGGGGGTCCACCTCCGTGAGGTACGCAACGTCGAAACCGCTGTGCTCGATGCAGGCAAAATCGGTAAGGAGCTCCATCATGGACCAAACGGGATAAATAAAGTAATGCGCCTGGGCAAAGGTGGAGGTATCCACACTCGCGTTCCCCTGCTCCTGCGAGCCCCCGCCGAGAAAGCCGCCCGCCGCGGTGAGGCCGAAGCCCAGGCTCGGGAAGCAGTAAGGATCCTTGACTGTTTCCACGTACCTGGCCGGTTCCCAGAAGCTGACGGGGATTCCGATTCTGATGAAGAGCGGGGGCGGCGCCGGACACGCGCAGACGGGCATGCCCGAAAGGTCCGGAACGTTGTTTTCCACCGGGCCGGGAATGATCTCGATCCCGGCGATGCTCACCGGGAATATGCACTGCCAGCAGAGGTCGGTCACCGGGTTCAACGGAATCCCGGACCTGCATACAGCCTGTGCTCCCACGGCGTGAAAGAGAATGAGGAGAACGAAAAACCCCTTCACGACGTCCCTACTTCCGCTTCTTTTGCCCCTTGTCGGCGAGGGCATATTCTCTCACCTCCATGACGGTACCCTTTTGACCGATCACGGCGGGGACCGCCTTCAGTTGAAACCTTTTCACGATTCTGGCGTCTGCATAGAACGCAGGTCTCTTCAGCTTCTCCATGACACGGGTATACGGTCCCCCACAAAGGAGGAGCATGACCCTATGGTCTTTTGCGTAGGAGGATGCCTTGAACCATTCGATCTGTCTCTCGTTACCCCCGTCGATCACGACGAGGACATTGGGAAGAAAAACATGGGCCAGGGGGTTGAAACTGAAGCCCTTGGGATAGAGGATTCCGCCCCTCCCGTCGGGGATGTCGAAATCGAGCGTGTAACTCACGTCCACCTGGAAGATCCGGTCCTTCTTCGCCGCCGGCAAGGCCTCCATCTCCCCGGGCCGGTAGTTTTGAATCCTTTCGCGCGTCCTTTTCGGGTCAAATGCCTTTCCCCAATCGACCGCCTTTGCCCGCTCCTCGATCTCGGCCAGGGCGTCGCGCTCGACGACGGGATAAGTCGCCCCAATATTGCCGAGATCGGCGCAAACCGCCGCTTGGGCCAGGAGCAAGGAGGACAGGACTGCCAGGCTGAAGACCTTTTTCATTTTTCTCCCTCGCGGTCGTACGCGCGCTTCGGGAATATGTCCGTTTCGGACGTGGCATTCCACGCATACCGGGCCTTCCGGCCGCAGGTATCTCCCCTCTCCAGGCCCGAAAGTTTTCTTGCAAACAGTGCAGGTCTCGCGCGGAGGATTCCGCGTATAGATCGGGAAACGGGAACTCACTTCGCCTGCACCTTGTCGTAGAAATCCGAGACCTGCCGCTGCATGTTCCGTTGCACTTCCGAGGCCGCCTTCGTCTTGATGTCTCCGAAGTACTCCGAGAGGTCGATCCTGGAGAAATCGAGCATCTGGAATTCCTCCGGTGTGAATCCCCGGCAGTTGGGGTTCTCCGCTCCCCCCCAGTCGCCGCTTGCGCCGAACTGCTGGAGCTGAATCCGCCCCTGCTCGTGGATGATCCTGCCGAGCTTGGAATTGAAACAGCAGTAAGTGTTCGCCCTCTGGACACACCCGATGAGGGGCCATTTCTGCTGACAATAATCCCCGATGTAATGGCACATCCCTTTGCCGACCGCCTGCACCGTTTCCGCGTCCCCGGAGCCGCACGTGTTCTGGATGAAGAGAAAGCTTCCGGGATCGGTATTGCAGCAGTTGAAGAAGGTCGTGCTGATCCCGGCGGTTCTGCATTCTTTTCCCTTGCCGTTGAATATGTACAAGGCGCCTTGGCAATTACCGGTCGAAGGGTCCACCGTGCCGTCGTTGTGATAGGAGGACGTGTCAGCGCCGGTCGTTTGGGTGGGCATGGCGGACGGGTTGAAACAGGCGTTATCGGAGCACTGCAGAATCCCGGTCGCCGGGTTCGGAAGGCAGGCATATTGCGATCCGAGGGGACAGCCCGTGGACGATCCCGCGCACGTATTCGTGGCAGGATCGAAGTTCCCCACGTAACAGACAGGAGGTGCGACGCACTGCCTGGAGGAAGCCTGGTACGTGTAATCGGAAGTGGGACACTGCCGGACCGGGTCCTTCATGCAGAGGTCCATGGAGGCCAAATACACCGCCCCGTCACTGCAGGAGGGAAGACGCTCACACCGCGATTCAAGGGAATTGAACGTGTACTGGGTCGGACAGAGGGTTGAACCGGGAACCGCGCATTTGTCGATCCCGCCGTCGTATGTTCCCGTCTCGCACACCGGGGGCATTTGGCACGTTCCGGTATCGGAATTGTAAGCGTACCCGCTCGCGCAGCCGTCTGCCGGCGGTGCAACGCATTTCCGAGTCGCCGGATCGAAAACGCCGCCCGGGCAGGACGGATCGCGCAGGCAGGAATCAGTCGACGGGTTGTAGACGAACCCCGCGGGGCACATTCCCGAATACATCTGGACCACGCAAAGATCGGCTTCGCCGCTGAGATATCCGCCGCCCGGGCAGACGACCTCTTTCGAGCAGAGATCGATCGCCGGGTTGTAGGAAAAACCGTACAGGAAGCAGTCATGCGTGGGATTGGATTCGCACAGGCCCCTGCCGCCGTTCCAGGTATAATCGGCAGCGCAGCCGGTAGCGGGCACCTGCTCACACCGGTCGCGGGTGGAATTATAGGCCCCTGCCCCACATTGCGGAAGAGCAGTGCAAAGGCCCCTTCCCGAATCCAGGGTATAACCGGTCTGGCAGGAATTGGAGGGGGCGAGCTGGCACTTATCGACCGAACCGTTCACGCTGCCGCCGTTGGGACAGGTTACGGCTTGGTAGCAGACCCCATTAGCAGGATCATACGTGCCGCTTGAACAAGTCGGCGTGCCGGCCGCCTCGCACTTCTCGGAGATACCGTTCAGGCTCCCGCCCGCCGGGCAACCTGCGGCCTGGTAGCAGGTGGAACCGGAAAGGGTCCAGCCGACCGGGCAGGAATAGGTGGGGCCGGAACAGGCCCCCGGTGCTGAGCAGTATCCCCCGCTGCAGGCATAATTGCCCAGGGGGCAGACCTGGTAAGGGATGCCGTTGAAGTAAAGGGGGTACCAGGGTGTCCAGATCGTTGAATCATGCCCCCAAAGCGCGTTCGGGTAGCCGGGAAAGGTGTTTACGCCCAGGGCGTCCAGGGCGTTCCAGTAACCCGGCGTGCCGGGATAAGTCGAACCCGTGACGTTGACGCCCTGCGTGCGTACGTAACCGGTGAAGTCGCAAATCCCGCTGGGGTAGTATCCGAATTCCGGATCGTACACGTTTTGACATCCGAAAATGGTGAATCCCTGTCCCGATCCCACGAGGTAGGAAATATAGTAGCCGCCGGGAAGGGATACGTCCGATGAACAGTTCATGCCCGTCACGTTGTAAGACAGGGAACCGCCCTGGCTGCAATAGAAGGTAAGGGTGCCGCCGGAACAGACGATGCGGCTGGGCTGACACCAGGCCTGCGGTCCCGACAGCGTCACGTTCGGGGTAACGGTGCTGCAGGCGGCCGATTGCGCGCACGAGGAAGAACACGCGGGAAGGCTCGGATAACTCCCTCCGAGTGAACACGCGTAGCCGGCCGTCGCGGACTGTTCGCACCGATCGGTGACGGGATTATAGGTGCCGGCGGAACAGGACGGCAACGCCTGGCATTTACCGGCCGAGCCGTTCCAGGCGTAAGACGCCGGGCAGGACGTCCCGGACGTGGCCGATTCGCACCGGTCCCTTGTGGGATTAAACGTCCCCGGGGAACAGAAAGGATCCATCTCGCACAGCAACCTTGCCGGGTTCCATGAATATCCTCCCGCGCACGCGGGCGTGAAAGCCGCCTCGCACAGGTCCGTCACGCCGTTCAGGATCGCTCCGGCGCCAGGACAGGCGGCGGGGGCGTAACAGGCTCCGGCCGCGTCGTCGTAGGTCATGCCCGCGGCCGGGCATACCGGTACGCCCGTGGCCTCGCATTTTCCCGATGAGGCGTTGTAAACGCCGGGGGAAGGACACGCGTGACCGGCGGGAGCCGTGCAGAGATCCGCCGCATCCGAGTACGAGCTCCCGTCGGGGCAGGACGGCGGCCGTTCGAACCGGTCAAGGCCGGGATTGAAGACGTATCCCGCCTGGGCGAGGGACGCCGCCGAAAAGACGCATTTGCCGAGGTCCGCGTCGAAATTTCCGACCTGGCAGGAAGGGTCCGCGAGGCAGTTACCCGATCCCGGGTCCATGGCCGTCCCTTCCGGACAGGACGAGACGTTTGCCGTCTCGCAGACATCCCTCAACCGATTGAGGCTTCCACCGCCTGGGCAGACCGCGTCCCTGGTACAGGCTGAGAATGCCGCGTTATATTCGAAGCCGGCCGGACACCGGTCGCTCCCGATATTGAATATGCAGAGGTCGAGGCCGCCTTCCAGCATGCCTTCGCCGCAATCCGGATTCTTGACGCAGGAGTCGCCGGTTGGATCGAAGGAAAAGCCATCTACCGTGCAGCTGTTCGTCACTGGGGCTTCACACAGATGAGTCGATCTGTCGACTGTCACGGCCACGCCCCCTTGGGGCTGGGCGATGCAGATACCGCTTACAAGCTGGTAGCCGGACGGGCAGCCGTTAACGGCGGTGCACCCGGATCCGGTCGAACAGGTACCGCCGCTGCAGGGATAATTTCCGAGGGGACAGTTCTGATAGGAGGCGCCCGATATTCCGATGCCCGTCCACGTCGCCCAGTCGCACCGGTCATGAAAAGAGAGATACGAGGCGTCGTCGAGTATGCAGGACGTGCTCCTCGTGGATCCGCTGACCACGGCGTGATCGAACGTGAGAACGCCGAAAAGCCGGCCGCAATTGGCCGGCATCCAGGAGCCGTACTCCGGGTCCTGCATCCCGTCGCAGCCGTAAACGTAAAGCTGGTTGCCGCTCCCCTGGAGGTAGGTGATGAAAGCGTTTTCACCGCCGTTCGCGTCCCCGGAGCAGGAGGCGCCCGAAAGAGTCCAGCTCCGGCTGCTTCCTCCCGGGTTCGCCGACAGGTAGAGACCGTTCCCGCTGCAGAACATCCGGTAAGCACCGTTGTAAAACCAGTACGAGCTCGACTGGTCCGGAGAGACGGATACGGAATACGTCCCGGTCTGGCAGGAAGCAGTCTGCATGCAGGCGTTTTGGCATGAGGCCTGGTCCCCGTAAGTCGTTCCTGTCGTCGGGCACTTGTAGCCGGTCACGATCTGCGGTCTTTCGCACCTGTTCAGCGTGGGATTGTACGTCCCCCCGGGGCAGCCCGTCCCGTTGGTGGGACACAGGGGATCCATCACGCCCA
>CAZJPV010000039.1:16335-18309 GCA_964547985.1 uncultured Syntrophaceae bacterium
AGGGACCCGGAATCCGCCGCACTCGACGAGTAGACGGCGTCCACCCTTCTTTTGGTGTCCGTGAAATCGTATTGGCCCGGGGTCTCGCAGATGTAGGTCCTGTCCTTGCGCCACCAGTCACGGCAGACGTCGTGGGGAAGGTATCCCGTAAAGGTCCGGCAGGACGAGAGGGGCGACAGGGAAGTGGGATTGTAGTTGTTGAAGGTGTAGACCCCGTCCGACTGCTCGTCCCTGAGCCGGCATTGCGGATCGGTCTCGTATGCAAGACAGCGATTGTCCATCGTGTCATCGATGACGTCCGTCCTGTCGGCCGGTTTCATGCAGCATAAGCCGTTGCAGAGTCCGTCGCTGTAACCTGCCGGGCAGCTGATGTGGTTCGCGTTGGAGGTGTAATACCATCCTTCGATCCACGCGAGGTCACCGGAGGGGCAGGAAAGCGCCGCCGTCTCGTACTCGCGGGAATAGACGATGACCTGAGCTCCCCCGCACAGGAACCGGATGCGTGCGTTCTTCACCACGCCGCCGTGCGGATCTCCGCAGAGGTAATTCCCGATGTAGAGGCTCCCGCCGGAAGAGGCGATACTTCCGGGCTGGGGAAAATAGCAGCTTCCACCGCTCCCCCCGTCGTGGGTCTTGATGGTCCGCGGGTAAGGGCTCAGGTAGTTGATGGTGCAGCCGTTCAATGACGGATCCAGGGAATCTCCCGGGGATGAGCACCCTGTCACCGTGGTCACGGTCACGTTCCGGATGACGGAACACTGCCGGTAATCGCCCTGGCTCTCCTGGGCGGCCTGGGAGTTCGCGATCAGGCTGTAGTAGCTGGCCGGGTCTCCCGCTTGGGAGGTTTGTGCCGCGTCCTTGGCATTCGCGAGGCCGGCGTCGCTTCCCGTGCTGTAGTATTGCTCCGGCGAGCTCGATCCGTACGAGCCGGGAGAACCGGAGCATTGCCCCGCGTCCTGGCCGTAATAAGTGATCGTCGATCCTTCCTCTTTCACGTCGGTGACGGCGTATTTCCTGTTCACGGCCTGGACGGCGCCGGAGACGCCTCCGCCCAAGTCACGGAGAACGGTCGACAGGTTTGCCTGGACGAGGTTGCTCCCGCAGCTCGCGTTGACGCAGTAGCAACCCCCGAGATCCGAGATTGCCGCGGTCGCGAGTCCGACGCGGGCGGAGGAGTCGGCGTTCCAGCGATAATAGCTGCAGTTCCCCCATGTGCCGGCCTGGCAGGAGATGATCCCGTTTGCGCACACACCAGAGACGGGGAAGGGGACGGAGAAGACGAAATCCGTGTTCCCGTCCATGTCGAGGTCCTGGCTGACCGCGATCTGCGAAAGATCGCCGGACCCCCCGACCTGAATGGAAACCTCGATGAACTTCCGGGAGGACGGACAGAGAAGCTGGGCGGAAAAGGATTTGTTTCCGTCCAGGGTCCGCATGGGCGTGTCGCGGGAGGTCATGGGGACGGAAATCTCGCTGTTGACGGTGCCAGGCGACCCGAACCTTTGGACGGCGGCACTCCCGAGATCGTTTCCGGCCTGACCGGGATCTCCGGAACCCGCCGCATGGACGATCCCCGGGGCGAAGCACAGGAGAAGAAGAAACAGGACCCTAACCGGCCGTCCTGTATCTCTTGACCATTTCATTGATCGCTTCGCCATAGCTCATTCCGTTATCCACGAGGGATTCGATCTCGGCGATTTCCGCCGCGTCGGAGGTGTAGAGGTAATAGGAGAAGGGGTCCACGGCGAGCCTGGCCACGCCCTGACCGAACGGGGTGTCCATGAAGATCTCCGAGTACTTGGGCTTGTTGCTCCGGACCGACTTCAGGATCTTGAGAGCGAAACCTTCATGCTCGATCAGACCCTCCAGCTTCGCCCGATCGAAATCGCTGGATTCCAGATAGAACTTGAAGGCGCTGTTTGAACGGATCACGTCCCCGATGCTTCCGAACTGCTTCAAATCGAGAATGGACTG
>CAZJPV010000039.1:18409-20452 GCA_964547985.1 uncultured Syntrophaceae bacterium
TTGAACGGATCACGTCCCCGATGCTTCCGAACTGCTTCAAATCGAGAATGGACTGTGTGATGACCGTGAAGCTCCCACCGTATTTTCTCGCCCGCCGGTATCCTTCTTCAATGACCCCTTTCAGCGAGCTTCCCTCCTGCATGAACTGCCACGCCTCGTCGAAGATGATGAACCTGGGCCTCGACCGGTCGGAGATATAGAGGTCCTGGGTGACCGCGTTGATCACCTGGAGAGTGATGACCTTGAAAAGCTCCTTCTGGGGTTTGAGATGTTCCAGTTCGAGGACGACGAACTCATCTCCGGCGATATTGAAATCGGAGGTCCCGTTGAACCATTTCCCGTAGAGGTGCCCGCTCGTGAACTCTGTCAGGTTGAACGAGAGGTTGCGGGCAAGGGACCGGAATGCCGCGATATCATTCTCGTGGCAGGAATCGAACTCCTCCGCGTGCTCGGGGAAAGTGGACAGGTACTCGTAGACGGTGTCGATCGAGGCGTCCGCTCCTTCCGTCCGCCAGGCCCACTTGACCGCCGACTTGATGAGCGACATGGCCGTCTCCGCCGTGTCCTCCGGTACGATGTCCGTGGACGAGTAAACCATCTGCAGGACGATGGAAGCGATGACGGGGAGATCGCCCGCGGGGTCCATGGCGTTCGTGAACGGGTTCATGCAAATCCTCGATTGCTCGGAGAAATCGAGGAAGCGGGCGCCAAAGAGCCGCGTCATCTTCTTGTAGGAGCCGCCGATGTCCACGATGCGGATGAGGGCGCTGGAAGCGAAATAGTTGTAGACAAGGTAATTCACGAGGAAGGATTTTCCGCTTCCCGAGGAGGCTGCGATGAAAATGTTATGGTTGTTGGCGTGCCGGTCGAAAACGTCCAGGGAGCAGGGCTGCCCCTTTCTCCCGATGAAGATGAGGCTCGGCTTTCCTCCGCCGGAGAAGTCCGCCTGGACGGGGAGGGTCACCGCTACGCTGTCACAGGGCGCGATAAAGTCCCGGTCGAGGTTGTCCACGTTGTCGTCCCGGTCATAGAGGCCGAAGGGAAGGGACGAGAGAAAGAGGACTGGCAAAATCCCCCTGTCCTCCTGCATGACGTAGCCCTGCGCTTCCCACATCCGCTTGGCCCTCACGATCGATTCACTCACGGTCTTTTCGCTGTCCCCCCAGACCCAGAGGATCGGGATCACCCTCACGAAAGGGGTCCCCTTTTCCACCTCGTCCACCGCGGTCATGTACTCGTCTTTCTTCCGCATGAGGGAAGGGGCGAAGCTTCCAACCCCCTGCTGCTGCAAAACGAGGTTGCACTTCGTGTGGAGCTTCGACTTGAGATTGTGAAACACGACGTTCAGCGCGAAGAAAAACGGCGTCGTGATCTGGTTGGCGTCGGAGACCACTCCCCACACGCCCCCGAAGAGCTCGTTCGTCTGGAGCGGGTCCACTTCCTTGGGATAGTGTTTTACCGTGGTGCAGCGGAAATACCGGTTCCCTACCTTCATTCGGTCCATGGATTTTTCGATGACCGTATCGGCGAAGATCACCTGTTTCCGAATGGGAATCGAATCGTCGTAGGCGTCGTTATTCGGGGAAGGAACGTCGTTCAGGTATCTGCGCATCCAGTCGACGAGCGCATGGGGAGGCACGGGCCTGGGATAGAGGTCCGCCCCCCTCAGGATCTCCAGTATGGAGTTGGAGAGATCCTTCGCGTGGAGCTTCATCTCCCGTTCTTCGGGGAACTTCACCGCCACGAAGAGGCGGAAATTTCTCAGAGGGGTTTTGAGAAAGATATCCATACCCTCCACGCCCTTCTCAAGGAAAGCGGCGAACTTCTCGGAGGCCTCGTGAACGATCGCGAGATCGCGCGTTTTCCCCGACCGGTACGCCTCGATGTAGGGATCGATGTGGCTGTCGGCATGCAGGATGAACTGCATGACGGACCCGTGCGGAAGCCCCAGCCGGAAGAGTCCCTCCAGGGTGAAGAGCGTCTTTTCACCGGCGAAGCAGAGCGGACTGCATTCCCAGAGAAAGCCCCTGGTGCCGTCCGCGT
>CAZJPV010000039.1:20552-24784 GCA_964547985.1 uncultured Syntrophaceae bacterium
CCGGCGAAGCAGAGCGGACTGCATTCCCAGAGAAAGCCCCTGGTGCCGTCCGCGTTGTAGTATGCTTCCGTTTCCCCGTCGTAAGCGATCCAGGGGAGATAATCGGAAAACCGGTCCCTGCGGGTCAGGTTTCGGAGATCCTTGCGGGTCATTCCCCCGCGGGCGCCGAAGATCACGTCGAAGAGCTTTCCCATCAGTCGGCCGCTCCTTCCTTCAGGTAGCCGCCCATAATCCACCGGGGATCGTCGGCCATGAAGTAGACGTATCTCGGCATGAAGAGTTCCCCTCCATCGCCCTTGTAAGGAAGGAGAAGCACTCTCATGACCCGGGGAGGCGCGACGAGCGGCGTGACCGGATCCCTCAGGAACCCGGTGAGTTTCCGGTAGACTTCCTCCTGGTAGAGAAGATTGACCTTTTGTGCCGGACCGGTCACCGCTTTGCCCGGTGAGTTTTTGGTTGCAGGCTCAAGGCTTCCGTCTTTATTTTTTTTCTGCAGGGACTCGCCGTAGGCCGTTTCCACGCCCACGCACTTGCCGTTTTCCTTTTGCGGGCAGGTGAACTCGCTCTTGTATGGGTTCAGGACCGAGCAGCCGCCGAGCAGGGCGGTTAACGTTAATAGACACAGGACCCGTTTCATTTCTGCTTCCTCCCTCCTGATTTTTCCTTGATCTCCAAATCGACCCCCTCGCTCACTACAAGGGTGATGTTCCGCGTGGCCCCAACCTCGATCACGGGCATGCTCTGTTTGGCGAGTTCCAGATAAAACTTCTGGAGCTCATGCGCCCCCTGGGCGAGGCCGCTTCCCAGCCCCGCCTGGGCGATCTGACCGGGATCCACGGTCTGGGTCGTGCCGAGCGCGCTCACGCTGGAGGTCACAGTGGCTGACCGTAGGGCGTCTCCGACTCCGCCGAAGAACCCGGCAAGGACGGATCGCGCGATTGCCGATCCCATCTTGGAGACCACCGTTCCCCTGAGGCCGATCTTCCCGTCTGAATCGACGACGAAGCCCTTGATCTTCTGGTCAATGACGGCCTGGCCCTTCCTTGACAAGCAGGAGAGGTTCACCAGCCTCAGGTGCGCCCGCTCGTCGGCAAGATTCCCCTGTCCCTCGGCGATGACGAAGCATCCTTTAAGGTCCGCCTTGACCTTGTTGGGGAGGATGGCCAAGTCCTTGATCCTCAGGAGAACCGGGACGGGGTTCCCCTTGGCCGACTCCACCGTCGGGGCGTCCAGGCCGGAAAGAAGGGTCGCCTCCATGAAAGAAGGGGGCAGATAGACCGAGTCGCCCTTCTCGTTTTTTTTTACCTCGGCGGCCTTCTGATCCTGTTTCTGCGCCTGCGGATTCGAGACGAGTTCGATATCACCCGTCGTCTCCGCGGCGGGCTTGGGCGCCTGCCCAACCTTGGATGGACCGGCCGAGGAGACGGGCGGAGGCGGCAAAGGCGGAACGGGGTAAGAGATCGCCTTTGATGGATCGGTCGGCTTCGGGACCGCCGGAAGGGGTTGCTTCGATCCTGCATGGACGGCCTTTGCCTTCTCTTCCTTGATTTCGTCCAGTTCCTTCTGGAGAAGCGAGAGCTTCTCCTCGGTCCTGGCGATCTCTTTTCGCCCTTCGAGGTAAGCGGATTTTTCCAGGAGCCCGGCGTCCAGGGTGATCTCCTTCTTTTTCTGCGCGGCTTTTTCCGAAACCGCTCCGCCGTCTCTCGTCTTGAAAAGGTACCCCGCGAGGCTGAACGCCAGTACCACCGTCGCCATGGCGAGGAGGACAAGGTTCCGCTTTTGCCGCGGTGTGACGTTCGCCCAGATGGTCTTCAACTTATCTTTCATCGCCAGGTTCCTCCCGGTGAGGTTCGACCACGAAGGCTCTCAGGATCTCTCCTTTTTTCAGGACGAGCCTGTCCAGGGAGACGGCGATGGGGTCGGTGGAGATTTCGTTTCGGAGAAAATCCCTTTCTCCAAGCTCGATCCTGTCCTTGTCCCCGCCGGCGAGCGTGCCGCGGTACTCCTTAACCTGGATACCCTCGCCTTCGACCACCGCTACCCTGGCAAGGACGAGATCCAGGTCACGAAAGAGATCGATTCTCTTGTTGGGGGTGGATACGGTGAAACTCTCGGGAATCTCTTCCGTGTAGAGGCTCCGGATCGCGGAGAGGATCTTCTTCTCGAAAGGGAGGGCGCCGAAAAGCGATCTGTTCTTCCTGATGTTCTCCGTTTTTCCCGGGGAGAGCCTGATGGACCGGGCGGGGATTCTCTTGGGAACGGCGATCAGGCTGTAAACGTTATCGCCGCAGACGACGAAGATCTCCGACGGCGTCGTGCTGTACGTGGTCTTGCCGTCCTTCAAGCCCGTGCGGAACTTGACGAAGGCATCCCTGCCGCTGAACTTGACCGTGATCCCCTTCTCCCTGGAGTAGACGACGTCCTTGATTTCGCCCCGGCAGGTGATCCGGTTCACGTCCGAGTTGCTCAGCTCGACGGGCTGGGCGACCTCGGGCATGACGGTGACGGCGCCCTCCGCCGGCAGTTTCGTGATCTGTACATCGGCCGTTTCCCGGTTTTCGGGGACATTCTCTTCCTGGCTGGATGCGATGCCCGCGCTCCCGAGGACGGAAACGGCCAGCGTGAGAACGAGAAGCATTCCCACCTTTTTTTCAAGCATGTTCTTTTTCATGGCAACCTCGCCGCCTGGCTGTTCGTCTCTTCCTTTTCCGAGATCCTGACGACCTGGAACCTGCCGTCCGAGATCCTGTAATCGATGAGGTACGTCTTCGTGACGTCCTCCACCTTGCGATCGTCGACGTACTGCCTTCTTTGCCCAGACACCTCGATCTGGTTCTTCTCGCCGTCCACGTACAGCTTTCCCATGAAGAAGACGCTCGTGACCCGGGTGGTGATCACCCTGTCCGCAAGTTCGTACAGGACCCGCTTTCCCTCCGGAAACGCTTCCGGCGCGTAAAGAGCGAGGAGTTCGTCGAATTGCGGTTTCACGCTCCCCGGGGAATAGCTGAAGGACAGGGCAGCGATATACCGGCTGAAGGCCTTCACGTATTCCTCCGAGGCCCTGTCCCCCGTGATCTCGATCCGGCTTTTCAGGACCGGGGGGACGATGATAGTCCGCTGGTAATTCAACGCGCGGTAGGTCATGACCGCGTTCGCGATCGCCGCGACGCCGATCACCACGACCACGAATTTGAGTAGCCTGTTCTCCGCGACGATGTTGGAAGTCTTCTGCAGAAACAAATTGAGCCTCATTCGAAAAACCTCTCTTCGAAAAAGGACGGGTATCCCTTCATCCTGGTGATCCCGGCGAAGTAGAGAAAATGCCGGAAGAAACCCTTGGGGTATCTCTTTTTCGCCCGGCTGTATTGCCAGGGCGCGATGAAGAGGAGCGCCCAGGAGAAAGAACCGTAGATCAGGGCGAAAAGAAAGCAGGTGAAGACGACCCCCAGTTCGTCCGGCTCGAACCAGAGCACCTGCAGGGGGGCCGAGAGATACTGCGGAAAGCGCTTCGTCATCGCTTCAGACCGGTTAAATGATGCAACCCAGGGTCTGTACAATGGAATCCGCCTTCAGAAGCGCGGCCCCGCCCAGGATGGCGGGGACTGCTTCCAGTATCCGTCCCCGTATGGCCTCGATCGCTCCGAAGACGATAGCGCCGACCCCTCCGATGAAGCCGATGGGACCCTTGAGGATGGAGTTGACTCCGATGTCGTAGATGTCGTAGGCGAACGATCCCGTGGAAGGCGCCGTCATGGCGAGCGCCTCCCCGTAATGGAAAAGGATAAGAAGACCCTGCGCGGCGATGACTGCCAACAGCATTTCCTTGGAACCCGGATGTTTCTTCATGTCATTTTTCTCCTTTCAGGTATTTTTCAATGAGCGGTATGTCTGCCCCGGGTACGTGTTTCCCGTTGACCCACAGGGTCGGGGTGGCGAAGACGCCCGCTTTAATGGCCAGTTGCTTGTGCTCTTCAAGGAGGGTGCCGGCCTTCTCGGTGAGTTTGAGCTTGCCCGCGTCGATACTGTCCAGCGCGCCGCTCATGACTTCATGGTAGGCCTTCTCCTGGTCCTTGGCCCCGAGGATATATTTCGCTTTGGCGTCCGCGCCGGGATGGAGACGCGTGATGGGATACAAGAATACGTATCGCGTCACCCCTTCCCGGTTCTTTTCGAGCCAATCGGCCGCTTTCCGGCAGAAGGGGCAGTCTGGATCCGTGAACTCGATCACGACG